>NZ_AOLY01000008.1 GCF_000336635.1 Haloarcula japonica DSM 6131 | reverse complement strand
TGCCAGCCCGCTCAGAGATGTGTATAAGAGACAGGTCCGGTGCTGACTGTTCACCGCGACAACCACCGGACGACGGCCACCGTCGGACATGTAAACCTACAAAAGCATCCAGCCCAATGTGTCAGTATGGACTCCGATAAGAACGTCGGCGGTCGCGACCGCCTGATCCGAGCGGTGCTGGCAGTCGTCCTGACAATCGTCTCCCTGCGCTGGCTCCGCAGCGGGAAACGCAAGCGCGGCCTCCTCGCCGGTATCGGTGCGCTCGGCCTGGGATTCAACGCCTCGACGGGCTACTGCGGATTCAACGACACGCTCGATATCGACACGACGGCCAGTGAAGACGACGACGTGTTCGCGCCGGATATGGACGACGAGTCGGCAGCCGACGAGTCGACGGACGTGAGCGTCGACTTTACGTCCGTTGACGACACCGAAACCACGAACGGCCACGCCACCGGCGAGCTGACCTGTGCCGTCTGCGAGGACCCTATCGTTCCCGGTGAGCGCCGTGGGCCGAACGATGAAGGCGCTATCGTCCACGAAACCTGCGAGTAACGCGCCCCCTAACCGCTCAGCGGCCCGAGTCTGGTTCTTTTTATAATCACCGTCCCAGTCATTCACGTATGCAGACCCACATCGTCCCGGTCGGGTTCGACTACGACCGGCTCATCGCGCCGCTGGTGCGCGAGCAACTCGACGTTGACCGCGTCATCCTGCTTGAGGGGGCGGTCGGCAGCGAGGCTAACGTCGAGTACTCGCGCAACCTCGCCGAGAAGCTCGAAAAGGACTACCAGAACTTGCTCGGGGCCGAAACCGAGCGGTTCGTCGTCGCCGACGTGTACGACTACGACGAGGCCTTCGAGCAGGCCTTCGAACTCATCAACGCCGAACTCGACGCGGGTAGCGAGGTGTGGGTCAACGTCTCTGCGATGCCCCGGACTGTCTCCTTTGCCTTTGCGACCGCAGCCCACTCGATCATGGTCGAACGCGAGGGCGACCGGGACCGTATCCACACTTACTACACGGTCCCCGAGAAGTATCTGGAGACGGAACTCGCTGAGGAACTGCGCAAGCAGATCGATATGCTGGAGGACATGCGCACGGGCGAGGATGTCGACGAACGTGTCGACGACCGACTCGAAACCGCACGGGACCTGCTTGCGGAGTTCGACGAGCGCGGGACGACCATCGGCGCGAAGGAGATCGACGGCTCCCACGTGGTCGAGCTGCCGGTCGCCTCCTTCTCGAACGTCAAGCCCTTCGAGGAGGTCATCCTCTTCACCCTCGGCGAACACGGTGAGTTCGAGTCCGTCTCCGAACTCGCCCAGCAGCTCGCCCGGGACATGGGTGAGGAGTACACCGACTCCTTCCGCTCGAAGGTCATCTACAACGTCGACCGGCTCGGCCCCGGCGGGAAGGGATACATCGAGCAGGAGGAACACGGGAAATCCTACCGGACGACGCTCTCGCGGATCGGACAGCTATGGGTCCGCGCTCACTCCGCCGAGGACCGCGAGCACCGCGAGTCCGACCTGCCGTAAAGAGCGGCGGTATCTTGAGCCCGCTGCAACGCCAGCGAAAACCGAAGTCATTAATTCTGCCGTTGGCGGAGTATTGTACAGATGGTGCGTCGACTCTCCCGAACGCTGGTTCTCGCGCCCGTCGGTGTAGGGGCCCCCACGCCCCACACCACTCCCACCCATCGACGCACGCACCGCCGATAACTACGCCGCAGTCCGCTGCTAGCCGGGTGTCACACCCACAGTTTGAATATGAGCGATACACAGGACCCACCGCAGGACGAATCGACCGCAGACGAATCGGAGAACGCCCTCGACGGGGAGTACGACCCCCGCGAGGTAGAGCCGGAGTGGCAGGACCAGTGGGTCGCCGACGAGACCTACGCCTACGACGAGGACGCTGATACCCGCTTCACCATCGACACGCCGCCGCCGACGGTGTCGGGGAACCTCCACATGGGCCACCTCTATCAGTTCACGCTACAGGACTTCGTCGCCCGCTTCCACCGGATGCGCGACGACACCGTTTACTTCCCCTTCGGCTACGACGACAACGGCATCGCCTCGGAACGGCTCACCGAGCGCGAACTCGACATCCGACACCAGGATTACCCGCGTCGAGAGTTCCAGGAGAAGTGCCGCGACGTGTGTACACAGTTTGAGGACGAGTTCACCCAGGACGTTCAGTCCCTGGCCATCTCTATCGACTGGGACAACACCTACAAGACCATCGCACCGGACGTTCAGCGGGTCTCCCAGCTATCCTTCCTCGACCTCTACGAGCAGGGCCGGGAGTACCGTCAGCGCGCGCCGACCATCTGGTGTCCGGACTGCGAGACCGCGATTTCGCAGGTCGAACAGGAGGACAAGGACAAGCACACGAAGTTCAACGACATCGCCTTCGACCTCGTCGAGACGGGCGAGGGCCCGGCCGACGGGGACGCGACGTTTACGATTTCGACGACGCGACCGGAACTGCTGCCGGCGTGTGTCGCCGTCTTCGTCCACCCAGATGACGACGCGAACCAGCACCTCGTCGGCGGCAGCGCGCGGGTGCCCATCTTCGAGCAGGAGGTCCCCATCATCGCAGACGAGCGCGTCGACATGGAGACCGGCAGCGGCATCGTGATGTGCTGTACGTTCGGCGACCAGAACGACATCGAGTGGTATCAGGCCCACGACCTGCCGCTGCGGCTGGCCATCGACGAGTCGGCAACGATGACCGACCTCGCCGGCGACTACGAAGGAATGCACACCACCGAGGCCCGCGAGGCCATCATCGAGGACCTACGCGAGGAGGGGTCGCTGCTTGAGAGCCGCGACCACGACCACACCGTGCAGGTCCACGAGCGCTGTGAGGAGGAGGTGGAGTACCTCGTCACCGAGCAGTGGTACATCGAACTGCTCGACAAGAAAGAGGAGTACATCGAAGCCGGCCGCCAGATGGAGTGGTACCCCGAGAAGATGGCGACCCGCTACGAGCACTGGATCGAAGGGCTCGAATGGGACTGGTGTATCTCCCGCCAGCGCGATTCGGGCATCCCGATTCCGGTGTGGTACTGCGATGACTGCGGCGAGCCCGTGATGGCCGAGCGCGAGCAGCTCCCGGTCGACCCGCTGTCGGACGACCCGCCGGTCGATGCCTGTCCCCACTGCGGCCACGACTCGCTGACGCCCGAGGAGGACGTCTTCGACACGTGGGCGACCTCGTCGCTGACGCCGCTCGTGAACGCCGGCTGGGACTGGGACGCGGATAGCGAGTCGTTCACGATGGAACTGCCGGAGCTGTACCCCTTCGACCTGCGCCCGCAGGGCCACGACATCATCTCCTTCTGGCTGTTCCACACTGTCGTCAAGTGCTACGAGCACACCGGCGAGGTGCCATTCGAGAACGTGATGATCAACGGGATGGTGCTGGACGAGAATCGCGAGGCGATGTCCAAGTCAAAGGGCAACGTCATCCCGCCCAGCGAGGTCTTAGAGAACTTCCCGGTCGACGCCACGCGCTACTGGGCTGCCGGCACCTCAATCGGCGACGACTTCCCGTACAAGGAAGGCGACTTAGAAGCCGGCGAGCGGCTCCTCCAGAAGCTCTGGAACGCCTCCCGGCTGGTCGACCAGCTCACGCCCGCGAGTCAGCCCGACGAACCCGAGGACCTGGCGGCAGTCGACGAGTGGCTGCTGGCCGAACTGGACGCGACCGTCGAGTCAGTCACCACGAAGTTCGAGGACTACGAGTTCTCGAAGGCCCGGAACGAACTCCGCTCCTTTTTCTGGAACACGTTCTGTGACGACTACCTCGAAATCGCCAAGCAGCGGCTTTCGGACGGGGAAGCTGCGTCGACCGAGTTCACGCTCCTGCAGGCCCACCGGACCTTCCTGCAACTGTTCGCACCGTTCCTCCCACACATTACGGAGGAGCTGTGGGAGCGGTGCTATGAGGAAGATAGCTCGATCCACACGACGGATTGGCCGACCGCGGGCGGCTACGATGCCGACCTCGAAGCGGGCGAGACGGCGATGGAAGTCGTCTCCGCGCTCCGGCGGTACAAGACCGAGAACGGGCTACCGCTGAACGCCGACCTCGACCACGTCGAGGTATTCGGCCACATCGCCGGCTTCGAGGACGCCGTCGCCGAGGCGATGCACGTGGCTCAACTGGACACCTACGACGAGGCCCCGGACATCACGACCGAGGTCAGCGGCATCGACCTCGACTACTCCATCGTCGGCCCCGAGTTCGGCAGCGAGGTCGGCGCTATCGACGCCGCTATCGAGGACGGCGACTACGAGATCGACGGCGACATGCTGCGGGTCGCGGGCGTCGAACTCGACGACGAGATGTTCACCGTCGAGGAGTCCCGGACCTACTCCGGCGAGGGCGAGATGATCGAAACCGAGAGCGCCGTCGTCGTCGTTCGGTAAGCCCGACGCGTTTTACAGGTATTTCAGCGGCTACTGGGCCGCACATCGCCGCGACCAGTAGCATCAAGACCTGCGGTCCGGTCATTGGAACCATGCGAACAGAGGAGACAATCCGGGACCGAATTGAGGCGCTGCAGGACGAGTACGACAGGCACGACCCACCGTCGACCGAGATGGAGGACGAGGCGGAGGTCGCTATCCTCCGTGCCATCGAAGAACTGGAGTGGGTCCTCGACGAGCGCGAGGCCGAGGACGGGTTCACGACCTGAGCGCAGAGGCAGTACAGGCACGGAGACAGCGTCGGTCAGGCCTGCCGTTTTACTTTCTCTACGCGCGTCGCCAGTGCGAGAAACGTCGCCGTGAGCGTCAACACGACCGCCCAGCCCGCCGCGAGGTCGTGGGCCAGCACCGAGTGGTCGAACTGGCCGGCGGCGACAATCGGCTCGGCGCGCAGCCAGGTGTGGTGTGGGCCATCGAGAACCGGGACGAAGTAGTCCACGATGTCGTTGAAGCCGTACCAGGCGACGGCGACAGCGACCGATGCGACGGAGAAGCTCGCGTACCGGTGGATGAGCAACGCCTCCAGCGCCATCGCCAGGTGGCTCAGGACCAGAAACCAGTAGAGCCACAGCGGGACCCCGCCGGGGCCGTTGAGAACGAGCTGGACGTACGGCGTCCAGAGGCCGAGCTTGATGCAGCCGAAGAAGCCGAGCATGTGGAGCCACTGGACATCCCAGTCGAGCCGCCAAGCCACCAGCGAGAGCCCGATGAACATCGTCGCGACGGGCGAATCCGGAATCAGGGGGTAGGCGGCCAGCGGAGCCGCGCCCAGTTGCCCCTCCACGAGCGGCGGTGCTGTGTTCAGCGGCCGGCCGGCGTAGTACCAGAACCCGAACAGCGTCCCGACCAGATTGACGAGTGCGATGGGCCAGGCGAGTCGGAGCCCGACGTTCTCCAGCCACGCCGGTAACGGTGCGACATACTGCGGAAGTCCTTCGGCGTCGGGGAGCCGCCGACTGAACACCCGCGCGACAGCCGCGTCGATGCGCCCGCCGACACCCTCGTCCGGAGCCATGTCGATGCAGTGGGGGGACGCGATGAAAACGGTAGTGGTCGATGGCGTCTGTCGGAAGGACACGCGTTAAGTAAATCCAGACCGAACTCGGAGTAATGACCGACGAAACTGATCTGGAGGATCTCCGTCGCGGGACTGACCTCGTCAAGCGCGGCTTCGCGAAGATGCAGAAGGGCGGCGTCATCATGGACGTCGTCAACCGTGAGCAAGCCCGAATTGCCGAAGACGCTGGCGCGGTCGCCGTGATGCACCTGGAGTCGGTCCCGGCCGACATCCGCAAGCGCGGCGGCGTCGCCCGGATGGCCGACCCCGGCAAGCTCGAAGAGATCATCGAGGAAGTGTCGATCCCGGTGATGGGCAAGGCCCGTATCGGCCACACCGCTGAGGCCCAGATTCTGGAAGCGGCTGGCGCGGATATGGTCGACGAGTCGGAAGTGCTCACCCAGGCCGACGACCGCTACCACATCGACAAGCGCGAGTTCACCGCGCCGTTCGTCTGCGGGGCGCGAAACCTTGCCGAAGCGCTGCGCCGCATCGACGAGGGCGCGGCGATGATTCGCACAAAGGGCGAGGCAGGCACTGGTGACGTAAACCAGGCTGTCACGCACCAGCGGAACATCCAGCGCTCCATCGGGATGCTCGAAGGGATGGCCCACGAGGAGCGCGATGAGTGGGCCCGCGAACACGGCGCACCCCGACAGATCGTCCACGAGACGGCGGATCGCGGCCGACTGCCAGTCGTCAACTTCGCGGCCGGCGGCATCGCGACGCCCGCCGACGCCGCACTGATGATGCAACACGGCTGTGACGGCATCTTCGTCGGCTCGGGCATCTTCGGGGCGGAGAACCCCCAGGCAATGGGCGAGTCCATCGTCGCGGCGGTCAACAACTACGACGACCCCGAACAGCTCAAGGAGATCGCGAAGAACCCCGGCAAGGGGATGAAAGGCCAGGCGAACGCGGACCTGGACGAAGAAGAGCAGTTGCAGGGCCGCGGCGTCTAACGGGGACCGCGACTAGTCGTCTTTTCTTTCGGTATCAGACACTGTACAGACCGCCGCACAAAGACGAAGACACAAGTTCCTACGGCGGCGATAGGTGGCTGTGCAGGGGACGGCAACGCCCACGCCAGCGGCCAACGACACCGGTGAAGGCCTTCTGGAACTCTTTACCGTGTTACAGCGGTCGCTGGACCAGTTGGTCGCGGCGCAGGGGCGACTCATCGCGACACTCATCCTCCTGATCGTCCTCCTTCTCAGTGTCATCGTCGTTCCAGCAGCTCTCTCCCGGCTTCGGTCTGCCACATCGGATCGAACCGGCGACTGGCTGCAGGTCATGGCCGACTACACGCCGACGACCATCCGGGGCGTGTTTCTCCGGATCGCCCAGTTCTCGATGGTCGTTCTCGTCGTCATTTCGTTTCTCATCGTCTGGGGCATTCTCGATATCGTTCAGACGGTCGAGCCGTACCTCGGCGGGAGCGACCAGTCGGTACTGGCGACCATACAGACAATCGTTCTCGTCATGTTGGCCTTTGTCCTGTCCGACCAGATGCAGCGGTGGATCGGCCGGTTCAGCCAAGCTGTTACCGGCTTCACTGAACACCAGGAGGAGATTCTCCTCCGACTGGGGCAGGTCACCGTCTTCATTACCATCGGTGCGACAGTCTTCGCCGTCTGGGGTATCGATCTCAGTGGCTTGCTCGTCGGGGCTGGGTTCCTCGGTATCGTTGTCGGTCTGGCCGCCAGACAGACGCTCGGCTCGCTCATTGCCGGCTTCGTGCTGATGTTTTCCCGCCCGTTCACCATCGGCGACTGGGTACTCATCGGCGAGGAGGAGGGCATCGTCACGGATATTACGATCTTCAACACGCGGCTGGAGAACTTCGATGGCGAGTTCGTCATCATCCCGAACGACCGCGTGAGCGACCGTGCGGTGACGAACCGCAGCCGGAAAGGGTTGTTGCGCCTTACAGTCGACATCGGCGTGGACTACGACACCGACGTTGACCGGGCGATGGACCTCGCTCGTGAGGCGATGGCTGACATTGAGCACGTCGTCGATTCGCCGACGCCGGACGTCGTTCCGAAGGACTTCGGGGACTCTGCCGTGGTGATGGAACTCCGGTTTTGGATCGATCATCCGACGCCACCGCGAAAGTGGCGCGCCATCTCGGCAGTCGTTCGGGGTGTGAAAGCCACCTTCGACGAGGAAGACATCTCCATCCCGTTCCCACAGCGGACCATCTCGAACCGCGTGGACGCGGCGGACGAGAAGGCGCTGGAAGGCAGCATGGAGATGCGTCCGGACGGCGATGGGTGACTACAGGTCGAGACCGTCGAGAAGGAGCCCCAGTCCGAGAATCCAGCATCCCAGTGCGGTCCCGAGCGTGCTGACGTAGAACAGCCAGGACAGTCCCCGCGCTGTTGTCAGCGGCCCGCTCAGCGCGGCGGCCGCGGCTTCGGTCGCGGCCGGGAGCGACCCGGCAGTAAGGGCCAACCCGACGAACGCGCCGACGGCGACCGGCAGCGCTACCGCGATCAGCGCCAGACCGACACGTTCGGCCAGCGCGGCGATTGCAGCCGGGTCGAGCGGGCCGTGATAAGTCGGGACTGGCCGTCGCTGTGCCATGCCACTCCATAACACGTTCGACTAACATAAAAGTGCGTTCCTCATCGAAGACCGTGATATGTGTTCGGAGTACGCAGACAATCCGGGAAACCAACAGAAAAGCTGCTTCAAGCGCTAACATAGTGGTTCGCTGCTTGGTCTTTGCGGTAGGGACGCCGCGGCGGAGCGACCGCCGGTCGAAACTACTATCCCCAACGGCACGAACGGACTGGTATGAGCACTCCGCCGGGGGAGTATTACACCGAAGAACGCTGGCAGAACTGGCTAGACCGTATCGAGGAAGAAGACGTCGACCCTGAAGACGAGGATTCGGCGCGGCTCCTGTTGAACCTCCAGGACGACGCCGCGATTGCGGTCGCGAAGATTCTCACCGACTACGAGGACGGACCGCTCGATGAGGAGGCGACACTCGACGAGCTTACTGGCGTCCGGGAGATCGTTCTCGACGACATCGACATCGATGACGAGGAGACCGTGATGCTGATCGACGGCGTCCAGACCTCACTGCTGTGCGTGTTCTACGCGGCCGAGGAGTTCGTCGCAGAAGGTGCTGCGAACGACGCGACTATCACGGACTACATCGAGGCCGCCGCGGACGCGGAAGCGGAAGAAGACCTCGACGCGGCGCTCGGCTACTGTGTACAGGCCGGCACCCAGATCATCGGCGGGTCGGAGCTCCCGATGGAGGTCGCTGAAGACCTCGAATACGGACTCGTCTCCGAGTGGGTCAACGGACTCGACAGTCTCCAGACCGCGATGAGCGACCCGGAAGTCGTCGAAGAAGACGAGAGTTGATAATTCGGCAGTCAGGTTTTTACCGCCGTCTCCGCAACTCATCGCCATGACTTTCACGGGCGATGAGCGCGCGCAGTCAGTACAGGTCGGAGCTGTACTGCTGTTTGGCGTGCTTATCATCGCCTTCTCCTCGTACCAGGCGTTTGCCGTGCCGGAACAAAACCGGGAGGTGGAGTTCAACCACAATCAGCAGGTACAGACGCAGCTACAGGACCTGCGGAACGCCATCGTCTCCGTTCCGGGACAGCCGAGCCGGCAAGCCGTCTCGGTCCAGCTGGGGACGCGATACCCGAGTCGGCTGGTGGCGACGAATCCCGGGCCGCCGTCAGGGTTGCTATACACAGATGGGACCAACAACGAATCGCAAAACCTCACGGTTCGCAACGCCGAGGCGCGCAACCCCGAGACAGCGGATTACTGGAACGGAACCGCACCGAGGTACTACAACACGGGAGCTATCGCTTACAAACCGGAGTACAACGTCTACGGCGGAGCCCCGGAGACTGTGTACGAGCACTCGGTCGTCTACAACCGGTTCCGCGAGGGCAACATCACGCTCTCGGAACAGGCAATGGTCGATGGACGCGACATCACGCTCGTCGCACTCAACGGGTCACTGAGCCGCTCGGCAAGCGACTCAGCCACAGTCGACGTAGAGCCAAAATCCCAGTCGTCCCGGACGGTCCGCGTCACAAATCCGACGGCGACATCGAACGTGTCGGTCTCGTTTCTCTCACGGCTTCCGGCGTCGGAATGGAGCGTGCTGCTTGAAGACCAAATCGACCCGAATCCGGGTAACGAAAGCAATGAGAAGTACGTCGCGAATGTCACCGGAGCAGAGGGACCCGGCTCGCTCTACAACGTCACTATCGTCTTCGAGCGAGGACCGACATATCGCCTGAAGATGGCAAAAGCGGGCGTCGGATCAGGTAGTACCGATGAGAGCGAGGCATACCTCACGACTGTCAGCGATGCTGATGTCACGGTCAAGCAGGGCGACAGTGAGGAAATCACCCTAGAGGTCCGAGACGCGTACAACAACCCCGTTAGTGGCGTCACGGTCAACGGCTCGGACACAGGAGCGGTGGACCCTAGTAAGGCAACAACCGGAAACGATGGTCAAGTGACGTTTGAGTATCAAGCTGACTCAGTCGGCACTAACCAAGTGAACTTTAGCCTACAACCCTTGGGCACACCTTTCGATGGCGAGACACCGGAGAATGTAAGCGTCAGTATAGAGGTGACTGCTGGATCCGAGACCGGCGGAAACAACGGCAATAGTGAGCGGATCGGGCTGGCGTACAACAACGACGCACTGGCACTGGATAACGACGATGATGATAATATTCCCGGTGGCCTCGAATACACTTTCACGAATACACATAACCAGCGTGTCGCGATCACAAATGTTGGTCTGACGAGTCAGAGTACGGACGCCGACCGACTCTCTGATAAGCTCGGTGGTAATTACCTTCCGAGCCGTGTCGAATTATACATTGAGGGTAACCTCAACAATGGATACACCGACATCAACGGTGGCACCAATCTCCCGACCACGATTGCTCTTGAAACCGGACCCCCACAGGTATCCGGACAATCCGACGCGATAGTGTATTTATATGAATTCCGACCGGGACTCAACGATGCAACTAATATGAGCGGTAAAAGCGTCACAAAGACAATTACATACACATTCCCGGACGGTGAGACCCGAGCCACAGCGTTCACACTGACTGGTGACTATAGTGAGTCTGATCCAGATATTAGACCTCCGATAGTCGACTTCGGAATGGTAAAACACAATAGCAACGGGAACAGCAACGACGACATTCAATTCAACTTCCGTGTCGCAGATAAATCCGGAATTGATAGAGTAAATGTGACTGTAACGGACAAAAATGATAAAGAGCTGAATTCGGTGACTAAAAATCCATCCAGCGGCTCACTGGTCGAGGGCTCGTTGGACCTGACAAAGAACAACGCAGTTAACAACAATAATAATCAGGTCAGCGTGACGATCACGCTGATCGATAATACTGGGAATACGCACATCTGCGAAGGAACAATTGCGACTTCCGACACAGACCTGATAGACGAGAGAGGGCTGCGCTGTCGCACGCCCTGAGAAACAGTTCAGGGAGGTATCACCGCGTTGTTCAACAGAGATTCACGGTAATGTAGACGACGCCGTCAGCGGTCGCCGCGCCGACGCCGATGTGGTTCGCGTTCGCCATATACAACGTGTCACGGGGACCGGAGAGGTCGAACCAGTGGTCAGCGACGGTATCGGCGACACGGGTCGCGTTCGCGCCGTTCGGGTCGACACTCGTGACCAGTTCGAGGTCAGTCACGGGTCGGATATACGCGTTCCCTTCGTGGCGGAGGCGACACTGCTCGGACAGTCCGGCGGCCGCGTACCGGTCTGTCGTGTCTGACCCGTTCGCAATCGGGGAGGCTGACCCCTGTGCAGCCATTCGTTCGCTGTGGTTACCGGCCATTGCTGATAGCTTCTGACCGGTTTTGGTCTCATCCGAGAGGGACCCATCAAAAGCGTCGTCGGCAACCGGATTACCGCGCCGGCCGTTGATTGCCGCTACAAGCCGGTCTTCGAGGCGGGCCGTATCGATATCTGTCCCCGAATTAGCTGGTGTGGTCTGTGCTGCATCCGGCGTCGCGGTGGGTTCTGCGGACTGCGTCACTCCAGCCGTAGTCTCCCCGCTACTCGGCATCGCCGGTGCTGCACTTTCTGCACTGGGCGTCGCTGCTGGTGATGGTTCCGTGGACTCCGTCGGCGCTGATTGGGTCGCGTCTGCGCCAAGCGTCCCCTCGACCGCTACTCCTGCGAGTCCCGAGACACTGAGTGCCGCCAGAACTACCAAACCGAGTGTGATGACCGATCTGTTCATATGAAGCGTTCCTGTCCCGTTCCGGGAAATGATAGCTGGAGTATAGTTTTCACGGAACTGGCTCGAACGGCGTAGATTCGGCTCTCTCTCCACAAATATGTTTGGACAGTGTTGGCGCTCCGATTACCAGCGGCGAAAACCCGCCCGTAAACATCTTTACTGTGGATGAGTGTCCTGAGGTATGGGTGACCTGTCGCGGCGCGGCTTCGGGGCCTCGGTACTCGCCGCGCTCTCCGCCGGCTGTCTCGGGAATCGACCTGCACAGGAATCCGAGACGACACCAGTCCCGGACCCGACAGCGTCACAGCGGACTGCTACAACTGACCGCATCAGTACTACCTCGACGCCAGCGGCAGATAGCGCTGCTGCTCCGGCGGACACTTCAACAGCACAGCGCACCGAGGCGTCGCGAACGAACAATACTACGGAGACGTCGGCACGGCTTCAGGTCGAGACCGAGACACCGACGCCGACACCCGAGCCGAACCACCGGTCAGTCGATACGACATTCCGCCTGGAAGAAAACGAGTACGAAGACTACACAATCGAAGCAACCGGCCAGACAACGCTGCGCTACGACCTCATCGTGCGGCGTGGCCCGGCCGTGGACGTCATTCTGTTCACCGAGGAAGAGTACCGAGCGTTCCAGAGCCGCTACCGGGCCCGGCACGCTGGTGAGGTGTCGCGGTTCCACAAGACGAACATCCGCGACAACCGGATTACCATCTCGCCAGGAACGTATCGGCTCGTAGTCAACAACACCGACTGGTCGCGTGCCGTTCCGTCACCGGATGAGCCATACGACGTTCTCGAAGGCGAATGTATGGTCGATTTCTCTTTTAGTACGGAGCCGGCGACCAGCGAATAACTGTCTTACAGAGAGTTCGCGGCCCATCGGCGCAATACTAGTCAGCCGTCGAAAGGCCAGTCGACAAGCCCATATACATCCACGCTGACGCTAGACCCATGACTGCAGTCGGTATCGATGCCATGGAGATCTGGACCGGGAAGCTCAAACTCGACCTCGCGGAGACGTTCGCGCCGGCCCAGGGGGACGACCCCGGTAAGTACACGAAGGGGCTCGGCCTGCGCGCGTCGTCGTTCCCGGACGTGTACGAGGATATTGTCACGATGGGGGCGAACGCGGCCCATCGCCTGATGGAGCGCAAGGGGCTGACGCCCGAGGACATCGGCCGTATCGACGTGGCGACCGAGAGCGCCTTCGACAACTCAAAGCCCGTTTCGACGTACATCGCGGGCTGTCTCGAACAGGTGTACGACGAGAACTTCCACCACGCCAACAAGGGCGAGCGGAAGTTCGCCTGTATCTCCGGGACACAGAGCCTCGACGACGCCTACAACTGGATCCGCGCCGGCCGGAACCGCGGTCGGGCCGCACTCGTCATCGCGACGGACACCGCGCTGTACGCCCGCGACGACCCCGGCGAGGCCACGCAGGGGGCCGGCGCGGTGGCGATGCTCGTCGACGAAGACCCGAATCTGGTCGAACTCTCGACCGAGCAGGGGTACGGCAGCGCCGACGAAACTGACTTCCTCAAGCCCAATCAGCAGTTCCCGTCCGTCGACGGCAAGCGCTCGGTGAACGTCTACCTCGCTCGCATGCGCGAGGCGCTGGAGGACTTCGCCGAGGTGGCTGGCGACATCCACCCGGGAGACTATGAGATGATCCCCTTCCACACGCCGTTCCCGGGGATGGTCCGGAAGGCCGCGGCGCTGGGCTACCGACACATTATCCGCGGCACCGACGTGGGCGACCTGATGGCCGAAGAAATCGGCCGCCAGCCTATGCGTTCGGACTTCGAGACCGACGATGAGTTCCACGCGGCCATCAAAGAGTACACGGACGCACTCACCGAAACCGAGCGCTATCAGGACTGGTACGCCAACAGCATCGAGCCAACGCTCGAAATCTCCCGGGAGGTCGGGAACTGGTACACCGGTTCCGTCCACATCGCCCGCGCCGCGGGCCTGAAACACGCCCGCGAGAACGGACTGGATCTGGACGAGGCCCGATTGTTAGTTGCCTCCTACGGGTCCGGCGCACAGGCAGAAGTCCACGCCGAAACCGTTGTCCCCGGCTGGGAAGAAGAGATCGGTGCGCTCGATATCGACGAACAGGTCCGGAACCGCTACGACCTCTCCTTCGCCGAGTACGAACAGGTCCACGACGTCCACAATCACGAAACTGAAACCGATGTCGAGGAGTTCACCGCCCCCGAAAACGAGTTCGCTTTCGATGGCTGGGGGCGAATGGGTGAGCGGAAGTATCGGTACGTGGAGTAAGCGAGGTTCTCGCTCGCGTTGCTCGCTCCGAACCTCGAATCGGAGCGGCGACCGTAGGGAGCCGTGGAGAATAGCGGAACACCACCGGAGAGTAGCAAAAGGCGCTTTGTCAGTCGTCGTGAATACGAGGAACCCCGTTCGTGCCGTAAACAGTATTTATCACCTAATTACCGGGTATCGTTGTTGAGGCGGCTGATAATGTCGCTGAGAGATACAGAGAGAGTCCCACCGCTGTCGTAGTATTGAAGTGCAAGCATTGTACCGACGAACGAGGCAGCAACAACGGATCCGAAGCCGGCGAGCGCCCAGACGAGGAGGGAGCTAAATTGCACCATGTGTAGACATGACACCTCGGTATCAAAGTAGTACTCATTGAAAACTTGCCGGCCCTACGAAGCAGTTGTGTCACCCGGTCTGGTGAACAAGGCATTCGAATTCACCACAACAGCCGTTTTCCGGGGCGCCTGTCGAGTGGCTCGGAACGGTACAGACAGAACCGGCGAACTCAGGGAAGCTCTCGCAGGCCGCCCAGCAAGTCCTCGAGATCGGTGTCGGTGATCGCCAGCGAGAAGTCGTCGATGCGAGCGAGATCCTGTGCATGCTCCCAGACGGCCTCGTCGTCAAGCCCGTGGAGGATGACGGCGTTCGGCGTCGGCGAGACGACCCGGAGCGCCACAAGCGGGGATTCGCCGCGGGTCACGTTCGTGAACACGAGCGCGCGGTTCGTCGACTGACCGTATAGCTGGTAAAACTCGTCCGAGGAGAGGCGCGTGATGGCGGCGATTGAGTTGATAACGGTGTGGCCTGCAACAGTGTCCTGACTACCCCGGAACAGTTCTTCGGCGTCGATAGCGTCGTAGACGCGCTCGACACCGACGTTGGCGGAGTACTCCCGGAGGTCGTGAACCACGTCGCTGTCGAACCCCGCCGAGAGCACGCGGGCGTGCTGGCGGATGTGGTCACCGCCGCGGTTCTCGTCGATATCGAGCAGTGCGACGACGAGTCGCCTGACCACGCCGATACCGGGGTTGTCACGCCGCCCGCTCTCATAGTCCGAGACCACGGACGGGGAGACGTCGAGTTCGTCGGCGAGTTCCGTCTGTGCGACATCGAAGTCAGTGCGCCACTTCCGCAGGGTCGCCCCTGGGTCGTCGCTCAGTGCCACCTCACCCGCCATTTTTTCCGCGAGATCGTCGCGTGCGCCCCCTGCCATTAGTTCACACGCTGGAGGGTCGCGAATAAAAGGGTATCGGAACCACGGGCGCTTACCGGCGGGCAGTCAGTTCGACCGCAGCGAGGACGCCGTTCGAGGGAGTGTGAACGACGCGCACTTCGATGGTATCGCCCGGGTTGACGGTACCACCGCCGGCGTTCAACTGGAAAGTGATGGTCCGGCCCGCCGACCACTGCTGGCCCCCATTGGCAATGACGCCGCCGACACAGTAGTCGTAGATGACGTTGTCGGGGTCGTCGATATTGCTCGCTGACAGCGCCGTCCCGGAAACCGGCAGGTCGACGATGCGGGCGTCGGTGTCTGGCAGTGTAACAGCGATTGCCAGTTCGTCGGCCGGGACCGGATCGCCGCCAGCGTGTCGAATCGCTACTGTGTTCCCGCCGCATCCCCCCGATGGGCCAGTCACGAAATCGCCTGTCGAGCGGGCGACGGTGGGTGTCCGCTGGTTCAGGTCGCCGCTCGCGAGCACAAACCCACCGACTGTCGCGGCCAGAAGGACAGTAATCGAGAGCATGAGGACCACGCCGATGACGGGACTGACGCCGCGACGGTCTCGGCTGAGGCTGGAGGAATACACGGCTGGATCGTACTGTCCTCCTTTTCGGTCAAAAGTCTCAGGAGTGGATGCCCGCTATGAGTCCCCGAACGCGGTCGCGATTACGGCCCCGACAGTCCCGAAGATCGCCGGATAAACAATACCAGCGAGGACGATGGCCGTCAGCAGCGTCGGCGCGCCCTGTCCGGAATCGCCGGCGCTGACAGTAAACAGCACCGCCCCGAGTGCCGCAAGCGGGAGGTAGCCCAGAACGACAGCAGGACCGACACGGACCGCACGGCTGCTGTCAGTTGTCCCGTCGATACGAGCCGTTGCAATCCCTGCGGCTGTCAGCACTGCCGGCGGCAGGAGGTACAGAATCGGTGACAGTGATTCGTTTTCGGCGATGAAGTTGACCGCCGATGTCCCGCCGAGGAAGGGGATATTGACGGTGATCGTCGTCGTCACGAACTGCGCGTTGAAAAACACCCAGCCGACGATTTTCCAGGCCGCCCGGTCGTCGCCGAACGACTCGGCGATATTCGTCAGTAGAGCGTCCTGAACTGTGGAAATACTCAGGGCGTAGACGAGGACGTACGTCAGCACGAACGCCGCCGCTCCGGCGAGGGCACCGACGGCGTAGCTCCGACGGGCTGAGTCACTCATGACGGTTAGTCCGCGACCAGTGACAGGGATGTGTCTTCTGGCCGTGACGGGACCGGATTGGCTCCGCAATCCCTAAACGCCGGTCGCGCCAACAACGATCCAATGGATTGGACGGAGAAGTACCGCCCGACAACACTGTCGGAGGTGCGGGGCAACGACAAGGCCCGCGACGCACTCAAAAAGTGGGCGGAGACGTGGGACGACCACCGCGAGGCGGTCATCCTCTATGGCTCCCCGGGCATCGGGAAGACCTCGGCCGCCCACGCGCTGGCAAACGACATGGGGTGGCCGACCATCGAACTCAACGCCAGCGATTCCCGGACCAAGGACGTTATCAATCGGGTGGCCGGCGAAGCCGCCAAGTCCGGCACGCTGACCGCTGGCGGTGGCGGCCGCCGACTCGTCATCATGGACGAGGCGGACAACATCCACGGCAACGCCGACCGCGGGGGCGCACGAGCGATCACGGCCCTCGTGAAGGAGGCCAGCCAGCCGATGATTCTCATCGCCAACGAGTACTACGAGATGTCAAACGGCCTGCGGAACAACTGCCAGGACATCGAGTTTCGGGATGTCTCGCCCCGTTCTATCGTTCCTGTCCTGCGTGACCTCTGCCGTCAGGAGGGCGTCGAGTACGAGTCCGACGCGCTGCAGGAACTCGCCGAGCAAAACAGCGGTGACCTGCGGGGCGCGGTCAAGGACCTCCAGGCCATTGCCGAGACGACGGAGCGGCTGACCGACGACGACGTGGTGACCGGCGAGCGCGATACGACCGAGGGCATCTTCGAGTACCTCGACGTGGTACTCAAGGAGGCCGGCGCGCAGGAAGCCCTTGAGGCCAGCTACGACGTCGACGAGACGCCTGATGACCTCATCAACTGGATCGAGGACAACATGCCCAAGGACTACCAGGGGGCCGAACTGGTCCGTGCCTACGAGTTCCTCTCGAACGCCGACCAGTGGCTCGGCCGCGTGCGCGAGACGCAGAACTACTCCTTCTGGCGGTATGCCGGCGACAACATGACCGCCGGCGTCGCCGCAGCGCGGGACGGGACAAAGGGCGGCTGGACCCGCTACGGCCCGCCGAGCTACTGGTCGAAGCTCGGTCGGTCGAAAGGGACCAGGAACACGCGGGACTACGTCGCCCAGCAGATCGCCGCTATCGACGGCGTCTCGATGCGGACCGCCCGCCGGGAGATCATGCCGTTCCTTGCGACGATGACTCACCACTGCCGGAACCGCGAGCTGACGGTTGCGATGGCGGCGACCTACGATATGGAGGCTGAGCACGTTTCCTTCGTCACCGGGTCGGGCAAGGACACGAACAAGGTGCAGGACATCGTCGCCGACGCAGAGGCACTCAAGGAGGAAGCCGCCGTCGAACACTCCGGCGGGGTTTTCGAGGGTGCGAGTGCGGACGGCGGTGACGGAGAAAGCGATACAGATGGCGATGCTTCGGATACCGAAGCCGGCGAGGAGAGCGGCGACCAACAGATAACGCTCGCAGCGGACGATGGTGCAGCATCTGACGCCGCCGGTGACGACACCACTACCGACGGCGAGACGGAGTCAGCGAGCGAGACAGACGAAGACGACGATCAGCAGTCCGGCCTTTCTGACTTCATGTAGTCATCGACTGGTCGTGCCGAGGCCCGGAATCGCGACCCTGTCTTCGACGTATTCCATCAGCAGCGATGCCGAGAGGACCAGCGCCAGGTACAGTAGGCCGGCGAGGACGAACAGCTCCGTGTACCGGTAGGTTTCGCTGGCGATAGCGTCGGTCCGCTCGAACAGTTCACGGACGGTGATGAAACTCGCAAGCGACGAGTACTTGATGAGGTACACCAGTTCGTTCGACCAGCCCGGAATGGCGTAGCGAAGGCCCTGCGGCAGGACGACGTGGCGGATCCCATCGACCTTCGAGAGGCCGATGGCACGCGCGGCGGTGAGTTGCCCCTCCGGGACGGAGTTCAGCGCCGAGCGGATGTACTCCGACTGGTAGGCGGCGCTGTTGAGCATGAACGCGATAACGGCCACCCAGAACGCCTGCGCGGGGATGAATCCGGTCCCGACCGCAGGCAGTTCACGGATGATCGTTGTCAGCGGCGTCGCGAAGTAGAGAACGAACAACTGGGCGAGTAGCGGCGTCCCGCGGAACAGTTCGGTGTACCCCAGCGCGACCGAACGGGTGAGCGTCCCGCCGTACACCCGAGCCACACTGAGTGGGACAGCGATGACGAACCCCAGCGCGATGCCGAGCACCGTCAGCAGTATCGTGGCCCACACGCCGGTCGCCAGTTGCGGCAAGTAGGGGATCGACGCGGCCAGAAACTCGAAGAAGCCAGCGACCCAGCCGACAGGGAACCCGACCGGGCCGAGGCTCGCCGCGAGGCCGCCGAGCGTTGACGCGGCCGCCTCGAACGGGGCAGTCGGGAAGAACGACGTGTTGCGGTCGATGAGCGCGCCGTCCAGCAGGAAGTCGTTCGTCCAGCGGACGACGAGCCACGTCCAGAAGCCGGCGACGGTCAGCAGCGTCAGCGGCTGGTCGGTCAGCCCGGCAGCACGGGCACGAAGCGTTCGCCCGGCGGTCGTAGACTCCTGGGTACCCATCGGTCACTCCTCCTCATGGGCCGTCTCCAGACGGCTGAGGAATTCACCGGTCCGGGCCGCCTGTGGGTTCTGGAACAACTGTTCCGGCGGGCCGTGTTCGACGATTCGCCCGTCGTCGAGGAAGATGATATCCGACGCCGCCGACCGTGCGAACCCCATCTCGTGGCTGACGACGAGCATCGTGATGCCCTCGGCGGCGAGGTCCCGCATCACGTCGACCACCTCGCCGACGAGCTCCGGGTCCAGCGCGCTGGTCGGCTCGTCGAACAGGAGCAGCTTCGGGTCCATCGCCAGCGCGCGGGCGATCCCGACCCGCTGTTTCTGCCCGCCGGAGAGTTCGGCGGGATAGGAGTCAGCCTGGTCCGAGAGTCCGACCTGCTCCAGATGTTCGTAGCCCTGTTCTTGGGCTGTCGCTTTGTCCATGCCGCGGACTTTCCGCAGGCCGAGTGTGACGTTCCCGAGCGCCGTGAGGTGGGCAAAGAGGTTGAAATCCTGAAATACCATCCCCACCTGTTTTCGGAGTTCGTTCACGTCGGTGTCAGCGTCGGTGACGCAGTCGCCATCGAGGTAGATGTCGCCGCTGTCGATCTCGGTGAGGCGATTCACACAGCGCAGCATCGTCGACTTCCCGCTGCCGCTGGGGCCGATAACCACGTCCACGTCGCCGGCGTCCATCTCGAAGCTGACGCCAGAGAGCACCTGTTCCTCGCCGTAGGACTTGTACACGTCGTCAAGCGCCAGCAGTGGGTCGCTCACGCCCGCTCACCTCCGGGGATACTGAAGTGATCGTCGAGGCGGTCGAGCGAGCGATTCGTCACGAACGTGAGAACGAAGTAAATGAGGCTCACAGTCAGGAAAATCTCAAGTGCAGCGGTGCTCTGACCGCCCTGATAGAGGTTCTGGCCGACGGTCAGCAGTTCGCCGAGGCCGATGACGATGGCGATACTCGTGTCTTTCAGGACGATCGTGAACTCGTTCTGGAAGCCGGGCACGCTCCGGCGGAGCGCCTGCGGAACGACGACGCTGCGGATGGCCTGGAACCGACCCATGCCGATGGCGCGAGCGGCTTCCAGTTGCCCCTCGTCGACGCTCTGGAGCGCGCCGCGGAAGATCTGTGACTGATAGGCGGCGCTCCGGAGCCCGAGGGCGATGGTCGCCGTCACGAAAGCGCTGCTCGACACCGAGAGGCCGAAGAACAGCAGGATAATGATGACGAGCAGCGGCGTTCCCCGGAGCACGACGCCGGCTGTCTCGACAGCGCGTTTGAGCGGGCCGCGGCCGTACACCTCGACGGCTCCCGCCGGGAACCCGAGTAGAAAGCCCAACAGGATGCTCGCCGCTGTCAGGGCGACCGTGACACCCGTACCGACGAGTAGCAGGTCGAGGTTCTCGATGACGAACGCCCAGTCACTCTGCAACGGGAGGGGAGGCATCGGTTACTGCTGGCCGAACCACTTGTTCGTCAGGTCCTGATACGTGCTTCCGTCCCTGACGGTGGACAGACCGTCGTTGAGCGCCTGTGTGAACTCGTCGTCGCCATCACGGACGCCGAACCCGAAGTTCTCGCCCGTCTCGTAGGTGAACGCGATGGTGACCGGGCGCTGAGCGGCGAAGGTCTGTGCGACCGGTTCGTCGATGACCACGGCGTCGATGTTGCCGTTCTGGAGGTCCTCGACCGCCAGCACGTAGTTGCCGTAGGAGTTGTAGTTCGACTCATCGAGGTTCCCCGGCGAGATGAGTTCGTCCTGTACCGTCGTCTCACCGGTCGTCCCCTTCTGTGCGCCGATGGGACGGCCGGCGAGGTCCGACAGCGAGGACGGGGCGAAGTCGCCGTCTTCCCGGACGACAATGGCCTGGTTGGAGCTGTAGTAGGGGTCAGTGAAGTCGATGGTCTGGTCGCGCTCGTCGTTGATTGTCATCCCCGCGGCGACCACGTCGATGTTTTCGTTGGTCAGCGCCGGAATCAGGGACTTGAACTCGTACTCCTCCCAGCCGGCCAGGGTGTAGTCGGTCTCGTCGATGACCGCTTCGAGCAGGTCGATGTCGAACCCGACGAGTTCGCCGTCCTGCTTCATCTCGAACGGGGGGAACCCCGGTGCAGTTCCGGCAGTGATTTCGGTACTGCCGTCGCCGCCACCGCCGCCGAAACAGCCGGCAAGTGAAACGGTCACTGCGGTTCCACCGACCGTGGAGAGATACTGGCGTCGTGAAAGGCCGTCGTCTGACATAATCCCCACCACACGACAGACCGGAATATATCTTACGTGTTAACCACAGGGGTGGTACTCGTGTTCAATCGTCAGCGCGTGCCGTGCGCTGGCTGTCGGCCGATTGCACCGACGGCGACTCACCCGTGTCGGTGTAGGCCCACGCCGTCGCCGCCACCATCGCGCCGAAAATGAGCTGTGCGGCCCCGTGGTGGAGTACCTGCGCCGTGGCACCGAAGTTGAAGATGGTGTTCGCGCCGAGGAGGACCTGTACCGGGAGCACGACCGTGGCGACGGCGGTCGCGAGCTTGATCCGCCGGCTGTACTCGCCGCGCCACGCGGCGATTGTCGATCCGAGAATACCGAAGCCGGTAACCATTGCGACTAAACGATGGAACCACTCGACGAAACTCGCCCAGTTTGCGGGGAACAGCCCCATCCAGCCGTCACAGAACGGCCAGCGTGCCTCACAGGTCAGCCCAGCGCCGATAGCACCGGTGTACACGCCAAGCAGGATGAGTGCGAACGTCAGCACCGTCGTTGTCGCCACCAGTCGGCGGAAACGGGTGGTCATACCTAGATCTTCGGTCGCACGTACTTATGCTCTCTTTTCGCGCTTGCCCGATGAGTACAATTATCTTTACTGATACTCTCGGAGTCATCTTTATCCACAGGTGTGTTGGAATGGAACATAGCTAGCTCATGTTCGAACAGATCCGTACCTACATCTATGGCCTGGGGTCCCGCTCTTCGGACGCTACGGCCCGACGGGCGGACGGAGGACTCATCGCGAGTGACGGGCAAACCCGCTTTCTGGCCGACGCCATTGACCCGAACTCGCCGCGCCTCAACGACTGCTTCGACGACCCCGATACGGCCGCTATCGGGACCCAGCACGTCGAGCGGCAGTTCGAACTCGAACCTGACGAACTCCGAGCACTGATCGACGAATACGAAACCGCCGGGATTAGCCAAGGTGAGTTCATCGAGGCCCAGGGGTTTGTCACCGAATCGCTCGTCGAAGGTGCGTTCGATCAACTTCGGGACGAACTCGGCCCGGATGCTCAGGCCGCCATCGACTCCGTCGAGGCCGAACTCCAGAAGGGGCTGGAAACGACACAATATGTCTCCCGGACCGGTGTCGATGCGTTCGGCGACTCGTCGTCGGAGTCCGACGACGACGGCGGACTCAACTACCACGACGTGTTACATCACATCGGAACGCCGCTCTTCATTCTGGATACGAACGGCGATATCCTCACCTGGAACAGCTCACTGGAGCACCTCACCGGGGTCTCCGAGGCCGAGGCCCAGGAGATGGAGATGGCGAGCATGGCGTTCTATCCGGACGGACGACGGGGACAGACTCTCGCCGACAAGGTCCTCGACGCGCCGGAGGCGACACACACCGAGTACGACGTCCCGAAGGTCGAGGACGAGGACTTCACGCTGTACCGCGACACGAGCGTGATGGCCGACCAGCACGGGAACGAACGCCATATCTCGTTCAGCGCTGCTCCGATTTACGACGGGGACGGCGAACTCATCGCGGTCGTCGAAATGGTTCAGGACCGGACTGACGAGGCCAACCGCCACGAGGCCATGACAAGTCTGGTCGATGAGGTCAAATCGACTATGGCTGCACTCAAGAACGGCCGCCTCGACGCCCGGGCATCGTTTGACCGGACCGACGGCGGCGAGTACGTCGACGACCAGTTGTACGAGGTCGTTACTTCGCTCAACGACATGGCCGAGCAGGTCGAGAAACTGGCGGATCAGGTGGACGAGCAGACGCAGCAGCTTGCGACCACTATCGAACAAGCGAACTCGTCCGCAGCGGACGTCGAAACCCGGGTTACCGAGCAGACGAACTCCCTCACACAGGCGGCCGATAACATCCAAGATATCGGGGCCGGGATGGAAGAGGTCGCCGCGACGTCTAGCGAAGTGGCGTCGGCAGCACAGCGCGCGAAGGCGGCCGCAGAAGACGGGTCAGACGCCGGTGAAGCAGTCATGGACGTTACCGACGGGCTCGCCGAGACGAGCGAGGACCTTGTCGACACCGTCACAGACCTCGACGACCAGATGGACGAAGTGAGCGAGATCGTCGAGATAATCGCCGACGTGGCGGAGCAGACGAATATGCTCGCACTGAACGCCAACATCGAGGCGGCCAGAGCCGGCGAAAGTGGGAGCGGGTTCGCCGTCGTCGCCGATGAGGTCAAGACACTCGCTAACGAGACGAGCGAGTACGCCTCAGAGATCTCGACGAGCATCACCACGATTCAGGATCAGGCGACCGAGACGGCCGACATGGTCGAAACCTCCCACGAACAGGTCGAGCGTGCGGAGTCCGAGATCGCGGACGCACTGGATGCGCTGGACGAGATTTCCGACGCCGTCGAGGAAGCGACGAGGGGCATTCAAGAGGTCGCCGACGCCAACGACGATCAGGCGAGCGCTATCGAGAACGTGACTTCGATGGTCGAAGACGCACAGAACCACGCTCAAGAGGCTGAAACGGCGACGAAGGAGATTGTCAAGGCCACCGACAGCCAGGAAGACGCGGTCACCGAACTGACCGACCGAGTCAGCGAACTCACCAGTACGAACTGAAGTCCGAAGATGGTCCAGTACGACGATATCCCGACGGTGGGTGCTTTCCAATTGATGGGACACAACCGGGGCAAAAACCGCCGCAATCGGCCGATATTCGACAACCGTCGTTGTACCGCTCGTTCGTTGACGGTAAACTTGTCTTTTTTACAGTTGGGTTCGACATCCGGGTATGGGACTTGACGAGGACGCACTGGAGTACCACCGGAGCAAGCCGCCGGGGAAGATAGAGATCGCGACGACGAAGCCGACGAACACACAGCGTGACCTCTCGCTGGCGTACTCGCCCGGCGTGGCCGCACCGTGTGAGGAGATCGACAAAGATCCCGAGAAGGCCTTCGAGTATACCGCAAAGGGGAACCTCGTGGGCGTCGTCTCCGACGGATCCGCCGTGCTCGGCCTCGGTGACATCGGTCCGGAAGCCGGGAAGCCGGTCATGGAGGGGAAGGGCGTGCTGTTCAAGCGATTTGCCGATATCGATGTGTTCGACGTGGAACTGGACACGGACAACGCCGAGGCGATGATACAGACGGTAGAGGCGATGGAGCCGACCTTCGGCGGCATCAATCTCGAAGATATCGCCGCCCCGGAGTGTTTCGAGGTCGAGCGCCGACTCAGCGAGAAACTCGACATCCCGGTGTTCCACGATGACCAACACGGGACCGCGATCATCTCCGGCGCGGCGCTGGTCAACGCGGCCGACATCGCCGACAAGGAACTGGCGGACCTAGAGGTCGTCTTCTCCGGGGCTGGAGCGTCCGCGATTGCATCCGCGAAGTTCTACGTCTCGCTGGGCGTCTCGAAGGACAACATCACGATGTGTGACTCCTCGGGCATCATCACCGAGGAACGAGCGACGCACGAAGACCTCAACCGATTCAAACAGGAGTTCGCCCGTGACATCCCCGAGGGCGATCTGGCCGACGCGATGGACGGAGCCGATGTGTTCGTCGGGCTCTCCGTCGGTGGCATCGTCGACCAAGAGATGGTGCGGTCGATGGCCAGCGACCCCATCATCTTCGCGATGGCGAACCCGGACCCGGAGATCGCCTACGAGGATGCCAAATCCGCCCGCGACGACACAGTCATTATGGCGACCGGCCGTTCGGACTACCCGAATCAGGTCAACAACGTCCTCGGATTCCCGTTCATCTTCCGTGGCGCGCTCGACGTGCGGGCAACCGAAATCAACGAGGAGATGAAGGTTGCCGCGGCCCGCGCGCTGGCCGACCTCGCCAAGCAGGATGTGCCCGACGAGGTCGTCAAGGCCTACGGCGACCAGCCGCTACAGTTCGGCCCCGACTACATCATTCCGAAACCACTGGACCCGCGGGTCCTGTTCGAGATCACTCCCGCGGTCGCAGAGGCCGCCATCGAGAGCGGCGCGGCACGGACGGAAATCGACACGGAAGCCTACGTCGAGGAGCTCGAAGCGCGGCTGGGCAAGTCCCGCGAGATGATGCGGGTCGTGCTCAACAAGGCCAAGAGCAACCCCCAGCGGGTCGTACTCGCCGAGGGCCACGACGAGAAGATGATCCGCGCGGCCTACCAGCTGGTCGAACAGGGTATCGCCGAGCCGATACTCATCGGCGACGCCGACCGCATCGAGTCCACGCGCCGGAAGTTCGGCCTGGAGTTCGACCCCGTCGTCGTCGACCCCGAGACCGCTGACGTGGCCGACTACGCGGACCGCCTGTACGAACTCCGCCAGCGGAAAGGCATCACGCGTCGCGAGGCCGACGAACTCATTCGGGACGGGAACTACCTCGGCAGCGTGATGGTGGAGATGGGCGACGCCGACGCGATGCTGACCGGGCTCACCCACCACTACCCATCCGCCCTGCGCCCGCCGCTACAGGTCATCGGCACGGCCGACGACGCCGACTACGCGGCCGGTGTGTACATGCTGACGTTCAAGAATCGCGTCATCTTCTGTGCGGACACCACGGTCAATCAGGACCCCGACACGGACGTGCTGGAGGAGGTCACCCGACACACCGGGGAACTGGCCCGTCGGTTCAACGTCGAGCCGCGGGCGGCCATGCTGTCGTACTCGAACTTCGGTAGCGTCGACAATCCCGGAACAAAGAAAATCCGCCGCGCGGTTTCGCGCCTGCAGGACGACGAGCGCGTGGACTTCCCGGTCGACGGCGAGATGCAGGCCGACACCGCCGTCGTCGAGGACATCCTGCAAGACACCTACGAGTTCTCCGAACTCGACGATCCCGCGAACGTCCTCGTGTTCCCCAACCTCGAAGCCGGGAACATCGGCTACAAGCTCCTCCAGCGGCTGGGCGGCGCTGAGGCTATCGGTCCGATGCTCGTCGGCATGGACAAGCCGGTCCACGTTCTCCAGCGTGGCGACGAGGTCAAGGATATCGTGAACCTCGCGGGCGTCGCTGTCGTCGACGCACAGCAGGAGTAACCGACTACCTGTCTTTTCGCAGGAACGTATCCGTCTGTGAGGGAGTTATAGAACTGTTGTCAGGTCCGAGTTGAAACGGTCGGTACAGTCCACTTAGTGACCACTGTGTTTCACTCAGACAAGCGCAGAACAGCCTACTTCTGTAGGTCGAATGCAACTGCTACCTGTTCAAGTGCCGGATATACGAACCGATATCGACCGGAGACGAGTTCAGGACATACAATAAAATCTTTCTCGTCAGGAACAACCCCCTCTTCGGTCAGACGGAGCGACCATTCAAATACCTTCCCAGGCGGATTCTCAGTACTCATCTCTATGTATTCAAAGTCATCATCTCCAGTTTTACCACGAACATCTTGCCATCCATCTTCAGTGAGAAGCTCGATCTGGTACATGTATTTAAGACCCAGACTGATGGTTCTATTAGATGTGTTTGTCAACGTGATTTGAGCTGTGTCACCGTATTCAAACGCCGTATCATTAATCCGTAGAGATATATTTTCAGTATCTCCCCATGAAATGTCGTCATACCTTGGCGGGTGGCGAGTGAAGTTGCTCTTCTCACATGAAAACCCTTTCACCGGCTCCCAAGGACCACCAGTTGGCCGAACGTGGCCACTGAGTTGACTCTCTGTCATATTTTCGGCATTTCTGGCTGTTTTTTCATCAGTATTCTCGGTTTCCGTTTTTGCAGCTGTCTCGGTCGGATTGCTACTGATGCTCGAACAACCGGCGAATCCGAGGAAGCTGGTGGTGGCTAAAAGGTAGTGTCTTCGACGCATGCCTGCCGATATTATGTATCTTGTATAATATGTTTTGTGAGCAAGACCTGTGTAATATTCTTAGATTTAACGTGTACGCAGTCCTACTGTGCAGTCTATTCAGACTAGTCTGACTGAAAGCAACACTAGTTGTATGATACTCTGGTCCGATTCTATCGAGGTACGCGGAGTACCCCCTCGTAAAAGACACAGCGTTCTGGCCCGTCGCCGGAACGCGATGTCACGTATCGCCTCGCCGTCGACCACAGGTCGGCGGGTGGACGAAGAGTGCGTCGATGACCGCCACAGCGCCAACGAGTGATGCGCCAGCGGTTGCTGCCTGCATAGAGAGGCCCAGAACGACTGCGGCGGCGAGTGTGAAGACGAACACCGCAGGGATGACGGCGAGTACGAGGTCGTGCCGCGTCGGCGACTGACGCGGCAACAGCTGTTCGGCGTACTGTCCGCTGAAACCGTCCGGTCCGTCAGTTCTGGTACTCAACGTAGCTCACCTCCCACCGTATACTATCCCATTTCTAATACATAAAATTTGGTCTGTGTGACGTTCCCCGAACGTACATGGTAACAGGTACGACTATTTCTATAACTTATGGAAGCTATTTCTAGTGAAAGGCGACCGATAGAGAGCCACGGAACCAGTGGATACGATATTTTCTGCCCGTGATCGGATTTCAGCTCGGAGCCACAGTCGCATGTGATATTTCAAGCATGACAGTTGGTGCTGAGCGAGGCGTTGCTACGGCTACGTGCTACTATCGACAGCGGTGTGAGAGAATCCGGTACCGGGACCGGCGAGGGCGCCGGCCGGGTTCCGTCAGTCCGACGCGCCGCCACGCTCCGCGCGCGACGGCGGCGGGACGCGTTCGTTTACGGTCGGCGCGTCAGGGAGGACACACCGGTCCGGCTCGCCGTTGACGTGGGCGTACTGGTCGGGGGCGTTCGCCAGCGGATGGGCGGGGTTGCGGTCGCCGGAGATCCGCGCGGCACGGACCTCGCCGAACCCGTTGATACGTGCCTGAATCCCGCGCCAGTGCAGTCCTGTCGCCGGTGGGACCGACACGGAGTGTGGCGGATCGTAGGCAGAGCCGTGAGAGGCCAGTACCTCCGCGTTCACGTTCTCAGCGAGCTGGTCGTGGTCGATGAGTAAGCCGACGCGGGCGTTGGGCGGGGCCCGTCTCGCAAGCACGTCGAGTCCCAGATGGAGCGCCCGATACTCCGCGACGTTGTTGTCGGGACAGGTGTCCGGGACAGATAGCCTGACAACGCGCTCACCGTCGAGAGTTTCGACGACGACACCCAGCCCGCCTGTCGGGCTGTCCGCCTCGCTGTCGGGCGATGTCGTGCCGTTATGGGGTCTGAACGACCCGTCTGTGGCGATGTAGAAGTCTCGATGGTGACTCCGCGGCGGATGCGCGATGTGCGGCGTCGGTGATTCATCGAACAGGTCTCGAAGTGACGGCCGGCCGTAAGCGGCCATAGTTTCCGTTGGGTGAGCAAGGTATAAATATATTCCCTCGACAGGGATGTCGTCCCAGTACAGCGGTTTGGACGGCCCACTGGGTAGGCCAGCTTCCATTTCAGGCCCGCATCCCGCATCGAATCTGTTAGGGGATGAGAAAGAGTTATATCGACGTAGTTCCATGTTACCAATACACATGACTCCGACGAAAATTCGTGAGCGACTCGAAGAGGCAGACGGTCGGGTCGACAAAGAGCAGTTCGTCAGCGCGTTAGAGTACGTTCGAGACGACGGTCGCAGCCGTCGCTAATCGGTTTTTGTTGACTAGCGGCGGAGCGCGTGACTAGCGATAGTGGACGGCGAGACTAGCGGGTGTGAGCGACGCCTGTCGGGCTACCGCGGCTACCCTGCTCAGTCGTCGGTGAGTTGCCAGCCGTCGCCGACTGATTCGACGACGCCGCGCCGCTCCATCTCGGTGGTAACCTCGCCCAGTCGGTTCGGCTGTGCGATCTCCAGGTCCGTGCGGCTAACGCCGTGGTACTCCCGCAGTAGCTGGCGGATGTCGTCTTCGGTGTGGGTCTGCTGGTCGCTCTTCGCCATCACGCCCGCGGTGAGTTCGATCATGTCTTCCACGAAGTTCCAGGGGTAGACGACCCAGGTCCACTCGTCGAGGCGTTCGCCGACGAACTCCGGTTCGTGGTCGCTGGTCTGGAGCAACTGGAGCGTCGCCGTTCGGACGCTGCTCGGGTTTTGGTCACGTACACACTCAGCGGCCGTCTCGATTGACTGGCCGGTGTCGGCGATGTCGTCGACGACCAGTACGTCCTTGCCCTCGACCGCGCCGTCGGCCAGCGGGTACTTTATTTGGGCCTCCTCGCCTTTCGCCGCGGTGCCGACGTAGTGTTCGACCTTCAGGCTCGCCAGGTCGTCCAGCCCGAGGAAATCACAGAGACAGCGCCCGCCGAACCAGCCGCCGCGTGCCAGCGCAACGACCACGTCGGGCTCGAACTCGGCGGCTTTCACGTCGTTGGCTACGTCTCGACAGAGGCCGTAGATGTACTCCCAGTCGGTAATGGTGCACGAAAACTCGTCCGGTAGCTCGCCCATACGAGATGGCGTGTGTGGCCGGACTTAACCGTTGCATATTCCGCATCAGTTGCCGAACACGGTCGAACCGCTACGCGTCCGGGTCGCCTTTCCGGAACTCACGGAGGAGGACCGTCGCATAGCTCCCCTTCGGTAGCGAGAACGTGAACGTCAGGTCAGCACCGTCGCGCTCGACACCGAGGTCCGTCCGGAGCAGAACGGCCCGCCGTGTTCCGTCGCTGTCGAACGCCCCCGGGAGGTCGAAATCGCCCTGTTCGAGGCCCACATCGTCGAGGACTTCACGGGCGATATCGCCCGGTTCGCCACTGCCCAGCTCGGTGTCGGTCCCGACCAGCGGCGCAGTGACGAACGCTCGCCCGCGCTCGCAGTGGCGCTCGACGGTCGAGAGCCGCTTCGCCGTGACCTGCTGGGTGCGGTCGGCATCCGGAATCGGGAAGTCCTCGGGCGCGTCGCTGTCCCGGAAACAGACCACATCGCCCTCGACGGGGCGGTCGAAGGGGAGCCCACGGTCCAGCCGCTCGGAAAGGATGCGGTTGAACACGTACGACTGGGCGGCGTTGACGAACAGCGACTGGAGGTTCGACGGCAGCGCCTCCAGCGCCTCGCGGAAATCTTCCGGCTCGTCGGCCCCATTCTCGACCAGCCGGTGACAGATGGAGCGTTCATAGCCCAGCGCGCCGGGGAGCTTGTCCAGCGCGCCAGCCCAGTCGTGGGTTTCATCCACGTAGGCTCTAGCCTCTTGCGTCGATTCGGGTTCGCGCTCGTTCGGGTTCCCGACGTAGGCGAGGACCGCGTCCTGCCACTCGCCGCGGGCGATGGCCAGCCCGACCTCGTGGGTGACCGGCCGGCGCGACCCGAACCGCTGCTGGCCGAAGTAGTTGGGAACGCCGACCGTCGTGTCGCCGTCCGGCAGCGTGGCGTCGCCGGCGCGCTCCTCGCTCGCGGCTGGGGTGTCCCCGCTAGCGAAGGCTTGGAGGTCCGCCACCACGCTGGCGGCGTTGTCGGTGTTCTCGGTATCCCGGACGACAATTTCGAAGGCATTGCCCGCCAGGTCGCCGAAGAGAATCGGACGACCGGCGCGGCCGATGACCTCGATATCCGTACCGCCGATTTCGGGCAGGTCTTCAGCCGCGACCCCCTTCACCGAGAACAGCTGGGTCGTGACCGCGCGCTTGTCCTTCGTCCCCGCCCACGACACCCGCTCGCGGGAGATGCCCAGCCGGTCCGACAGTTTGCTGGCGAAGTCGTTGGTCTCCCAGTTCCGTAGCTCCGCCCGGAAGACGAGATGCGGGTACGCGCCAGTGTCGGCACCAATTGGTTCAGTATCGAACGCCTCTAACTCCCGAACACGGAAGTCCGCGGGGGAGGCGCGGAGGCGGCCGCCCACCCCATCGGCGTCGCTGACGTAGTACTCCATGCCGACCGCTTGCTCGATAGAGTGGGCCGCTCTCATTGTGTGGATGTTCGCGGGTCAGCGCTTATGGTTGGCGTTTGCGGACTCCCCACCGTCCCGCATCACGGCCAGCACCTAGTGTTATCACGGCACACATACTATCTGTGACTAGGTCGTGGCTGTGTTGGCGACCGGAGACCACCACGATGCCAAAGCTAGCATGCAAAAGTTGCGGACGAGAGATAACGTTCGACAGGGACGGCCAGGAGTCCCGCGCACCGATGCGGTACTGTCCGCGCTGTGGCGAGGAGTTCCCGCCGCGCGACGAGTGGTAGGTAGGCACAGCGCGGCGACCTTATTCGTAGGCCTCGAACTCTCGACCGAAGACGGCGAAGTAGGCGACGCCGACCAGCCCGACGACGGTGGCGACGCCGAAGGCGAGTTCCGGGCCGGTCTGTATGACGATGTCGCCGACCGCCACCGCCCACTCGCTACCGTAGAGCCAGCCGCCGAAGGCGGCGCTGGGGATGACCAGCGTGTTCCGGATCAGGTAGTAGGTCCCGGTGACACGGCCGCCGGCGTCCTGTTCCGCCGGGCCGACGATGAGCGCCTTGTGGGCCGGCAGACCGGCGAACCGCAGCCCGGAGAACGCGAACAGCAGCACCAGCACCCACTGGTCGCCCGGGGCGAAGATGAGCAGGAGCGGAAAGACGGCGTAGACGAGGAAGCCCAGCGCGACGGCGGGCTTGAGGCCGGCCCACTCGGTGAGCTTTGCGACGGGAGCCATCGAGACGATGGCGACGACCATCTCGACACCCAGTAGGATGCCGAAGAAGGCGTCGGGGCGAAGTTGCACGCCGAAGCCGGTGAACCCCACGGAGAGGAACTCCGTGACGACGATGACGAAGAAGACGTACACCATGCCGTTGGCGAAGCGGACGAACGTATCAGCGACCAAGAGCGGGCGGAGCGTCGCCGGCATCGTCCGCAGGTCAGCGAGTATCTGGTCGATGCCCTCGAAGGATTTCCCGAGTGTGTCCTCGCTGGCGTCGTAGAGGACGTGTTGGGCGACTGTTGCGACGACACCACAGGCCAGCGCGACCAGCAGCACGCGCTGGAAGCCGTCGACGAACGTCGCGGTCGTCGCGAGCAGCGCCGCGGCTGCAAGCGGCCCGAGCAGGAAGCCGATGCGGCGGAACACCTCCGTACTGGCGAACCCCATCGCCAGCCGCCCCGGCGGGACGCTCTGCTTGACGATGGCGAAGGTCGCGCCCAGTCCGAAGGACTTCCAGGCCTGTGCGAGAAAGAGGCCGACGAACACGAGCGTCCAGGCCGGCAGCGTCACTGCGCCGAGCGCGATGTCGCCGACGACCGACGCGAGATACCAGATGCCGAAGCCAACCGTCGCAAGCGTGGCGAACGCGGTCAGCGCCAGCCGTGATCCGATGCGGTCCGACACCGCGCCGCCGGGGTAGGGGTACACCGCGCTGATGAGATTCCCGACGCTGCCGTACAGGCCGATGACGCCGGCACTGGCCCCCAGAATACGCATGTACTCGGGAACGTACCGGCTGGTCATCTGGAACGCGAGGCTGAACGCCAGCATGGACAGCGAGAGCACGAGCACGTCCCGCTCCAGCGCGAAGAACTGCCGGAAGGAGTCGAGCAGGTCCACGTCCTCCTCGGCTCCCGTCTCCGTTGCCATTGTCGGATCGCTGTTCTCCCAGCAACTTAATGCTCGAAGAAGGGGCAATCAGTCGGTTCTCCGGGACTGTGGCCCTGCTTAGTACGGCAGGACGAACAGGACGACAGCCAGGAACGGCGTGAGCGCGAGCAACATCGCGATGGCGTAGCCGAACATCTCCCGGGCCTTGATGCGGGTGATAGCTAGCAGCGGGAGCGCCCAGAAGGGATTGAGGAGGTTCGTGTGGGCGTCGCCGACGGCGTAGGCCATCGTCGCCTGGCCGACCGGGACCCCGAGGTTCTGTGCGGCTTCGAGAATCGGCGGCCCGAGGATGATCCACTCGCCGCCGCCGGAGGGAGCGAAGATGTTGACCGTCGCGCCGGCGAGCCAGGCGATGACCGGGAACGTCTGGGGCGTGGACAGCGAAATGAGCCCGCCCGCCATCAACTGCGCCAGCCCGGAGGACGCCATCATCCCCTGAATGCCGGCGAAGAAGGGGAACAGCAACACGATGCCCGCCGCGGCGGTCGCCGCCTCGCCGAACTTCTCCCGGTATGTCTGTGGGTCCATGTAGATGAAGATCCCAATCGTCAGGAAGCCGAAATTGACGATGTTCAGCCCGAGCGCGTCGATACCGGACTGGACGAACTGGGCGACGACCATCGCGATACCGGTCAGGCCGATAATCCCGCCCAGCAAACGGCTGTGGTTGATGCGTTCCGCCGGGACCTGCTGCCGGGACTGATCGGCGGTCGTCTCCGTACCGCCGTCACTCGCGGACTCGAACAGGTCGTTTTCGGGGATGTAATGCGTGATACCCCGTGCCTGGTCGCCGGTCGGCGTGATGACGTACAGGACGACGAGGGCGTAGGCTATCGACAGCCCCGTCAGGATGAGGCCGTAGGGATGGAAGATGGTCTCGGAGGCGGAGACGACGACGTCAATGACGCCCTGCTGGATGAACTCGTTGCCCTCCGTCGCAAGGAGCAGCGGCGCGGACCCGGATAGCCCCCAGTGCCAGGTGAGCCCGAGGCCGAGGTAGCCGGCGACACAGAGGACCGGGTAGTGGACGTCGATGTCGTTTTCGTGGGCTGTCTTGCCCATCTCTCGGGCGAAGATAGCGCCGAGGATGAGGCTCAGCCCCCAGTGGATCCAGCCAAGCAGCATCGTCAACAGGCCGACGAGGACGACCGCCTGTTTCCCGGTGCTGGGGAGTTGCGTCAGCCGGCGGATGCCGGCGTTGACACGCGGGTGGTACGCCACGACGAAGCCCGTCATCAGGATGAGGACCATCTGCATCGAGAACGTCAGAAACGCCCAGAAGCCGTCGTACCAGAACTGCACCATCTCGACGGGGCCGGACCCGGTGAGGCCGACGCCGGCCAAGAACACGACGTAGCTGAGGATGAGCGCGAACAGGAACGGGCTGGGCATCCACCGTTCCACCCACGCGGAGAGTCGATAGCCGATGCGTTCGAGGGAAGTTTCACCTGTGTTACTAGCCGACATACTGTTGCCACCTCCTCGCGAATTTATCATAAAAGTTTGCTGCTATTCTGTCAGTTCTTCGCTAGTCACCGCTGTGCAGCCACAGTCCTGTGCCGCGATTCCGACGACCGGACTGATCCTGACAGATGATTTTATTTTAGGCCCGAAGCAAGCCAGAGTATGTCATACAAAATTGTTGTCTCTGATACTAAAGTGATGGATGGGGAGACACGGGCGGCGGTGCTGGACGCGGTTGACGCGACCGTCGAAACGACAGGGGCGAAAGAACCGTCGGCCGTCGCACGCGCAGTGAAGGGCGCGGACGCGTTAATCGTCGACGCCGGCACGCAGGTTACGGCCGAGGTCATTGACGCCGCCGACTCGCTCAAAGTGGTGGGCCGGGCTGGCATCGGCGTAGACAACATCGACGTGCGGGCGGCGGTCGACGCCGGCGTGACGGTGGTCAACGTCCCCGACTATTCCGTCGAAGAAGTGTCGACGCACGCGTTCGCGCTCATGCTCGCCTGTCTGCGGAAGATACCGATGTTCGACCGGTCGGTGAAAAGCGGCGAGTGGGAGTGGTCTACCGGGCAGCCGCTACATCGCCTCGCCGGCAGCACCGTCGGCCTTGTCGCCTTCGGCAAGCTCGCCAGGCGGTTCGCCGCGAAGCTCCGGGGGTTCGACGTCGACGTCATCGCCTATGACCCCTACGTTCCCGAGTACCCGATGGGCGACCTCGGCGTCGAGTCGGTCACGTTCGAGACGCTGCTGACAGATTCGGACGTCGTCTCGTTGCACGCACCGCTGACCGACGAGACGAGAGGGCTGATCGACGCGAACGCGCTCGACCGGATGCGGGACGACGCGCTGCTCGTGAACACGGCCAGGGGCGGGCTCGTCGACGAGACGGCGCTGTACGACGCGCTCGTCAGCGGTGACCTCGGCGGGGCCGGACTGGACGTACGCGAATCGGAGCCACCCGGAGCGTCGTCGCTGCACGACCTCGACAGCGTGGTCTGTAGCCCCCACGTCGCGTGGTACTCAGAGGAGTCCCGGGTTGAACTGACACGGACCGTGGCCGAAGACGTCGTCCGGGTGCTGCGCGGCGAGGACCCCGAGAACCCCATCGACCCCGAGACCGGCTGGTTCTGACTGTTTCGGCGGCCAAGGCGGTTAGGTGTCGGCCGCGTCGAGGAGTTCGACTGCAAGTTCGGCCGCCTCGACCGCGGACTCGCCGAAGACGTAGGTTATCGGTTCGATGCCGAACGCGCCGCTGTGGTAGATGACACGAGGGACGTCGCCGCGTTCGCGGAACGTCGCTTCGAGCCGCTCGTCCCGGTCCTCGTAGCCGGCGTCGAACTCCAGCGGCTCGATACCCCGTTCCTGGGCGGCGTCAAGGAACGCTTCATCGCTCGTCAGATTGAGCGCCGCTCGGAGCGAGGGGTCGACCGCCATCGCGGCCAGTATCGTCCCTGCGACGTGTTCTGACGCGCCGAACTCGGGGTTCGATGGGACGTTGACCCGCCCTCGCAGGTCGTGAATCCGACCAGGGACTGCCGCCACGTCGAGTGCGTCTTCAGCGTCCGGCAGCGCCATACCGACGTTCATCCCCACGTTCGGGATGGCGTCGACGATGACAGCGCTGTCCGCCAGCAGTCGCGTGGCTCGCCGGACCGAAGACAGCACAGCCCGTTCCGCCTGGACTGCGGTGTCTGTCCCTCGGACACAGAGGTCACAGCCCATCCCCTGTAGCGCCGGCATCTCTTCCTCGTGGACCGCACAGATGGGGCCCCGGTCCTCGAACTCCCGTACCAGAGCGAGCAGTTCGCCCAGCACCGCGAACTCGTCCATCTCGCCTGCGGCTAGCCCGTCGGCGATCCGTTCGATGGTCTGTTGCATTCGGGCGTCCTCGTGGAACCGCTCCTCGATGGTGACCGAGCCGCTGCCGTATTTGCTCACTGCGGCCTGTGTCACGCCGAGCTGGTCGGCGATTTCCTGCTGGGTCCACCCCTTCTCGTCGAGTTCCGTGGCGAGCATCGCCCGGGCCGTCGGGAGGAACCGCTCGACCACGATCTCGCTCGGCAACTGCAGTGTCATTGCCATGAGTGAAACGCCCCAGCCTCAAGTACCCTGCCGGCCGAGATTATCTCGTTTCCCGAATTACAACCAAGTTGTATTAGCAGAATATAATACCTCGGAGTCTGTTGTGTCGACTACCAATGGCGTTCAGCGACCACCTGCTCGACATCGGCGAGGACATCTGGGACGCACAGAAAGACCACCCGTTCGTCCGGGAATTGGCCGACGGGACGCTCGACGAGGCGGCATTCAAGCACTGGGTGACACAGGACTACCGGTACCTGCAGGACTACGCGCGACTGTTCGCGCTTGCCGGCGCGACGGCCCGCGAGGAGTCGACGATGACGCACCTGCTGGGCGTCGGCCATCAGGTGCTCGACACCGAGATGGACCTCCACCGGGAGTTCGCAGCGGACTACGGGATCTCGGAACGGGAATTGGAGTCAACCGAGAAGGCCCCGACCTGCCTGGCGTACACGAACTTCCTCGTCCGGACGGCCTACGAGGGCCACGAAGCAGAGATCGTCGCGGCGCTGTACCCCTGTATGCAGGGCTATCTCGATGTCGCGGAGCACATGGCGGACCTGGCCGACGGCGAACACCGATACACGCCGTTCATCGAGATGTACACGGGCGAGGACTTCCGGGAGGCGACGGGCTGGTGTCGGGCGTACGTCGACCGCTGTGGGGAGCGGTATCCCGGCCAGCACGACGTGATGGAGGACGCGTTCCTGACGAGCGCGAAACTGGAGCACCGGTTCTGGGAAATGGCCTACACGCGGGAGGGATGGGAGCTATGACCGCGGCCGAGACGTACGAAGCCTACGCCGACCGCGTCACCGACCCCCGATTCACCGACTGGCTCCGTGAGCGGAGTCAACCGGACTGGGACGCCGCTGTCGAGCACCGGTTCGTCGAGGAACTCGGAGCCGGCACGCTCGACGAGGACGCGTTCGCCGCGTATCTGGTGCAGGACTACGCCTTCGTCGACGAACTCGTCGGGACGTTCGGCCACGCGGTCGGGCAGGCTCCAGATATGGCGTCCAAGCGTCGCCTCGTCGAGTTTCTCGACACCGTGACCGACGAGGAAGACGACTACTTCGAGCGCTCCGTTACCGCGCTCGGCGTCTCGGAGTCACGTTGGCAGGACCCCGAGCCGACGCCGGCGACGGCGGCGTTCATCGACCTGCTCGGTCGCGCCGCGCACGAGGGCGGCTACGCCGAGACGCTCGCCGTGCTCGTTCCCGCCGAGTGGATATACGAGTCCTGGGCGACGGCGGCCGCGGAAACGCACGGTGACCCGGACAGCGACGGCCCGCCCAGCACCGGGATGGAACTGCCCTTCTACTTCGCCGAGTGGGTCGATCTCCACGCCGTCGACTCCTTCGTCGCGTTCGTCGACTGGCTACGGCGCGAACTCGACGCCGTCGGACCGACGCTTTCGCCCCGTCGGGAGGCCAGGGTGGCGTCGCTGTTCGACCGCACGGTCGCGCTCGAACGGCAGTTCTTCGAGACAGCCTACGGGGAGACGGCCGACCACGAGGTGAGCCCGTAGATGGTCTCCTCGGCTGTCGTTCTCGGCTTGACCGCGGCGACCGTTCTGGTGTTCACGGGCGTCGGTCTCTTCGCCGCGCGCGGCCGCATCGACTCGGTGGAGACCTACATCTCGGCCCGTGACTCGGCCGGAAGCGGGACCCTCGCCGCGACGGTCATCGCCTCGATGATGGGCGTCTGGATTCTACTGAGTCCGGCTGAGGCCGGGGCCGCCTTCGGCGGACTCCCCGCCGTGCTGGGCTACGCCATCGGCAGCGCGATTCCGCTTCTCCTCTTTATTCCGGTCGGCGCTCGCATCCGCGAGGTGATGCCCGCGGGCCACTCGCTGACGGAGTTCGCCTACGCCCGCTTCGGTTCGGGGATGTACCTGCTCGTCCTGCTCGTCTCGGTGTTCTACATGTTCATCTTCCTCGCCGCGGAGATGACCGGCATCGCCAGCGCGCTCGCGCTCGTCGCGGACGTGCCCCTCTGGCAGACCTCGCTGCTCATCGGCGGCTTCGTCCTGGTCTACACGACCTACGGTGGCCTGCTCGCCAGCATCGTCACCGACACCGTCCAGACGCTGGTCATCCTGCCGCTCCTGGCCGTCGGTTTCGGCGGCGCGCTGCTCTCGCTGGGCGGGACGAGCGAGTTCCACGCAACGGTGGTGTCGGCCGATCCGACGCTGCTCGACCCGACGTTCGGTCCCGGCCTGGAGTTCGGGCTGTACGTGGCGTTTGCCCTCCTGGGCGCGAACATGCTGAACCAGGGCGTCTGGCAGCGGGTGTACGCCGCCGATGGCGAGGGCGCGCTCCGCCGCGGCATGGGCATTGCCGCCGTCGTCGTCGTGCCGATGCTCCTGCTGTCCGGCTTGTTCGGCATCGCCGCCACGGGACTGGGACTCACTGAATCCGGCTCCGCGAGCATCGCCTTCTTCCTCGTGGTCGCCGAGGCGTTCCCTCAGTGGGTGACCCTCGCTGTGGTCGTCCTCGCCGTCTTGCTGGTCATGAGCTCCGCCGATACAATGTTCAACGCCATCGCCAGCGTCGTCACCGCGGACCTCGCTCGACTGCTCGATGACCCAGACCAGCGGACCCTCTGGCTCGGGGGCCGCGGGCTGACAGTCGCCGTCGCCCTCGGTGCGATCTTCATCGGCGCGCAGGGGTACAGCGTCCTCCAGCTGTTCCTGACGGCCGACCTGCTTGCCTCCGGCGTCTTCGTGCCGTTCCTCGCCGGCCTCTACACCGAGCGGCTCACCGGCCCGGGCGCGTTGGTCTCGGGCATCGCGGGCCTGGTCGTCGGCTTCGTCTACTTCCCGTCGCTCCGCGGCCTCGTCGCCGCGGTGCCGGGCGTCGGAAGCGCCCTGCCAGCCCCGTCGTTCCTAATCGCTTTCGCCGGTGCGACGCTCGTCTCGGCTGCACTCACGGTTGCGGCGACGCTACTGGGCGGGGCCGACGCCGACCTCGACAGCCTCGGACGGGAGGTCCGTGCGCTCGATGAGCCGGTGGCCGACGGGGGATCCGAGCGATGACCCCGCCGGCCGTCATCACCCTCGCTGCGCTCGGTTCGACGGCCTTCGGAGCGGTGGTCTGGGGGTCGATACTGCTCGTCCTCACCGTTTTCCTCGCGGTCTGTTGGCTAGTCTTGACCGAGTAGCCGACTGCCATGAGAAGCTGAATACACACAGTATCGTGGTAACAAGACACATACTTATCATGATGGGTGTGGAACATCGCATATGCAGACCTTCGTGCTCGCGACGAACTCCGAGAGAGTCAGCGAAACGCTGTGTTCGTACTTGGAGACGGTTCTCGACCCGGACGACAGCGTCTACGCGGTCAACTCACAGCGCGGTGGCGACAGCACGTCATCGGAGACGGTCGCCGACGGGAAGGCCGCGCTGGAAGTCGTTTCGGAGCGGCTCGGCGATCAGGTGTCCGTCGAAACCTACCAGATAATCCGGGGCAACAGCCCGGCGACGGACATCTTCGACATCGCTGCGGAGGTCGACGCCGACGAACTGGTCATCGGCGTCCGCAAGCGCAGCCAGACCGACCGGCTCATCTTCGGCAGCGTCGCGCAGGACATCATGCGCCAATCTGACTACCCGATGCGGGTCGTGCCGCGGGAGTGAGTAGCCACTGGCTGCTGATAACCGACCGCAAAGAAGCAGAAAACTGGGACAGCCGAGTTATTCGGCCGACTCGTAGTCATCGAAGGCGTCGATCTCGACGCCCTCGTCGGTGATTTCGGCAAGCACGACGCCGTTACCGGACCCGGTGTCACGCTCGGCCGCGGCGTTGACTGCGCGGATCGCCAGGTCACGCGCCTCGGAGAGGCTCATCTCGGGGTCGTACTGCCCCTCGATGGTCCCCGTCGCGACCATCGTCCCGGAGCCGGTGACGGTGTAGTCGTCTTCGAGCACGCCGCCGGCGGGGTCGACGCTGTAGACGTGGCTGCCCTCTTCGTCGACGCCGCCCACGATGGGGTTGATGGCGAAGTACGGGCCGCCGCGGGCGAAGTTGCCCGCGAGCGTCGCCAGCGCGTGAATCGAGAGCGGTTCGTCGCGGCGGACCTCGTAGAGGTCGGCCTCGGCGCGAAGCGAGCGGATGAACGACTGGGCCCCGCCGACGCTGCCGACCAGCGTCATCGCGGCCGTCGGGTGGATCTGCTCGACCTTCTGGACCTGCTTGTTCGAGACGAAGCGGCCACCGAGGGAGGCGCGCCGGTCCGTCGCGATGATGACGCCGTTCTCCGTCGAGAGGCCGACGGTGGTCGTTCCGGTCTTGACGACGTTCTCCTCGTCGCGGCCGCCGTCCTCGTTCGGCAGCGTGCCGACTTCGGGATCGTAGGCGTCAGTCAGTCGGTTCTCGGGGTCGTACATTATTCCTCACCTCCGAGCTCGAACTCTTCGAGCCGCTCGGCGATGTCGTCCTCGGCGAGCTTTTCGAACTGCTCGCTTTCCACGTCGATGGTGGCGATGTCGACACCGGTCGCGTCGAGGCCGTCCTCGTTGACCGAGGCCAGCGCCCGGAGCGCGAGTTCGATGCCGCCTTCGAGGTCCATCCCTTCGGCGTACTCGTCTTCCAGGAACGACTGGATGTCCTCGCGGGAGCCACCGATGGCGACGGCCTGCCACTCGTAGGGCGTCCCCGAGGGGTCCGTCTCGAAGAGGCGCGGTTCGCCGTCCTCGATACCGGCGACCAGCAGCGCCACACCGAACGGGCGTGCGCCGCCGGTCTGGGTGTACTGTTGGATGTAGTCCGTGATTTCCTTAGTCAGCGACTCGACGGAGGCCGGCTCGTCGTAGCGCAGGCGGTTGACCTGTGACTGCCGGCGCGCAACGTCGATAAGCTGGCGCGCGTCGGCCACGTGGCCCGCGCTGGCGACGCCGACGTGGGAGTCGATCTCGTGGATCTTCTCGATGCTGTCGCGCTCGATGAGTGGCGACCGGGCGTGGCGGTCGGCGGCGATGACCACGCCGTCCTCGGTGCGGACCCCCACGCTGGCGGTCCCGCGCTTGACGGCTTCTCGTGCATACTCGACCTGATAGAGGCGTCCGTCCGGGGAGAAGATAGTGATCCCGCGGTCGTAGGCCTGTTGTTCGTTTCCTTGCATAATGTATCGTGTTGTTGTTCACCTGAGGTTAGGGTTGCTCTTATATAACCGTATCGCGGGCCGCTGCCCTCAGAACAGCGGCAGGTCGCCGGTGACGCGGTCCACCAGCTCGTCCTCGGCGGGGCCGACGGCGAGTGCCGTAACAGTCCCCGGATCGAGCTGTGTGTGGCCAGCGTCCCGGACGACCGCATGCGGCAGGCCTTCGCGCTCGGCCACGTCCGCGAGTTCGAACAGCTCGGACTCGCTGGTGGCCTTCAGGACGACTTTCTTCTGCCCCGCGCCCTTCCAGGCTTTCCGGGGCTTCGGGCCGGCGTCCTCGTAGGCCGACAGCGAGGCGTGGGCAACCTGGGCGGCGAGCTTGCCCTCGCCCATGCCGATGTCGGCCCGCGCGACGATAGCCTGCTTCATATGAGTACATGGCCACCCGTACTTAAACTCCCGTCGGACTCCCTCCACGGTTGCACATACCACAGAGTACATACGCCGTGGCCGAGCACACCCCGGAGACGCTCTCCAGCGTCCGCACGTTCCTCCTGCGGAACTCCCCGTCGTGGCCTCCTGAGAATCGGGGAGTTTAGGCTTCCGGCCGCACACGCCACTCTCATGATACTCTCAGATGCGGATATTCTCCGACGGCTGGAACAGGGTGACCTCGTCGTCGAACCACTTGACGACCCGGATATCCAGATCCAGCCGGCCAGCGTCGACCTCCGTCTCGGGCATGAGTTCTTGGAGTTCCAGCACGCTAACATCCCCTGTATTCACCCGAACTCCGAGGATGAAGTCGCTGATTACGTCGAGGAAACCGTCATCGAGGAGGGCGGGGAGTTCATTCTCCATCCCGGCGATTTCGTACTGGGGACGACCCACGAACGGGTCGCCATCCCCGACGACCTCATCGCCCACGTCGAAGGGCGCTCGTCGCTAGGTCGGCTTGCGATTGTTGTGCACGCGACGGCCGGCCTGTGCGACCCCGGCTACGAGGGGCAGATCACGCTCGAACTGTCGAACCTCGGCACCGCACCGGTCGCGCTCACGCCCGGCATGCGAATCTCCCAGCTCACGTTCACCGAACTCAAGACGCCCGCTGACCGTCCGTACGGGGCCGAGCGCGGCTCGAAGTACCAGGGCCAGTCCGGACCGCAGGCGAGCAAGATACAGGGAGACAGAGAGTTCGGAGGCGACCAATAGTGCGATTTATCGAGGAGATCGTCGTCGACGACTTCCTGCCGACGTTTCGCTCGCTGCTGGCCGACGCCCTCAGAGAGCGCGGGCTGACCCAGTCCGAAGTCGCCGACTTGCTGGGAATCAGCCAGAGCGCGGTGTCGAAGTACGTCCACGGCGACGTGGCGCGCCACGAGGACCTGCTGGCCCACCGCGGGCTGGAAGAGTTGGTCGAGCGGCTGGCTGACGGGCTGGCGGATGGTGATATGAGTTCCGTTCAGGCGCTGGTCGAGACGGAAGTGTTCATCCGTGAACTCGAACAGGGTGGCGTGCTGGCACAGATACACGAGGGCGCAGTCCCGGAACTGGGCGATTACGACGACGAGTTCGCCGTTCACGACCCGGACTCACAGCTCCGGTCGGCCGAACGGACGCTCGCGTCGGTGCGGCGCGGGCTCAGCGTGCTGGAAAACACCAGCGGGTTCGCGACGCTCATCCCGGCGGTGGGGTCGAACCTCGTTCAGTGTCTCCCTGACGCCGGCAGCATCGACGATGTGGCCGCCGTCCCGGGGCGGATTCTCGACGTGAAAGGACGGGCCACGATTCCGGCGGACCCGGAGTTCGGCGTCAGCGAGCACGTCGCGACGCTGTTGCTGGCGGCGCGGGCCGCCGGGAGCGACGCCCGCGCGGTGTTGAACGTCCGCTACGACGAGTCTGTCGTGGCCACGCTCCGAGACGCGGGCCTCACCGTCGTCGAGTTCGACGCCGAGGAGAGCGTTGAGCCGGCCGTTGCGGCCGCACTGGCTGACGACCCGGCTGCTGACGTGCTCTATCACACCGGCGCGATGGGGATCGAACCGGTAGTGTACCTGCTCGGCGATGACGCCGTCGCGGTCGCCGAAACCGCCCGCGAAATCCTGTGACCGACGCGCAGTCGTTCTACGGCCGGTGGGCACAAGTGTACGACTGGCTGGCGAGTGCCCCCGGTGTGGCGTCCTGGCGCGCTCGAACGGCGGAGGCGCTGGCGCTTGCACCCGGTGACACCGTCGTCGAAATGGGGTGTGGCACGGGCGCGAACGTGCCCCACCTCCGGGAACGAGTCGGCCCGTCGGGCCGGGTCGTCGGCATCGACGTGACGCAGGAAATGCTCGACCACGCACGCGAGCGATGCGCGCGGACGGGCGAGAGCGTACACTACGTACAGGCCGATGCCGCCCGCCCGCCGATTCGGGATGCCGATGCCGTGCTCGCGACGTTCGTCGCCGGCATCTTCGAGGACCCCGCGGGGGCGGTCGACGCGTGGTGTGACTGCGTCGCCCCCGGCGGCCGTGTCGCCCTGCTGAACTTCCAGCGGAGCCCCAGCGCCCTCGCCGTGCCGTTGAATCTCGTGTTCGAGGGGTTCGTCCGCCTCTCCGCGCCAGGGACGCGGCTCTCGACGCGGTCACACGCCAGCGCGTTCGAGCGGCGGGTGCGGGCGGCCCGCGAGCGACTCACCGAGCGGACGGTCGACAGGCGCTACGAGACCTTCGCCGGGGGGTACCTCGGCCTGCTGAGTGGGACCGTGTCCTGACGGGTGTGGTGGGTCGAACGGCTACGGCCGATACTGTTCAGCGTGCTCCGGGCAGAATTCGGGCTCTCGGAGCTGGGCGGCGACGACGCCGGGCTGGCGGTGGGGATTGTGGAGCCGGCAGGTCTCCTCATCACAGAACGCCTCGCCGGTGTCGAGGTAGTGGTAGGCCTGCAGGACGTACCCCTTGAGTGCGTCGGTCGTCCGCGGGTCGTCCTCGACGAGGAACTCGCCCTCGACCTCGTTTTCGAGCACCTCACGAGGCGGTGCGCCGCCGGAGAGGAGGGCGTGTTTCTGCTGTTCCTTGTAGTACTGCTCGGGCTTTGCGGGGGCCTCGTAGAGCCCCGGTACCGAGACGACCGCGGGCTGGCCGAGGACGTGTACGCGCTTGTGCCAGCGGCCGTCGTGGTCGCCCCAGGTCCCGACGACGCGGTCCAGCAGCGGGACGTGAAGATGGTCCAGCGAGCGCTCGGACTCGGGGATTCGCTCGTGGAGCGCCCGCTGGACCGCTAGCCCGTCATAGATGACACCGCCGGCCCGCTCTGGCGACTCCAGCGCTCGCTCCTCGTACCGGACGATACCCAGCATCGTGTTCCCGGTTTCACGGTCGTACGGCGAGAGGACCCGCGCCTCCGCGAAGGGCTCCGCCAGGTCCGAGTTGCCGTGCAGCGAGAGAAACCGGTCCCGGACGGAAACCTCGGCGTCGACCCGCACGTCGAGCCAGTCGGCGATGGCGTCGGCGTCGGCGACCGTCGTCGGGGCGCGGTACAGCGTCACGGACTCCATGTATTTGTCAGTGGTACCGCCGAGTAATACCGTTTGCGTCTCGGCGGTTCACAGCTGCTGACAGACGGCTATCCGAACAGTGAGCCGGTCTACTCAGATGTCGCCAGTGATGATGTCGGCGACCCGTTGCCGGTCGAACAGTTCGTCTTCGGTAAACACGTCCGGATAGATGCGCTGGGCCGCCAGTTCGGTCTGGAACAGGTTGATGATCGGTCCCTGATCCAGGTAGCCGCCGCGGTGGATCGCGTTCTCCTGGACCGCCGTAATCTCACTTGCGACCGAATCGGCCTGGAGTTTTTCGACGACCGACTCCCGAAATTCCTCGTCGGTTTTCTGCTCCTGCCCCCGCACGATGAGGGCGTCGGGGTCGATTTCGAGCAGCGTTTCGAGGTCCATCGTCGACCCGTCGCCCGAGTAGTTGGCTACGTCGGAGCCGGCGAAGGCGTCTCGCAGGCCCAGATCACGGAACTGCTTCTTGCTGACGCCGCCCTCGTAGAGCCGGTACGGGTAGAACGCGGTGGCAGATTCGTCAGCGGGATACACCAAGAGCGACCGCGGCCGATTCGATTTTGGGGGAAGCCGGCCAGTGATATCCCCGATGAAATCCTCGTAGAGGCTTTCAAACGCCGCAAACCGGTCGGTTCTCCGGAATACCTGCGCCACCTTTTCGAAGGCCTCATACAGTGTGTAGTACCGGTAGTTCTGATGCCAGTCGTCACTGCGCCGGCGGATGAAATTCCCGAAAAAGGGGGCGACGTTCTCGGCGATCTCTTCGACATCCGCCTCATCCCAGTCGTACCAGTAGATGAGCTGGTTCGGCTCCATGAAATGGAGGTCCGCGTCCATCTCGTAGAACCGCTCCTTGTCGACGCTTCCACTCTGATACAGCGTCGTGACTGAGTCGGGATCATAGGTAACGTCAGGAAGTTCCTCGTAGAAGTGCGTCGCGTATCTGTAGGGGAGTTGCGTCCCGATAGTCTGGCCCGCGCCGAGCGCAAATCCCATGTCGGCGTAGCTTCCCAGAAGAGCGACCCAAGTCTCCGGCGGGCCGTCGAACTGGACCTCACCCATCGGTTCCATGGAAACGTTGTAGGAATCGCCTGTTACCGTGCCGGACCTCTCAACTGTTTCCGATTCAATGGCTGGACTCGACTCGTTCGCTCGGCCGGCAGATGTCGTGTCCTCGGAACAACCCGCCAGTGCGCCGGCAAGCAGTGCTGCCCCACTGCCTTCGATATATGTTCTCCGTGTGATCGATTTTTCATCTGTCATGAGTTGGCCATGTTTTAGGCTTACCTAAAAATACAAAAACGTTATTATTTTGGCTGGCCTAAAGTATGATGCGTCAGCAGTTCAAGCACAGTGGGTAGGGGGTCTCCGACACAACACCGACGGTGACAGACTGGGCCGCGACGAAGGGCCCGTCACCGGGCGGATTCGTGCGGAAGTGCAGTCGATTCAGCCGCGAGCGCGTTGATGCAATCGGTGACAGACCACGTTGTTTCCCCGTCAGTACACGGGTACACCCCGACCAAGTCATCGTCCGCGTAAACGGCGACGGCTATCATCGGGAGTCGCAGCACCTCCGTACTGCCGCCGACGAGTAGCGACGAGGTCCGCGTCTCGAACGGTGGTCGGAGACTCAGCCCCCGTTCGGTCGCCCACTGTTCGTACCGGTCGACAGTCTCCAGCACCTCGCCGTGTTCACTCCGCTGGGACACGGAAATTTCCTCGGGCCACGTCTGGATATCGAAGTCATCGACAACTCCCGTTGCAGCGAGCTCGGTGAAACGGTCGATAGCTGTCGTCCGGGGGCCACATACCGGCCGCCGGCTCCAGAGCTGGACCGCGATCTCACCGCCGACTGGCTCGTCAGACCCGTGGTTGTCGCTCCGCTGCATCTCTTCAGACATTGATTGGTAATCACTAACATATCCCCCATACTCTTGTATAATTGTTTGTATTAATGCGATATTCTAGTCGAGATGGACAGCTAAATCAGTAAAAAGTGACTGTCTAAGGACCAGAGGGGCGTGGGAGGATTTCAGTCGTCAGCGGGGGTGGCGTCCCGGCTCGTGACGTCGACGGGGTCGGCGTCGACTTCAAGTTCATCAAGCGCGACCTGCGCGGCGCGCTTGCCGGAGACGAGCATGGCCCCGAACGTCGGACCCATGCGCGGGAGGCCGTAGGTGGTCGCCGTCGCCATGCCGGTGACGACGAGGCCGTCGTGGGCGAGGCCGGTGTGTTCGACGACGGCGTCCTCGCTCTCGCCGACCCACATGGAGTCGTGGCCGGGCGAGTCGTGGCCGGGCGCACCGTAGGTGTCGTCGTCGGTCTGGTCCATGCCGCTGGCTTCGTCTTCGAGGCCCGGCGCGTTCAGGACGCCGCGCTCGTCGAGTTTCTTGACAGCCATCGCGTCGTGGCCCGTCGCGTCGATGACGAGGTCGGCCTCGACCGCGATGGGGTCGACGCAGGTGATCTCTCGGGGCAGCGCGTGGACCGGCGTCCAGTTCATCACGATGCCGCCGACGCGGTGGTCCTCACGGATGACGATGTCGGTGAACTCCGTCATGTTCTGCATCTTCGCGCCGGCGTCGCAGGCGGCCTTGATGAGCCCCGAACAGGCCTCCGGCCCGTTGGCAACGTAGAGCCCCTCGCTGTCCTTGGACTGCTTGTGGTCGACGTCGAGCTCGTCCAGCACCTGCTGGGCCGGGTCGCGGACCGTGACCTTGTTCATCAGGAAGCCGCCGAGCCAGAAGCCGCCGCCGAGGTAGTTGTTCTTCTCGACGACCATCACCTGGACGCCACGCTCGGCGAGTTCCTTCGCGGCCATCAGTCCTGACGGGCCACCGCCGACGATGATGACATCGGAGTCCGAGAAGTCCATGAACTCCTCGGTCCATTCCTGCCCGATAGCGCGTGTGACCTCTGCTTCGCCGACGTCGCTGAACTGTTCGAATGAATCGGAATTGCTCATACCACTTAGTGATATTCGTTGGTGGTACATAGTCGTTCTGATGGCCTCGTCTGCTTGCATGAATCTCGCGCATGGCCGCTGGCGTGGATGACCCTGATATAAATGGTTCCACACGGTGGTTTCAGGACTAACTATCAAATGAGAGTATTGTTTGGTAATGTCTACCGAAACAGGCAACACGTATACGGTCGACACTGAACCAGCAGCAAGAGACATCGACGATATCGACCTGCACGAATACGAAGCGTGGCCGGTGCTGAAGTTCCTGATCGCGTTTCTCATCGGTGGGGTATTTTTTCTTCTGCCGGTCCCGTATCAGGGTGAGATTACAGTCCCGTTTGACATCGTTGTCAGCAACATAACCGGGGCGTTCCCGGACGTCGTCGGCGTCTACTCGCTGGGCATCATCCTCGCCGGCGGGATACTGACGACGGTCGCGATGGCCAGTGACGGCGAGGTCGCGGGGTACGACCTGTCATCATTCGAGACATCAGGAGTCTTCTGGGCACTGAGAGTCGCCGGCGTGCTCATCGCGCCGGTGATGTTCTTCAAGCTCGGTCCCGAGTGGCTCCACACACCCAGTACCGGCGGACTGATGTGGGGAACGCTGGTGTACAGCGTTGGCGTCATCATCCCCATCGGGGCCATCTTCATCACGATATTCGTCGAACTCGGCGGGCTGGAGTTCGTCGGAACGCTCGCGAGGCCGGTAATGCGCCCGCTGTTCAGAGTCCCAGGGCGGGCTGCACTGGACAGTCTCGCATCGTGGGTCGGTTCCTACAGCGTCGGTCTCTACGTCACCCGCAATGTCTTCGAAGCCGGTGGCTACCACAAGCGCGACGTGTTTACCATCGCGACGTGCTTTTCGACGGTGTCTATCGGCTTCGTCGGCGTCGTCGCCGCCACGCTTGAGATGCTCCCGAAGTTCCCACTCATCTTCGGAGCGTACTTCTTCTGTGTCGTCGTCAGTGGTGTTATTCTGGTCCGGGTGCCGCCTATTTCCAGAATTCCCGAGGAGTACATCGCTGAACCCGACCCGGAACTCGCGTTCTCCGGAACGCCGGCGGATTACGTCCGACTGGCGGTCAGCGAGGCCGTCGGGAAGGCCAAGGAAGGCGAGACGTTCGCGCAAGCGGCCAAGCGGGGCTTCGTTGATGGCCTGAAGCTCACTAGTCTCATCCTGGGAACCATCCTCGCTGTCGGACTCGCCGCAACGCTACTCTCGGCACACACCCCACTCTTCGACATGCTCGGTCGTCCGCTGACGCCGGTCATCGCTGCGCTCGGGATCCCGAACGCAGCGGTGGTCGCGCCGGCGACCATTGTCGGTATCACCGAGATGTACGTCCCCGTCCTGCTCGTGACTGAGACGGCAGTGAAGGCAAAGTTCTTCGTCGGCGTGCTGGCCGTCTCGCAGCTCATCTTCTTCTCCAGCGTCGGCCCGATGATGATGGACATGTTCAGTGACGTCCCCATCCGGTTTCGGGACCTTGTGGCATTGTTCATCATGCGAACGGTGCTCCTCGTGCCGCTTGTCGCCGGCATCACCCACGCTCTCGCTGCTCTGGGCCTCCTATAGGAATTCGACCAGCGCTTCGGCCAGTTTCTTCTCCGCCCGCCGCAGATGATCCTCCGCGGTTCGGCGCTCTACGCCTACCTGCTCCGCAACAGCTGCCGTCGTCGTCTCGCGGGGCAGTTCGTAGTATCCCTGCTCGTAGGCCATCAGGAACACCTCACGCTGCCGCGGCGACAGGTCCGGGAGCATAGCATCGACGGTCAAAAGCGGTGCATCCGGGGTCACAGAGCTGATTTCACGTTTCGATTCAACGGTAACGTCGAACTGTCCTGCCAGGGACTGGTACACCCTCGCCAGTGCGTCGGGGCTGAGGCCGAGTGCCCGGACGAGCTTGCCGCCACTGGCGTATTTCAGCGGCGGGACGAGCAGACAGCCTTCGTTCGCCAGAAAGCGCTCGACGTTGTTGTCGAGCTGTGCTTTCAGACACTCCTCAGTCACCAGTACCTGCTCGTCGCCGTTTTCCAGACGCTCCCCGATACCAACGGTGTTGCGGACCTGCTCGATGACGTTCCCGACCTCTCCGCCGCTAACGTGGAGCAGGTCGCTGTGGTCGTTACACCACAGCTCGATGCGCGTGCCGGTGCCGTCGGTTGCCGTCTCGTAGGCCCCGTCACCGTAGACACGGAACATCACCTCGTACATAGTCACCAGTTCACATAGGTATATAAAAACAGTTCCGAACGGTGATAACCTGCTAACACGGTTCTCTACTAATGGTGTGGTATGGCACAGCAGTCTACCCCAGACACCGACCACGACGTCGGGACTCCCTCAGAACAGTGGCGCGAGTACCAGGGTGCGCCCACCGGCACCGATATCGAGTGTGAAGGCTGGCGACAGGAGGCCGCGCTGCGAATGCTGAACAACAACCTCGACCCCGAAGTCGCCGAGAAGCCGGAAGAGTTGGTCGTGTACGGCGGGACTGGGCGTGCAGCCCGGTCGTGGGACGCTTACGACACCATCGTCGACGAACTCCGTGAACTCGGCGACACCGAAACCCTCCTCGTCCAGAGCGGCAAGCCGGTCGGCCGGTTCGAGACCCATGAGAAGGCCCCGCGCGTCCTCATCGCCAATTCGAACCTCGTCGGCAAGTGGGACAACTGGGAGCATTTCCACGAACTCGAAGCGAAGGGACAGATCATGTACGGCCAGATGACCGCCGGTTCGTGGGCCTACATCGGCACGCAGGGCATCATTCAGGGGACCTACGAGACGCTGGCCGCGCTCGCCCGGAAACACTACCCGGACAACGACGGCCTCCGCGGGAAGATTGTCGTCACCGGTGGCCTCGGCGGAATGGGCGGCGCGCAACCGCTTGCAGTGACGATGAACCACGGCGTCTGCATCGCGGCCGAAGTCGACGAAGATCGTATCGACCGGCGCATCGAGACGGGGTACTGTCAGGAGAAGACCGACGACCTCTCGACGGCTATCGAGCGCGCACAGGAGGCCGCGGCGAACGGTGAGCCTTACAGCATCGGCGTCCACATGAACGCCGCGGATATGCTTGCGGAGATGCTGGAGATAGGGTTCGTCCCCGATGTAGTGACCGATCAGACGAGCGCACACGACGAACTGGAAGGATATTACCCCGCTGGCTACACCGTTGCGGAAGCCGACCGACTCCGCGAGCGCGACCCCGAAACGTACGTTGCGGAGAGCCTCGATACGATGGCGAGACACGTCGAGGGTATTCTGAAACTGCAGGACAGGGGTGCTATCGCCTTCGAGTACGGCAACAACATCCGCGGGCAGGTCGAGGACCAGCGTGACCTCGACAGCGCGTTCGATTTCCCAGGGTTCGTTCCCGCCTATATCCGCCCGCTGTTCTGTGAAGGCAAGGGGCCGTTCCGCTGGGCCGCGCTCTCGGGCGATCCCGCGGACATCCATCGAACCGACGACGCAGTCAAGGAACTGTTCCCGGAGAAAGACGACCTCCATCGCTGGATCGACCTCGCCCAAGAGCAGGTATCCTTCCAGGGGCTTCCCTCGCGAGTGTGCTGGCTGGGGTACGCGACCGAGGACGGGCTGACCGAGCGCGCCCGCCTCGCGCTCCGTATCAACGAACTCGTCGCCGACGGAGAGATTTCCGCGCCGGTCATCGTCACGCGGGACCATCTGGACGCCGGGAGCGTGGCCTCGCCCAACCGCGAAACTGAGGCGATGAAAGACGGAACTGACGCCGTCGCCGACTGGCCGATCCTGAACGCCTTGCTGAACTGTGCCGCCGGCGCGGACATCGTCAGCGTCCACGACGGCGGCGGCGTCGGCATCGGCAACTCACTCCATACGAACAACCACGTCGTCCTCGACGGGTCTGATCTCGCAGCCGAGAAGGCCCGCCGCGTGTTCACGACTGACCCCGGGATGGGCGTCATTCGCCACGTCGACGCCGGCTACGAAATCGCACAGGACATCGCCGACGAGAACGACGTCGCGGTCCCGATGCGCGACCGCAACCGTGAGCGATGACCGACCTGACAGTACCGTCGCCGTGGACCGGCACATCCGGCGACCCAAACGACGAGCAGTTCGGTGACGTTGTCGAGACGGCCACGCTCGCGACCGCTGGCAAGTACGACGCTGTGTTGGTGGGCGAGCCGTACGACGGGGCCGTCATCGGACGGCCGGGCGCGCGTGCCGGCCCGGCGGCCCTCCGACGCGAACTCAGCGGAACGAAGACCCATCACATCGAGCGTGGACCGATCCACACAGTCGCCGACCTCGGCGACATCGAGATTCCGGCCGGCGGTGTCGAACGGGTCCAGAGCGCCGTCCGTTCGGTAACGACCCGTGTTCATGCAACGAGCGCGGTACCGGTGTTTCTCGGTGGCGACAACTCACTGACGTTCCCGAACGCCGCGCCGCTAGTGTCTGACGACACTGTCGGCGTGGTCAGCTTTGACGCCCATCTCGATTGCCGCGCCGTGCAAGACGAACCGACGAGCGGGACGCCGTACCGTCAACTCCACGATGCGGGCCTCGACACGCTGGCCGTCGTCGGCGCGCGCCACTTCGAAACCTCGACAGCGTATCACGACTACCTCGCCGAGCAGGGTGGGACAGTCCTGTCTCCGGAGTCGGTGACCAGTGATCCCCTTGGTGCGGTGGACGACGCGCTCGCCGCCCTCGGCGACGTAGACGCTGTCTATGCCAGTCTGGACCTTGACGTGCTCGACGCCACAGCCGCACCGGGCGTGAGCGCGCCAACACCGGGCGGCCTCTCGACGCGAGAACTGTTCCGAATGCTGGGTCGCGTGGCGTCCGACGACCGTATCGCCGGGTTCGAGGTGGTCGAATGCGCGCCGCCGCTGGACACCGGGAACCGGACCGCCCGCGCCGGGGCCCGCGCCATCGCGCACTTCCTCAGCGGCCTGGGAGGTGACCGATGACAGCCCTCGACGCCGTGGTCTACGGCGCGGACGAACTCGTTGCGGGCCCAACAGCGGATGGCAGCGGGCTGGAGACCTACGAGGACGGCGCGGTCGCCATCGTTGACGGCACGGTCGCGGCTGTCGGTCCGACGGCGGAGGTGACCGCTGAGTATCCGCCAGAGAACGCCAGCCACACTGTCGATGCAAGCGGTCAGGCCGTCGTGCCGGGCTTCGTCGACCCGCACACCCATGCGTTGTTCGCCGGCGACCGCGCTGATGAGTTCGCCGCCAAACTGCGCGGGAAGTCCTATCAGGACATCCTCGCTGAAGGCGGCGGCATCCTCCGAACAGTCCGGGCGGTCAGGGATGCCGACGAGGAAACGCTGCTGTCGAACCTGCTGGCCCATCTCGACACCATGCTCGCCCACGGGACGACGACAGTCGAGGTGAAGTCCGGCTATGGGCTCGACACGGAGACAGAGCTACGGATGCTCCGGGTTATCGACAGCGCCGATGACATCCATCCCGTCGACGTGGTCCCGACGTTCATGGGCGCACACGCGGTCCCCGAGGGATGGGACACCGACGACTACACCGCGTCGGTCGTCGACGAACAGATTCCAGCGGTCGAGTCACAGGGCATTGCCGAGTTCTGCGACGTGTTCTGTGAGGAAGGTGTCTTCTCGGTCGCGCAGTCCCGACGGGTCCTCGAAGCAGGCATTGCCGCCGGGCTGACGCCGAAGGTCCATGCCGAAGAACTGGCCCACATCGGCGGGACCCAGTTGGCGGCGGACGTGGGTGCGGCCAGTGCCGACCACCTCCTGCACGCGACCAGCGAAGACATTGACGCGCTTGTCGAAGCCGACGTGACGCCGGTGTTGCTCCCCGGAACGGCGTTCGGTCTCGGCGCAACGTACGCGGACGCAGCGGCATTCCGCGACCGTGGTGCGCCCGTCGCGGTGGCGACGGATTTCAATCCGAACTGCCACAGCCACAGCATGGGCTTTGCGCTGTCGCTGGCCTGCGTCGAGATGGGACTGACGCCGGCCGAAGCGCTGGTCGCCGGAACGAAACACGCCGCGCTCGCACTGGACAGGACCGATGGACTGGGGACGCTCCGCGAGGGTGCGCCCGGTGACGCCGTCGTCCTTGCCGCGCCGAGTCACGTCCACATTCCGTACCAGTACGGGACCAACGTCGTCGACACCGTCCTGAAAGACGGCTCGGTCGTCAGCACCCCAACACATGAGTCATACCACCGGGAGATACAACCATGACCGCCGACGTTGTCCTCGACGGCGAGTCGCTCACGCCCGCCGACGTGGTCGCCGTCGCCCGAAACGGCGCGACCGTCACCGTTGCCGAGACCGCCCGCGAGCGAATCCGCGAGTCCCGCGAGCGCGTCGAAAGCGTACTGGACAGCGACGAGGCGGTGTACGGCGTCACCACTGGCTTCGGCGACCTCGTCGACGAGCGCATCCCACGCGAGGATCTCGATAACCTCCAGCGGAACCTTCTGCGGAGCCACGCCGCCGCAGTCGGCCGGGAATTGACTACCGAGGAAGTCCGGGCGATGATGGTCACGCGGGCGAACACGCTGGCGAAGGGGTATTCGGGCATCCGCGAATCCGTCGTCGATTTGCTAGTGGCGATGCTCGACGCGGGTGTCCACCCGGTCGTCCCGTCGCGTGGTAGCCTCGGCGCGAGCGGCGACCTCGCCCCGCTCGCCCATATGTCGCTGGTGCTCATCGGCGAGGGGGACGCCGAGGTCGAGGGGGACCGACTCCCTGGCGACGAGGCGCTCGACGCAGCCGACCTCGAACCGGTGACGCTCCGTGCCAAGGAAGGGTTGGCGCTCATTAACGGGACGCAACTGACCGTCGGCGTCGCCGCGCTACTCCTCAACGACGCCGAACAACTGGTCGCTGCCGCCGACATCGCCGGTGCGCTCACGACGGAGGTGACCCTCTCCTCGACGGTACCCTCTCATGAAGCCATCACCGCCGTCCGGCCCCACGCCGGCCAAGCCGCGAGCGCGCGAAACGTCCGGCGACTGACGGCCGACTCCGACGTGGTCGAGTCCCACCGAAACTGCGACCGCGTGCAGGACGCCTATGCGATGCGCTGTCTGCCGCAGGTCCACGGCGCGGTCCGTGACGCCGTCGGCCACCTCCGGGAGGCTGTCGAGGTCGAGCTTAACAGCGCGACGGACAATCCGCTGGTGTTCCCCAGCGAAGACGAGCGCAGTGAATCCTCGGGCCGAGCGAGCAGGAGCGACCGACGTGAAGCGAGCGAGGCAAGCGCTGTGAGCGTCGACGACCGGGCCTCCGGCTCCGACAGCGCGGGCGTGCTGTCCGGCGGGAACTTCCACGGCGCGGTACTCGCCATGCGCCTTGACTATCTGACGAACGCGCTCACCGAACTCGCGGCCATCTCGGAGCGCCGGACCGACAGGATGCTCAATCCGAATCTACAGGAGCCACACCTGCCGCCGTTTCTCACCGAGCGCAGCGGCGTCCGCTCTGGCTACATGATCGCCCAGTACACCGCTGCGGCGCTGTTGAACGAATGTCGGTCCTTCGGTCGGCCCTCGATGGACAACACCCCCGTCAGCGGGAATCAGGAGGACCACGTCAGCATGAGCGCGCAGTCGGCCTATCTGGCCCGAAAGGCAGCGCGAAACGCCGCCGCGATTCTCGGCGTCGAGCTGTGCTGTGGGGCGCAGGCCGCCGACTTCGTCGACGACGACCTCGAACTGGGTGTCGGGTCGGCCGAGGCCTACGACGCCGTCCGTGCAGTGGTCCCGAAGCTGACGGCGGACCGCCCGGTCCATGAAGACATCGAGGCCGCGAGCACGCTCGTCGAGTCACCGGCCTTCACCGAGCGGGTTGCTGCGGCGCTCGACGAGGCGCTAGAGTGACTCAGCCTCAGGACCCGAGCCCCAGGTCCGCGGTGCCCTCAGCCCCCTGATAGCGGTCGCGGTCGTCCCAGTCGGCGATGCTCGAATGCGTCTCCCGGACGGCGGTTTCGAGGTGTGTCTGCGTTATCTCCGAGCCGTCTCGCAGAGCGTGGCGCGCCGCGTCCTCGGCGACGAGTTCGAGGTCGCTGGCGGCGTAGCCAGCTGTCGGCTCAACGATGGCGTCCCAGTCGATGTCGTCGGCGACAGGCCGGTCCTGCAGGTGGATCTCTAGAATCTGCTTCCGAGCCTCGGCGTCCGGCGGCGGGACCTCCACCCGCTCGTCGAACCGGCCCGAGCGCCGCAACGCCGCGTCGATATCCTCAACGAAGTTTGTCGCGGCGACCACGACGATATCCTCGGCCGCCGCACCTTCGAGTTCGGTTAGCAGCTGATTGACCAGCTGTTGCTCGCTCGTGTTCATCGAGCCGCGCCGCGAGCCAGCGATGCCGTCGATTTCGTCGATGAACAGCACGCAGGGAGCGTTCGCGCGGGCCACCTCGAACACCTCGGCGACGTTTCGGGCCGGCTCGCCCATCCACTTGCTCGTCACGTCGGCGGGGCTGATTTCGACGAAGCTGTGTCCGAGTTCGCCCGCGAGCGCGCCGGCAAGGTGGGTCTTCCCACAGCCTGGCGGGCCGTACAGCAACAGCCCGGAGAGGACGTCGATGCCGTACTCGGCGTAGGCGTCGGCGTTCTGAAGCGGGTCGAGGACCGTGTCTTCGAGCCGGTCCTTCAGTTCGCCCATCCCGCCCACATCGCCGAAGTCGCGTCCGATGTCGGTCTCGACCAGCGAACTGGCCTGCAGGTCGACGCCGTCGGGCTGGACGACGCCGTTCTCGGCGACCATCTCGGGGTCGACCCAGTCCGGGATGCTGGTGTCAGTCTCCCTGGCGGCCTGTCTCAGGTGGGCTGTCCCGATTGGGGCGTCGGCCCGCAACGCCTTTCGGGCTGCGTCCTCGGCGATGAGCTCGATGTCGCTGGCCGCGAAGCCGGCCGTCTCCTCAACGACTGGGTCGAGGTCGATATCGGCAGCCGTCGGTCGGCCGGCCAGGTGAATCTCCAGAATCTGCTTGCGCGCTTGCGGGTCCGGCGGCGGGACCTCCACCCGCTCGTCGAACCGACCCGAGCGTCGGATGGCGTCGTCCACGTCCTCGACGAGGTTCGTCGCGCCCAGCACCACCACATCCTCGTCTGCGATTCCTTCGAGTTCGGTGAGCAGCTGGTTCACCAGTTGCTGCTCGCTGCTGTTCATGTTGCTGTCGCCGTCACGCGCGCCAGCGATGCCGTCGATCTCGTCGATAAAGAGGATACACGGGGCGTTCGCGCGGGCGATCTGGAACAGTTCCTCGACCTTCTGTGCGGGTTCGCCCATATACTTGCTCGTAACATCGGCCGGCGTAACCTCGATGAAGGCATGGTCGACCTCGCCCGCAAGCGCGCCAGCGAGATGGGTCTTCCCACAGCCGGGCGGGCCGTGCAACAGAACGCCGTTGACGACGCCGATGCCGTACTCTTCGAAGGCGCTCGGGTCCTGCAGCGGTCGGACGACCTTGTGGTTGAGCGTCTCCAGTAGCTCTGACATCCCGCCCACATCGGCGAAACTCCGGGACGGATTCGGGTCGACCAGCCCATCGGCCTGCATATCGACGCCGTCGGGCTGGACCACCGTCCCGTCGTCCGAGGGGCGTTCGCGGTTTATCGAGGGCACGCCGTCGGTACTGTCCGAGTCGGTATTGCCGCTCGTCCCGGCCGAACTTGATTCATCGGGCTGGTCGATTCGCTCCCGAATGTTCCGTTCGAGCCGGTCGGGGTTGACCTCGTAGCCGTACTCGGCCAGCCGGCGGGGTTCGGCGCTCAAAAACTCCGCGAGCCAGCCGTGGCGCTGTAGCTCCTCGGTCGGGGCATCGGGGTCCCGGAAGGTGACAAGCTTGACGTCCGTGCTGTCGGGCGAGTGGTACTCGGCGAGCCAGAAGGGGAGATACAGGCGGTCAACACCGGTCACGCCGTCGAATCCGTCGGGGTCGAAATCTCCGGGGAGCCCGTAGGATTCGCGTAGTTTCCGCAGGAACACGTTTGCTGTGCCGGAGGCGGCGTCCTGTCGCTGGTCGCGGTACTCCGCGACGCGCTGGGGCAGTAACGCTCGGGCGTCGTCGTCAGTAACCTGAAACTGCAGCAGGACAGAGCGGCCAAGCGCCGGGTCGCTACGGCCGAGGTCGTAGTCGCTGGTCGCTCGGCGGACCACCGCGTCGGTGTCGTCGACGTACTGCGAGACTGCCCGGTCGTTGTCCGCCCAGAGACCGTCGAGAAACGCCGTTTCGGACTTCGTCGTCGTCCCGAGCAGCTTCCCCTTGCCGGTCTCGTACTCGTAGTCGACCTTGAACACCGGGTAGAACACCCGATGGAGGCGTTCAAGCTGTTCGACGTCCCCGAAAGCGGTCATCGTCCGCTGGTCGAGCGTCTCTCTGACGGTCTCCTCCTCTGGTACCCGACGGTCAGCGTAGATGTACGGTGGCAGGCTCATTCCAGGTCTCCCTCCCGAATCGTCCGCTCGGCGTCGGTCAGAGCGCTGTCGGCGTCGAAGGTGTCGATAGCGTCTCGCTGGGCGTCCGGGTCGTCCCTGAGGTCCCGCGCGTGCTCGGTGATGTTCGGTATCGCGCGGATGATGTTGTCGATGATAGGCACCGTCGCCACTTCGGCCGAGCGGCTCTGTGGATTGAGGTCGACGACCAGTTCCGTCTTCCCCATCTCACCCAATGCCTCGGCGCGGTCGCCGTCCTCCAGGGGAACGAGCACCACGTCCGCCGCGCCGATGCCGTCGGCGTCGACCTTCGCGCGCTCGTGGTCAAGGCCGGGGATGCGGCCGTCGGCGGTCAGCCCCTTCACGTCGGTCGCGCCGTGCTCGCGGAGATACTCGGCGATGGCCTCAATGCGCTCCTCGGTCCGGTTGAACAGGTTCACTTCGAGGTCAGCGCCGGTCACCTCGGCGAGTTCGACGAGTTCGCCGGGGACGAGGGCGGCAGCGTTGCCGTTGACCGAGACGACGGCGTGGTCTGCGGACAGGAGGTGTGCCGCGGCGGCGCGTTCGGCGTCGTCGGCGCTGTCGATGGTGCGCTCACCCAGCAGGTAGTCGAAGGCCTCGCCACGGCCCTGTGCAATGAGGCCCTGCCGGGAGGTGATACCGCGGTCGACGCCCGCTTCGATACGGTGGCGGGTCAAAAGCGACTCGTAGCGGGGGTGGCTCTCAGGGAGGTCGACGTCCTCGCTCATACGTTCCGGTGGTAGCTCCCTGTACTAAAGTCGTCCGTCAGGGGCGCGTCTCGGTCATCGGCGCGTATCACACCGGAATTCACCGTCGGACGGCGACGGTTCCCTCCGGAAAAGATTATCTGCGGGTCAGCACAACTGCGTGCCATGGATACCCGACAGGCGTTGCTTGTCGACGCGTACGCCGCAGAGCCGACGGCGGGCACACCGACCGGCGTCGTTCCGGAAGCCGACGGACTGACCGACGACCAGATGCAGGCCGTCGCCAGCGAACTGGGGGCCACCGAGACGGCGTTCGTCCTGCCGGCGGAAGACGCCGACCGCCGGCTTCGCTGTTTCTCGCCGACAGCGGAGTTGGTGCAGGCCGAGACGGCCGCAGTTGCGGCGCACGCGGCGCTCTACGAGCGTGGCGGGATCGACGACGGTGAGTGGACAGTCGCCACCACTGCCGGCGAAGTCGCCGTCGAGACGAAACAGAACGGGATGGTCTGGGTCGAACAGGGGCGGGCCGACATCACCGAGGTAGACATCCCCTACGCCGATGTCGCGGACGCGCTCGGACTCGACGAGGCCACGCTCAAAGACGTGGGTGCCGACCTGCCGCTCGTGACAGCCGACGCGGGCGAGCCGTGGCTCATGGTTCCGGTCAACTACTTCGAGCATCTGAGCGATCTCAGCGTTGACGTGGCTGCCGTCGTCTCGCTTTGTGACCGCGCGGACGCGGCCGGCGTGTATCCGTTCACGTTCGATACGGTCGGTGCTGACGCGACACGCCGGTCGACGTTCCACGGCCGAGCCTTCCGGGCCGGGAGCCGAACAGAGGAACCAGTAACCGCGGCAGCGTCAGGGGCGTGCGCGGCGTTCGTCCGCCGCTACGGAGCGCTCGATGACACCATCGAACAGATTATCGCTGAGGGCGGACACTTCCGCGACCGACCTGGAACGGTGTCGGTCGATACCGACGGGACAGAGGTGTGGGTCGGCGGGCGCGCTGTCACTGCACTGGACGGCACAGTGACCGTCCCGGCTGCCGATGACGACGATATCATCGAGGCGTGACCGTGCAACCGTACCGGCGGCGTGACTGCCTGATTCACTCGAAATCGAGTGAAGAGCGGACGCCTCACTGGCTGTAACCGGAACTTCCTTAATTGTCGTTGAAGATGATACGAGTGAGTCCATGCCAACACTGTGGCTCGATGAAATCGGTGCCGACGACCTGGAGCGGGTCGGCGGCAAGGCGGCGTCTCTCGGAGAACTGACCGGAGCGGGCCTGCCCGTTCCGTCGGCGTTCGTCGTTACCGCCGACACGTATCGGTCGTTCATCGAAGCAACTGGAATCGACGAGCCGCTGTTCGAGGCCGTCGATGTCGACAGCGACGACTCGCAGGCGCTGGCCGAGGCGGCCGAACGCGCCCAGGAGTTGATCCTGGAAACGGACACCCCGCCGTCGGTCCGCGAGGACCTGCTGGCCGCCTACGACGAGATGGGCGACGAGGACGTTGCGGTGCGGTCCTCGGCGACCGCCGAGGACCTCCCGGACGCCTCCTTCGCCGGCCAACAGGACACGTACCTGAACGTCTCGCGTACGGACCTCCTGCAGCGGGTCAAGGAGTGCTGGGCGTCGCTGTTCACCCAGCGGGCCATCTACTACCGCAACGAGAACGACTTCGCACACGACGCCGTGGACATCGCCGTCGTCGTCCAGCAGATGGTCGACGCGGAGAAGTCCGGCGTCATGTTCACCAGCCACCCCTCGACCGGTGGGCCAACGGCCATCATCGAGGCCGCGTGGGGACTGGGTGAAGCGGTCGTCTCCGGCGCAGTCTCGCCCGACAACTACATCATCGACCGCGAGACGGGTACCATCGACGAGGTGACCGTCGCCGACAAGAAGGTGATGTGCGTTCGGGGTGAGGACGGGGAGACCATCGAACGCTCCGTCCCGGAGGAAAAGCGCAACGAGCGGGTCCTCTCCGACGAGGAGATTCACCGTCTTCTGGAGGTCGGCGAACGCGTCGAGGACCACTACGACACCCCACAGGACGTGGAGTGGGCGGTCTACGAGGGCGAGGTGTATCTGCTGCAGTCCCGCCCGATCACGACTATCGACGACCCCGAAGGAAGCGCCGGCTCGGCCAACGAAGCCGAGAGTCAGCCGCCGGGGGCGAAGTCGGGCGTCGCCGACGGCGGGGCGATGGAGAGCCAGTCGGATGCGGTTCGGCTCTCCGGTATCGGCTCCGCGCCGGGCCGGGTCACCGGCGTCGTCCGCATCGTCGACAAGCTCGACAACCTCGACAAGGTCGAAGACGGCGACATCATCGTCGCCGAGATGACCACGCCGGACATGGTCCCAGCGATGAAACGCGCCAACGGGATCATCACCGACGAGGGCGGGATGACCAGCCACGCCGCCATTGTCTCCCGAGAACTGGGCGTTCCGGCCGTCGTCGGGGCCGAGGACGCGACCCAGAAGCTCCGGGACGGCGAAACGGTTACGCTCGACGGCGACAAGGGCACGGTCGAGAAAGGGACCAAGGTCCCGGAAACGTCTGACGAGCAGGAAGACGCCGGGCCGGTCGAGGCCCATTCGGCCGTCAAGCCGATGACCGGAACGGAGGTCAAGGTCAACGTCTCTATTCCGGAGGCTGCCGAGCGGGCCGCCGCGACGGGAGCCGACGGCGTCGGTCTACTGCGAATCGAGCACATGATTCTCTCGACGGACAAGACGCCCTCGCGCTACGTCGAGGACCACGGCGAGCGCGCCTATGTCGACGAAATCGTCGAGGGCGTCCGCTCGGTCGCCGAGGCGTTCTACCCGCGCCCGGTCCGCGTCCGCACGCTCGATGCCCCCTCCGACGAGTTCCGCCAACTGCAGGGCGGCGAGGACGAACCCAGCGAGCACAACCCGATGCTGGGCTACCGGGGCATCCGCCGCTCGCTCGACCGCCCCGGTGAGTTCAAGCTCGAACTCCGCGCGTTCGAGCGCCTGTACGACCTGGGCTACGACAACGTCGAGCTGATGCTCCCGCTTGTCACCGACGCCGAGGACATCCTGCGGGCGAAGGCGCTGATGCAGGAGGTCGGCATCGACCCCGAGAAGCGCGACTGGGGCGTCATGGTCGAGACGCCGGCGAGCGCGCTGTCCATCGAGGACATCTGCGAGGCCGGCATCGACTTCGTCTCCTTCGGGACGAACGACCTCACCCAGTACACGCTGGCCGTCGACCGCAACAACGGCAACGTCGCCGACCGCTTCGACGAACTCCACCCGGCCGTCCTCGAACTCATGCGACAGGTCATCGGGACCTGCCGCGAGCACGACGTCGCCACGAGCATCTGCGGCCAGGCCGCTTCGAAGCCACAGATGGTCGATTTCCTCGTTGACGAGGGAGTCACCTCCATCTCGCCGAACATCGACGCCGTGCGTGACGTCCAACACGAGGTCAAACGCGTCGAACAGCGCCTCCTGCTGGAATCGGTCCGGTAGGGACGACGGGCCGACGTAGCCAGCAGGTTTTTTTGCGACGTTCGCTTCGTTGCAGTATGGCACCCGAATCGACACCGGAAGCCAAGAGTATCAGCTCCGGCGTGTCCTACATCCCCTTCGGCATCCCCGGGCTGGACGGACAGGTTCGGGGTATTCCGACCGGGAGCACGGTCCTGCTGGCCGGGGCGTCGGACGCGGGCGGCGATGCCTTCACCTACACCAGCCTCGCGACGCTGATGCTTGCGAAACACCGCCCCGAGATGGTCCCGAACGGTATTGCCCGGCGCAGCGAGGCGATCCCGGAGTCGGTGACCTACATCACGCTCTCGCACGACCGGGAACACGTCTACAGCGAACTCGACGCCGTGCTCGACGGCTACCAGTTCGAGGCGCTCACCGAACACATGACCGTCGCCGATTTCTCCCAGCGGTTCATGGAGCTGTTGCCGGTCCCTGAGCCGCTGTTCGATGCTCGACGGAGCGACACTGAAATCGAACAACCCGACGCGGAGCCACCGGAACAAGAGCCAGCCGAGGAAACGTTCGAGAAACTGTTATCCGATATCAGTGACCGGGTGAGCGACGCCGCAGAGACGCTCATCGTCATCGACTCGCTGACCGACCTCGAACGGGCGACGGAGTTCGGGCTGCCCCAGAACCACGAGATTGCGTTCCTGATGGGGCTCCGGGAAGCGGTCGTCAACTGGGGGAACGTGGCCTTTGTCAAGCTTGACCGACCCGCTGGCGACGTGCGGTCGGACGAACTCATCCACGGGCTGTTGCACGGCAGTGTCTACTTCTACTCCAACGACAAGGGGTTCGAGACGTATCGGACAATGCGGGTCGGCTCCTTCGGCGGCGCGCTCGATACGGAGCGCCAGACCGTCTTCGAGTCGCTGATCGGTCCCACGGGCTTTCGCGCGAAGGCGACGAAGAAGATCGGGCCGTCGAACTGGTAACTCGACGGTAAAGCGCGCTCCCGCACCGAGTCCGGGTGGCCGTCCCGCCTGACCAGCGTGCTGCCATCAGGAGGAATAAACAGCAGACAACGACACGGACGAGCACAACGGCTAAACCGCTCCCCCTCTATACTCGCGATAGATGCTCCAGCGGGCAGAGCCACAGGATTTCGAGCGCGTCCTCTCGTCGATGTGTACCGTGCCGCATCCATCGGCACGCGAAGCGGCAGAACGCTTCCTCGCGACGAACCCTGGAGACCCGGGTACGTACGAGACCATCGCCGATCTGGAACGCGAGGCCGTCGAGTATCTCGGTGAGATAACCGGGCTCTCGGACCCCGCGGGCTACGTCGCCTCGGGCGGGACAGAGGCCAATCTTCAGGCGATACGCATCGCCCGCAACCGCGCCGATACCGACGACCCGAATGTGGTCGCGCCCGTCCACGCACACTTCTCCTTTACCAAAGCTGCGGACGTGCTCGGCGTCGAACTGCGGACCGCGCCGGCGACGGACTACCGTAGCAACATGACGGCGATGGCTGAACTCGTCGACGAGGACACCGTGTGTGTGGTCGGCGTCGCCGGTTCGACCGAGTACGGCTACGTCGACCCGATTCCGGCCATCGCCGACCTCGCCGAGACGGTCGACGCGCTCTGTCACGTCGACGCTGCGTGGGGCGGCTTCTACCTCCCGTTTACCGACCACGACTGGCACTTCGACCACGCCGACATCGACACGATGACCATCGACCCGCACAAGGTCGGACAGGCGGCGGTTCCCGCCGGGGGGCTGCTCGCACGCGACCGGTCGCTGCTCGACGAACTCGCCGTCGAAACGCCGTATCTGGAATCAACGGACCAGCTCACGCTGACGGGCACGCGGTCGGGAGCTGGCGTGGCCTCCGCTGTCGCGGCGATGGAGTCGCTGTGGCCCGCGGGCTACGAGCAGCAGTACGAAACGTCGATGGCCAACGCCGACTGGCTGGCCGACCAGCTATCGGCGCGGGGCCACGACGTTGTCGGCCCCGAACTCCCGCTCGTCGCGGCCGACCTCTCGATGCCGATGACAGACGAACTCCGGGAGCGCGGCTGGCGGGTCTCGAAGACCGGGGCCGGCGAGATGCGCGTCGTGTGTATGCCCCACGTCACGCGGTCGATGCTGCGGTCGTTTGTCGCGGACCTCGACTGGTACTGAGTCGCTGTCTCTGGTCTCGAACGTATCAGTATTGAGCGCTCCCGAGAAGACATACGAAGGTTTAGAAGTGCCTGTTTGCTACAGGTAGGCGTGGACTTGGTAGTACCGACCACAGCGTTCATTGCCTTCATCGGTGACTGTACGACCGCCGGTACCCCACTGTCGCCGCTGGAAGAGGCCGTCTGTACGGCCACCGGCCCCACCGGACTGGGTATCATCGCGGTGTACTCGTTCCTGATTGCGTTCATTCTCCCGCTCCCGAGCGAGGTCGTGCTAGTTCCGGCCGAAACCCTTCGGCTCGGGCTGTCAACCAACGGGAACATAGCGGCGATTATCCTCGTCAGTGGCCTCGGGAAGGCCTTCGGTAGTCTCGTCGCCTTCCATATCGGGCAGGAGGCAAAGGAGTACGGCCCACTCGTGCGCTGGATCAAGCGCTCACGGTTCGATCTCGTCGAGTGGTCTGAACGAAAGACGGTACAGCTTGCACGGAAGTTCGGTTACGTTGGACTGGCGCTCGCACTCTGTGTTCCGTTCTTCCCCGATACGATCTCTATCTACGCGTTCACCGTCCTCGAACGCGACTATTATCGGTTCGGCGCGGCGACGTTCTTCGGCAGTGCTGGGCGGCTCGTCGTGACACTCGGGCTTGCCAGCGGCACGCTCGCGTTGCTGTGACCGGAGCGTCGCTCCCACGCCGAAACCAACCCCCTTTTGACCCGTCGGTGGCACACGAACAGGTATGAGCCACGACGAGTTTCCGACGGACCAGCCGGCGGTCGTGACCTGCGGGTTGCCCTACGCGAACGGTGACTTGCACGTCGGCCACCTCCGGACGTACGTCGACGGAGACGCACTGTCGCGCGCCCTCCGGCGGATCGGCCAGCAAACAGCGTTCGTTTCGGGGTCGGACATGCACGGCACGCCAGTCGCGGTCAACGCCGCCGAAGAAGGCGTCGCGCCGCGGGAGTTCGCGCTCGACTTCCACGAGACCTACGCCGAGACGTTCCCGCAGTTCAACATCGAGTTCGACAACTACGGACACACTGACGACGAGACCAACGTCGAACTCACACAGGAGTTCGTCCGCTCGTGGGTCGAAAACGACCACGTCCACGAGAAAGAGATCGAGGTCGCCTGGGACACGGAGGAGGACCAGCCCCTCCCCGACCGCTACGTCGAGGGGACCTGTCCCTACTGCGGGGAGCAGGCCCGCGGTGACGAGTGTGACGAGGGGTGCCAGCGCCACCTCGAACCCGGCGAAATCGAGGACCCCGTGTCGACGCTAACCGGGAACCCAGCGGAGTACCGCACCCGCGAACACAAGTTCCTCCGGCTTGCGGACTTTCAGGAGTACCTTCAGGGCTTCCTCGACCGCCTAGAGGGGACCGACAACGCCCAGAATCAGCCCCGCGAGTGGATCGAGGGCGAACTGCAGGACCTCTGTATCACGCGGGACATGGACTGGGGCGTGGACTATCCCGAAGACGTTGACGGCGGCGACGAACTAGTGCTGTACGTCTGGGTCGACGCCCCCATCGAGTACGTCGCCTCGACGAAGCAGTACGCAGAGCGCGTCGGCGACGACGAGTACGACTGGGAGCAGGTCTGGAAGGTCGACGGCGAGGAGCGCCACGGCACCGCGTGGGACGACGAGTGGTCCGACGAGAACGGCGAGATCATCCACGTCATCGGCCGTGACATCATCCAGCACCACGCGGTGTTCTGGCCCGCGATGCTTCGGGGCGCAGGCTACAACGAGCCCCGGTCGATTCTGGCGACCGGGTTCGTCGGAATCGACGGCAACGCTCTGTCGACCTCGCGGAACCGTGCCGTCTGGGCCGACGAGTACCTCGACGCCGGGTTCCACCCCGACCTGTTCCGGTACTACATCGCCACCGGCGCACAGATCGACACCGACGTGGACTTCTCGTGGGACCGCTTCCAGGAGCGGGTCAACGGCGAACTCGTCGGCAACGTCGGGAACTTCATCTACCGCTCGCTGCTGTTCGCCGAGCGGAACTACGACGGGACGCCCGACACTGCCGTTAGCGATGACGTGCGCGAGCGCATCGAGGACGCGATTGAAAACTTCGAGGCCGCCGTCCGCGGGTACGACATCCGCGAGCTGGCCGAAATCGCTATCGAACTTTCGAACTACGGCAACGAGTACATCCAGCGCAACGAGCCGTGGAACCTCGTCGACGACGACCCCGAGGAAGCCGAGCAGGTCATCCGCGACTGCGTCCAGCTAACGAAGGCCGTCGCGGTGCTGATGCAGCCTGTGCTGCCGGGCAAGGCCGAGCGCCTCTGGGGCCAACTGGGCGAACAGGGCTCCGTCGCGGACGTGACCCTCGACAGCGCGCTCGAAGCGCCACCGGCCGAGTTCGACGACCCCGCGGAGCTGTTCGAGCAGGTCGAGGACGACCACATCGAAGCCCTGAACGAGGAGCTACAGGAGCGAGTCGAGGAGGCCAGCGACGACGCGGATGGCGACAGCGAGGGAGACGACAGCGACGACGAGGTCGCCGACCGCCAGCCGCTCGTCGAAGAGCGCATCAGCTTCGAGGACTTCGAGGGGGTCGACATGCGCGTCGGCGAGATTCGCAGCGCCGAACCGGTCGAGGGCGCGGACAAGCTCCTGCGCCTGGAGGTCGACATCGGCCACGAAGTCCGGCAGGTCGTCGCCGGCCTCCGGCAGCTCCACGACGCCGAAGCCCTCCCAGGGACGCGGGTCATTCTGCTTGCCAACATGGAGAAAGCCGAGCTGTTCGGGATCGAATCCAACGGCATGGTGCTGGCCGCCGGCGACGAGGCGGACCTGCTGACGACCCACGAGGACGCCCCGCTGGGGACCCGCATCAAGTAACGGCAGTCGCCAGCGCTTTTGTAGTCACGGCACGTACCGCGACCCATGAATGACGACGGGGCCGCACAGGACGACGCGGCCGCGACGGGCGACACGTTCACCGAGGAGTACGAACTGGCGACAGACGCCGACGTGATTCGTATCGAGGATGAACCCGACAGTGACGCCGCCGACGAGGAGGGCGCGGTCGCCGGCTCGTTCGCCCCGGACCTGGACGTGACGCCCGGCGTTCCGAAGCCCGAGAACGTGGTCTTCGTCGCGCTGGGGGTCTGCATCGCGATTCTCGCGTTCGGCCGGATGTTCCTCGGGGCGGAGATATACGCGCCGATGACTCTCGGCGGTGTGGTTCTGGCTGTTGCAATCGGTACGGCGGCGCTGTACGGGTTCTTCGTCCGGACGAGCGACGCGTGAGACTACACCGGTGACTACAGAGTCGTGCTCTCCACCCCGACACTTAATCCTGCTCCGACACTAAGTCAGGGCATGGTGAACCCGCTGGCGACAGTTGCCCCGCTGCAGGCCGAACCACTGTTAGGTATGTCGCTCTCCATCCTGCTGTTTCTGGCCGGCGCGGGCCTCATCGTGGGCGAGGCGCTCGCCCCCGGGACGCATTTCTTCGTTCTCGGCGTGGCCCTGCTGACGGCGGGGCTGGTCGGGCTGTTCATCCCGGCGAGCCTGGGTATCCTCGCGCCACTCATCCTCACGGTCGTCGTCCTTGCGACGACAGCGGTCACGCTCTGGGGGTATCGAAAGCTCGACTTCGCAGCCCCCGGCCGTGGCCAGACGCTCAGTTCCGACTCGCTCACGGGCCAGTTCGGGACTGTGACTGAGCGCGTAACCCGGAGTGACGGCGAGGTCAAACTGGAAGACGGCGGTTTCAATCCCTACTACCAGGCTCGCAGTTCCGGCGACCCCATCGAAGAGGGGGCGGAAATCATCGTCATTGACCCCGGCGGCGGGAACGTGCTCGAAGTCGAAGCGGTGGAGTCAGCGAGCGACGAAATCGACCGCGCGCTCGAACGTGATCGAAACCGGGGCGATACGGACGCCGAGCCGGAACGAGAGTCCGAGCGGGCGTAGGTGTGAGATTCGGTAGTTTGTGACAGGGACACCGAAGCCTTTTCCTTGCGCGCTCCGGAGATTCGGTTGTCATGTTCCCCGCGACACCGCTGCAAGGTCTGGGAGGACTCGTCGGTTTCGTTACCGTCATTTTCCTCCTGATCGCCATCGCGCTGGTGTATTCCAGCGTCGTGATCATCCGCCCGTACCAGAAAGGTGCCTACACGGTCCTCGGTACCTACCGCGGCGTCCTCGACCAGGGGATTCACTTCATCTACCCCTTCGTCTCCGACGTGACGCGGTTCGACATGCGTACCCAGACGCTCGACGTGCCACGGCAGGAGGCTATCACCCGCGACAACTCGCCGGTGACCGCCGACGCCGTCGTCTACATCAAGGTGATGGACCCGAAGAAGGCCTTCCTCGAAGTCGACAACTACGAGCGTGCAGTCTCTAACCTCGCTCAGACGACCCTCCGTGCCGTACTGGGTGACATGGAACTGGACGACACGCTAAACAAGCGGGGCGAAATCAACGCCCGAATCCGGAAAGAACTCGACGAACCCACAGATGAGTGGGGTGTCCGTGTCGAGAGCGTCGAGGTCCGCGAGGTCAACCCCTCGAAGGACGTCCAGCAGGCCATGGAGCAACAGACCTCCGCCGAGCGGAAACGCCGTGCCATGATCCTGGAAGCCCAGGGTGAACGGCGCTCCGCCATCGAGACGGCAGAAGGTGACAAGCAGTCCAACATCATCCGCGCCCAGGGTGAGAAGCAGAGCCAGATCCTGGAAGCCCAGGGTGACGCTATCTCGACCGTCCTGCGTGCGAAATCCGCCGAATCGATGGGCGAGCGCGCCGTCATCGACAAGGGGATGGAGACGCTCGCCGAGATCGGCCAGGGCGAGTCGACGAAGTTCATCCTCCCGCAGGAACTCACCTCGCTGGTGGGCCGCTACGGCAAGCACCTCCAGGGCTCGGACGTGAAGGAGAACGGCCACTCCCTGGAAGCGCTTGACTTCGACGACGAGACCCGCGAGATGCTCGGTCTGGACGATATTGAGGAGATCCTCGGTCAGATCGACGAGGAAGCCGAAGTCGATGTCGAGGCTATGGAAGAAGAGGCACAGAAAATCAAGCAGGGTCAGGACAGTGGCCTCGACAGCGCCGATGAGATGATTCAGGAGATGGACGCTGAAATCGACGACGACTCGGGCACGACGGATGTGGCCGGCGGTCCCGACGACACGACGCGAACGTCGGAAGTCGACAAGGACGACTAAGCCTGATAATCAGGCGAAGACGTTTTATTACCGACCCACCTTTTCGGTAGCAATGACACGTAAGGGCGACGTGGACGAGGACAAGCGAGCGACGCTCCGTCGCTTTGCCGCCCTCGGGGCAGCGAGCCCGTTTGCCCGCTTCGGCGACAGCGGGAGCGAGAGCGACGCGCCCGACGCCATCGCCGGGTACGTCTCGGCACATCCTGGGACACACTTCTCGAAGCTTCGAGACGACCTCAAACTCGGGACCGGTGAGGCCCAGCACCACCTCCACCGACTGGAAAACGAGGGCGTCGTCGCCTCACAGAAGGACGGCGATTACCGGCGCTACTTCCCGGCCGGCCAATTTACAGAGTTCGAGCAAGTGGCACTTGGCTACCTCCGCCGGTCGACCGCCCGCGGGATGCTGGTCACGCTCCTCCGTCGCCCGGACGTGACAGCCTCGGAACTGGCCAGCGAACTGGACGTGTCGCGTCCGACGGTGAGCAACTACGCCGCTGACCTGGAGTCTGCCGGGCTCCTGTCACGAGAAGACGGGTACGCGGTTACGGAACCCGAAACCGTCCTGACGCTGCTGATACGGTACGCCGATTCGTTCGGTGATGATGTCGCCGCGCTGGCCGGCGAGGCCGACTCGCTGCTGCGCTACGACCCGTGACACTAGCGGTAGAACCCGCCCACTGTCGGCCCGGTTGCATCCGTTTCTCGCTTACGTCTCTTTGTCGACGCCGGTTATTTCGAACCTCGCTCCGCCCGACTCGCTGTCGGTCACGCTGACCTCCCAGCCGTGGACGGCGGCGATATCGGCCACGATTGCGAGGCCGAAGCCGGTGCCTTCGGATGCGGTCGAGTAGCCCGCTTCGAACACCGTGTCTCGCTCGTCTTCGGGAATACCCGGACCGTCATCGGCGATATAAAACCCGCTAGCCCCGTCGAGGTCACCGACAGTGACAGTCACCCCACCGTCGTTCTCGACGGCACTGTCGGACTGTCCCAGACCGGTCATCGACTCACGTTCCGAACGCTCTCCCTGTAACTGGGAGAGCGAGGGTGCCGCTCCATGCGCCACACAATTTCGGAATAGATTCTCCAGCAGGCGTTGTAGTCGGCGAGGGTCAGCGAACACAACGCTGTCCGTCGTGGTCTCTAGAGTCGCGTTCCCCGTGTCGACAGTCTCCCAGCACGCGGTCGCGGCAGTCTGGAGCGCGACGGCCTCAGTGGTCGTCGCCGCACGTCCGTCCCGTGCCAGCGTCAGGATATCGTCGATGAGCGTCTGCATCCGCTCGTGGGCATCGTTGATGCTGTCGAGATGGTCGTTGGTCACTTCCTGCTGGGCCAGTTCTAAGTGGCCCTGTGCAACTGTCAGTGGCCCCTGTAAGTCGTGGCTGACGACACTGGCAAAGGAATCCAAGCGCTCGTTTTGGACACGAAGGCGGCGTTCGCGTTCCTTCTGTTCGGTGATGTCCTGAATGAAGCCCCGAACTGTCCGCCTCTCCGAGTCCTCAACACGTTTGCCGCGGGTCCGGACCCACCGACAGTTACCGCTGGCGGTGACGAGCCTGACCTCAAGGTCGTACGGTTCCCCGTGTTCGAGGGCCGCTTCGACGGCGTCCGCAACCGTCTCTCTGTCATCGGGGTGGTAGAACGATAGTCCGTCGTCGACCGTCGGGTCGAAGTCGTCGTCGACCTCGTGGATACGGCGGGTGCCCGCCGTCCAAGTTGACATCCCGCTTTCGTCGTACTCCCAAGCTCCGAGGTCGCCGAGTTGCTCCGCCTCGTCGAAGAAGTCGCGTAACTGGGCAAGGTTCTGTTCGTGCTCGATCCGCTCGGTGACCTCTTGACAGTGCGAGAAGATGGTGACAACATCGCCCGAGTCGTCGGTGACGAGTCGGTTGTGCCACTCGACCTCGATATGCTCGCCGTCTTTCCGGACGTTCTCGTTGATGCTGTGGTAACCGCCACTGACATCGCTGAGGGCAGACGTGACTGCTTCGACGTGGTCGTAGCTTTCATCACTGACGAACACCTCCCACGTTTCCCCGACCAGTTCGTCTTCGGTGTAACCAAAGATATCTGTGAGGGTGTCGTTGACGCGGATGATCTCGAAATCCCGGTCGAACTCGACGAAACCGAGCGGCGACTGGTCGATAAACAGCGAAAGTCTGTCTTTGCTCTCTTCGAGGGCTCGCTGTGATCGGTACTGCTCGACAGCGTTGACGATTCGGTTCGCGAGAAGGGCGTAGTGGCTGGTGTCTGAGGATTTCTGCAGATAGTCAGTGACGCCTGCGGAGATCGCATCACCGGCGACCGCTTCGCTGCCGCGGCCAGTGTACAGAATAAACGGGAGGTCCGGATAGTCCTCACGGACCGATTCGAGGAAGTCGATGCCGTTCTGGTCGGGCATTTCGTAGTCGGAAACAATACAGTCAACTGGTTCTGTTTCGAGCAGACGCGCGCCCTTCTGCGCATTTGTTGCGATATCGATATCGAACTCGGCCGACTCGCGCTCGAGGAACGCCGCTGCCGTCTCCGCGTACTGCCGGTCATCATCGACGTGAAGCACCCGGATCGCGGAACCAGCCTCGCCCATTGATGTGATTGACTATGGACTCATTAGTTATTAATATAGACATTCACAAGTTACAATACATTCTGGCATATCAGGGTAAAGTAGCTGTAACAAAGAATGAGTGGCGACACCGAGGCTCTACTACACAGACTTCTATCGCGGACCCGCTCGGACGGCAGGGAGAGTGCCGGTGTATCCGCGTCAGAGTCGGTTCCTGTTCAGGCTTCGACCATCCAAGTCGTCGAAGAAGAGTATCCCCACTTCTCGACGGCCAGGTCGTAGTCGCCATCGGCGATGGCGGTCATATTGGTCCCGACTTCCTTGGCCGAGAGGTCGAGCGCGTCGCCGATAAGCCGTGACTTGAAATACGTCTGGTCGTCAGCGTTCGACCGGAGATACTCCAGAATACGTCGCTGCTTGTCCGAAAGCGGACTGTCGGTGGTTTGTGCGGTGGCGCTCATTAGTACAGTTACTAACAGTACCGAGACACCCTTATGGGATTTGGTACAGACGGTTAACGGCTCGCTGTCTTGCGGTTTTCTCTTGCTTGAAGTGGAGATACTGCCGCGAGTTGGGCCACGCGACAGGTAGTTGGTACAGGCGGGAAACACCGTGAGCGCTCGTCATCGCTCCGCAGTTGGGACGGTAACAGTCGTTCGCTCCGGCAGTTCTTTAGTATTGGCCCGTTTTGTGGCCGAACGGAGGTCTATCACATTGGAAATCTCGGATCAACTGCTGTGTCTGTTCAGTGCTGATATCCGCGACGAGGGGGACCGGTATGTCGTGGAGGTCCCGCGTCGAGAGATCGAGACGGGCGCAGTCGACTCGGGCAGTACCTACCGTGTTGCGCTCATCTCCACAGACGAGGGGACGGAAATGGACGAGGAGACGGTGTCGGACACGCCACCGGACCAGCCACAGCCGCCGGTCGAACCGGGCGAGACGCGCTACGTCGAGATCGAAGACATCGGGAAGCAGGGTGACGGCATCGCCCGCGTCGAGCGCGGCTACGTTATCATCGTTCCGGGGGCCGAAATCGACGAACGAGTCAAGATCGAAGTGACCGAAGTCAAGTCGAATTTCGCGGTCGGCGAAATTATCGACGACGTCTGAAGCTACTCGTAGGGACTGCCGTCGGGGCGCTTTGCCCCTTCGGAGTCGTGGACGACGACCTGTCCGGCTGACGGGTCGACCGGCTGATAGTTGTCGCGGACGCCGATGGCCTCTTCGAGTTCCCGAACGGCACGTTCCTTGAGCGCCGCGGCTAATTCCTCGGCCTCGGCTCTGGAGATGTCCCGACCCAGCCCCTCGCACTCGTGGGCCCGGACCATCCCTTCCTCGTCGACGGCTTCACCCATCGGCTGGCTCGTCCCGCCGAGCGCGACGCTGAACGGGTAAGTCTGGCAGATGAGCGGCCGGTCGTCGTGGACCGTACAGGCTCCCATGCCGTCGTCGTCCTCAGCGTAGAACGTGCAGTCGCCGCAGTCGTCGGTCTGGAGCGCCCACTCGAACGTCTCGCCCTCGGGACCGTCCGGGCCGTCGGCCAGTCCGTACGGCATCGGCCGGGCCACGTCCCGGAAGTCGTACTCCCCGGCCGCCTGTAGCCGTCGAATCTCGTCGGGAAACACCGTCGCAGTGTGGGGTTCAGCATCGTTTTCGGCGGAAGCAGCGTTCTCGCCGGACCCGTGGGTCCCGGAGTCGCCACCGGCGGCTCCGCCAACCTCGTTGTCACTCTCTCCACCCTCGCCACACGCCGACTCGGCCTTGCAGCAGGCCCCACAGCGGGTGCATTCGAACCCGATTGTCTCGATAGCGTCGGCCAGTTCCGACTCGTCGAGCGTACGGGCCCGTTCGAGTTCGGTTTCCAGGGAGTCCACAGCCTCGATAGCGGGCCGATAGGCAAAAAGGCGTCAGTCCGCCGGATTCGGTGCGGCCCGCTGGCCGTCCCACGAGATCGTGCCCTCGACGGCCAGTTTTTCCAGATGGGCCAGCACTGTCGCGCGGGCCAAATCACGCACGCCGGTGAGTTCCTTCTCGTAGGCGGCGTCGAGGACTTCGTCGAGGGTATCGGCCCCGTCGTCGACAGCGTCCCGAACACGCCGCTCGCGCTCCAGTCGATGATTGATGAGGCGCGCACAGGTCTCCCGTGGGCTCTCGATACGTGGCCCGTGGCTCGGCAACAGTGCGTCGGGGTTTCTGGCGTGGAGACGACGCAGCGACGCGAGGTAGGCCCGAACGTCGCCCTCGGGTGCGACGACGACGACGCTCCCCTCGGCGACAGCGAGGTCGCCGGAGACGATGGTCCCGTCGGTTGCGAAGGCGACGTGCTCCGGCGCGTGGCCCGGTGTGTCGAGGACGGTCACTGGGCCTGCATCGGTCGGAATCGTTGTCCCTTCGCTGAGTAATCTGTCGGGGGAAACGCCGGTCGCGGCCTCGAACGCACCCGCCCGACCGTGGCGCGCCCAGACCGTCGCGTTCGTCTCTCTGGCGTAGTGTGCAACGGCTCCGGCGTGGTCAGGATGGTGGTGCGTGAGCGCGATGTGGGCGAGGGTGCGGTCACTGAGAAGCGAATCGAGCGCATCAGCCGTCGCCGCGGGGTCCACGAGAAGAGCCGCCTCGTCGCCGCAAACGTACGCTGCCGTGCTGCCGGTCGGTGCCCGTGTCGGGACGGACACGTCGGCCCGCTGCCAGTCCATGCCGGCGGGTCAGACCGTGAGGAAATAAACCTGTTTGCGTGCGTCGGTGAAACTGTACCGCGAGTCTACCAGCTCAGACTCCTCCAGTCGGTTCAGGGCATACCTGACGGTGCGGTCCGGGAGTAGTGAGTTCTCGGCCAGTTCGCCCTGTGACAGCGGGGCGTCGTCCTCCAGCACCTTCGCAACGAGCTTCGCGCTCGGTGGGAGTTCACGAAGCGTATCGCGGAACTCCTCGTCGGTGAACGGTGCCGGTGCGGCGTTTTCAGTTAATGCGCTCATAGTGGCTGATATTCCAGACTTACTGGTAAAACTTGGCTATATGCATGACCAAACAATACAGATTCTATGAAGTGTTTAATGTACCCTTATACAGATCCGCCATCGTGCGGTTCCGGTCGCTATCCAGAAAGCACGCCCAGAAGCTTCAGGGTTGGGGGTGTGGCCAGCGCTGGATTGGTTGGCAACCCATCCGACCGATGAAAGGGGATTCCAGTATCGTTTTATCCCCCGCGGGGTGAGCAATACACCGTGAAAGGGCAGGAGTGGTATCAGGCTGACACCGTGGCCGAAGAGTACGAGGCCAAGCGGTTCTCCCGCGGTGGTCGACTGATCGACCGACGCGAGAAGCGGGCCGTCCTCGACGCTATCGGCCCTGTGGCTGACAAGGACGTATTGGAAGTAGCTTGCGGGACCGGACGGTTCACCGTGATGCTGGCCGAGCGCGGTGCGAACATCACCGGACTGGACATCTCAGGACCGATGCTCCAGCAGGGCCGTGAGAAAGCACAGGCGACCGGTGTCGACGACCACGTCGAGTTTATGCGGGGCGACGCGGCCCGGCTACCGTTCCCGGACGACCATTTCGACACCGTGTTTGCGATGCGCTTTTTCCATCTGGCGGATACGCCGGCGGCGTTCCTCGCGGAGATGCGCCGCGTCTCGAAGGAACAGGTTTTCTTCGATACGTTCAATCGATTCTCGACCCGCTCGATATACAACTGGGCGCTCCCGATGGGGTCGCGGCTCTACTCCCGCTGGGAGATCGACCGGCTGCTAGACGGGGCCGGGCTGGAACTGACCGACGCGAACCACGACTGGCTGCTTCCCTACGGCTTCTATCGGAAGATTCCGAACGAACTGGCCGCCTCGTTCCGCTCGCTCGATACTGCGCTTGGCGGCACGCCACTGGGTGAAAAGCTGGCTTCGGTGTCGTACTGGAACACCCACGTGTAGCGTCCCGCGGCTCGAACGACCCGTTTTCCACCGAATGAGAGGGTCGCCATCCGTCTCCCGCGACTTTTAAGCGCCTTCGCCGTCGTACCCAGAGGTATGGATATCTCGGTAGTGGTCCCGACGCTGAACGGCCGGGAAGAGCTGACCGGCTGTCTGGACGCACTCACCGAGCAGGTTCCGGATGCGGAAGTGATCGTCGTCAACGGCCCGTCGGCCGATGGCACGACCGGAATGATTCGCGACCGGGATGACGTGTCTATTCTCGTCGAAATCGCCGACCGCTCAGTCACGGTCGCCCGCAATGCAGGGATTGACCGTGCGACAGGGGACGTTATCGCGCTCGTCCATCAGTCGCTCTCTGTCGAGTCCGGCTGGGCTGACGCCGTGAAAAACGGGCTCTCGGGGGCAACCCAAGCCATCACCGGGCCAACACACCAGCAGCTGTGGGCCGGGATGACGACCGAAACAGAGGAAACACGGACGATAGCCGGTCGCGACGTGACGTATTTCAACCCCGGCAACGTCGCGTTCGACGCGGAGGTGCTGGAAGCACTCGACGGGTTCGACGAGTATCTGAACGTCGGCAGCGCCCGGGACTTCGCACACCGGATGGCCGCCAGTGAGTACGGCGTCGACTGGAGCACCCAAATGTGTGTCAGTCGCGAGTTCGAGGCCGACGGCGGCATCGCAGAGACCGACTGGAACTGGAAGTACCGTTCGCTTGCGTATCGGCTGGTGAAAAACTACAACGTCCGGCCAACCGTGGTACGGCGACTCCTCAGCCACGCGGTCGGTGACGCGAAAGATGCGCTGATCGATGTCATCCGCGGGGAGACGACCCCGTCGCAGTGGCTCGGCAACGGGCAGGACGTGTTCGGCGGGATCGGGTCAGGAATCGTCGACGGGCTCCGCGCACGGGTGACCGACCGGACACCCTGTCGGAACCCGAACGGCCGCTCCGCGCGCGCGGACCGCGCAGTTACTGTGTACGACTGGCGGTAGTCACGCGACCCGCGCTGTGGCGGTCAGGGGGCCAGCGCCTCGATGACGCGGTTTGGATTGTTCGAAAAGACCTTGCGCATCGCGTCTTCGGGGACGTCCAGTGTCAGAATCTCCATTACGGCCACGTTTGGATGGACGCCGGGGACGCCACTCCCGAAGAGAACGCGGTCGGGGTGTTCCAGAACCGCTCGTTCCATCGGCCCCCGGTAGCGGACTGCACTGGTATCGAGATACAGATTGTCGTGGCCCTCCAGCAGGTCGATGGCGCGTTCCATCAGGTCCTTCCGGAGCGGATGCGCGCCGAAATGTGAGAGGATAACCGGGAAGTCGTAGGCTAACAGCGATTCGGCGACGGCTTCGGGTTGGAAGCCTTCGCCGCCGTGGACGATGACGGGCAGCGACACCGACTCTAGCTCTGCGAGCACGTCCTCGTCTGGCAGCCCGTCGGTCGGCGGATGGAGCTTGAAGCCGTAGAACCGGTCGTCGTAGGCGTACTGTTCGATATCCGCAGGAGAGGTGTGTTCCTCCGTGCGACTGCTCGCGAGGTTGCGAAGGGTCGATCCGGGGCCGGTCCCTGGATCCCGAGCGCCGTTGACTCTGGCGAAGGCGATCATCGGTCGCTCGACAGTCATCCGGGCGACAGCGTTGTTCGCTTTCAGATACGAGCCGTCTCGCTCGCCAGGAAAGACGACGGAGCGGACGACGCCGGCCTGGTGCATCTCCCGTTCCAGTTGCTCCGGATCACCCATGCCGTCTCGGGCTCGGCGCTGCTCGTCGGGCTCCAGTCGTGCGTGTACGTCGACGACGCGAAAGCCGTGCTCCAGCTCCAGCATCTACTATACGGTGTGTATAACCCATATTAAAAGGTGTGTAGGTCCGGCCAGGATTACAGGGACAGCACGGCGCTGTCGCCCGACGAGCGGTCTACGCCGTTAGAAAGTTTTATATAGAACCGCTTGCCTTGTCTTAAGTGAGGTTCAACACATATGTCATCTGGCCAGCGACGCATGGGCGGCCAGCCTCTTTTCATCCTTGATGAGGACGCCCAGCGCACACACGGGAAGGACGCACAGTCATCGAACATCTCCGCCGGAAAGGCCGTAAGCGAGTCCGTACGGACCACGCTCGGTCCCCGCGGCATGGACAAGATGCTCGTCTCCGACGACGGTGATGTGGTCATCACCAACGACGGGGCGACCATCCTCTCCGAGATGGACATCGAGCACCCCGCGGCCCAGATGATCGTCGAAGTTGCCCAGACGCAGGAGGACGAAGTGGGCGACGGCACGACGACCGCGTCCGTGCTGGCCGGGGAACTGCTGACGAAGGGCGAGGACCTGCTCGACGACGACGTCCACCCGACAACAATCGTCGAGGGGTACTCCGCCGCGGCCGAACTCGCACAGGACGCTATCAACGAGATCGTCCTCGACGTCGATCTCGACGACGAGACGCTCGTCGAAGTCGCCGAATCCTCGATGACCGGTAAGGGCACCGGTGACGTCGAGGCCGGGAAACTCGCGGAAGTCGTCGTCGACGCCGTCCGCCACGCCAAGAGCGACAACGGCGTCCGCCGGGACAACATCGAAGTCCACACCCAGACGGGTGCGGCTTCCTCCGCAACCAAGCTCGTCGAGGGCGTCATCGTCGACGAGACGGCCGTCCACGACAACATGCCGACTTCGGTCGAGGACGCGTCCATCGCGGTCATCGACACCGAGCTCGACGTCCGCGAGAGCAACATCGACGCCGAGTACAACGTCTCCAGCGTCGACCAGCTCAACGCCGCACTCGACGCCGAAGAGGGCGAACTGCAGGGCTACGCCGAGGATGTCCTCGAAAGCGGCGCTGACGTCGCGTTCGTCACCGAGGACGTCGCCGACCGCGTCGCCTCCCAGCTCGCCAAGGAAGGCGTCTTCGTTGCCGACAGCATCAGCTCCTCGACCGCCAAGGACATCGTCGAGGCGACCGGCGCAAAGCGCGTCGGCTCCCTCGAATCCCTTGACGAGGACGCGCTCGGCCACGCCGACAGCGTTGACGTCGAGAAGCAGGGCGACGATGACGTGACGTTCATCACCGGCGGCGCGACCGCCGAGTCCGTCACGGTCATCGCCCGCGGCTCCACCGAACACGTCGTCGACGAGCTTGAACGCGCGCTCAATGACGCACTCGACACCGTCATCGCCGCGCTCGACGCTGGCGGTGTGGTCCCCGGCGCAGGCGCGACTGAGATCGCCATCGCCGACCACATCCGCTCCGAAGCGGCGTCCATCGAGGGCCGCAAGCAGCTCGCCGTCGAAGCGTTCGCCGACGCCGTCGACGTGCTCCCCCGCACGCTCGCGGAGAACACGGGCCTCGACGCCATCGACGCGCTCGTCGATCTCCGCGCCGAACACGAGAGCGAGGGCATCGCCGGCATCATCAGCGAAGGCCAGACCGGCGTCGTCGGTGACCCCGTCGACTACGGCATCCTCGACCCCGCCGCTGTCAAGCGCGAAGCGGTCGACTCCGCCACCGAGGCGGCGACGATGATCGTCCGCATCGACGACGTCATCTCGTCGAGTTAAGCGAGATAGCGGTACAGGCGCTCTAACCTGTTTTCTTTTGACACTGCCGAATAGCGGCACGACCGCCGACAGAGAAGACGCCGCTTACTCGTTACTGTGCTCGACGGACAGTGTCAGCGTCGCTTCACTGCCGTCAGCGAGCGCGTCGACGAGGTCCCGATCCACGTCACCGGCTGCGGCGTCGGCGTTCACCATCACCGTCCGGTCGTCGACGTAGTCGCTCGTCCGCAAGACGTGGCTGCGGTCGTTCTCAAAGGACAGGTCGGGGTGGCCGGTCCCGGTCACGGTAACATTCTGATCGTCGGCCTCGATAGTCGCCGTAATCGTCGCATTGGCGTCCTGACAGGCCTTCACAAACTCCTCATCGAAGTCGGCGGGGACGCGGTCGGCTTCGATAGCTAGAATACAGTCACCTGCAGGAGTCAGGAAGTCGTCGCTCGTCACTTCCAGCGTGCTGGCGTGCTCGCCGGAGACGTTTTCGTGGCCCTGTGCCCGGACCACTTCCTCAAGTGTCATACTTCCCCGTCACTGCCGGGCGTACTTCAGCGGGACGACTCCGCTTTCACGACGGTAACCGTCACCGCACCGCAAGCACACTCGTGGGCCTCACGGCGACCGGCCTCGGTTTCGAACACCAGCGCTGGCTCGCCGAGCGGGCGCTCGCAGTGCTGGGCCTCGCAGGTCGGTGTCGCCGCCTCGTGCAGTTCGGTGAGCATATCTGGATAGTAGGTGGCTACCTATGTCAAAGCGAGCCATCCCCGGAGTGAAAGTGAAAGTGAAGCCGTGGGGCAAAGGATATGCCCTCGGGGAACGGGCCACAAGGTATGTCGCTGGAGTGGCGCGGCGCGGCGGTTGCGCCGGACGACGAGATGCCGTCCCCGGAGTCGTGGGAGCCGGTATCGGTGCCCGGCCGACCCGAGCAGTTCGCCGGCGCCGAGGCCGTGGCCTACGAAACGACGTTCTCGGACCCGCGGGATGAGAGCGACGCACACACCCTGCTCGTACTGAACGGGACATACGCACACACACGCGTGTGGTGCAACGGCGACCGGCTCGCCAGTCACGACGCCTACTTCGAACCGCTCCGGGTGCGGCTCCCCGAGAGTGAGGAGTACCGGGTCGTCGTGGAATGTCGCGCGCCCGAGGACCGTTTCGGCGGTCTACACGCGACCGACCAACTCCCACCAGAGCGCTGCGTTCCGGGCATCTGGTGGGACGCGAGCCTCGAAACCCGACCGGACCCCTGTGTGAGCGAGCTCTCGGTCCAGCCACAGGTGTCGGAAGCAGACGTGACCGACGCGACGGTGGAGGTGTCGGCGACCGTCCTGACCGAGGAGCCACTCGATGACCGGATCACGCTCTCGCTCCGGCCGGAGGGCGACGTTCGCGGCGGTGGGATGATGGACCGGGCCCGTGTCTCGACCGACGCGGAGACGGCGACGGTGAGCTACACGATGGACGTACGGGACCCGTCGCTGTGGTGGCCCCACGACCGCGGCGAGCAGTCCCGCTATGTCCTCAGCGCGAAGCTCGGGGACGCCGAACATTCGGTGACGACGGGACTGCGCACCGTCTCGTACGACGATGGTCTGCGGGTCAACGGCGAGGACATGCCGGTTCGCGGCGTGACGCTGCTCGACCCGACCGCCGAGGATGTCGCACGGGCCGTCGACGCCAACGCGAACCTGGTCCGGGTACGGGCCCAGGGGACGCCGCCGGAGGTGGCCCGCGCCTGTGACGATCACGGCGTCCTGCTCTGGCAGGACCTCCCGCTGTCGGGTCCCGGTTCGTTCGACACCGAACGGGGAACTGCCATCGCGACGCAGCTTGATGCGGCATACGCACAGCATCCCAGTTTCACGGCGGTTGGTGTTCATGACGAACCGGTGCCGTCGTACGCTGACGGACTGGGTACCGGGTTCCTCGACAGGCTTCGCTTTCGCTGGCGCGCTTGGCGAGCCAGCTACGACGATGCGGATGCCGCATCGGTGGCGACGGCTGTCGACTCCGTCCCAACGTTCCCGGTGGTCGGCCCCCCCGGAATCGATCCCGATGCGGTCACGCTGTACCCCGGCTGGCGATACGGCGACACAGCCGACCTCCAGTGGCTCTGTTCCCAGTTCGACGTTGGGGATGTCGTCGCCGGTTTTGGCGCTGGTTCGCTAGGAACGCCGGACCCGGGCGACAGCCCTGGGTTCGATAGCGCCTGCCACGACCGCCACGTCGACGGCGGAGTCGAAGCATCGCAGGCGTATCAGTCCGGCGTCGTCCGCGAGGTCGCCGAAACGCTCCGGCAACGTAACGCGCCGCTCATCGTCGTGGATAGCCTCCGTGATGTCGGTGACGCGGGCATGGGTCTGCTCGCCGCTGACGGTACCGAAAAGACGGCATTCCGCGCTCTCGCCGACAGCTACGAACCCACACAAGTCGTCCTCTCGGACGCAGCGCCCGGCGAACAAGATATCGTTGTCCTCCACGACCGTCCGGAAAAAGCGGACCTCACAGTGGAATGGGACTGCAACGGGGATCGCGAACAGGCCGAACACACCGTCGGCCCGTTTGCCCGCGTCACCGTCGATACGCTTACTTTATCGGCCGGTGACGACGTGACACTCGCCGCCACCGACGGCCAGACTGTCGTCAAGAACGAGTATCGTATTAGCGAGTAATACATGTCCATGATATACAGGGGAACCACGGTGTGATAGCGACCGTCTCACCCCTGAAATATGGCGTGTGAGAGGTTGACGCGGTATTCAATGCACCGGAATGTTTAAACAATATCCTCCTCTATTTGTAGACACCAGAACGCTTCCGCGTTCAGGCAGTATCGCTTTCAGCCCAACATGAGAGGGAACCCTTGTTATTGGTGTCAGCCCCTCAGTAGTGGGCCGACTGTCTGTGCTGAAGCGGTGATGGCATAGAGGATTCAACAATGGCAGACTCGATAGACGAATCAAAGAACGTTACAGTAACCGAAGAGGATCTCGAAAACAAATCGAAAGGCGAGCTCATCAAACTCGCCGGCCAGCTCCGCGACCGACGAAACGAGCTGAACCAGATGGCGTCCGAGCGGGCCTCCGCCCGCGACGACCTGAACGCGAAGACTCGCGAGAAGGTCGACGAAGCACAGGAACACCGCGAGAAGCGCGACGAGCTCAACGAACAGGTCCAGGAGCACAAGGACCAGCGTAACGAGCTCAATGCGGAAGCAAACGAGCTGTTCGATAAGGTCGACAACCTGAAAAACGACCTCGAACTCGACGAGGGCACGTCGGTCGAACAGCTCAAAGAGGAGATCGAAGACCTCGAGTTCAAGCAACAGACCGAAGTGCTCTCCTCGGAGGACGAGAAGGAGCTCATCGAGAAGATCGAGACGAAGCGCGAGAAGCTTCAGGAGAAACAGGAGAAGCTCGATCAGGGCGGCGACCTCGAAGAGCTCAAAGAGGAAGCGGAAGAGGTCCGCTCGGAAGCCTCAAAGCACCACCAGAAGGTCACGGAGCTGGCCGACGAGGCCCAGAAGCACCACAACGAGATGATCGAGGCCTACCGCGAGGCCGACGAGATCCGTGACGAGGCCGACGAGAAGCACGAGGAGTTCGTCGAAGCCCAGGAAGCGGCCGACCAGCACCACGAGGACTTCGTCCGCGTCCAGAAGCGCCTGCGCGAACTCGACAAGAAGGAAGAAGAGCAGGCTGTCTCTTATACACATCTCTGAGCGG
>NZ_AOLY01000007.1 GCF_000336635.1 Haloarcula japonica DSM 6131 | reverse complement strand
CCATCAGAGATGTGTATAAGAGACAGCTCTGTTTTCTCCGACTGTAGATGTATCACTCACTCGCCGTGCTCCAGCTCGGTGCGCTCTCGCTCGTCCCGACAGCCCTCGGTGGCGTCCTGTTCGGCCTCGCACTGGCCGCGCCGCCGGGGCCGATGAACGCGGTCATCGCCGAGGAGAGCGCGCTGCGGGGCTGGCGAGCCGGTTTCTTCGCTGGCCTCGGCGCGATGACTGCTGATGCCTGTTTCTTCGTGCTCGCCGTGCTCGGTGCCGCCACAGTAATCACCGAGACGCCGGGACTCCGACGCGTGATGGTCGGTGCCGGCGGGCTCTTGATGCTCTGGTTCGCGTACGGCGCAGTTCAGGAAGCCAATACGGTCGTGACCGACGGGGACTCGTCGGTCACGTCCGGGGACAGTCGGGGCTTTCGCAAGGCGCTCGTCCTGGCACTGACAAACCCCTATCAGGTCGCCTTCTGGCTCACCGTCGGCGTGGGCCTCCTCAAACCAGGCGTGGTCGACGTCTCGTCGTACGTGCCTGCGGTCAGAGCCGGGGCACTAACCGTACAGACCGGTCACCCAGTGCTGTTGGGTGGGTTTTTCGGCGGGATCGGCCTCTGGATTACTGGGTTTCCGGCGGCCATTGTCGCTGCGAGAACGCGTATTGAGCGGCTCGCACCGCTAATCGCGTGGGTTAGCGCGGCGGTTCTCGCCGGAACCGGCGTCCTGTTCCTGCTGCGGGCCTTATGAGTCGCCCATCCCGGTCGCCACGTCGTCGAGGTCGTCTTCGACGGCCATTTCGGCGACTTCCATCGTCAGCCACTCCTGGAACCAGCGGGTCCGCTTGAGTCGCTGGTGGACGATGGACTCTGCTGTGTCGCTCTCGACGCGCTCGCGTGCGTCCTCACCGCGTTCGATGACACGGTCGACCATCTCAGCCGAATCCATGTGCGTCCGGGACTCATAGCCCATACGCAACAGCATCAGGGCGGTTCCGTTCGCGCCGACCTTGTCTAGGATATCCGCTTCGATGAGACACTGTACTTCTAGGGGCAAATCGTCCAGCGGCCCCTGATACGAGTGGGCATCGACGGCGGAGCAGACCTGCTCGATAAACGATTCGGGGTAGTCACCGTGTGCCTTCAGATACTCGCGTGCGATCCGAGCGCCGGCTTCGGCGTGGAGGTCCTGCTCGGCTTCCAGTTTCGCGATGTCGTGAAACAACGCTGCTACGCGAGTCACGTCCACGTTCGCCCCTTCCTTGCGGGCGATTTTTGTCGCGATGTCGACGACGTTGAGGATATGGTTGAAGCGGTACTCCGCGGAGTGCCACGGGTACCAGCGCATGCGGCCGCCCTCTTCTTCGTTTTCGACGCTCGCCGCGAGGTAGTCGTGGACGAACTCCTTCATATCCTCGAACGCGTCGGCTGAGACAGGTGACTCCCTAATCTCGACGCCCACAGCACCACCTCCGGAGACGGATTTCGATATTCATCTTACACATATAGACGTACGTTCGACTCTTTAGCGTTACGACAGGGAGAACGGCTGCCACACCCGGCATTTCTGGCTGCAAACAGCGTCACAGAACCGACCTTCGGGAGCGGCGGACAGCCGCCATCGCTGTCCCCGATTCCGTGGCAAGCCAGGTCTCTGTCGGGCGACAGCCGCGACTGGTTCTCAGCGGCTGGGAACATTAGTCCGGCTTTTTACAGCTAATAGATAAATTAGTACATATGCCTCTCCAGCCACTCCACACGCCCGTCGGCGATGTGTCGATCGTTACCCACGCGATAAACGAACACGCAGTGACTGACGTACTCATCGGCGTCGGTATCGCCCTGTGTCTGTTCGGGTTGTACTACAAGCTGATACTGGTCCCGGCAAACAGGCAGGAGTCGTCACAGCGCACGGGGGACCAGTCACCGCCGTAATTACAGGTAGGCGGCGTCCCAGCGCATCGGCTTGCGGACGTTCCCGCAGTTGTCACATTCGATACGGCCCATCGAGTCCATCGCGTTCGCCAACGTCTCGCAGTTACTGCAGTAGTAGCCGTACCGGTCGCTCCCCTCCTCCGTGACGTGGACCACGTGGAAGGGCGCCATCGACCCGGATTCGTGGTTGTTGTGGTCGACGTAGACTGTCCGACCGTCATCGGTTATGGGTTCGCGACCGAGTTCGTCTGCATCGGTGTAGAGGTTCTCAACGTAGGTTCGTCCAGCAATATCGACTTCACCCGTGCCGGCGCGTTCGAAACCGTGGTCCTCGTAGAAGCTGTTACCCTCGACATTGTCGGCCAACACGCGCCCCTGGAGTGTCTCGGCACCCCGGTCATGGAGTTCCCCATGGGTCTCGTCGAACAATGCCGACCCGATCCCCTCACCGCGGTATGCTGGGTCGACGTGCAGCCAGAGAATCGTCCCGATACTATCTCCTGATAGAACACTCTCGGAGAGGCCGACCACCTGCCCGTCACGCTCGCCGACGAGAATCAACCGATTACTCTCATCGTCGAGCACTTCCTCGATGCGCTCTTCATCGTACCATTCCTCGATAGCGCTCGTAATCGCCTTCGGCCCCAGCGAATACGACGCCTCTAGTGAGCGACGCGCCACATCACGGATAGCCGGCCGGTCCGACGACACTGCCTCCCTGATTTTCATATGCCACTAGTTGGCACGGAACATCATAAATCTACAGTTCGATGTCAGAATTTGGGACACTCGTTGGGCTATTCATGCGGGGACTCTGCGAATCGTGGCCTCGACCGGCTCGTGGGTGACCCCTGTCCACTCGGTAGCGGTCGTACCGGACTGTGGGTGCTGTTCGCCTTCAGGTCGTCGTACAGGTCCGGGCGGGTTCGAACCGCCGTCACTTCGCTCCGCTCGTGACGTGCTTCGAATCAGCTGAACATCTTTGTCGCTCTCGAAGTTGTTCGCGACAGAATAGTCCCGGGCGGATTCGAACCGCCGTCAAGGGCTCCAAAGGCCCTTATGATTGGCCACTACACCACGGGACTGCACTCACTTTGTTCGTTCGTCCCGTGTACCTCACAAATCCACCGGATTTGCTCACCACCACGGGACTGCGCTCACTGTGAGTAAGCTAACCGTATTCGGTGTAATCGACGGAACGCACTTGAACGCTTCGAGAGCGGCCGGTCAGTCGCTGGTGACTTCCGCCTCGACTTCGAGCAGGCCACAGACATCACCCTCGGGGTCGAAACAGTCCGGACACTGCGGTTCGCGGTCGATAATCGTATCGAGGCGATCAGCGACCGTTTCGTCGATAACGCCCTCCAGTTGCTTTGCCTCGGCTCGGAACTCCTCGACTTCGAGCACTTCGATAAGGAACCGCTCGATGATGCAGTAGTTCTGGAGTGCCTCGCGAGCCTGTGCGATACCGTCGTCGGTGAGGTCGACGCCCTTGTACTTCTCGTGGTTCAGCAGCCCTCGGTTTTCGAGTTTGCCGATCATCTCGTTGGCGCTAGCTGGGCTGACATCGAGCATATCGGCCACGTCGCCAGTGGATGCTGGACCGTCTTCTTGTTGTTGCGTGAGATAGATCGCTTTCAGATACTGGGCCTGCGTGTTCATTGATAGTCCTCCATCAGATCAGTCACGTCTTCGACACCCTCTGCCTCGTCCTCGCGGATATCCGACAGCACGGCAAGCAACCGCTCGCGGTCAATGGTGAATGTCACGTCTGACGCCTCTATCGCTTCGATGAGGTCGTCGTAGAACTTGTACGCCGTCTCCTCGTTACAGAGCTGGTCGTACAGCACGCCATCGAAGTCCTTGTCGGCTTCGTACTGGGCCTCGACCAGCATCTCGATTTCTTCGAACGGGACGGTGTCCGCTTCGAGGTCGTCGATGAGCGACTCCAGTTGCCGGCGGTGCTCGGCGGACTCGGTCTCGGCGTGTGCAAGGAGGTCAAGAACCGCCTGCTCGTGCTCTCCACTCGTTTCTTCGGCGTGCTTGGCCGACCGTGCCTCGACGACCTCTTCGAGGACGATGCCGATCTGTAACAGCCGGGCGAGCTGATGGTCGGACGCCACCGGCTGTGTGAGACTCACGGCAACACCCCCACTCGGCGCTGTGCTGCAGTCATACACGTAGTTCGGGGAGGGCCGGACTTAAGCGGTTCCCTGTCGCCGCCCTGGCGGCGGCGTCAGGTTCCTGTTGGACCCGTGTGACTGCGTCTGGCTTCGCGGCGACAGATCCCACCGGGACTGAGACTGTCGGCTGTCACTGCGACACGATACACCCCGTGATCGCAAGCGTCTTGCAGGACGGACAGGCGACAGTATGAGACGACCCGACGGCTCCGACGTATCGTGGTTGTGCCTACGTCCCAAGACGATCCCACGATGTACTGCGGTCAATACCGTACAGAAGTCACTATCAGTCGCCTTCGGTCCCCACCGTCGGTACCGCCTGCCAGGACACGTCTCGCCCCGGATAGGCGACCCGCTCGAACGGCCACTCGGTCGCAACCCACTCCCTGCAGCCCGTCTCGATCTCGTCGGCCAAGCCACGCTTGACTGCGGCCGTCGTGTCGGTCCTCGACAGAGCTGCGTTTGATATGTGTGGCCGAGTAGGATAAGAACCCAAATCGGTCGTGAAACGGTCCACAGCGGCTGTCCGGTGAGAACGAGCCGGTAGCAAGAACAGTAGACGGGAAAGATCGCGGACGGGGGCGGTTACTGCCTGAGTCGCTCGTAAATCAGCTGGTCGAGGTCCTCGCGGAGTTCGTCCACCTCGACCTCCTCCAGCACTGGCACGAAGAAGCCCTCGACGAGCATGTTCTTCGCGCTCTCTGGGTCGACACCGCGGGAGGTCATGTAGAACATGTCCTCTGCGTCGACCTGCCCGACCGTCGCGGAGTGGGAGGCCTCGGTGTCGTGGTTGTTGATGATGAGCTTCGGCGATGCGTCGGCCTCGGAGTCGTCGGAGAGCATGAGCGTGTTCTCACGCTGGTACGACGACGTGTCCCAGGCCTCGCGACCGACATCCTGAACGCCTTCGTACACCGAGCGGGCGTCGTCGTCGAGGACGCCGCGGGTGACGAGGTCGGCGATGGTGTGTTCGGCCTCGTGCCAGACACGCGATGCGATGTCGAAGTGCTGGTCCTCGTGGCCGAAGAACGCACCCAGAATCTGTGATTCGGAGGAGTCACCCAGCAGCCGGGTTTCGACGTTGGACTTGGTCAGGCGGGAGCCGATGTTGCCGTCGATCCAGTTGACCGTGGCGTAGGTGTCGGCGTGGCCGCGCTTGACCTGGAAGTTGTAGGTCTCCTCCGAGAGGTTCTGGAGCGCGCCGTACTGGACGTAGGCGTTCTCCTCGGCGACGACCTCGACGACGCCGGAGTAGTACTGGTCGTCGTCGACCGTCTCGCCGGTCCCCTGGCGCTCCAGAATCGTCACCGACGAGGACTCCTCGGCGAGGACGAGCGTGTAGTTGAACAGCGACTGGCTGTTCATCGTCGTCCGGATCTTCACGTCCTCGGCGTCGACGCCCTCGGGGACGTAGACGACCGTACCGGCCGAGAACAGGGCCGTCGACAGCGCAGTGAGGTAGTCCCGCTGCGGGTCGACGACGCTGCCGAAGTGTTCCTTGACGAGGTCAGCGTGGTCGTCGAGCGCCTCGCTCCAGGACAGCACCTCGACGCCCTCGGCGTCGATACGGTCCTTGTCCTGTGCGTAGTCGAGCGGGTCGACCAGCGACTCGTAGTCGAGCGCGTCGAGGTTCGTCCAGGTGCGACCCGGCGTCCGGATGACATCCGGCATGTCAAGCTCGTCGAGCGCTGCGAGCGCGTCCTTTCGCGTCTCGAGCAGCCACTCGGGCTCGCCGAGGTCGTCTGAAATCTGTTCCACCTGGGTCTCTGTGAGATTGGCGTGTACCTGCGTACTCATGGTTATCCGAGCGACCCCTCCATCTCAAGCTCAATGAGGCGGTTCAGCTCAACGGCGTACTCAATCGGCAGTTCCTCCGTAATCGGCTCGATGAAGCCGGCGACAATCATCTGCTTGGCGTCGTCGTCGTCCAGTCCGCGGGACTGGAGGTAGAAGACGTCCTCGTCGCCGATCTTGCCGACGGTCGCCTCGTGGGCGACGTCAACCTTGGACTCCTGAATCTCCATGTACGGCATCGTGTCCGACGTGGACTCGTTGTCGAACATCAGCGCGTCACACTCGACGGAGGTCGAGGAATCCTCGGCACCGTCAGCGATGTGGACGAGGCCGCGGTAGTTCGTGCGGCCGCCGTCCTTGCTGATGGACTTGGACTCGATGGTGGACTTCGTCTCGGGGGCGTTGTGGTAGACCTTCGCGCCCGTGTCGATGTCCTGCCCTTCGCCGGCGAAGGCGATGGTGATGTGGTTGTCCGTCGCGCCGGGGCCCTTGAGAACGGTGGAGGGGTACAGCATCGTGGCCTTCGAGCCCATGCTGCCGGAAACCCACTCCATCGTACCGTCGGCCTCGCAGATGGCGCGCTTGGTGTTGAGGTTGTACGTGTTCTTCGACCAGTTCTGGACGGTCGAGTACTGGACGTGGGCGTTCTCCTTGACGAACACTTCGACGCCGCCGGAGTGGAGATTGAACTCGGAGTACTTCGGGGCGGAACAGCCCTCGATGTAGTGGACCTCGGAGTTCTCCTCGGCGATGATGAGCGTGTGCTCGAACTGGCCCATGCCGTCGGAGTTCATGCGGAAGTACGCCTGCACCGGCATGTCGACCGTGGTGTCCTCGGGGACGTAGACGAACGACCCGCCGGACCAGATAGCGCCGTGCAGCGCCGCGAACTTGTTGTCGCTCGGCGGCACGGCCTTGGTCATGAAGTACTCTTTGAGGATGTCTTCGTGCTCCTGGACGGCCTTGTCCATGTCACAGAAGATGACGCCCTTCTCCTCCCAGCGCTCCTGCATGTTCTGGTAGACGATCTCGGACTCGTACTGCGCGCCGACGCCCGAGAGGGCGTTCTTCTCGGCTTCCGGGATGCCGAGTTTGTCGAAGGTGTCCTGAATCTCCTCGGGGAGATCGTTCCAGTCATCGACGCCGCCGCGTGTCTCGATGTCGGGGCGGATGTAGGGCACGATCTCGTCGACGTCGACTTCCGAGAGGTCGGGCGCGCCCGGCCAACCGGTCGGCATCGGCATTTCTTTGTACTGTTCGAGTGCACGCAGACGGCGTTCGAGCATCCATTCGGGCTCGTCCTTGTCTTCGGAGATGACCCGGATGGTCTCCTCCGTGAGGCCCTTCTCGGCTTCGAAGGCGGACTTCTCCTCCTTCTTGAACTCGAAGCGCTTCTCGGTGTCGGTCTCTTTGAGGTGGTCTTGGTCTGAGCTCATAGTGTGTGTAGTGTTATCGCTGTGTACGGAAGGGCGTTACGCGGCCTCGTAGGCTTCCTCTCGGACCCAGTCGTACCCTTCGTCTTCGAGCTTTTCGGCGAGTTCAGCGCCACCGGAGGTGGCGATCTGGCCGTCGAGCATCACGTGGACGTGGTCGGGTTCGACGTAGTCGAGGATGCGCTGGTAGTGGGTGATCTGAAGGATGCCCGCGCCCTGCTCGTCACGGAGCGCGTTGATACCGTTGGAGACGTCCTGCAGTCGGTCGATGTCCAGCCCGGAGTCGATCTCGTCGAGCACTGCGATCGAGGGCTCGAGGATCGCGGCCTGGAGGACTTCGTTCTGCTTCTTCTCGCCGCCCGAGAAGCCAGCGTTGAGATACCGGGACGCGAACTTCTCGTCCATGTCCAGCTGCTCCATCTTCTCCTGGAGGATTTCCTGGAACTCGGCGACACCGATTTCGCCTTCTTCGACGTTACCCTCCATCGGGGAGGTGTCGTAGCCGGCGGCGTCCTCGTTGGTGTCGCCGCCCTCTGCGTCGGCCTCTTCTTCCTCATCGTCGTCCTCGAAGAGCTCCTCGCGCTCCTCGAGTTTGGCGTTGAGTGCGGTGCGGAGGAAGTTCACCATCGTGACGCCCTCGATCTCGGCCGGGTACTGGAAGCCGAGGAAGATGCCGAGTGCGGCGCGTTCGTTCGGTTCGAGGTCGAGCAGGTCCCAGGTGCGGAGGTCTTCCGGGATCTCCTCGTCACCGAACTCGTCCTCTTCGAGGTGGATGAGCACTTCGCCGTCGGTTACTTCGTAGGCGGGGTGGCCGGCGATGATCTTCGCTGTTGTGGACTTGCCCGAGCCGTTGGGACCCATCAGCGCGTGGATCTCACCGGACTCGACTTCGAGGTCGACACCGCGAAGAATCGTCTCACCGTCCTCTTCTGCGACTTCTGCGTGGAGATTGTTGATTTCGAGTTTCGCCATAGGTATCTCTTAGGTCAACCGAAAGAAGGTCCGTTTCACCCATGAAGCTTTCGCATTGCCGCGAAATCCAGTTCAGTATATAGAAATAATATTTCTCCGAGAGGAAAAACCGTCGCCGGCTCCGGGTTACATGAAGCTCCCGAGTCCGGTCTGCTCCTGGCCTGACTTGACCTCCTCCCAGGAGATGTCCATCGCCTCCAAGATGCGGGCGATGGGACCTTTCAACGTTTTATCGAGCATCTTGTCCCAGTCGATTTCGAACTCCTCGGGGATCTGGTCGGCGTACTCGAAACAGATCACGTCGGGGTCCCGTCGGAACTCGCCGTACAGCGGGTCCCGTTGAGGGTCCAGTCCTTCTTCCTCCTCGATGCGCTGGAAGAAGTCCGAGTGGACCCGGTCGAGATATAGCCGCTTGGGCTTGGACCCGCTCTGGAAGTTCGTCCCCAGCAGGAGGTTGGCGTACTTCGCGCCCCGCACCTGCGCGGTGTCGGTGTCGTAGTTATCAAGTTTCTTCCCGATGCCGCCGGGAATGCCCACGTCGTCGTAGTTGACGTTGCCGTCCTGGTAGTCCTCGATGACGTCGCTGACGTACTGCTTGATCGACTCGGCGTCCGCACCGCGGACGATACGGTCGATGACCTCTTTCTGGACCCGCTTCGTAATGGGCGCGATGTCGGACCGCTGGTACTCGAAGCCCGTGATGTCGATGTCGTCGACGTGTTTGCCCTCTTTCCAGACGATGTTGCCCGCATACCGTTTCTTCTTGCCGGCCTGGAAGAAACGGCGGTAGAGCTTCTCGAACTCTATCTGGAAGCGATGGTCAGTCGCGTTGAGCCGCTGCATCGCGAACTCGTCGTACGAGTCGTTGATCGTTTCCTCCAGTTCGAACCCTTTCTGAATGGTCGCCGCGAGGGTTTCGAGTTCAGCCTCGTCCATCGTGGGATGTTTCTCCCGAATTTCGTCTGTGACTTCCACGCTGCCCTCGACATCTGCGGCGGTTATATCGCCCAGCTGCAGCATCACCGAGTCCGTGTCGCCGTAGACGACCTCGTACCCCTCGTCGGCGACGACCTCGTCAGTGTAGTCGATGACCTCGCGGCCGGTGGCGGTGACCGCCGCGCCCATCTCCTTGTCGTAGAGCCGGAAACGGTCCCATCCCAGAACGCCGTACAGGCTGTTCATTATCACCTTCACTGCCGCTTGCTGCCGGTCAAAACGCTCGTACTCCGGATTATCGGGGTCGAAGCTGTTTCGCTCGGCCTTCTTCTCCTCACGTTCTGTGAGGAGTTCGTCGACCATCTCCCGGATGACGCCGTCCGGTTCCTTTCGGAAGTGGGTGCCGTTGGGCGCGCGGTATGTGTCGCCGTCGTAGATCTCCGGATCGACTTTCGTCTCGGGGCTAGCGTTGGTCGTCACCATACACATCGGGTACAGGGACTTCAGGTCCAGCACGGTAACGTTCTCGCGGACGCCGGTGATGGGGTCGAAGACGGCCCCGCCCTCGTAATCCTCGCTTTCCTGCTGGCCCTTGGAGGGCAGCGCGAACTCGCCGTGGAGCTTGTGGAGGACATACATGTCCACGGCGTCGCCGGGGGTCGTCGCGTCTTCGAGTTTACAGCCGACGAAGGTGCGGACCTCGTCCCAGAAGTCGATGATGTCCTGTTCGCGGTCGAGTTCGACACAGAGCTCCACGTCCCGAAGGTTGTACTCCAGTAGCTGCTCGGGGTCCTGTTCCCAGAGGTCGCCAATGTCGCCGGTGTAGCGTTCCTTGCCGACGCCGAGTTCCTGCTCGCCGACGGCGTCGAGTCGGTAGGATTCGAGTTCGGTGAACTGTGTGCGCTTGTAGGCATAGAGGAGGTCGAAGACGACACGGCCTTTGATATCGGGGCCGCCCCAGCCCGAACGCCAGACCTCGTCGACCCGAGAGAGCCGGTCGATCTGGAGATCGAAGTCGTGGTTGTAACTCTGGAGTTCCTCCAGCCGGTCAAGGAAGTACGGCGCGTCGAAGTCGTCGAAGTTCCAGCCGGTCAGCACGTCCGGGTCGGTGTCGACAATGTAGTCGACGAACGCCTCCAGCATGGCCTCCTCCTCCTCGAAGACGCGCACATCGGCCTCGAAGTCCTCCCGAATCGGGTCGTAGCCGGCCAGTGCCTCGGGGCCGTCGATACCGTCGGGGGACTCGTACAGCCAGACGACGTACTCGTCGCGGTAGGAGTCATGCGAAGTGAGACAGATGATCGGTTCCTCGCCGTCCTCGGGGAAGCCGTGGCGGTCGTCGACCTCGATGTCGAAGGTGTTGACCCGCGGGTCAGCGTGGGCCTCGACCGGCTGGATCTCCTCGTGGTGGACTTTCAGGCTGTCGTCGTTGTCGAGTTCGCGGGCAGGGACGCGAACGCCACTCGTGATGTCCTTGTCGATGAGCAGGCGGTTGGGAAAGAGGATGTCCGCCTCGTAGTGGTCGAAGTCGTCGCGGATCTGCCCCACGTCGCGGGGCGTCTGGCCGAATATCTTCGTCAGGCGCTCGCCCCGAATCGACTCGTAGGGCTCGCCGCCCTCATCGGCTTCCTCCCACCCGGTAATGCTGTCGTACTGGCGGAGTTCGTCCTCGGTGACGCTGTCGGTCGGCGCGTAGAAGTAGGGTTGGAAATCGAAAACACGCGCGTGGACCGGCTCATTGTCGTCAGTGCGCCCGAAAACGTGGACGACCGGGGACTCGCCGTCGCCCTGTCCCTCGATGGTGTAGTCGACCTGCGTGACGACGAACTCGACGGTCTCCTCGACCGGCGGGAACTGGCGCTCGTCGATGTCGACGACGCTCGTGTCCCCGCCGTCGCTCCCACCGTTGCCCGCGATGGCCGCCGCTTCGTCGGCGACCGGGCGGTCCTCGTCCGCGCCTTGCTCGAAGTCCCCCAGCGTGCCCTGGGTCCCGTCACTCATTCTTGACCATGTTTCGAGATGCCGCATAAAAACACCGGCGGTCGACGGGGTATTGCCACAGGCAGAAAGTATATGCCATCGAGTACCATACCCAAGTTTGACGGCCAATGTCGCACCACGCATCCCCCCACGGCGAGGCGGATAGGTCCGAAGAACTGCGGTCGGAGCCGGCGCTCCCGGACGCCATCCAGACGACCGAGACCTACGAGACCGAGGAGGGGACAGTGTTTTACGATGCTGAAAACCCTCTTGCGTGGCTGCAGACTGACACGGCGCTCACCTTACAGGAGATCGCCTGACAGGAAGGACTTTTACTATCCACGCGTCGTAGCTAGTGTGATGGATATCCCCGGCGAGGACGACCCGAACGAGAGCGGCGGCGTCCTCTCCGAAAAGAGCGAGTACGAGCCCGAGGAGTTCGACCCGGAGAGCCTCGGACCGGACGTGCCATCGCCGTCGGACGGCGCTTACGACGGCGACGCCACGGGGCTGTTCGTCAAACTCGTCATCGTGTTCAACGTCGCGCTGTTAGCGCTCTCGCTCGGGCCGATGCTTGCTTACTTCGAGGGACAGGTCGACCTCGGAGTTCGGATCTTCCTCGTCGGCGTCATCGCCTTCGGCTACGGAACGTTTCGGTACGTCCAGTTCGAGCGGGCGCGCAAATCGGACGACGGGAGCGAACCGGCAGAGACAACCGATGCCCAGCCCGACGGCACTGAGTCAGGCGACCACAACGGCTAACCGGCCCGGTCAGCTACGAACAGTCATATGCGTACTGTGCGGGACGACGACGGCACGCGCTACTTGTTGCTGAAGGAGTCCACTGAGTCGAGTCTGGTCAGGAACCCCGAGACCGGCGAACAGCGCCACCTCCCGAACGCCGACCTCGAACCCGTCGACGGTGAATCGGCACTCGCCACAGCCGCCGAAGGCGTTCCCGACACCGCTCGCCAAGTCATTACAGCGGCCCACGACGACCGGGCGCTGGGTCTGCTCGTCGAACTCGACGAGCGCGGCCCGCTCTCAGTAGCGGAACTGCTCTCCGCGTATGACCTCTGTGAAAGTGATCTCCACGGGCTGTTAGGGGAGTTCCGCGCCGCCGGCCTCCTTGACGAAGCGACGGTCCACGGCCAGCGGGGTTACGACACGACCGACACGGCCAGCGACGGGCTGGCGCACCTCCGCGACTGAAGTCCGGTCCCCACCGAGACTAAGATCAAGTCGGTCTTGCGGCTGTTTCAGGCCAGTTCCGCGACCGTCGCCTCGACCCGCTCGACACGCGAGCGGTTGGTCGTAGCGTCTTTCTCGACGCGGACGAGGTCGTCCGCCGCACCGACCAGTTCCTCGTCGTGGCTGACCACGAGAATCTGCTCGACGCCGACCTCGTCGCGCATGTACTCCACGAGGTCGAGCAGTTGCGTGACGTGGCCCGAATCGAGGAACACAGTCGGCTCGTCGAGGATGAGCGGGGGCATCGGCGCGGCCCCTTCGATACCCTCCGCGAGCAGGCGGTAGATGGCGCACCGGAGGCTGAGGTTGAACAGCGCCCGCTCGCCGCCGGAGAGCTGTTCGGGCTCCAGAGGCTCGCCGTCCTTCTGGTACACCGTCAGCTGGTACTGCCCGTCGAGTTCGATGTGGGAGTACGAATCGTTCTGGTACACTAGGTCGAACGTCTGATTGAGCATCCGTTCGAGCGTCTCGACGTTGCGCTGGCGCAGTTCCGCCCGGAGCGTGCCGTACATCTCCTGAAGGTCCTCCGTCTCCTCGTACAGCGTTTCGAGTTTCTCTAAGGTCGCTTCCAGGTCCTCGCGCCGGTCCCGCAGCGACTCCAGCTCCTCGATTTCGTTCGTGACGCCGCCGATGGCGTTCTGGAGTTCGTCGCGTGTCTCGCGTTTCTCCGCCAGCGTCTCCTCGGCCTGGTCGATGTACTTTTTCGCCCGTTTCTTCTCGCTTCGGGCCTCTTCAATGCGGTCCTCGTCGAACGACTCCGCGAGGTCCTGTTTTCGCTCGCGCTTCTCCGCGAGCTGTTCGCGCCGCTGGTCGTTCAGTTCGGCCTGCTGCGTGCGCTTCTCGCGCAGCCGCTCGATGTCGTCGTCGCAGTCGTCAACGTTCGCAAGCAGGTCTTCGACGCGCTCTAAGCGCTCAATCGACTGTTTGACCCGCTGGCGATCCTGATTACACTCGGCGACGACCGAGCGGCAGTCCTCGGCTTGCTCACGGGCCTCGGCTGCCTTCTCGCGTTTCGTCTCGGCCTCGGACTCGTGGTCCGTCGCTTCCTCGCGGAGCGTCTCGATGCGCTCTTGGTCCGCGTCGAGCCCGTCTTCCTTCTCCTCGACCAGTTGGACGATGTTCGAGCGGTTGTTCTCCAGCGTCGATAGCTCGTCCGTTGTCTCGACCAGTTCCGTCGCCGTTTCGTGTTTCGACTCCAGGGTCTCGACTTCTTCGCGGGCGTCCGAAAGCGTCTCCTCTAACTCCGCAATCCGCTCGCGGTCGTCTTCGATGGATTCGACGTGCGGTGACTCGGCCACGTCTTGGCCGCACTCGGGACATTTGCCGGCCTCCAGCAGCGCCTCGGCCTCTTCGAGCGAGTCCCGCTCGCTCGCCAGTTTCGTCTCCAGTTCGGTCACCCGCTGTCGGGCCTCTTCGAGGTCGCTGGCGACGGATTCTTTGTGCGACTTCGCCCCCTCTCGGTCAGTCGGCGCGTCCTCGAATCTGGCCTCAAGGGCGGCGATCTGGTCGTCGATATCGCTGATCTGTTCCCGGCGCTCGGCGATTGTCTCCCGCGCCGCTTCGATGTCGGCTTCCAGTTCGTTGGCCTCCTCGCGCTTCTCCTCGGCCCGAGATTCGAGGTCGTCGGCGCTCTCGGCCAGCGCGTCGGCGGTGCTGCTGTGTTCCTTCGCATCGACGCGCTGGTCCTCGATTCGACTCTGCAGTTCGTCGTCGCGGGACTGTAGTTCGTCCAGCCGTGCATCGACGGTTTCCGGATCGGTGTCCGTACTGTCGAGGTCGGTTTCGGCCACCGTTTCCGAGAGTTCCTCCTGTAGCGTCTCCCTCCGGTCCTGCAGGTCGCTGATCCGCTCTTTGAGCTCGGTTCGTTCGGTCTCAGTCTCTGTGATCGTCGTCTCCAGCTCTTCGATGTCGTCTTCCAGCGCCGACAGCTCCTCGCGTTTCTCCTCGTACTCTTCGAGGACAGACTCGGCCTGCGTGAGCGTCTCCTCGGCGGTGGCCTTCTGGTCCTCGATGTGCTCGATCTCGTCCTGCAGCTCGGATTCCTTCGTCTCGAGGCCGTTCAGGCGCTCGTGGAGTCCCTTCTCCTCTTTCTCCTGAATCTGTTCGTCGAGTTGCGAGAGCGCACCCTGCTTATCATCACGTACGCGACCGACGCCAACGCGGGCGTCACTGGCCCGCTCGCGGTACTCCTCCAGTTTCCCCAGTTGCAGGAGGTCATCGAGCATGTCCTGGCGGTCGCTCGGTGAGGCGTTGATGAGCTTGTTCACCTCGCCCTGACGGACGTAGGCGCAGTTGACGAACGCCTCGCTGTCCATCCGCAGGAGTTCCGTGATCCGGCGGCGCACGTCGCGCGCCCCCTCGTAGTTTCCTTCGGGCGTCTCCAGGACGCACTTCGCCGTCGTCGGTTGCGCGCCGGTCGCGCGGACCCGGCGCGTGAGGTGGTAGTCGCCGCCGGCGTGCGAGAACCACAGTTCGACGGTGCAGTCGTCGGCCCCGATGGTAACCACGTCACCGAGAGTCTCGTCCAGGGCCTTCGAGCCGTACAGCGCGAAGAAGCAGGCCTCCAGCAGGGATGACTTCCCGCTCCCGTTGAGCCCGTGGATGATGGTCACGCCGTTGTCCAGTCGCAGGTCTGCATCGTCGTAGCACTTGAAATTGGATAGCTTGACGCGCTGGAATTTCATTGTCGACCCTCCATTACAGGAACTCCTCGACGCTCGCCTGGTTCTCGCCGTCCGTCTTGTCGGCCTCGTTCACCGCCTCTCCGTCGTCGGTGTCGTCCTCGTCTGCGCTCGCGGTGTCGGCCGCTCCGTCGCTCGCGGCCGTGTCGGCTGCGAAAGCATCTGAATCCTCATTAAGTAGTTCACGCACGTGCCGTTCGACCTCGTCTTTGACGTTCGCGTCGGCGACCTTCGAGGCGCGGATCGTCTCGTCGATGTCGTGAGCGGCCTCGCTCAACCCCAGGTCGCGGACGCGCTCGGTAACGGCGTCGTCCGGGTCAGCGAAGCTAATCTCGGTTTCGCGCTCCTCGGCCGTTATTTCCCGGTGGTCGGTGACGCGAGCCACGAGCGCACCCCGGTCGAGCGCGAACGATTCGACGCTAGCGGGGGTAACCGGGTCGCCGTCGCCGCTGATAGAGACGATGACGACGGCATCTTCTAGGTCGTGCTGGCCAACGCGGCTGCGGACCCGCTCGATGCCTTCCTCGGGCCCGAGGTCCACGTCGACGAAGACGTACTCGCGGGTGTCGAGACCGCGGCGGGTGATCCGGACCTCGTCGTCGAAGGTGACGATGTTGTAGCCCCGATCCTCACGCTCGCTCGCGCTTGCGCGCTCGGTCGATCCGCAGTAGGTGACCCAGGTGTCCTCGACCTGCTGTTTGCCGGGGTCGTGGTTGTCGCCGAGCAACATCGCGTCGAACTCGACCGACGACTCGGTGAGGATTTCGTCGGCGTCCCAGTCGCCGTAGTCGAACGGCTGGAACAGACCGTGGGTGACCAGCGCGGCTCTGTCCGCGTCGTGGGCAGCGAAGTCGTAGTCGAGGTCGTCACGTTGTGAACGCGGGACGAAATCGAGACCGTAGAAGGCGGTGTCGCCGATGACGGTCGGCTCGTCGCTCAGCCGCGTCGCCAGGCCGAGTGACTCGTACAGGTCGAGCCACTGAGCGTCCCGTTTTGCCTCGTGATTTCCCACGACGGCGAGGAAGGGAATGTCGGCTTCAGATAGTTCTTCGAGAACGGTAAGCGTACCCATGATGTCGGCCAGGGCCGGGCGTCGGTCGTGGAACAGGTCACCGGCGTGAACGACGGCGTCGGCGTCGTCAGCGATGGCGTCCCGGACCACCTGCCGGAACGCGTCGAGGAAGTCGTCCCGGCGGTCGGGGACGTTGTACTGCTGATACCCGACGTGGGTATCGCCGGTGTGTATCACCCGTGTCATTTGCCCACCGGTAAGCCAGCGCCACCTAAAGAGGTATCGTGACCGGAGTGAAAGTGGTCGACGGCAGTGTGGTCTGTCCAGTATCTACACCTCAGTGTCGGTCCCGCCGGCGGCGTCCCGGTACCGTCGGAATGCTCGCAGAGCCGCGCGACCCTCGTCGGCCAGCCCACTCACTTCGTGGTCGGCCTGTGCGACGGCCGCTTCAAGTCGTCCGACGCCGAACGTCTCGACGAAGGCGACCGCTTCGTCTAAATCGTCGATTGCCTGGGTGGCTCGCTCGATGACTGTCCGGTAGTCGTCGGCGTCGTCACCTCGTTCCTCGATGACTCTCCGGCCCGCGGTGCTGTCGTCCCGGCCGGCTACTCGGGCGGCTCTATCACCGTCTTCACTGTCGACCTCACCGTCAACGAGCGCCGTGAGCGCCGCCTTTACCTGATCGCTATCGGGCATGGGCCGAGGTGTCCCCGGAATCGGATATAAACGTTCGCTGGTACCGGTTCCGGTAGTGGCACCTTTGAAACGCCCTCTCCACCCGAACCGGTTGAGAAAGAGTACAGTTTAGTGATTTGACGCGTTTGGTAGAGCTAACGGTACGGCGTCGGTCCGACCCGACGAGAACCCCTATCGGACGTTCACAACATGCCTCTACGCACATTCCGCTCCGACGACAAAGCGCTCTCCTCGGTCACAATCGTCGCGCTGCTGATTCTGGCGACCCTGCTCATCTCCGTCGTCCTCGCGCTGTTCATCCTCGGCATGGGCGTGTGAAACAGGCAGGACTTGGTGTCGGTGATAGGCACGGCTCACACGACACCCCGTCCGAGCGTTCAAGTACCAGCACGGGACCAGGGCCGGATATGACAGATATCGAGACGCTGGCCGAACGACTCCACACGGTCGAACGTGCGGTCACGGACGGAACGACTGAGTTCCCGGACGTGACAGAGCTCGCTGAATTGGAGAGCCGCGTGGCCACCGTCGAACAGCGTATCGACGACATCGACGAGCGGACGGCGGAGCTCGAAGCCGCCACACAGGCCCTCCGCGGCTACGTGGGGAACATCCGCTCGGTCAACGAAGATGTCGAGCAGCGGGCTGACGCGGCACTGGCGGCGACCGACCGACTGGAAACCCGACTCGACGAAGCACCGTCGTCGCCGTCGATATCTGACCCACCAGCGGCGGGGACCGACCAGTTACGGGCGGAGACGGTACAGGGCCATCCAGGCTTGTCGGATAGCGGTGATCGCACAGAAACGAACGCCACAACCGAGGAGCCGACCGATTTCTCCGCTATCACCGACGGCGGTAATCCCGACGGCGAGACCACTGGTGCGGGCGTTATCGGGCGTATCCGTGCGCTGCTGTGATATACCGACTGGTCCTCGCTGTCGCAGTCATGACCGCACTTGTCGGTGCATCAGCGCCAGCACTGTCGACGGCCAGAGCTGACACAGCCAGCGATACCATGGAGCGCCAACTGGACGAACTAGGAGCCGAATTGACGATACTGGTCGAGACTGACGACGCGACGCCGAACGGCGATGCGCGACGCGTGGTGGAGATACGACTCCCCGCGCGGACCTACACGAATGCCGGCGTCAGTCAGCTACAGTTCGCGGAGCGGGCCGGTGTCGGCGTCGCAACCTGGACAGTTGAGTCCCGGAAACAGACCGAACGGCTGGTCGGTATTCCGATCCGAACAACAGCCTCGACCGGCCGGCTTGACGAATCCGGCACACATCGGCTCGTATTCGTGCTGACGCGGTCAGATGGCCAGCGGATACTGCAGGTCCATCGGTTTAAATCCCAAGCCGCGGCGAGGCGTAGCCATGCGTGAGTGGCTCTTCGGGTCATCGACAGTGTCTGGCTGTCGCTGTGAAACGGCCATGGAGGATGGGCAGCTAGTGGTGACAGCGGACGATTGTCCTGACGGTGGTGACCTCGCCGCGTCGGCTGACTGCCGGGCGACAGTCATCGATTCGCTCGCGTCGACCGGTATCGAGACCGTCGTCACAAAGCAAGCAGGTCAGGAGCGGGTGTACGTCGACCGGGCAGCGGCAGTGCTCACTGCGGCTGGCCGGTTCGCGACCAGAGTCGCCTCGCTGGACGACCGCCTCGCAGACCGTGCTCGTCGGGACCCCGTCGCTGCCGCCGCGGAGGCAGTCGGCCGAGCGGGACCGGTCGCTGATCTGGCGGCGGAGACTGGGTTGGTAGTCGCCACAGAGGGCTTCGATACCAGCGAACAGGCGCTTACTGCATACACTGGACCAACGATTAGCGACGCCCGCGTCGGGGCAGCGCCGCCGGCGGATGCGGCTCTCCGGGACCAGCAGACGCTCCCGACGGACGCCGTCGTTCGGAGATATGACACGCACGGAGACCACCTGCCGATGTATCATGTCGAGCCCCGCGAACAGCGGTTCGACGCAGATACGATGGAGACGCTTGTCGAAGCGTACGAGCGGATCGCAACAGCCACCGTCGACGGTGGCTGTCACCCGTACGACGCAGCTACTGCGGTGGCCGGTGACAGTATGACGGCAACCGCCATCGGTGCCGTGCTTGAGAAGCACACGGGTGGGCTCGGGATTCTCGAAGATATCTTCGCCGATCAGCGGGTGTTAGACGTGTTCGCGACAGCCCCAGTGAGCGACACCCGGCTCCGAGTGCAGTGTGGCGGTGAAACCATGCGAACGAACGTCCACCTGACGCCGGCGGGCGCGAACACACTGGCGTCGATGTTCAGACGGGCGAGCGGCCGGGCGTTCTCGCGAGCGAACCCGACCCTCGATGCGACAGTGACGGTGGCTGACCGGCAGATTCGCGTCGCCGGTGTGAGCGAACCGGTCAGTGACGGCCTCGCCTTCGCTTTTCGCGCCCACGACAGCGATGTGTGGCTGCTGGCCGACTTCGTCGACAACGGGACGATGCCGGCCCCTGTCGCCGGCCTGCTGTCCGTCGTCGCGGAGCGCGGCGGGGCCTGCCTCATTGCTGGTCCCCGGGGTGCAGGCAAGACGACGGCGCTGGGCGCGCTGCTCTGGGAGATTCCGCGCGATGTTCGAACTGTCCTCATCGAGGACACGCCCGAACTCCCGGCGTCATCGCTGCAGTCCGACGGACGGGACGTGCAGGCGCTTCGGACTGCCAGAGGAGAGGGGCCGTCAGTCAATGCAACAGAGGCCCTGCGGACCGCGCTCCGACTCGGCGAAGGGGCGCTCGCCGTTGGGGAGGTCCGTGGCGAGGAGGCCAGCGTTCTCTACGAGGCGATGCGTGTCGGTGGCGGCGACGGAGCCGTCCTCGGAACGATTCACGGTAACGGCCCAGAAGCCGTTCGGGAACGGCTGGTGTCGGACCTCGGCGTCCCGGTCCAGTCGTTCGCGGCGACGGACCTCGTGGTGACGATGGCTCCGCCCGCATCAGAGTACGGCCGCGGTATCGCATCTGTCGCAGAAATCGTCTCTCACGGCGATGACATCTCTTTCGAGATGCTCTACGAGCGCAATGAGTCAACGGCGACGGCTACCGGTCGCCTGACGCGGGGTAACAGCCGTCTGGTTGAGTCACTCGCCGCTCCCGGTGAGTCCTACGCCGAGGTACTCGACGTTATCGAGGCGCGAGCCGAACGGTTCGAGCAGTCAGTAGCTGTCGAGATGCCTCGGAACGAACCGCCCTCAGACGAGGTCCAGCTATGAACCACACCAGCAGTTCAGACGACTCCCGTGACGACGCGAACACGGTATCAGCCACACCGCTCATAACTGTGCTCGTTTCCGCATACCCGGGCACTGTTGCGGTACCAGACGACTATCGGCGAGCGTGTCGGCTACTTTCGATTTCGGCTCCACCTGAGATACTGCTAACGGCGAGCTACGCCGTTGCGGTGTGTGGCTCCCTGCTCGCACTGCTCGTCGCTGTGGCAGTGACTGGACTGCTGGCGACGACAATCAGCCTCGGAGTCCTCGCCCTGTCCCTGAGCGTCGCGGCGCTTGGACGGTACGGCGTGCCGTTCGCAGCGGAGGCAAAGCGCATCCGAACGCTGGGGGCCGCGCCCTCGCTCGTCACGACACTGGTGCTCGGCGCGACGCTATGGCCAAGCGCTGAGCGGGCGGCGGCGTTCGCCGGGCGGACCGGAAACGGTCTGCTCGCTACACGGCTGGAACACCATCAGCGGCGAGCCGCGGGCACGCCACGGAACGGTCTGGGAACGTTCGCGACAGCCTGGAGCGACAGATTCCCGGCGCTCGAACGCGCAGTCGGGCTGGTCGAGAACGCGACGGCGGCCCCGGCCGAGGAGCGGCCTGAAGTGCTCGAACGTGCGCGACAATGCATCCTCGATGGGGCGCGTGACGAGATGGCGGCCTTCGCGGCCTCACTCCGAGGGCCGGCGTCCGGGCTGTACGCGTTCGGTGTTCTCCTGCCATTAGCGATGGCGTCACTGCTGCCTGCCGCCGCTGCCGCGGGTGTCCCAGTGACAGCCTCTGTGCTGGTCGGGAGCTACGGTGTCGTCTTACCCGCCGCGCTGCTGGTCGCCTGCTGCTGGCTTCTGGGACGGCGACCAGTGGCTTTCCCGCCGGCAACAATCCCGCGGAGTCATCCGGACGTACCGGTATCGGCACTCCCATCAATCGCAGTCGGCATCGTCACCGGAATCGGTGGGTGGCTCCTTGCCGGCGCACTCGTCGCTACGTGGGCGTCTCCCGTCGGCGCATTCGGGACCGGCGTCGGGAGCGCGCTCGTCAACTACTACCGACCCGTCGCCGAAGTCCGCGACCGCATCACCGACATCGAAGCGGGCCTTCCGGACGCGCTATCGGCCGTCGGTCGACGACTGGACCGCGGCCAGTCGGTCGAAGCCGCGCTTGTCGAGACTGTCGACGAGACTCCCCAACCGACCAGCGCCGTCATTGAGGCCGCTGTCGCGCGTCAGGAACGCCTCAGGACCAGCGTCGAGGGTGCGTTTCTGGGTCCCGGCGGGGCGCTCGCTGACGTTCCAAGCCGTCGCACCCGCCAGGTGGCGACCCTGCTGGATACAGCCGCGACAATCGGGCCACCGGCGGGAGCGGCCGTGACGGCGATGGGCGAGCATCTGGACGCACTCCGGACCATCGAGCGCAAGACGCGTAGGGACCTCTCGCAGATAACGGAAACGCTGTCGAACACCGCCGCGCTGTTCGGTCCGCTTATCGGCGGCGCAACCGTCGCGCTGGCCAGGTCGATGGGCGGCGGCGAACAGTTCGCCACCGTTCCGAGTGCGTTGCTGGGGCCGGTGATCGGCTGGTACGTGCTCGTTCTGGCTGTTTTGCTGACGGCGCTATCGACGAGCCTGCATCGGGGCCTCGACCGCGCGCTCGTTGGCTACCGGGCCGGCTTAGCGCTCCTGTCGGCCACGGCCACCTTCCTCGTCGCCGTCGTCGCCACCGGGCTGCTGGTCTGAGAATTTAAATCAGAAAACGCGGCCAGGCTGTTCCATGTTCGAAACGCACGTCGATACGCTGTATCTCTGGGTCGGCCTGGGAACAGTGAGCGTGGCCGTCCTCGGCGTCGTCGTCGGCCTCCCGACGACCGCACCGCCGGACGCGACGGCTGCGGCCGCGACTATCGATGAGATCACGACCAGCCCGCCTGGGTCCGTCGGACATCGTCGACTCGTCGCTACGGAGTGGGCGTTCGATGGCCGCGAAATCCGTCTCCGCAACGACGGTGGGACAGCCACCGCATGGCTGATTCGAACGGCTGTCCCGGCGCGGACCAAGCAGCTACAGACTGTGGTGGACGGGGAGCGGCCGAAGGCGGTATACGAATCACCGGACGCATTCCGTCGGGATATCCGCCGGGCGCGGACTACGGACGACGGGTGGCGACCGGCTCCGGACCGGGTGACCGTCAGGCACGTCGCCTGGGGAGGGACTGATGTCACCATCGTCGGATAGGGCGACCACGGAACCGCTGGCCGCCCTCGTTGCCGTCTTCGCCGTCACGCTCGGCGTGTCGCTGTATGCCGGCGTGGTAGACGACGCGTTCGGCACGCTCGACGACGACCGCAACGTCGCTACGCCGACCGCCGATGCTGTGGAACAGCGGCTCTCGTCGGCGGGCATCGTTCGGCCAGAGGAGCTCAATAGCGCGCTCGATACGGTTCCGACGAACTACCACGGGAACGCGACCATCACGGTAACGACCGGCGAGCGATGGAGCAGTGGTCAAAAACCACCGAACAGCGCCGACACCGAAACCAGAACAGTGAGTGTGCGGGTCGGACCGGGAGCAGTTCGTCGCGGAACGCTCACCGTTCGGGTGTGGCGATGACCCGAGCCATGAGCGCCGTCGCCGACGTGACGGTGTTCCTCCTGCTCGTCGGTGCCGCTGCGGGGACTCTCGTGAGCGGCGTCGGGATGGAAAAGCCAGCGGCGGCCACGAACCCCGCGGCCGAGCAAGCGTCGACGCTGGCGACGAGTACCGCGAGCGTCGAGTATGAGTTGCTCGTCCCGCCGTCAGAGCGCCGCAGGCCGCCCGACCACGCCACGCGACGGCAGCGGACGAGTCACGGGACTGTCGCGGAACTGCTCGGTGAAGCGGCGATGAGCGGCGTCACCGTCGACGGCGAGCGACTGTCGAGTGCCGGCACGGACTTCGAGTCAAAAGTCGCTGCGGCGACGCGTGACAGACTCCACAGCCGCGGGCATCGAACATCCGTCCGCGTCACCTGGGCACCGTATCGCGGTGCGCCAGTCAGCGCCGAGTACCGCGTCGGCGACCGACCGCCGGACGCTGTAGACGTTCGGGCGGCGACGGTGACCGTCCCGAGTGGGATGGCGAACGTCTCGGAGCCGGCCCGTGAAGCAGCAAAGGCAGGCGGCTACGACGGCGTAGCGACTGTCGTGGCTCGGAGTGTCGTCGACGGGCTGTTCCCGCCGACGCAGTCGCGGTACGCCCTCCGTGGTGACTTCCCCGCAGACGTGCTGATGGCCGCACGGTACGAGCGCATGGCCGATCTGACAGGGACGAGCGTTACCGTTGAACGACAGTCGACAGTCGAAATGAACCGCGACCTGACCGCGGCGCTCGCCGCGCGACTTCGGACCGATATGCAGTCGCGGTACGACTCGCCGGCGGACGCTGCCAGCGCCGTTCGGGCGAGCCGCGTCCGCGTCACTGTCAGGACGTGGTCGCCGTGAGAGACGATACGCGCGGCCGAGTCCCCTTCGCGTTGCTCGGCGTTCTCCTGCTGGTGAGCAGTCTCACGCTGGCCCCGACGTTCGTTAGCGAGCCGGCCCCAAGCGAGACGACGGTCGAACGGGCGCTGAATCAGGCTATGGCGGAGACGCAAGTCGCCGTGCGGGACGGCGTCTCGACAGCTGGCCGGCAGGCAGCGGCGAACCCGGTCGTCACGCCGGCTGACACACCCGCTGGTCGGGTTCTGAATGACTCGACGGCGTTCCGGGATTCGCTTAGAATCCGCGCCTATCTCAGGGTCGCCGATAGACTGGAGCGCGTCTCTGGCCGAAGCGGCGACGTGACCGTGACCGCCAACCTGCCGGCGGTTTCTAACGCAAGCGACCTCCGGGCGGCGAAACACCGCGTCTCGGTCGAACGCGCCGGGCCGAACGAGACTGCGATGCGGGCGACGGTCGAGAATGTCGTTCTGACGGTCCGGCGCAACGGAGCGGTGGTCTCGACGCGACGAGTCTCGCCGACCGTCGTCGTCCCGACACAGGCGCTCATGCTCCACGATCAAGTGTCGACCTACCAGACGCGTCTGAACAACGGCCTGGACAAGCCGGGGCTGAGCCGGCGGATGACAGCCCGGCTGTACCCAATGGCGTGGGCGAGAGGCTATGCGCAGTACAGCGGCGCGGGCATCGAAAACGTCGTCGCGAACCGGCACGTCTCGCTGGCGGCGAACGGCGCACTGCTCGGCGTCCAGCGGTCGACTTTCGGCCGGAGCGACCCGGCCGGTCGCCGTGCGCTGACCGAGGCGACAGCGATGACAGGAATCGAGGACCTGATTCGGGGGAGCCAGGGGACAGCGTATTCAACGGAAGTACTCGACCAAGCCCAGTACAAGCCGGTCAGCGAGACGCCGCCGCGTCCGAAGTCCACAGCCAGTCCGAATCCGTCCGATTCGATGACCGTCGGCGTCAACGAGACAGCCGACACTGCGTTCCGATCCGTTACCGAGCCGTCAGCGCTCAACGAGACGCTCGAAGACGCATACACGGTTGAGGTAGCGCTGGAAACCGACAAGCATCGACTGGGCGGGGGACCGCCGGGGACGCCGCCATCGCCGGGCACCGAGTGGACGCTGGTCCGCGAGCGAACGACCTCCTCGGTGGAAGCGGTCAAGAACGCCAGTGGTCGCGTCGCGACGCCAGACGACTGGCATACCTTGGAGACGTTCAGTCGGACTGTCGAGCGTCAGTACACGCGGACCGCCATCTGGCAGAACGGGTCAGTACGTGAGCGGACAACGACGTCAAGCACCGCGCGCTATCGCGTGACCGTCGCCGTCGTCGGCCGCCATCACGGCCGTTCACCGGCACCGAACCGCTCGATTCGGACCGCCCACGACGCCAGCGCAAGCCCGTTGGACGGGTCGAATTTCGCCGATGTGGAGCCGAAAGCGCTGGACACGCTTGTCGGCAATGCCGGGGGCCGTGACAGTGTGGCCGAACGAGTCGTCGACAACAGTCTCAGCCGGACAGAGGCGACGGTGACGGCTGACCGACCGCCAGAGCTTCGGAACTGGGTGTATCGGGACCTCATGAGTCTACGGGCGTCAGTCCGCAACACGACCGTCTCCGTCGAGCGAGGGCGTGTCGGGACGTTTGAGACGAATCCCCCGCAGGAACTCCGAAAACGGGTCGAACAACGTCGTGCCACCCTCGCGGCCGTTCCGGACACCTACGACAGCGCGGCACAGAAGGCACGCGTCGCGGCCCGGCTGACCTATCTGAATGCGGTATTGACGGAGTTGGACGAGCAGGCCACGGCACGAGGTGACAACCGGGAGCGAGTCGCTACACAGCTATCTGAACGCACCGAAGGGTCGCTGCGTTCCCTCCGAAAAGGGTTAACAGCCCGCGAGACGCCCGTTCCGCGGCCCCGTCCGGTCCCGGTTGGCCCCGCCGGCCCCGTCAGAACACGGGTCGATACGCAGACGCCGTATCTGACGCTGGCCGAGCTGGACGAGAGCCGGTATCGCGCGCTGGATGGGAGCGAGCATCCGCTGGTGGCGCGGAACGCGAACGTGTTCACAGTCCCGTACGGCGACGCCGCCGACGCCGTCGTTGGCGGTGCGTTCGAGTCCGGTGATAGGGTACGGCTCGCAACGGCAGCGAACACACTCGCGGCCGCGAACGAAACCCTCGAAGCGGAGTCGAACGCCACGCTCGCTTCGGAACGCGACGCACTCCAGCGGGAGGTTGCGGCGGCCAACAGGGAGATGACGACGACGCTCTGGCTGGCAGTCTCCCAGCACACCGAGGCTGAACAGGACGAGAGCAAGGCCATCGTCACTGAAGCGATGTCGCCGTGGGAAACATCGGCGGCCAGGGCACTGGCGCTGACCAACGGCTCCGCCCAGGAACGGGTCGCCCGCGTCGCTGGTGCCCGACTGAACCTCACGCGGGTCGAACGCGACCGCCTCCGCCTGCAGCTACTTTCGGTCGATACGCCAGCGACCAGACCGACGCGGGGGTCGACGAACGGGACGGCCTCGGCGGTGCGGTCCGTTGCGAAAAACGAACTGAGTAGCGCCCTGGCAAGTGCCGGTGAACAGAAGGCACAGCAGTTCGCAAAGAAGCGGCTTGGGACGGACAGACTTCCGGCGGGCCTCCCGCTGGCACCGCCAGTCACTCCTTGGTACGCGACGGCGAACATCTGGTGGGTGACTGTCGAGGGCGAGTACGCACGGTTCGCCGTCTCTGCGAGTCACGGGCCGCCGGGCGAGCCCGGCGCACAGACCACCTATGCGCGTGACGGGCACAACGTCACGCTTGACGTAGACGACGACGGAACGGACGAGCGGTTGGGTACCGCCGACCGCGTCTCGTTCAGAGCCGATACGGGCGTTGTCGTCGTGGTTCCGCCCAAACCGCGCGGGGTTGGTGATAAGGGCGGCAACGCTGTGGAGGACTCCAGCGGGTGGCCGGACGCAGGCTCCTGACTTCGGGCCGCATAACCGAAGTAAAATACCCCGGGGACATACCGATGCCCATGCTTCGAGGCGAGTTTCCAGACGCGGGCGAGCAGTCCCCAGAGGAGTTACTGGCGGCCTACGGCACCGTGCTGGCCGAGACAGTCGAGACAGTCGGCGTCGAGGAAATCGTCGACGCGACGGGACTCGACCGAGCGACAGTGGCAGCGTTCGCCGACGGCGATGTCGCCGACCGAACGCTCGACGAGGCGGTCGCCGTACTGGCGACCGGGCCGAACCGGCCGGACGCCGACGCGTTGCAAGCCGAAGCGCAGGATATCCTCCTGATGGGGATGACGACGGCCGTAATGGACGTAGAATCGTTGGCTTCCGGCATCGACGACGAACTGGAGCCAAAGGAGATCCAGCAGAAAATCGAAGGCAGATATCCAGTGACGCTGGCCGAGTACGCCCTCCTACACAGCTACATAGAGGGGGAAAAGCGGTGACGGAGCGCGTCGCCATTCTGGGCTGTGGCTACGTCGGCATCGAACTCGGGCGGCAGTTGCACGACGACCACGAGGTCGTGGGCGTTCGCCGGTCCGACGACGGTATCGTGGCTATTGAGGACGCCGGCTTTGAGGCTGTCCGGGCCGACGTGACCGACCCAGAGTCGCTGTCAGCGGTACCGGACGCCGACTGGCTCGTTTTTGCCGCGAGCTCCGGCGGCAGGGGTGCTGAGGCCGCTCGCGAGGTGTACGTCGAGGGGCTCCGGACAGCTATCGACCACTTCTGGTCGCGGGCCGACCCGCCCGAACGGCTGGTGTACACCTCCAGTACCGGCGTCTACGGCGACCACGACGGCGCGTGGGTCGACGAGGAGACGCCGCTGGACCCACAGACCGAGAAGACCGAAGTGCTGGCCGAAGCGGAGCGGGTCGCCCGCGAGCGGCCCGTGGAACACGGCGGCCACGGCTCGGTCGCGCGCTTTGCCGGCCTGTACGGCCCGGACCGCTACCGACTGGAGCGGTATCTGGAGGGCCCGGTGACGGCCGGCTACCTGAACATGGTCCACCGGGCCGACGCAGCTGGTGCCGTGCGCCATCTGTTGACCGAGGACCACCGCGAGGAAGTCGTGCTGGTCGTCGACGACGAACCCGTCGAAAAGTGGGCTTTTGCGGACTGGCTGGCCGAACAGTGTGATGTTCCGTTCCCACCGAAACAGACGACTGAGGAACGACTCGCTGACGATAGCCTCTCAGAGACCGCAAAGCGACGTATTCAGACGAGCAAGCGGTGCTCAAACGACCAACTCCGGGAACTCGGGTATAAGTTCGAGTACCCGACGTTCCGGGAGGGGTACCGCGACGCTATTCGAGAATACCAGCAAAATTAGCTGCATCAGGGGCGAACTTTATTACTGATAGGCTGGCGAAGGGCGTGGTATGACACGCGTTGCCGGCGGCGGACTGCAGGTCGACGCCGCCGCGGCGTTCGCTAGCGAGAATCCCCTGCTGATCGCTGGTGTCGCTGTGGCCCTCCTCGTCCTTCTCGGAGCCGGCGTCTGGCTGCGTCGGTATCTCAGCCGAACGCCCGGTGAGCGACTGCGCCGGACACTGACCGGCTACGACCGAATCGCGGTGTTGATGCACCCGAACCCGGACCCGGACGCGATGGCCTCTGCCCTGGCCGTCAACCAACTCGTCGCCGGCACTGATACGTCAGCGTCGTTGCTGTACCCCGGAGAGATACGCCGCCCGGAGAACCGGGCTTTCCAGACGGTGCTGGATCTGGATTTCGAGCACGTCGAAACTGTCAACGACATCGACGCAGAGGCGGTCGTCCTCGTCGACCACAACACGGCACGCGGCTTCCCCGGTGCCGAGGAGGTCGAGCCAGTCGCCGTCATCGACCACCATCCCGGCAACGGCAGCGGTAGCGAGTTCACCGATATCCGGTCCGATTACGGGGCCTGTGCGACCATCTTCGCGAGCTACTTCAATCAGTTGGAGTTCGAGTTCAGCGACACACAGGGGAACGAGGGTATCGATATCGACGCTGCACCGGCCGAAACCGTCCCTTGTGCGCTGGCAACGGGGCTGATGTACGGTATCCAGTCCGACACCCGGTCGCTGACAAACGGGTGTCAATCCGAGGACTTCGCGGCTGCCGCGTACCTCTACGATGGGATGGACAGCGACCTGCTCAACCGCATCGCGAACCCCCAGGTCGACGCAGAAGTACTCGACGTGAAATCCCGAGCCATCGGGAAACGAGAGGTGCGAGCGCCCTACGCGTTCAGCGACGTGGGCGAGGTGTCGAACACGGACGCCATTCCACAGGCGGCAGATGAACTGGAGACCCTGGAAGGGGTCTCCGCGGTCGTCGTCGTCGGTGAGAAGGAAGGGACCATGCGCATCGCCGGGCGCTCGCGGGACGACCGCGTCCACATCGGGCGGGCGATAGAAGCCGTCGTCGACAATATCCCGATGGCCGAGGGGGGTGGCCACGCCCGGATGGGCGGCGGGAAGGTCCCGGTCAAGCACATGGCCGGCCTCGGCCCCAGTGACGGCGTCTCCCGTGAGGAGTTCCGTGAGCGGGTGTTCGACGCCATGAGCGGCGAGCTGTAACGAGCGACTGGAGCGCGCTTGCGATTCCAGTGAATCTCTGTCCTTTTGTCACTGCCCGACCAACGACTGGTATGGCCACACGGGAGGCGACCTGGGCGTACCGGGACGACCACGACGAGTTCGCGCGCACGTTCTACCGCCGATTCGGCGACGGCGTCGTCTCCAGTATCGGCATCGGTACGTATCTGGGCGACCCGAGCGACGAGCGGGACGCGAACTACCACGACGCCATCGTCACGGCGCTGGAGTCGGGCATCAACGTCGTCGACACGGCGATAAACTACCGACACCAGCGCTCCGAACGCATCGTCGGCGACGCCGTCGCGGACGCTGACGTGGACCGTGAAGCGATCGCTGTTGCGACGAAAGGCGGGTTCATCCCGTTTGACGGGGAGCGCCCGGCTGACCCCGGCGCGTTCGTCCGGTCGGAGTATCTCGACACCGGCATCGTCGACCGCGACGACCTCGTCGCGGGGCAACACTGCATCGCACCCGACTACATCGACGACCAGGTCGACCGGTCGCTTTCGAACCTCGATCTGGACACAATTGACCTCTACTACGTCCACAATCCGGAGACGCAACTGAAATCCAAGTCCCGCGAGGCAGTGTACGATCAGCTAGAGGCGACCTTCGAGCAACTGGAGGAGCGAGCAGCGGCTGGCGACATCAAACACTACGGGCTCGCGACGTGGGAAGCGTTTCGCGTGCCCACCGACCACGACAGCTACCTCTCGCTACCGGAAGTCGTTGAGCGTGCCCGTGCCGCGGCAGAAACGGTCGGCAACGCGGCGACGCATCTCCGTGCGATTCAGTTGCCGTTCAACGTCTCGATGGCCGACGCATTCACTGTTGAGTCCCACGACGGCGCGGAGGGGCCACAGTCGGCGCTGTGGTTCGCGCACGAGGCCGGGCTAGACGTGTTCACCAGCGCTTCCATCATGCAGGGACAGCTGGCGGCAGAAATCCCGGACGACATCGCGGCGAAGCTCTCGGGCGAGACGAGCGCACAGCGCGCCATCAACTTCGCACGCAGCGCGCCGGGCGTGACCTGCTCGCTGGTCGGCACGGGGTCTGTCGAGCACGCCCGGGAAAACGTCGATGCCGGTCGGTACGAACCGCTCGGCGCTGACGCGTTCGACGCCGTCTTCGAGTAGCTAGCTGAGTTCCTTCCACTTGCCGTCGCATTCGGGACAGACGCGCACTTTCCCGACCTCGTCCGGGTCGTTTTCCGTTGCGAGCGGCTCGTCACAACTGGTACAGGAGAGCCGTCCGTAGTTGTCCTTCTCGACGTCGCCTGCTCGGAGGGCCTTCCTCACTGAGTCCATACCTGCCAGTGTGCTACCCGCGTGTAAAAACCCCGTGGCGGCGTTCCGGAACGTTGTTCAAGTTTTCCGATCTATCACCGGTCGTGTCTCGTCGCCGTATCTTCGGCTCGCTGTTGGGGATGGTGTTCTGCATCAACCTCGCCAGAGTCGTCTTTGCACCACTCATCGAGCCGATTCGGGCGACAACGGGAGCGTCCGATGCGACGCTCGGACTGCTCGCAACGATGGCCTGGGCCGGGAGCGCGCTCCCGCGGCTGCCGACCGGCGTCCTGCTGACCCGGATATCGCGGGCGAAGGTCATCTTCGGCTCCGGTGTCGTGTTGACCCTCGGGACGACGTTCACCGCGCTCGCGTTCGACCCGACGCTGTTGCTCGTCGGCGCGTTCATCATGGGGCTTGCGAGCGGCATCTACCTGACCGCGGCCAACACACTGGTCAGCGAACTGTTTCCGGAGCGGCCCGGTCGCGCGCTCGGGCAACACGGCGTAGCCTCCCAACTCGCGGCCGTCGGTGCGCCCGCCCTGATCTCGTTCGTGCTTATCGTCGGCACGTGGCGAACCGCGCTACAGGGGATCGCCGTCGCCGCGGGACTGGTAACCGTCGCTTTCACTATCGTCGCGAGACGCTCCCGACTCCCCGACGCCGGGAGCGAAGACCGCGACCTCCTCGGCGCAGCGCGTGCCCAGTGGCACATCATCGTCACCAGCGTCGGTACCATCGGCGTCGCGGGACTGGTCTGGAACGGGCTGTTCAATTTCTACGTCACCTACGCCACGAGCGTCGGTCTCACGCCCGGACGGGGACGGACGCTCCTGTTGCTCGCGTTCGGGGCCGGCGTGCCGGCCTTCTACGTCAGTGGCCGTCTGGCCGACCGGCTCCCGTCGATTCCGTACCTCCTGACGATCCTGGCGGCCTTTACCGGCTGCGTACTTGTGCTCCCGTCGCTGACTGGGTTCTGGTCGCTGGCCGCGTTCAGCGTCGTCGTCGGCTACGTCATCCACAGCATCTTTCCGGCGGTGGACGCGTACCTGCTCGGCTCGCTCCCCGACCGCCACCGCGCGAGCGCCTACGCCACCTACGGCGCGGGCATGATGGTGATGCAGGCCCCCGGGAGCGCGCTCGTCGGGGCCCTGCTGGACGCCGGCGTCACCTTCCCGGCGCTGCTTCGCGGCATGGGGCTGGCGCTGCTCGTCGTCCTCGCTGCGATGGTGACGCTGCACCTCGACGGTCGGCTGCCAAGCGCAGCCCGAGCCTAAAGGCTGAAGCCGCTCGGTGCCGCGTCACCTGTATGGACCTGCAACCGGACGAGCTGGCTGGCGTCGTCGACCTCTTTGGCTCGCTCACCAGAGCGGAGCTCCTCGACGCCTGCGGCGAACTCGCCTTCAAGCAGGGCATCGACGACGACCCGGAGGTAGTAGCGGCGGCTATCGACGACGCTATCGACTCGTACCATCTCGTCACTGTCGACGACCACGCCGCCGACGCCGACGAGACGCTACTGGTCGTCGGCCCTGTCGCGTTCCCGGCTCTGCCCGACGGTGCGGCCGACCTCCCGCACATCATGGACGTGCCGGCCCGCGACCTCGCGCGTGACGCCGTTATCGAGGCCATCAAGGCCCGCTTCCGGGAAGACGCGGTGATGGCCGTCAAGAACGGTGACGAAGACCGCGTCGGGACGCTACTCGACGTGAGCTACGACATCGAAGCCTGGGAGAACGTCGAGATGGACGGCCTCCGGGACCGACTCGACGACGTGTGAGCCCAGTGCCCCGATACCCACACGATTAAATCAGACATTTCGAGGGAGTGAGCCACCCGAATTAAGACGGTCGGTCACCTACAGTACGCTATGCAGTTTGACCGGGTCGCGGCCCACGAGCCAGTCGTCGTGGACGATGAGCCACAGGAGGCCGCCGTCATCGCCCCGGTCGTCACGCGACCTGCGGGCGAGGCGATACTGTTCACGAAACGTGCCGACCACCTGTCGGACCACCCCGGGCAAATGTCGTTCCCCGGCGGCGGCCGCGAGCCCGAAGACGAGGACCTGCTGCGGACGGCGCTCCGGGAGGCGAACGAGGAGATCGGGCTCGACCCGCTGGCAGTCAACGTCGTCGGCCGGCTGGACGATATCCGGACCATCACTCGCTACTCCGTGCGCCCGTTCGTCGGGCGGATTCCGGACCGCGACTATCTACCTTCAGACGAAGAAGTCGCCGAAATTGTTGCCCTTCCGGTATCGGAGCTGACGGATCTGGACAACTACGAGTCCGAACACCGCGACCACCCCCACTACGGCGAGATTCGACTCCACTTCTTCTACGTCGACGGCTACACCGTCTGGGGTGCGACGGCGCGAATGCTCGTCCAGTTGCTCGAACTCGCGACCGACTGGCGGATGCCGCCCGAGCCCGACCGGTACATGGAGCCCGACGACGACTTACCGCCGAGCGTGCGCGACGAAGCCGAGTGACGCGGGCCGCTGTTCGGGCTTAGCTACCGAGAGCGACAGGATTTTGCGACCCCGCTCCGATAATCGCGTAACTGGATGACCACGCTTACCGGTGCGACGCTCGCGGCCGCCGGCATCGACGCGGTGGCGCTCAAGCCAACAGAAGTGGACGTGTCCCGAGCGACAGCCCTCGACGTCGAGACGCTCGCAGTCGATTACGAAGGGTCGGCCCACGTCCCGGAAACGGACACTATCGAGCGACTGGCATCGACCGCCGACGTACGCGTCACCACGCCGATCCGGGCCGACGGCTTCGACCCGCTGGGCGACGACAGTGGGTTCGACGCGCTGCCGGCAGGTGCGGGACGTGTTCTGGTCGCCGGCCATAGCGCGTATCTCTCGGAGGACGAGGCCGAACGGGCCGTCGCACCGCGGTTACGGGCGGCTGTCGACGACGCCAGCGACCCATGGGTCGGAACTGAGGGTATCGAGCGCCTCGCGCTGGCGGTCGGCGGGACGCAGTACGAACTCCTCTCGCGGACGACCGCCCGCGACGTTCGGACGCTCCGGACGGCCGGCTTCGACGGTTCGATTGCCGTTTACGCTCCGCTGGTGCTCTCGAACAACGAGGACGCGATGCTCGACGCTGTCGGCGACTACGCGGCCCGACGCGGCCCGGTTCGGAACGCACTGCCTGAGGGCGCACCGACGGACAGCCGAGCGACCGGTCGGGCCAGAGACGTACTCAAGCAGGCTATCCGCGACTACGCGCTCGTCGGCTCTGCCGAAACAGTCGCCGAGCGAACCGAACGGCTCCATGATATCGGTGTCGACACGATTGTCGGCTACCCGGCCCGTGGACTCGACCCCTTTCTCTCGTAAATGAGCGTCGCCGTCGTCGGCGGTGGGGCAGTCGGCCTGTCGACCGCACTGGCACTGGCTCGCCACAACGCATCGGTAACGGTATTTGAACGTGACACCCTCGGAAGCGGCGCGAGCGGGCAAGCGGCCGGCCTCTGCTACGACGCGTTCGCTGACGACGTGGACGCCGCCGTCGCCGCGGACGCGCTCACTCGTTACCGCGACCTGGACCTGTTCGAGCCACAGCCCTACGTCTGGGTCGCGCGCGACGAGAGCGACGCCACGGCTGTCCGCGAGCAGATCACGGGGATGCAGAAAAACGGCGTCGCGGTCGACGCGCTCACACCGGCGGAACTCGGCGACCGCTACCCGGCCCTAGACACCGGCGGTATCGAGGTGGCCGGCCTCGCCCGCAAGGCCGGCGTACTCGACCCGGACAAGGTGGTGGCGACGCTCGCCGAAACGGCCCGCAAAGCGGGTGCGACCATCGAAACAGAATCCCCGGTCTCCCTCGCGTCGACGACGACCGTCGAAACGCCGGATGAGACCCGGACGTTTGATGCGGTGGTCGTCGCGGCTGGCCCGCAAACAAAGCCACTTGTCGCCGATGTCGGCGTCTCGCTCGCGCTGAAAGCCTACCGGGCGCAGGCCCTCGTGACCGAGCCTATCGATGCCACGCTGCCGTCGTTCTACGACGCGACACGGGAGTTCTACTGGCGGCCGAAGGGCAACGCACTGCTGGTCGGCGACGGCGCACACGAGGTCGACCCGAGAGACTGGGACCCGGCAGCGGACGCCGAGTTCGTCACTCGGAGCCTCGACCGGGTTGAGCAGGTGACGGCGCTCGCTCCGGCGTGTGACCGGGCCTGGGCCGGTCTGTGTACGGCGACGCCGGACGGCGCGCCGCTGGCCGGGCAGGCCGGCGACGGGCTCTGGGTGGCGACTGGCTGGCAGGGCCACGGGCTCATGCGGGCTCCGGCGCTGGGGAACTATCTCGCCGCAGCTGTTCTCGATCGTCGGAACCCGCTTTCAGAACACCTGCCCGACCGCGTCGACCCGACACGGTTCGACGGCTCGGAAGAATTCGCCGCGCTGGACGACCCGACACGTGACTGGGACAAGTGAATACGCTGTAAGAAAGTGTATACAGGGCGGTCAGGCGTCGTCGTCTTCGCTCTCATCGGCTGATTCGGTCACGTCTTCGACGTCAGCCGTTCCGCTGTCCGCATCCGCTTCGTTGTCCTCGGCCGTCTCGCTCTCGTCGGTTTCGACACCGACATCCGTGGCCTCGTCCTCGTCGTGGTCCGTGTCGGCCTTCGGAACGCGGACGTGGAGCGTGCCGTTGCTTTTGAGCGTCGCCTGGGCTGTCTCCGGGTCGACAGCCGCATCGCTCGGAAGCGTGACGCTCCCGTCGAGTGCGAGCCCGCGGCCCGGGTAGCGCATTTCGAAGCCCTCGTAGAAGTCACGGAAGCGGTCGATTCGGACCTCCACGCGGTCGTCGATGTACCGGACCTGGATGTCCGACGCCGTCGTGCCGGGGGCGTCGAAGACGACGAGGTAAGCGTCGTCCGACTCAAGCAGGTCCGAGGGCAGCGGCTTGTTCTCCTGTACCCGACCGGCGGCCCGGCCGATGTTCTCGAAGATGGCGTTGCTGATGGACGAGCCGATGTCGCGCATCATAGTTCGATTTCGTCGAGGCAGTCCGTCCCGCCGCAGTACGGACAGGAGAACGCCGCGAGTTCGACATCGTCCGGCATATCGTACGTGTAGTGCATCTCGAACATGTCGAGTTCGCAGCTGTCGTCCGTGCAGACGACCTCCATGGTGGCTGGCATACTATTTCGTTGGTCCGTCGGGGACAAACCCCTTACGGACGGGGAAGTGTTCGCTCAGCTCCTGCCAGTCCCAACATTGATGCCGTCACCGCCGTACTCGGGCGTATGAGTGAACGCGTCCTCGGGGTGGACTTCAGCGGCGCAGCGGCCGCTGGCGATGCACTCTGGGTTACCGAGGCGATACCGACGGAGGACGGGCTGGACGTACAGCGATGCTACCGCGCGACGGACGAGTGGGGCCGGGACCGCGAGACGGCCCACGCCGGCCTCGTCGACCGCATCACGGATGACGATGTGGGCACGGTCGGGCTGGATTTCCCGTTCAGCCTGCCCCAGGCGCTCCTTGACGCCCAATGTAGCGGTACCTGGTCGGGCTTCGTCGACTGGCTTGCGAGCGGCAGCGGCCCGACCGACCCGGCGTCGCTCTCCGAGGCGTGCCGGCACACCGCCGAGATGGCGACCGGAAGCCGGGACCTGCGCCGGGAGACGGACTTCCGACGCGGTGCGCTGTGTCCCTACACGAACCGGACGCGCAGTATGACCTTCTACGGCGTCCGGGACGTGCTCGGGAAACTGGGAGACGACGACGGGACGGCCGTCGTACCGATGCAGGGCTGGGACGCCGACACGCTCGTGGCCGAGGTGTACCCCGCCGCGACCTTCGGCTGGCTGGGCTGCTACCGCGAGGGGTACAAGAACGTCGACGAACCGGAACAGCGCCGGGAAGCGAATATTTCGGCGGTCGAAAGCTGCAGCGTCACGGTCGGCGAGCACCGCGACACCTACCTCGGCAACCACGACGCGCTGGACTCGCTTGCCGCCGTGGTTTCGGCGGGGCGACTGGCCGACGGTGCCAGACCGCCAGCAGTTGGCCCCGAGAGTGAGGGCTGTATCTACGTTTAACAACGCGGTGGCGTCACCGTCTCCGGGCCGAAGCCCGGCATATATCAGTTTCCGGCCCAACTACCGTCTATGCCTGCCGATCAGGGCGGCTTCGAGGGCGTCCGCGAGAACATCGACGGCCACCCGATGGTCAAGCTTGTCCGGTACGCCACCCCCTATTGGCTGCGGCTGTTCATCGGCATCGTCGCGGCGTTCTGTACCCGGTTTGCCCGTCTGGTGCCGCCGATAATCGTCGCCGCAGCCATCGACCGCGTCGTCCTCAGCAGCGGCGAACCGGGGCTGCTGACGAGAGCCGGGTTGCTGCCGCCCGGTACAATCACGGGCGAAGCCGCCCGGATCGCGTTCCTCCAGCGGCTCGTCGTCATCGCGGCCATCGCGTACCTCATCCGTTCGGCGACACGCTTTGCCTCCCGGTATCTCCTGCAGTCGAGCGCCCAGAAAATCCAACGAGACCTCAGAAACGACACGTACGACCACCTCCAGCACCTCTCGCTGTCCTTCTTTGCGAACCACCAGACCGGCGGGATGATGTCGATACTCAACAGCGACATCAACCGCCTAGAGTCGTTTCTGAACACGGAGTTCCGCCAGATGATCCGAGTGGTGGCGACCGTCGGCGGCATCGCGGTCATTCTCTGGACCTACTCGCCGAAGCTGGCGCTCATCGCGCTCGCGCCGGTCCCCATCATCGGCGTCGCCAGCGGCTTCTTCCTCACCTGGATCGAGCCGCGGTACCGCTCCATCCGACAGACGGTGTCGCGGCTCAACACCCGGCTAGAGAACAACCTCAGCGGCGCGCCGGTGATCAAGGCCTTCGACCGCTACGACTTCGAGCGCGAGCGGGTGACCGAGCAGAGCCAGGAGTACCACGACGAGAAGGTCGCCGCGCTGCGCATCCGCCGGGCCTTCTTCGCCGGCCTGCGGCTGTTGACCGGGATCGTGTTCGTCCTGATCCTGTACGTCGCCGGGATGGACTTCATCACGAATCCGGAGGGGGAGGCGGCGCTGTCAGCGGGGGCCTTCACCGCCTTCTTCCTCTACATCCGCCGGCTGTACTCGCCGATGCGTCGGGTCGGCAAGTCGGCCAACAAGTACCAGCTCGCAAAGTCCAGCGCCGAACGCGTGTTCGGCCTGCTGGGCCAGGAGCCCGAAGTTACCGACCCCGGTGATCCGTACGAACCGGCTAGCATCGACGGGTCCGTCGAATTCGACGGCGTGACCTTCGGCTACGGCGACGAGCCGCCAGTTGTCCGTGATGTGTCGCTAGACGTGCCTGACGGGGCGACAATCGGCCTCGCTGGGGCGACCGGAGCCGGCAAGTCGACCCTGCTGAAACTGATCCCCCGGTTCCACGACGTGGATGATGGTTCTGTCAGCGTCGACGGCGTCGACGTACGCGAGTACGGCCTCCAGAGCCTCAGGAGCGAGATCGCCATCGTCGAACAGCAGCCGTACCTGTTCTCGGGGACCGTCGCCGAGAACATCGCCTACGGCGACCGCGGGGTGCTCGACGCAGAACAGTCTACCGAGGAGACCGGTGCGGCCGGCTGGGAGACCGCCCGCGACCGCGTCCGCGACGCGGCGAAGGCCGCCCAGGCCCACGAGTTCATCGAGGGCCTGCCCGAGGGGTACAACACACAGATCGGCGAGCGCGGCATCAAGCTCTCTGGCGGCCAGCGCCAGCGGGTCGCCATCGCCCGCGCCCTGCTGAACGACCCCGAGATCATCATCTTCGACGAGGCCACCAGCGACGTGGACACGGAGACGGAAGACCGCATCCAGGAGAGCATCGAGCAACTGGTCGCGGACCGTACCGCCTTCGTCATCGCGCACCGCCTCTCCACGATTCAGGACGCGGACCGCATCGTCGTGATGGACGACGGCGAAATCGTCGAGCGCGGCAGCCACACCGACCTACTCGCGGCCAACGGCGACTACGCTGACCTCTGGCACGCGCAGGCCGACGACCGGGCGGTCAGCGCTGACGACTGAGACTGTGGCTACCTGGGTATGTTCGGCAGAGTACCGGTGAGGCGACCGACTGCACTGGCACGAAATATTTGATTGCCTCATTCGAGCCGTCGATAGCAACCAGCGTGGCCGCCAGTCAGGTGTGCGTTAGCCGCGCTTTGTGTCTGCTGTATCGATGTTTGGTAACGCTAGCCTTGAAAGTGATAGTGTCTCATATGCGCTACAGAGATATTATCGCTCTTTTTAATACATAAGAGTTATTAGGCCGGCGTAGACGTGACATCACTCACTCTCGAACCGCTGACGTACGAGGACATCCCGCCGGAGCGCCGTCCGGGGGTACTGCAGGCGCTGGTTCCCGTACTCGGTGTCGTGCTCTTCCTCGGCATCGGATCGGGATATCTGAAGCTGGCCCCACACGGGCCCCTGCTCTGGAGCATCGTACTGACTGGTGCAGTCGGCAAATACTGGCTGGGGTACTCGTGGGACGACCTCTACGAGGGCCTCGCGGACAGTCTACTGATGGGACTGCAGGCCATTCTCATCCTGTTCATCATCTACGGGCTCATTGCGACGTGGATTAGCGCGGGAACTATCCCCGGGCTGATGTACTACGGGCTCTCGATACTGACGCCGGACGTGTTCCTGCCGGCGACAGCGCTGCTTGCGATGGTCGTCGCCTTTTCCATCGGCTCGTCGTGGACGACGGCCGGCACGCTCGGCGTGGCCTTCATCGGCATTGGCTCCGGCCTCGGCGTGCCAACGCCGATGACCGCCGGTGCGATCCTCTCAGGTGCCTACGCAGGCGACAAGCAGTCACCCCTCTCGGACACGACGAATCTCGCGGCCGCCGTGACGAACACCGACCTCTACGACCACATCCGGGCGATGCGCAACGGGACCGTTCTGGCGTTTGGCCTCTCAGTACTGCTCTACGCCGCGCTGGGACTGCGTGCTGTCGGTGAAATCCCGACCGGGCGCGTCGCCGAGATACAGGGCGCACTTGCTGGCAGCTACGAACTCTCGGCGTTGGTACTCATCCCGCTCGTTGTCACCTTCGGGCTGGCGCTGTACGGAATCCCCGCGCTCCCGACGCTGGTCGCCGGGGTCTTCGCCGGGGCCTTCACGACCATCTTCGTGCAGGGCCGGTCGTTCACTGCCGCGTGGACCGTCTTTCTCGACGGGACGGCCCCTGAGACGGGGACGGCGCTCGTGAACGACCTGCTGGCCAGCGGTGGTGTCTCAGGATCGGCCTGGACAATTGCTGTCGTCGTCGCGGCCCTCAGTCTCGGTGGGCTCCTCGAACGGACCGGCGTCCTCGCCGTACTCGCACACCATCTCGCGACGGCCGTCCGCGGCCCGCGTAGCTTAGTCGTCGGGACCGGCGTGTCGGCCATCTTCGTCAACGCCTTCTCGGCCCAACAGTACATGAGCATCGTCGTTCCCGGTCTCACGCTCCGGAACCTCTACAACGAGTACGGCCTGGCCAGCGACGACCTCTCACAGGCTATCGAGTCCGCCGGAACCCCGACCGGCGCGCTCTTCCCGTGGCACGCCGGTGCCGTCTATATGTCTGCAGTCTTCGGGGTTGGAACGCTTGCGTACGCCCCGTACTACTTCTTCGCGTTCCTCTCGCCGCTGATCCTGTTCGCAACAACGCTGTTCGGTGGCCGATACGACGGTTCCGAGCAGGCTGATTCGGTCTCGTCGTCCGCTGTCGCCGACGACTGAGTTCGTTTGCCGCTGGGTGATTTTTCACTGTACCGTCTCAGCGAGGAGATGTACGTCGAACAGTACGAACCGCAGAACAATCCTCACCGTGGCCACTGTGACAGGGTGGCCATGACAACCAGACACGGTTTTAGGCATCGAACGTCAAGCGAGGGGTATGACTGACCCCGAGACGCTCGACGTAACCATCGTCGACGGCTACGTCGACGAGCCCGCACACTTCGGGGTGCCGCCGTACATCTCGACGTATCCGCGGTACGCCGCCGGCGCGCTCGTCGACGCCGGCGTCCCCCGAGAGCAGATCACGTATCACACCATCGACGAACTCCGGGAGGACAACGCCGTCTGGCGCGACGTAGAGGCCGCTGACCTGCTGGTGTACGTCGGCGGTATGACCGTCCCCGGCAAGTACGTCGGCGGGACGCCGGCGGAACCCGACGAAGTGCGCGAACTGGCCTGGACAGCCAACGGGACGTCCATCATGGGCGGCCCCGTCCGCTTCGGCGTCGGCGAGGCCAACGAGGGCGCGAGCGAGACGGCCCGCGATGACCTCGATTTCGACTTCCTCGCCATGGCCGACGTGGAGGCCGCCGTGTTCGACCTCGTGGAATCCGGTCTGGAAGGGTTCAACGACCGCTACCGTGACATCGAGGAGGAGACCCGCTGGGCCCGCGCCGGCGCGTTCGTCGTCGAACAGCACCCGAACCACCCGGAGTACCTCATCTGCGAGATGGAGACCTCCCGGGGCTGTCCGTACCGGTGTTCCTTCTGCACGGAGCCGATGTACGGCAACCCGGACTTCCGGCCGCCCGAGAGCGTCGTCGACGAGGTCGACGCCCTCTCCGACCGCGGCGTGAAGCACTTCCGACTCGGCCGGCAGGCCGATATCTTAGCCTACGGCGGCGACGGCGAAGCGCCCAACCCGGACGCCCTCCGGCGGCTCTACGGCGGTATCCGCGAGGTTGCGCCGGATCTGGAGACGCTGCACCTCGACAACATGAACCCCATCACGGTCGTCAAGTGGCCCGAGAAGGCCCGCGAGGGGATCCGCATCATCGCTGAGCACAACACGCCCGGCGACACCGCCGCGTTCGGCCTGGAGTCGGCCGACCCGAACGTGATGAGCGACAACAACCTCAACGTCACCGCCGACCAGTGTTTCGAGGCGGTGAAGATCGTCAACGAGGTGGCTGGCTGGCGGCCTGGCGGAGAGAAAGGCACCGCTCCCAATTTCGGTGACGACGCCGCTCGACGGCTCCCCAAACTCCTACCCGGCATCAACCTCGTCCACGGGCTGAAAGGCGAGACGCGGGAGACCTTCGAGCACAACAAACGGTTCCTCCAGCGGGTGTACGACGAGGGGCTGATGCTCCGGCGGGTAAACATCCGGCAGGTGATGGCCTTCGAGGGGACCGACATGGCAGACACCGGCGCGGAGATCGCCAAGGACCACAAGCAACTGTTCAAGCAGTACAAACAGGAGGTCCGGGAGACCATCGACAACCCGATGCTCAAGCGGGTCGCGCCGCCGGGGACGGTCCTTCCGGACGTACATCTGGAGTACCACCAAGACGGCAAGACCTTCGGCCGGCAGCTGGGGACCTACCCGCTGCTCGTGGGCATTCCGGGCGAGCGCGAGCTCGGTAGCGTCGTCGACATCGCAGTCACCGACCACGGCTATCGGTCGGTCACCGGCGTCCCCTACCCGCTGGATCTCAACAGCGCGTCGATGGACGAACTCACCGCGATTCCCGGCATTGGACGGAGTACCGCCGGTGACGTGGTGGTAAACAGACCCTACGAGTCGTCCGGGGACATCGACGTAGACTCTATCGAGCGGTTCGTGACTGCTCAGTCGCCGGAAGGCGCTGACTAACGGTTTTTCCGACTCGTCAGCGTATCGAACGGAAAGTACTTTTCACTCCGGGGATGACCAAGAGCGTATGACTGCGGTCGAGGTGAGCGTCGTTCTCCCTGCCTACAACGAGGCAGACACCATCGAGCAGACGGTATCGGCGACGCTCGAGACGCTCGCCTCGTTTCTCCCCGAGGACACGTACGAGGTCATCGTCGCGGAGGACGGCTGCTCGGACCGCACGCCGGAGATCGCGACGCGACTCGCAAACGAAGACAGCCGGGTCCGGCACGTCCACAGCGACGAGCGGTTGGGCCGCGGCGGTGCGTTAGAGTACGCCTTCGAGCGGGCCGACGGCGAGACGCTGGTGTATTTCGATACGGATCTGGCGACGGACATGTCGCATCTCGAAGAACTCGTCAACGCCGTTCGACTCGACGGTTACGACGTGGCGACGGGGTCACGTTGGATGCCCGACAACCGCGCCGACAGACCTGCAAAGCGAGGGATTCCGAGTTTCGGCTACAACACGCTCGTCCGAACTGTCCTCCGGTCGGACCTCAAGGACCACCAGTGTGGCTTCAAGGCCTTCGACCGGGGGGCACTGGAGACGCTGTTGCCTCTCGTTCAGGACGAACACTGGTTCTGGGACACGGAACTGCTGGTGAAGGCCCAGCGCAACGGCTACCGGGTGAAGGAATTCCCCGTCGACTGGACACCCAAGGGCGACTCGAAGGTCGACATCGTTCGGGACGTGTTCGGCATGGGCAGCCAGGTACTCCGGACCTTCTGGGAGCTGTCGGTTAGCCCCCGGATTACCCGCGAGGTATCGCTCGGCGCGGGGACGATGCTGGTCGTCGTCGCTCTCCTGTTGATGACCCAGTATCTCGACCCCGACCGCGTGCTCAGGGAGATGGCGGGCGCAGCGCCGGAAATCATCGCACTGAGCGCTGTCGTCTATGCTGTCTCGTGGCCGCTCCGCGGTGTCCGCTACCGCGACATCCTCGTCTCGATGGGGTATCGGGAGCGGTGGGGCTTCCTCACAGGGGCGATATTCATCAGCCAGACTGGAAACCTCGTGTTCCCGGCGCGAGCCGGTGACGCCGTCCGGGCGTACGTCATCAAGGCCCGCCGCTCGATTCCGTACCCCTCCGGGTTCGCCTCGCTTGCCGTCGAACGGGTGTTCGACCTGCTGACCATCACGCTGCTCGCCGGCGTCGTCATGATCGGGCTGGCCGCGACGGGGTCGGCAGAGCAGCTGCTGACCGCGTTGACAGGTGGGACCGTCGGCGGTGACGCGGCCAGCAGCGGGCGGACGGCCGTCGCCGTGGCAGCCGGCGTCGGACTCGCAGCAATCGGAGCGGTGGTGGCTATCGTCGCCAGTGCGCGGAGCGACCGGAACCTCGTTCGGGCGGTTATCGGGCGACTGAGCAGCGACTCCTACGCCGACTACGTCGCCGGCATTATCGAAGGGTTCGTGGGCGACGTACAGACAGTGGCAGCGGACGGGTCGGCCTTCACACGTGTCGGCATCGGAAGCCTCCTCATCTGGACGTTCGACGTGATTACGGCCCTGATCGTCTTCGAGGCCTTTGGCTACAGCCTGACGCCGTCGCTGGTCGCCGTCGGCTTCTTCGCGGTCAGCGTTGGGAACCTCGCAAAGGTCCTGCCGCTGACTCCCGGCGGGGTCGGCCTCTACGAGGGCGCGTTCACCGTTATCGTCGCGTCACTGACGCCGGTCGGCGTCGCCGCCGCTATCGGTGTCGCAATCGTCGACCACGCGGTCAAGAACGTTGTGACCATCATCGGCGGCATCGCGTCGATGGCCTGGCTCAACGTCTCGCTGACGACGGCCGTTGAGGAGTCCCAGTCCGCCGAGGCCATCGAACCGGAAACGAACGACTGACCCGGCTCCGCTGTACGCTCGGACTCACCCATTGTCGTCGGCTGAACGTCCCGTTTTATCAGGTATCCGGGCGCTCGACGGGAAAATGCGCGATGGCCGTTATATGAATGGTCATGCGAGTAATGCACAAACGTGGGTTTCGTGACGTGTGGCGGCGGTCTCTACGACAATACCGGAATGTTTTAATGACTTTCGTTCGAATACAGTGTTACCGACTGCCTCCGGGTTCTGTGATGTCTCCCACCCGGTGAGCACCCGCCTTCGCAACCAATGAGTGAACACACACGGACGCGACAGCAGCGTGAAGAACAGACGACGGAGTCGACGGAATCGGAGAGCACAGCGTGCCCGGAGTGCAGTGGCTCGCTCGTTATCGACGACGAACACGGCGAAACGGTCTGTGAAGACTGTGGGCTAGTCGTCGAATCCGACGAAATCGACCGCGGCCCCGAGTGGCGCGCGTTCGACTCCAGCGAGAAAGACGAGAAGTCCCGCGTCGGCGCACCGACAACGAACATGATGCACGACAAGGGGCTCTCGACCAACATCGACTGGCGCGACAAGGACGCCTACGGCAACTCCCTGTCGGGCAAACAGCGCCAGAAGATGCAGCGCCTGCGCAAGTGGAACGAACGGTTCCGAACCCGCGACTCCAAGGAGCGCAACCTCAAGCAGGCGCTGGGCGAAATCGACCGGATGGCCTCTGCGCTTGGACTGCCGGAGAACGTCCGCGAGACGGCCAGCGTCATCTACCGCCGCGCACTCGACGAGGATCTGCTTCCCGGCCGCTCCATCGAGGGCGTCTCGACGGCCTCCGTCTACGCCGCCGCACGCCAGGCCGGCGTCCCGCGCTCGCTCGACGAGATCACGGAGGTCTCCCGGGTCGAAAAGAGCGAAATCGCCCGGACCTACCGCTACGTCGTCCGCGAACTCTCGCTTGAAGTCCGCCCCGCAGACCCCGAGAGCTACGTCCCGCGCTTTGCCTCCTCGCTGGAACTGTCCGACGAGGCCGAGCACCGCGCCCGCCAGCTCCTCCAGAACGCCAAGGAACAGGGCGTCCACTCCGGCAAGTCACCGGTCGGCCTCGCTGCAGCTGCAGTGTACGCCGCCGCCCTGCTGACCAACGAGAAAACGACCCAGGCCGCCGTCTCCGAGGTCGCCGATATCTCCGAGGTCACTATCCGAAACCGGTATCACGAACTGCTGGAAGCCGAGCAGGACCTGCCTGTCGCGTAAGCTCGGTATTTGCGTCGCACCGCTGTGAGGGCTGTTTTTGCCATCCGTTGTCACACGCAGAGCGTGTACGCCGTCGACCGATAACCGCAAGACTAGAGTCGTCCCGTCCGCTGGGACCGGTATGGAGACGACACACCGGGTTCGAACCGGTGATGCCCGCACACTCGAGTGCCCCGACGACAGCGTCGAACTGGTGGTCACGTCGCCGCCCTACCCGATGATCGAGATGTGGGACGACATCTTCACCGACCTGGATCCCGACATCGGAGCGGCCCTGGACGACGAGGACGGCGACCGGGCGTTCACGCTGATGCACGACGTGCTCGATGCGGTGTGGGCCGAGCTAGAGCGCGTGCTGGTTCCCGGCGGCATCGCCTGTATCAACGTCGGGGACGCGACGCGATCTCTGGAGGATGGGTTTCGCTCCTATCCAAACCACGCGGAGATAACCGACCGGCTGACCGACCACGGACTGCGCGCGCTGCCGGATATTCTATGGCGCAAACCCACCAACAGCGGTGCGAAGTTCATGGGTTCGGGGATGGTCCCGCCGAACGCCTACCCGACGTTAGAACACGAACACATCCTCGTGTTCCGCAACGGGGAGCGTCGCCGCCTCGAACCGGGCGCGGACCGTCGCTACGAGAGCGCCTATTTCTGGGAGGAGCGCAACGAGTGGTTCTCCGACCTCTGGGAGCTGCCCGGCGAGAGCCAGAACCTCGACGACGGGCTGCGGGATCGCTCGGGTGCCTTCCCGCTGACGGTTCCCTATCGGCTCATCTCGATGTTTTCGGTGTACGGCGATACGGTGCTCGACCCGTTTCTGGGTACCGGGACGACGACGCTGGCGGCGATGGTCGCCGGCCGGAACTCGGTGGGTGTGGACCGCGACCCGGACCTGTTGTCGGCGCTCGAAGAACGGGTCGCCACCGCCCCGGAGCGCTCCCGAACCATCGCCCGCCAGCGCCTCGACGACCACCGCTCGTGGGTGGAGCAGCGGCGTGCCGACGGCAAAGAACCGGGCTACGAGGCCGAGCAGTACGACTTCGCCGTCAACACGAAACAGGAACAACGGATCCAGTTCTACGCGGTCGACTCCGTCGAATCGACCGACGACGGCTTTCGGGCCATCCACAAGCCAGTCGAGTAAGCGCGGCTTTTTGTGCGGCTCCGTCAAAGCCGAGGTATGGACTTCAAGTCGTTCACCCTGCTCGCCGCCACCGACGACCTCAGGGTGGAGCCGGCCGCCCGCGCCGACGCCGACGGGCTGGAGCTACGGATGGATTTTGCCGACGACCCGCTGGCACAACTGGACGCCTACGACGGTGACCTCCCGATACTCGTCACGAACCGGCCGACCTGGGAGGGCGGCGAAGCCGCCGACACCGCTGGACGGCTCGACGCGCTCGAAACCGCGCTCGAACACGACGCCGTGACGGCCGTCGACCTGGAGCTTGCGGCACTTTCGGGGGCTGGCGACCACGACGCCGGCCGTGTCACCGACGTTGCCCGAGACCACGGCGCGTCCGTGGTCGTCTCGACGCACAACTTCGAGTCGACGCCCGACCGTGAGGTGATCGTCGACCACCTCGAACGGGCCTGCTCTCAGGGCGACGTTGGGAAGATGGCCAGCACAGCCCAGTCGCCGGACGACGTACTGGCGATGCTTGGCGCGACCCGCGAACTGACTGCCGAGGGCGAACAGGTCGCCACGATGTGCATGGGTGCGGCCGGTCGCCACTCCAGAGCCGTCGCCCCGCTGTACGGCTCCCGCATCGGCTACGCACCGGTCGACCCCGCTGACGCGACCGCTCCGGGCCAGTACGACCTCGCGACGCTCCGGACCCTGGTCGAACAGCTACAGAGCGACGCCTGAGCCGGTAGCTGCCCGCTACGGGGCTTTCGTCCGGACAGTGATCCTTCGGAAGATATAGGGGTATGCGAGATAGACTCGCCGAGTATGACTGACAAAGGACGCAAGCGGCCGTTACTGGCCGTAGTGCTTGCGTTCATCTTCCCTGGGTTGGGACACTTCTACCTCCGTAAGTGGGTGCGGGGACTGCTGTGGCTCGGGTTACTGTTCATGCTGTCGGTGGTGTTCGTCGTCACTGGCGCTATCGACCCTGTCACCCAGCTAAGTATTGAGGCTATCTCATCGTCGTATCAGTCCAGACCCACCGAGGTGACGATCGGTTCGGTCGTGATCACGACGCTCAACGTCGTCGACGCCTACTGGGTTGCGGTCAACGAAAATCAGGCTCAGGAGGTCGAAGCCGGCACGACGTGTCCGAACTGCGGCAAGGAACTCGACGAGGACATCGACTTCTGTCACTGGTGTACGACACAACTGGAACCGGTCGAGGCGGACCAGCAGTAACCGACAGTTCGTGGTCGAACCCCAAGTCGGAACAGCTTACTTTTCGATGATACTTTCTTCGATCCGCTCACCGAAGTGCGTTGCCGTGTCCTCGTGGTGAATGAGGATTTCGTCGCCCGGTTCGAGGTCCGTAACGGCGGTTCGCCCATTCTGGGTGTGGACCTTGATCGTCTCGGCGTTCTGGAGCAGCGTCTCGATTCGGTCGCCGTCCTCGGTCTGGGCCTGTACGCGGAACATCGGACGTTTCTCGATTTTCGCGCGGCCGACTATAGCCTCGCGAGTGCGCCCGTTCGCGTCGACGATCTGGACCTCATCACCGGACTGGAGTTCCGAGAGGTACTTCGTGCCGCCGTCAGGGGTCCGGACGTAGGCGTGGACCGCGCCGGCGTTGACGCGGAACGGCCGGGAAGCAACGTATGGGGATTCAGCCGTCTCAGCATGGACGAAGAAGAGTCCGCGAGCCATCGAACCGACGAGCATCCCTTCGTCGTGTTCCATCAGGCTGCCCGTGTCGATACAGACGCGGTCAGCGGAGCCGGTCTGCTCGATGGCGGTGACCTCGGCGTACTCCAGATCGAGTGACTCCCGACCCATCTCGTCGCGGACCTCCACTGTCTTGCGTATTTCGTCGACATCGTCGGTGTCCAGCAGGACGCCGTCGGCCCCCAGTTCCAGCGTCTCGTAGGCCGTCCGGGCGTCCTCGGCGGTCCGGACACCTGCAATAAGGTCTGTCTCCTCGCCAACACGGGCGATGAGGTTTTCGAGCGGAATGATCTGCCAGTTCTCGCCGATGACGATAGTGAAGTCGGCTTCGGCGGCGACTGCTTCGGCAAACGCTTCGTAGTCCTCGTCGAAGATGCGGACGTAGCCGCCGTCGGGGGCGGCCCCGTTCTGCCGGAGCGTCGAGAGGTCAGCGGAACCGGAGAAGTCAGATGGGAGGTCAACCGTGCCGTCACCTTCGCCGTCTTTCCCGACGATGGTAGCGTCAGCCTCTGAGTCCTCCGCCTCGGCCTCCATCACGTGGACATCGCCGTTGGTGAACGCAGCGATGTTTATTTCGCCGAATTCCGAGACGCGGTCGACGTCTTCCTCGTCGACCAGTACCCAGTCGACGCCGGCCTCGATACCGGCGGTTATCCGGCGTTTCCGTGTCTCCCAGTCGCCGACCTCGCTGTCGGCTTTGAGCCAGACGCTTCGAGTCATACGCCCACGTCCGCAACGGCGGGGCTTGAACGTGGCGGAACCCGGGTCAGCCTGTCGGGTGACAGACAGGGAAGTGATATGCGCACGGCAGGCGATATTGGTTGGATTTCCTGAAATCAGAATACGGGGAATACAACATTTGTTATTTATTCGTGCCTGGTTATCGTAATTAAATGTCGGCCAATAGACTTATCAATGAGCCTTACTAATAAAGGATTCACATAATACGGTCCAGCTACGGATGGTTACTAACCACATCTACACAATCGCCGGGGCGAAAGGGGGGATCGGAAAAACGACGTCCAGCATCAACCTCGGTACACTGCTGGCGAAGGCCGGATACTCGACCGTCGTCGTGGAGATGGACCTCGCGATGGCGAACCTCGTCGACTTTCTCGATGTCGACATCGACACCGACGAGGACGCGACGTTTCACGATGTACTCGCCGGCGAGGCGGCAGTCACAGAGGCGATGTATGAGACTGACGCTGACCTGTCAATCGTGCCGAGTGGGACCACACTCGAAGGGTACGCGGATACCGACCTCGACCGGCTGCCCGGCATCGTCGAAACCCTCCGGTGGCACCACGACATCGTGCTGTTGGACACCCCGGCAGGACTGAGCGAGGAGACGATTCGGCCGCTCAAGCTCGCTGACGACGTGTTGCTCATTTCGACGCCGCGCGTGGCATCGATCAGAAACGTCTCGAACACCAAAGAACTCGCAGAGCGAGTCGAAGCGCCGGTTCGGGGCCTCATCCTCACGAAATCCGGGACGGGCGCGTCGCCGGGAGCCGATGAAATCGCGGAGTTCCTCGACGTCGAACTGCTCGGCCACGTGCCGGAAGACGACGCCGTCCCGCACTCCCAGGACAGTGGTACGCCCGTCGTCCGGAACGCACCGAACAGCGGCGCAGCAATCGCGTACGAGCGGATTTCGGAGCAGCTCGTCGATACGGAGAAAGCGTCGACCGATACCATGGCAGATGCGGCCGGTTCAGGGGAGCCACCCGACTCGGACGACCCAGAACCGACGACCCGGCCAGCGGAACAGCCACCACAGCGGCACATCCCCGGGACAACGGACGGTGGCAAGACAGTCCACCCATCGGACGCAATCAGGGACGACAGCGATCTGATCGGTCCAGCACCAACCAAACAGGACAGGGTGGGCGATCCGCCGGCGGACGACGTAGCCGAACTGACCGACGCCGGTGAGCCGGTCGCATCGGAGGTGGACGCCGAAAACGAAGCCGAAACCGCGTCGATAATCGACGGCACCGATCTGGTGGAAAACGAATCAGCATCGATCGATGGGCCGGAGCAGGATGCTGACGCGGCAGAGCGAGACGCCGGTGCGTCACGAGATACCGACGGCCCGGAACAGGAAACCAGTGACTCGCCGTCGGATGTTTCCAGCGAGAACGATGCGGATGCCGGCGACGGAGACGAAGCTGACGGTCTCGGGTCGCGAATGCGGTCGCTGTTTGGCCTTTAGGCCTCGACGGCCAGGCCGGCCTCGCGGAGCGCCTCCTCGGTGGTAGCGTCGTCGTGGACGACGGCGGAGACAGCACGGGCAATCTTCTCCGGTTCGTCGTGCTGGAAAATAGAGCGGCCCATCGAGACGCCGGAAGCTCCCGCATCCATCGTTCCTCGGACCATACGAACGGTATCTTCGTCAGTTCCTTTCGAGCCGCCAGCGATGACCACCGGCAACGACGTGGACTCGACGACGTGCTGGAAGGTCTCGGCGGAGCCGGTGTAGCCGGTCTTGACGATGTCCGCGCCCAGTTCTTCGGCCAGTCGGACGGCATGGCCGACGGACTGATTGTAGTCCTCGTTCTCGGAGTCGATTTCGGGGCCGCGGGCGTAGGCCATCGCCAGCACCGGCAGGCCGTACTGGCTGGCCTCGGTCGTCAGTTGGGAGAGCTCCTCGATCTGTTCGGGCTCGTACTGGCTGCCGACGTTGATGTGGAACGAGACGGCGTCGGCCCCGGCGCGAATGGCATCCCCGACCGTCCCCGTGGTCCGCTTGTCCTGCTCGTCGGGGCCGATAGTGGTCGAGCCGTTGAGATGCGTGATGTAGCCCGCGTCGTTCTTGTTCGGATGGACGCGGCCGGCGATGCCCCGCTGGGTGAGGACGGCGTCCGCGCCGCCGCTGGTGACCGCGTCGATGGTCGATTCGATGTCTTTGAGACCCTTTACGGCCCCCATTGTGATGCCGTGGTCCATCGGGACGATGACGTATGTGTCGTCTGTCCCGATGCGTTCGAGTCGTGCGCGTTTTCCTGCAGTCATGATATGAGACAGTGTGGCAAGTACGATTATGTGCGTTCCGGTTGCGGTCGTTCCGACGCCCCCCGGAGCGCGCCGTCTTTGAGTTCACGAGCTTTCGCTTCGAGCCGGTCGGCCACTTCGTCGACGGGATCGCCGTTCTCGTGGCCCTCGGCGACGATGTCGACCAGCGCGGAGCCGACGATAACCCCGTCAGCGCCGGCGCTGACGATCCGTTCGGCGTGGTCGCCCGTCTTGATGCCGAACCCGACGGCTTTCGGCACGTCCCAGTCAGAGAGCCGGGCCAGCGACTCCTCGGTCGCGTCGTCCACGTCCTCGCGCGCGCCGGTGACGCCCAGACGCGCCTGGACGTAGACGTACCCTGACACCTGTTCGAGCATCCGCTCGAGCCGGTCACCCTTCGTCGTCGGCGCGACGATGAACACCAAATCGAGGCCGAACTCATCACAGGCCGTCCGGAGCGGGCCGGCCTCCTCGGCAGGTAGATCCGGGACGACGAGACCTTCGATGCCGACCGCGGCGGCCTTCTCCACGAACGGTCGTGGACCCTCACCCTCGCCGTACTGATAGATGAGGTTGTAGTAGGTCATACACACTAGCGGCACGTCCACGTCGAGGTCTTCGACGAACTCGAAGAAGCGGTCGGGCGTCATTCCGGCTTCCAGTGAGCGGACGATGGCGTTCTGGATTGTTTTCCCCTCCGCGATGGGCTCGGAGAACGGCAGGCCGAGTTCGATGACGTCCGCGCCGCCGCGAGCCAGCGCCTCGACGTACTCCAGCGATGCCTCGTAGTTCGGGTCGCCGGCCGCGAGATACGGGACGAAGGCGGGCTCGTCGGCGAAGGCGCGTTCGAGGCCCATCAGAGGCCACCCCCGCCGACCCGCTCGAAGATAGACATGTCCGGTGCGATGTCGAGGTCCCGTTTGCTGGTCTCCTCGATGACTGTTTCGAGGTCCTTGTCGCCGCGGCCGGAGACGTTGACGACAACGGTGTCGCCGACCTCGTCGTGGTGCTCTTCGAGGTAGCCGAAGGCGTGAGCCGTCTCCAGGGCCGGGATGATGCCCTCGTCCTGGGAGAGGCGATGGAACGCCTCCAGCGCGGCGTCGTCGTCGACGTTGACCGGGATGACGCGGTCCTCGTCGACCAGGTGGGCGAGTTCCGGACCGACGCCGGCGTAGTCCAGGCCGGCGGAGACGGAGTGGGATTCCATGATCTGGCCGTCCGAGTCCTGCAGGAGCTTCGTGCGCGCGCCGTGGAGAACGCCCTCGTCGCCGGTCGAGAGGGTCGCGGAGTTGGGCGCGACGCCTTCCTCCTCGTCGACCCGCAGCGAGGAACCGCCGGCCTCGACGGCGTAGAGGTCGACATCGCTATCGTCGACGAAGTGGGCGAAGGTGCCCATCGTGTTCGACCCGCCGCCGGCACACGCGAGGACTGAATCGGGCAGCCCGCCGGTCTTCTCGATGGCCTGCTCGCGGGCTTCCTCGGAGATGACCGCCTGGAAGTCCCGCACCATCTTCGGGAACGGATGCGGGCCGACGACGCTGCCGATGACGTAGTGGGTGTTCTCGACGGTGGTCGCCCAGTCGCGCATCGTCTCGGAGATGGCCTCCTTCAGCGTGCCGCGGCCGACCGTCACCGGGTTCACTTCGGAGCCGTTGATGCGCATCCGGAACACGTTGGGGCGCTGGCGCGCGATGTCGGTCTCGCCCATGTAGATCTCACAGGGCATATCGAGGTGGGCTGCCGCCATCGCCGTCGCCGTGCCGTGCTGGCCGGCCCCGGTCTCGGCGATGATACGTTCCTTGCCCATGTACTTCGCCAGCAGCACCTGGCCCAGCGCGTTGTTGAGCTTGTGTGCGCCACCGTGCAGCAGGTCCTCGCGCTTGAGGTAAACGTCCGTGTCGTACCGGGTCGAGAGCTGATCAGCGTACTGCAGCGGGGTCGGCCGGCCGCCGAAGTCGGCCAGCCGCTCCCGGAACTCGTCCATGAAGCCGTCCTCGTTTTCGAGCACGTACCGCTGGTAGGCGTCGGTCAGCTCCTCGATAGCCGGCATCAGCGCCTCGGGCACGTACTGTCCACCGTACTCGCCGAACTTGGGGTCGTATGCGTCGTCTGTACTCATGTATCTGTAGTCGTCTCAGCCGCGTCAGTGTCCGCGCGTGTCAGTCGTCGGGTGTTCGCTTCCACGTCCGTCGCCGCGCCGTGGTCCATGATTGCCGAGCCGATCAGCAGGGCGTCCGCGCCGGCCCGTCGCATCCGCGTCACGTCTTCCTCCGTCTGTATGCCGCTTTCCGCAATGAGCGTGACGCTCTCGGGCACGTCGGTCGCGACGGACTCAAACGTGCCGAGGTCGACCTCCAGCTCCGCGAGGTCGCGGTTGTTGACGCCGATGATGTCAGCGCCGGCATCGATGGCTTTCTCGACCTCCGCGGCCGTGTGGGTCTCCACGAGAACCTGAAAGCCACGCTCGCGGGCCGCCGCGAGCAGGTCCGCCAGGTCGTCGGTCCCCTCGGCTTCGAGAAAGCGGACGATGAGTAGGACGACATCCGCTTCGACGACGTCCAGTTGCTCCTCGTGGAGGATGAAGTCCTTCCGGAGCACCGGAACGTCGACGGCATCGCGGACCCGTTCGAGCGTCGCCGCCGACCCGCCGAAATGCTCCGGCTCCGTCAGCACGGACAACGCCGCCGCGCCGCCCTCGACCATCTGCTGGGCGAGGTCGACCGGGTCGTCGGTCCGTTCGCCCTCGGCGGTCGGGCTCGTCGGTTTGATTTCGGCGATGACCGGTGTCCGCCCGTCGGCCGCCGCCGCGTCGAAGGCGTCGGGCAGCGACCGGCCCGTCACCGAAACCCGGTCACCGCCGCCACCGCGCTCACGCGCCGCATCGAGAATTGACTGGACCGCTGGTGCTATCTCCTCACTGTCGTCCATTACTGAACACTAACGTACAGAAGTGTACATAAGAGTTACCCTCTCACCGGGACAGTACCGGTGGAATATCGGATCGCGCTCGCTGTCAAGCAGGCCACAGTTCTATAGTGTATCACGTCACACGTTTACACATGTCGTTCCAAACGACCATCCGACCGGCCGAATCGGTGGACATCGCGGATATCCGCCGAGTAGCCAGGGCCGCGTGGCACGCGGTGTACGACAACATTCTCGGCGAAGAGACTGTGAACGAACATCTCAGGGAGGGGTATGCTCCGCCGGTCCTGGAGCGGATGATCGAGCTTGAAGAGGTCGGCTTGTTCGTCTCGACGGCCGACGACGACGTGGTGGCGTACATGAGCTGTGGGATGACGGACGCGACGGGTTTCGGCGACCTCGATCTGTACGTCCATCCGGACTACTGGGGCGAAGGTATTGGAGCAGAGCTGTTGCATCGGGGCGAACAGCACCTGCACGAGCTTTCGGTGCGGAAAATCCGCGACGAGGTGCTGGCGGAAAACGAGATCGGTAACGGGTTTTACCGGCAGCACTTCGAGAAGGTCGGCGGACGGATGGTCGAGGTCGGCGGACAGGAACACCCCGTCAACGTGTACGAGCGGCGGTTGTGAACGCTGGATCGCATTCGCGGCGCGCAGTACGTGTGTTACTAACACGCTCTCCTCGCTCGTGTAACAGCGTTTAAGCCGCTGAAACCGCTTCGTCGGTGCAATGAGCTACAAGATCGGACTCGTCGGCAAACCCTCTGTCGGCAAGTCCACCTTTTTCAATGCGGCGACGATGAACGACGTACCCGAGGGCGCGTACCCGTTCACGACCATCGACCCCTCGATGGGCGAGGCCTACGTCCGCGTCGACTGCGCGGCCCCGGAGTTCGACCACACCTGCACGCCTAACCACGGCTACTGTACCGAGGGCGTGCGGTTCGTCCCGACGAAACTCGTCGACGTGGCCGGCCTCGTGCCCGGCGCACACGAGGGGAAAGGGCTGGGGAACCAATTCCTCACGGACCTCAACGAGGCCGACGTGCTCGTCCACGTCGTCGATTTCACCGGCGAGACGGACCTCGAGGGCGAACCCACCGAGGACCACGACCCCCGCGAGGACATCGACTTCCTCGAAGACGAACTGGACATGTGGTATCTCGACATCCTCGAGAAGGGCATCGAGCGCTACCGATCGGGGTACCACGGCGAGGACAAGGCCATCGAGGACGACCTCGCGGAGCAGATGTCGGCGTTCAAGATCAACGCCGACGAGATCAAACAGGTCGTGCTCGCGCTGGACCTGGAACTGGACCCCGACACCTGGGACGACGAGGACAGGGAGGCGCTCGCCCGCGAGATCCGCATCCGGACGAAGCCGATGCTCATCGCGGCGAACAAGATGGACACCCCCGAAGCCCAGGCGAACTGGGAGCCAATCACCGAGGACCCGGAGTACGAGCACCTCACGTTCGTGCCCGTCTCGGCCCACGCGGAGAAGGCGCTGAAGAACGGCAACGAGCAGGGCGTGCTTGACTACCGACCGGGCGACGAGGACTTCACCGTGACGGCTGATCTCCCCGAGGAGAAGGCCGCGGGGCTGGAACAGATCCGGGAGTTCGTCACCGAGTTCGGCGGCACGGGCGTCCAGCAGGCGCTGGAAACCGCGCTGTTCGAGGAACTGGGCGCGATTGCCGTGTTCCCCGGCGCGCGCAAGCCCCAGGAGGACGGTACCTTCCTGCAGGACTGCTTCGTCCTCCCAGACGGGTCGACCGCGGAGGACTTCGCGTACTTCCTGCACACCGACATCGGCGAGGGGTTCCTCCACGCCCACGACGTGCGCACCGAGCGACAGATCGGCGCTGACACCGAACTCGACCACCGCGACGTGGTCGAGATCACGACGACGAACTGAGCGGGCGCTGTCGCACCGTTTTCGTACCGGGCTACAGCAAGAGGTGCGCCAGCAACGCGATGATAGCGACTTTCTTCACGAGGATGACGCCGATGATCAGTTGCGTCGTCGACAGCCCACGGACGCGTTCGATGCCCCGCCGGACGAACGCGGGCGACTGCGCCAGTTCATCCACCAGTAAGCGCCACTCCGCACGGAACGTCTCGACCGCCGAGCCCTCGCCGTCGGTGTACGCGGCTTCCGGTCGTGGCAGCCACTGCGAACCGGTGTATTCGAGCTCGACTAGTGATCCCGCTAAATGACTGGCCTGCTCGAACTGCAGGCCGTTCGCTTCACAGAGCCGTTCGACCTTGGCGATATCGCGGTCGCTGTCTAAATCGTAGCGCCGCTGTATCGTCTCGGTTGCCCAGTCGAACTGGAACCGACAGACGAGTTCATTCTCGCCGACCCACACGTCGACGACCTCAGCCAGTTCGACCGTGCCGGCCGTTTCTTTCCGCTTCCGGTGGAGGTGCTCGTACTCGGCGGGGGACTCCGTTTCGGGCATACCTTCTCGATACGGGTGTTGGTCTGACGACACTATACGTTTTCTCCCGCTGGGGCGGTTGGGACTCCACGACCGAGGCGAAACGAGGACCCGCCAACGACAGGGTCAGAGGTCGACCGGGCACCCGTTGATCTCGCCGCCGCGCATCCCCTCAGCGAGCCAGTAGATAGAGAGGGTCAGCACCGCGAGCGCAAGCAGCGCGAACTCCAGCCCGTCGAGGGGCAGAAACAGCAGCGAGGTCGAGACACCCAGCAGCGACAACAGCCCCAGCAGGACCGCCGACCCGCAGGCCGCACAGCCCGCGCCGAGCGTCCCGAGGACGACGCCCGCGACGCCAGCGCCGCCCTGCTGGAGGTCGAGGCCGTGCTCGCGGAAGTGGTAGGTCGCCAGCCCGATGTCGACGCCGGTGAGGACGGCGACGACGACCAGCAGAATCCCCTGTGCGGGGTTGAATGACGTGCCGATGAACGGGTACAGCTCGGCGAGGACGCGCAGCCGGCTGGCGAGCGGGAGCGACCCACCGACTACGAGGTCCAGCACCAGTGGGACGTTCAGCGAGACGACGAACAGCGTCAGCGAGACGACGGCAGCGACTGCGGCGACGACCGCGTAGACCGGCAGCGTGAGCACGAGCCTGACCGTCCGACCCATGAGTCGCCAGTCGCCGCGCGTCGTCGGCAATCGGAGCCCGCGTGCGATGCTCATCCGTCACGCTCTCCCAGCGCCTCCGCGATGAGGTCGTAACTGACGCTCCCGTTGACCTTCGTCACGAACTCACCGTCCTCAAACAGCAGAATGATCGGCGTCGTCTCACCCAGTCCAGCGTCCTCGGCCGCCTGAATATCAGCCTGCACAGCGTCGTCATGTGCTTGTTCTCGCGCGTCACGTGCGACCGCCTCGCCATCTATTTCCGTCTCTTCGGTGAGAAACATCGCCGTCCGGTCCAGCACGTTGTCCGGGTCAAACGACGACTGTTCGGCGAAGTAGTGCTCGAACAACGCCCAGTACGCCTCGCTGCCGCGGGTAAACGTCGACTCAAGCGCCTGCGTCGCCGGCTCACCCCAGGGGTAGATGACCGGGTAGGTCCGGACGACGTACGCGCCTTTGCCTGCGTCCACGATGTTCTCCCGAATGTCCGGCAGCGTGTTCTCGTGGAAGCGACGACACGTGGGACAGGAGGGGTCTTCGAACGCCAAGATGACGTGGCCGCCCAACTCGCCGCGGCGGGGCTGGGCGTCGAGGTCGGCGGCCGCCGGGTGGCTGTCAACGGATTCGGCGCTGTCCGCCTCGCTACTGCAGCCTGCTACCGCGCCGACGACACCCACCCCGGAAAGTGTGAGAAAGCGTCGTCTGTTCATATACGACTGGTTGGCCCGCGTTGGTTTAGCGTTTGTTCCACCGTGTGGCCACGATGAGTAACCGTCTTGTCGCCGGCGGCGGTACCATCTGGCGGCCGATGACGACGACTCACTGGGCCGAACCGGGGTGACTCCCTGTTGATGACGAACCCTATGAGTGCCGAGGCTTCCATTTTTGACTGGAGACGACGTCTCTACGGGTGCCTAATTGCGGCCGGGAGATAGAGGCCCCGATCAGATTCTCAGCAGGTGCCAGACACGGATTTTGAACGGTAGCGAGTAATTACACTGTACCGCGGCCGAAATTTCCGACCGCGCACGAGAAACCGCGGCGGCTCGCGAGGACTGTTGCCTGCATATGCATCCCAACCGCATTCACGTCCGTGTGCTCACGTTTGTGTGTATGGTTGCGCAGTTCACTGACAGACACATCGGGACGCGTGTGGTCGGTCAGAACGGCGTCAAGGTCGGTTCCGAGAACGACGACCGAGTCGGCGACCAGCCTGCTTGAAACTATAGCATGAGTGATAGTACCGACGACCCGTCCGGTGCATCGCTTTCCTACAGCAACATCCTCGAACGCGAGATGGAGAACGCCCTCAAGGAGCTCCGTCGACCGAGCAGGGGGCTGTTCCTCTCCGGGTTCTCGGCGGGGCTGAACCTCAGCTTCGGCGCGTTGTTCATGGGGATGGTGTTGACGTTCTCGCCGACGTTCTCCTCGGAGTTGGTCAAGCAGGCGTTGCTCGCCGGCAGTTCGTCTATCGCGTTCCTCTTCGTCGTCCTCGGGCAGACAGAGCTGTTCACCGCGCACACGACGCTGGCCGTGTTGCCGGTGCTCGACGACCGCAGCGGGCTGGGCGAGCTCGGTCGGCTCTGGGGCGTCGTCTACGCTGCGAACCTGCTCGGCTGTGCAGTGTTCGCCGGGCTCATCGCGGTGCTGGGACCGGAGATGGCCATCGTCACTCCGGCGGCGTTCGACAGCCTCGCGGGGTCGCTGCTGTCTCACCCCTCGTGGGTTATCCTCCTCTCGGGGATTGTCGCCGGCTGGCTGATGGGGCTGACCACCTGGCTGGTCGCGGCCAGCCGCGACACCATCGGGCAGGTCCTCATCACCCTCCTCGTGACGAGCGCCATCGGGTTCGGCCCGTTCCACCACGCCATCCTCGGGACGACGGAGGTCCTGGGCGCGATGTTCATGGGAACCGGCGTTACGCTCGGGCAGTTCGGCCGCTTCATCGCCATGACGACCGCCGGCAACGTCATCGGCGGCTCGGTGTTCGTCGCGGGCCTCAACTACGGTCACATCGCGCTCGTCGGGTCGGATGCGGACCTCGACGTCGACAGTCCCGAGACCGAGCAAGGCGACTGAGTCGGCGTATCCCAGTCGGACAACACGTGTGCAGCGCTCAGGCACAGCGGGTGACTGTCGTTCACACGCGTCCGTTCCAGCACTTTAGTAGGTCGGCCCTAATGCATCGGTATGCACGCACCGACGCGCTCCGCCCGGAGGGTACGATGGTAAACCTCGCGCTCTCGGCGGCGCAGCTTCTCGTAGCGCTGGTACTCGTAGGATTGAACGGCTTTTTCGTCGCCGCTGAGTTCGCGTTCGTTCGCGTTCGCGGCACGTCGGTCGAACAGCTCGCTGACGAAGGCCGGGCCGGTGCGGGCTCGCTTCAGGCAGTGATGGCGGACTTGGACAACTATCTCGCGGTGACCCAGCTCGGGATTACACTCGCCTCGCTGGGACTGGGATGGGTCGGTGAGCCCGCCGTCGCAGCGCTACTTGAACCCGTCCTCGCTCCGGTACTGCCGGAGAGCCTCCTCCACGTCGTCGCGTTCGCGATTGGGTTCACCATCATCACGTTCCTCCACGTCGTTTTCGGCGAACTCGCGCCCAAGACGTTCGCCATCGCCCGGACTGAGCGGCTCTCGCTGTTGCTTGCGCCGCCGATGAAGCTGTTTTACTACCTGTTCTATCCCGGGATCGTCGTGTTCAACGGCTCGGCCAACGCCTTTACGCAATTGCTGGGTGTCCCGCCGGCCTCGGAGACGGACGAGACGCTCGGCGAACGAGAGATACGCCGAGTGCTGGCTCAGTCTGGCGAGGAAGGGAACATCGATTCGTCGGAGGTCGACATGATAGAGCGCGTGTTCGACCTCGACGATACAGTCGTCCGGGAGATCATGGTCCCGCGACCCGACGTTGTGAGCGTCCCAGCCGACGCCACGATGTCAGATATCCGGGCGGTCGTTCTCGACGAAGGACACACCCGCTATCCGGTGGTCGATGCCGACGACAGCGACCAGATTGTCGGATTCATCGACGTCAAGGACGTGCTGCGGGCCGGTGAAGAAGGCAACGAGAACGCGACCGCCGGCGACATCGCCCGGGAGATACCGGTCGTCCCGGAGACGACAGCGATCAACGACCTCCTGTTACAGTTCAGGCAAGACCGCCGGCAGATGGCCGCGGTCATCGACGAATGGGGGTCGCTGGAGGGTATCGCGACAATCGAAGACGTGGTCGAGGCCGTCGTCGGCGACCTGCGCGACGAGTTCGACGTCGACGGCCGCGAACACGCCATCCGCAAGCAAAGCGACGGGAGCTACGACGCCGACGGCGGCGTCCCGCTGTCGACAGTCGGCGAGGCCCTCGGTGTCGATATCGACAGGGACGCGGTCGAAACCATCGGCGGGCTGGTGCTGAGTCAGCTCGACCGCGCGCCGGAGGTCGGCGACACCGCTGAAGCGGCCGGATACGTGTTCGAGGTGACAGGCGTTGACGGTACTCGAATCTCGACGGTCGATATCAGCGAGGACGACGCTGACGACTCGCCGTCGGCCGGGTAAGCGACCGCTCAGAAGAACTCGCCCAGATAGACTGGTTCGGGCTCGAAAACGTCCGCGAACGAATCTCGAGCTGACTCGTTGTGTATTTCCAGACCAGCCAGGCGTTCAGCGGCGTCGACGCCGTGGGTTCCGACCGCCAGTTGGGTGAGGGTCGCGATGTCGACGGCCACATCGGCTGCCGAGTCGATAGTTGGAAGCGGGTCGACCGTCGCGGTCCCACCGCTCACTGACAGTCGGAACTGGCCGTCGTTGCGGTCGAGCAGCGGATCGCTGACCGAGAGCGTACAGTCGAGGTCGCCCCCGGGCCAGTCGAGGCGTTCGAGGTGGCCCACGTCGGTGAGCCGAACCATCGGCCCGGCCTCGACCGTGCAGTCGACTGCACCGGGGTCGTCGACGCGATGGAGGAGGTCAGTATCAGGCGGTAGCTGGAGCGTGACACGCTCGATCTGTGCGCCGTGATTCCCGAGGAACGCGAACAGTGCGCGGCGGGCCTCCTCATCGACGGCCGCGAAGTTCGAAACCGAGAGCGTGTGGTCGGCGTCGTCCGCGACGGTGTACACAAGGTACCCACGGAGGTCGCCGTCGCGTTCGTAGCCGTAGCAGTACGGGACGCCGCCGCCGTCCCAGTCGGCGAGGGTCCGCTCGCGCCACCACGCTTCTGAGCGTCGGAGCGAGAGTGCCGTCCCGGCGGCTGCAGCGGTCTCGACCCGGCGGAGGCGCTCCCAGTCGTCGGCGTCGAGACGGACCAACTGTCCGGCAGTGTCGTAGTCCGGGAGCGCTGACGGGGGCAGGTCGAAGCGGTGATAGGTGTTTGCCGTCCCCCAGCCCAGGCGTCGGTAGAACGGCGTCGAAAACGGCCAGAGGGTGACGAAGCCGACGCCGGCCTCGCGGTACTCAGACAGTGCGTGCCGACAGAGGTCGGCAGCAAATCCCTGCCCGCGGTGCTCTGGCGGCGTTGCCACCGCACCGAGGCCACCGACCGTCGTCGCCGCGCCGCGGACGGTCGTATCGAGAAAGTACAGCTTGCAGACCGCCCGGAGGGTGTCGTCCTCGTAGAGGCCTCGCTGGTCGAACAGCGACGGCGGCCAGTCACCGTCTGAGTCTGGGGCTACAGGCCCCTTGCTGGGCGCGAACGCATACTGGAGTATCCGCTGGCAGGCTTCGCGGTCAGTCGTCGGGACGGGGCGGAATTCAGACATACTGTCCCGGGTGTCCGCCAACTACAGAAAGCTAGTCATCTGCGGGTCGGCGTCGCGGTCCTCCTCAGGAGTGGGGCGTCACGGCACGTACCAGATACCCCGGTCCCGGTCGAGAAGTGACCCGACGACGATGTGCGGGAGCGCGACGATACTGATGAACATGCTCCAGAACGCCACCGCACCGGGGAGCAGGTTGCCCGTTCCCAGCGGGTTCGGGAACGCCCAGTAGACGGCGACGAGGACACCGAAGGTGGCCAGCGCCCCGACAACGAGGACGACCCAGGCGCGCAACGCAACGGTCGAGGCGTCCGCGCCGCCGAGCAGGTCCCAGCGCTCGTCGCCGACCGGCTCCGTTTCGACGGACGCCGTCCGCGCCACCTGTCGGGCGGAGTACCAGAACGGGAAGTACAGGCCGACAGCGACGAGGACTGGGACGAACGCGAAGTACGCCGCCAGCAGCAACGACTCCCCCGCGTCGACGAGCCAGGAGCGGCCGCCGCCGCGTACGTAGCCCAGCGCGATATGCGCCGTCAGAGCGAGCCCGTAGCCCGACCCGATGACGAGCCGGGTTGTGTCGAACGGCCCTGCGTACGACGAGAGTGCCCCCGGTTCGACGAGGCCGACCATCAGCGAACTGAACGCGTGGAACGTCTCCGGCCAGAACACGATTGGGACGAGCATCACCGCACCGCCGCGGACAGCTGCCGCCAGCCCGCGCTGGAACCGGGTCTGCAGGTGGTCGGTGCCGCTCGTGGCTTCCAACACTTGCAGGCCGCCGAGGCCACCCTTCGCCATGGCGACAGTCAGCGCCAGCGCGAGGCCGGCGACTGGCGCGGCGAGAAACAGGCCGACGAACCCGCCGATAGCCGTCAGATACACCGCGACGTACCGCCAGCGGAACGAGGGGCGACGGCGGCGGAGGTTCTCGAAGTGCTCGTACCCGCCGTGGGGGAGATTGAGCGCGACCATCCCGACGAGGTACACCACCATCTGGGCCCGGAGCGGAACTCGAACCTCGGCAGCGCCGAGGAGACCGAACGTAACAGCGAGTACCAGCAGGCTCACCCGCGAAAGCAAAAGCGACGGATGGCGGTCGGTGTCCCGATGCCGCTGCCAGATGGACCCCAGGCTGGTCGTGGGCATATCGCGAGCCTAGGGAAATACTCACAATAAACGATACAAGGGATTCCAGCGAACTGGGAACGGATCGGTGGTTTGAACCGAGAGATCTCCGTTGTGAGGCTCTGGGAATCCGAGGAACCCTTTTTCAGGCGTAGTCGTTAGCAGTGGGTATGCGTGATGGCCTCCCAAGCGACCGGACGGTGACCGTCGTCGGCGGCGGCTTCGGCGGCCTCTCGGCTGCGTGCTATCTGGCCGACGCCGGGGCCGACGTACGACTGCTCGAACGCCACGACCGCCTCGGCGGCCACGCAGGCGTCCTCGAACGCGACGGCTTCCGGTTCGACACCGGCCCGTCGTGGTACCTGATGCCCGACGTGTTCGAACGCTTCTTCGGGCACTTCGACCGTGAGCCAACGGACTACTACGAACTGGAGCGACTGGACCCCCAGTACCGGGTGTTCTGGAAGGACGGGGACCGCGTAACGATGCGTCCAAACCGCGAGAACGCGTACGAGGTGTTCGAATCCTACGAGGATGGAGCCGGCGACGCGCTGGCCGAGTATCTCGACCGGGCCGAACAGAACTACGAACTGGCGATGGACCGGGTCGTCTACGAGGGCCGCGAGCGGTTGCGTGACTACGTCGACACCGACCTCCTCCCGCTTGCGCCGCGGGCCCGACTGTTCGGCTCGATGGACGACTACGTCAGCCGCTACATCGACCACCCGAAACTCCGGCAGTTGCTCGAATACACGCTGGTGTTTCTCGGCGGCGCGCCACACAACACCCCAGCGCTGTACAGCATCATGAGCCACGTCGACCTGAACATGAACGTGTTCTACCCGGAGGGCGGCATCGCCGGCGTCGTCGACGGCCTCGGGTCGCTGGCTCGGGAACTCGGCGTCGACATCCAGACTGGAACTGAAGTCCATCACATCGCCGGCGAGGCGGGGGCGTTCGAACTGACCACTGAGGACGGCGTCGTCGGCTCCGATGTCGTGGTCAGCAACGCCAACCCCGCCTACACCGAGCAGAATCTGCTCGACCCTGCTGTTCGCGACCATGACCCCGACCACTGGGACGACCAGACCTACGCGCCGTCGGCGTTCATGTTGTATCTCGGCGTCGAAGGCGACGTGGACCCGCTGGCCCACCACTCGCTGGTCCTGCCGACGGACTGGGACGACCACTTCGAGCAGATATTCGACCGTCCGGTGTGGCCCGACGACCCCGCCTACTATCTCTCGGTCACGTCGAAGACCGACGAGACGGTCGCTCCCGACGGCCACCACGCCGTCGTCGTCCTCGTCCCCATCGCGCCGGGGCTGGACGACGGCCCCGACATCCGAGAGGAGTACCGGGAGTTCGTTCTCGACGACCTCGCCGAGCAGACCGGCGTGGACCTCCGCGACCGCATCGTTGTCGAGGAGACGGCGTGCGTCAGTGAGTTCGCCGAGCGCTACGGCGACCCACAGGGGACGGCGCTCGGACTGGCACATACCCTGTTCCAGACCGGGCCGCTCCGCCCCAGCCACCGCGCCGGCCTCGACGGGCTCTACTACACTGGAGCTTACACAACGCCCGGCATCGGGATGCCGATGTGTCTTATCAGCGGCGAGCACACCGCCCAGGACATCATCGAAGACAGCCCGTTCGAGACGAAACAGGACCGCTCGGCCTCGAAAGCGGACTGACGCCGTCCCCTGTGCGGGCAATTTGTCCGAACCATGTGGGTCGTGTCGTGATACCGTGGCACACATCACAGCGGAGGCTCGAACAGTTTATTGTCCCGCTTCAGGTAACGGTGGCATGGAGAAGCTCCGCGAGTCGCTGCACGAGGCCCCGATCATCGACAAGGACGGATATTCCTATCTGGTCCACCCGCTCAGTAACGGCGTGCCGATGCTGGAGCCGGAACTCCTTCGCGAGGTCGTCGTCGGCGTGACACGGGCAGCCGACCTCGACGTGGACAAGATCGTCGCGCCGGAGGCGATGGGCATCCACATCGCGACCGCGCTCTCGCTCCAGACGGATATCCCGCTCGTGGTCATCCGCAAGCGCTCCTACGGCCTTGAGGATGAGGTCCCGCTGCACAAGACCACCGGCTACTCCGAGTCGGAGATGTTCATCAACGACATCGAGGCGGGCGACGACCTGCTCATTGTCGACGACCTGCTCTCGACCGGCGGAACAATGGCATCCATCTGCGAGGCGCTCGACGACATCGGGGCGGACATCTCGGATATCGTCGTCGTCTTCCGGAAACAGGGCGAGTCGGCGCTCGACGACACCGACTACGATGTGACCAGCCTGCTCGACATCTCGGTCGATCAGGACGGCGTCACTATCCACGACTGAGTGGACTGCTGTCCCTGTTTAGGCCTGCTCGACAGCGGCGGCCATGTGCTCCCGTGCTTCCTCGGACGTCATCCCGCGGACGCCACAGGCACAGGAGAGCAGTTCGGGGTCGGTCAGGTCGTCGACTTCCTCGGTGCTGGCCCGTTCGAGCGCGTCGTCCTCGGCGTCGTAGTCGAAAGTCACCCGATACGTGACCTGGGCCACGCCCTCGATCTGGTGGGTCTCATCGGGGTCCGGGTTCGAGATGGCCTCGGCGTGCTCTTCCTGCATCGCGGACTTCCACTGTTCGAGGTTCGCTTCGGGGTCCGAATCGTCGGGCATACGCTGGCTGTCGGCGGGGAGACTGAAAAAGCGAGTGTTGAGGAGCCAATTCGAGGGCAGTACAGAGACGGGTCGGTTCTCGGAACGCTTTTTTCGCCGGCCGTCGCCGACTTTCCTGTGGTTGACTCCCGATCCGTCTTCGACCGACCTCGGCTCCTGTTGGCCGCGGCGGCTGCTGTCGCCGCCGTTGCGACGGCCGGCAGCCTCTTTCTCTCGCTTGGCCTCGGACTGACGCCCTGCCGGCTCTGCTGGTATCAGCGAATCCTGATGTACCCGCTTGTAGTCATTCTCGGCGTCGCCGCCGTCGAAAACCGTCCCGGCGTCGTCCGGACGGCGCTGCCGCTGGCGGTGCCGGGGAGTGCCATCGCGGGCTACCACTCCTGGCTGCAGGTGAGCCAGACGACCTGTGGCATCGGAGCGATCAGCTGTGCACAGATTCAGTACCGGATATTCGGCCTGACCGTTCCGAACCTCTCGTTGATTGCGTTCCTGCTGGTAACCGGGCTGGTCGTCGCGGCCGCGCGACTATCGGGCCGTTCGTCCTGATACGAGGCGAGCGACGCCGGTGCCCGCGCGACAGAAGCGTGCCGGCCGAGAAGAAACCGGTCAGCCCTCGCCGCGACCGAACCCCTTTTTCGGGTAGCCCCGCGTGGCTCCGATATGGAATACACCAGACTCGGTTCGACCGGGACGACAGTCTCACAGCTGTGTTTCGGCACGTGGCGCTTCGGCCGGGAGACCGGCGGCGTCGTCGAGACCGACCGCGAGGAGGCCCACGAACTGCTCGATGCGGCGTGGGAGCGCGGCATCAACTTCATCGACACCGCCAACGTCTACGGTAATCCCAACGGCACCAGCGAGGAATACATCGGCGAGTGGCTCGATGACTACGACCGCGAGGACTTCGTCATCGCCTCGAAGGTGTACTTCCCCTTCGACGGGCGCGGCGAGCCCGGTCCGAACGACTCCGGCCTCGGGCGCAAGCACATCCGCGCACAGATCGAGGGAACGCTCGACCGCCTCGATACGGACTACCTCGACCTCTACTACATCCACCGCTGGGACGAAGAGAGTGACATCGAGGAGACCCTGTCGGCGCTCGACGACCTCGTTCACACGGGCAAGGTCCACCACCTCGGCGCGTCGACGATGGCCGCCTGGCAGTTGACCAAAGCCCTCTGGAAGAGCGACGTCGAAGACTACGAGCGCTTCGAGGTGACCCAGCCGCTGTTCCACGCCGGCTACCGCGACGACGTGAAGGACTACCTGGACGTCTGTGCCGACCAAGACATGGCCGTCTGTCCGTACTCGCCGCTCGCCGGCGGCTTCCTCACGGGCAAGTACGAGCGCACGGACGACGACGACCCGACGGCCTTCGAGGGGCCGGAAGGCTCCCGTGGCTCGCTGTCCGACCGCTTCGAGGACTTCTACCTCTCCGAGCGCGGCTGGCACGTCCTCGACGAACTCCGCGCTGTCGCAGACGAACTCGACGCCACGCCCGCGCAGGTCGCGCTCCGCTGGCTCATCGAACAGCCGGACTTCACCTGCGTCCCCATCGTCGGCGCTCGTACCGTCGACCAGCTCGACGAGAACGTCGGCGCGACGGATATCTCGCTGTCCGACGACCAGTTCAACCGGATCGTGAGCGCCCGCTACGCCGAGGACGGTGAGCGCTGGGGCCACCGTGGCTGACTGCTAGGTAGTGTATCTGCTGTCTTATCCTCCGCGGCCACTTCTAACAGCCTGAAAGCGCCTCGGGGCTTTCTGGCTGTTCGCAGTTACTACGAAATTATACACGGCCAGTACGATCGAAAATCCGCCCCATCACTCCGCTTCAGCGGGGTCGACGACCTCGCCGCTGGCCGGATAGACACCGATCTGGTCACAGTGGCCCGCCAGCGGGCACGCATCGGGGTCGTCCAGACAGGCCGGCTTGCGGGCGCTACAGTACTCCCGGCCGAACTGAATCATCGCAGTATGGCCGAAGCCACACTTCTCCGCTGGCACGTCGCGCTCCAGATACTCACGGACGGTCTCGTGGTCAGCGTCAGCCGGGGCCAGTCCCATCCGACGGGCGATGCGGTGGACGTGCGTATCTACTGGGAAGACACCGCCGCGACCGCCCGCAAATAACAGGACGCAGTCGGCGGTCTTCGGACCGACGCCGTTCATATCGAGCAGCGTCGACCGCACCGCCTCGGGGTCTTCTTCTCTGACGAACTCGTCGAAGCCCGATTCGCCGCCGTACTCCTCACAGATGCGCTGTGCCAATGCGATGATGCGCTCTGATTTCTGGTTGTACAGCCCGGCCGAGGAGATGGTCTCGGCGAGTTCGGGCTGATCGGCGTCGGCTAGCGCGCGAGCGAGGTCGCTGTCCGTGTCTCCCTCGCTGTTCGCCTCCTCATCGCCGCCATACCGCCGCATCAGTTCGTCATGGGCGGGCTGGCTCGCCTTGTCGGATGTGTTCTGACTGAGAATCGTCCGGACCAGACACTCGAAGGCGTCCCGGCCGCCGTATGTCTTCGTCCAGTACATCTCGCCGAGATGGTCCACGATGGCTTCGGCTCGCGTCCCCGCCGTTTCCGGGTCGAACGTTGCCGACTGGCCGCCGCCAGCGGTCCCGCCGCTGATGTTCTCCGCTGGTTCCTCGTCGTTCATATCGGGTGCCAGGGCTGGGACCGACAAAACGCCTGTCCCGAAGGCGGCCCGTCGACGGAACGGGACCCGTGTGGGGTGGCGGCACCACGTTCTTGGCTGTCGCTGTCGTAGTCCGGGGTCCGATGGGCGAGAGTGATCTCGGACTCGCGGCGGCGGTGTCGATAGCGCTCGGCGGCATGATCGGCGGCGGCATCTACGCCGTGCTGGGCGTCGTCGCGCAAATAACGATGGCGGCGACGTGGGCGGCGTTCGTGCTAGCCGGCGTCGTCGCGCTCTGTGCGGGGTACTCGTACAACGCACTCAACTCGCTCCGTGACGCCCACGGCGGCTCGGTGTCGTTCGTGCAGTGTCACCTCGGGAATACCACACTCGCCGGCATGGTCGGTTGGACGCTGCTGTTCGGCTACATCGGCTCGATGGCGATGTACGCCTTCGCGTTCGCGGAGTTCGCTATCGCGCTCGGCCTCCCCGACGGCGTCGTGGGCCTGCCGATGCGGCCGGTCGTTTCCGTGCTGGCAGTCGCCGCGTTCGTCGGGCTGAATCTGCTCGGTGCGGGCTCGACGGGCGCGGTCGAGAACGTGCTGGTTGCGCTGAAGCTATCGATTCTGGTCGCCTTCGGTATCCTGGGGCTGGTGTACGCGTACGGGTTCAGCGCCACACCGGTAGACCTCGGCCTTGATCGGCTCACGAGCGCCGACCCGATTGTCGCAGCAGCGATATCGTTCGTGGCGTTTCAGGGCTGGCAGTTGCTGTTCTACGATCAGGAAAGTATCGAGGATCCGGCCGAAACTATCCGGAAAGCGGTGTACATCTCGATTCCGGTTGCGGTCGCCGTCTACGTTCTGGTCGGGATCGTCACCGTCACTCTCGTACCGGACGCGCTGACGAGTACTCCCCACGTCGCGCTGAAGGATGCGGCGGCGACGATGCTGTCCCCCTACGGCCTGGCGTCGCTCGGGGCGGCGCTGCTGTCGATGTCGGCGCTGTTCTCGACCGGTAGCGCCATCAACGCCACGCTGTTCTCCGCGGCACACTTCGCGAAAGGGATGCTGACCGACGATCTCCTGCCAGACCACATCGGCGACGCGGAGGCCGACGGCGTGCCCGAGCGGACGGTCGTTCTCATCGGAGCCGTCACGGCGGCCTTCGCAGCGGTCGGCAGCCTCAACGCTATCACTTCCTTCGCTTCGCTGTCGTTTATTATCATCTTCGGCGCGATGAGCGCCCTCGCGCTCAGGCAACGTGACAGCGACGCCGTACACCCCGTCCCACCGGCCGTCGGCGCGGTCGGGGCACTAGGGTTCTTTCCGTTGATGCTACAGAACCTCTGGACGCGCGAGCCCGGGACCTTCTACATGGTCGTGGTTATCGCGTGTGCTGTCATCGCAGTCGAAGTGCTGTACTTCGAGCGGGAGTATCTGGAACGCGAAGTCGCTCGAATCGAAGCCACCGTCCCCGAGTCGGTCGACTCGGACTGAGGTCCCGTCCTCGTACGTTCCGGACACCGGTAGCTGGCAGGAATTGGCGGCTCCGGTGTGGTCCACAGCAAAGGACCTGAAATGGGGCGTCCTTGGGGCGAGACGCCCACGGGACAGACACGAAAAACTCGTGGCATGCGGCGACGGGCTATGCCCACGGTGGTCGTCGCCGCGAAAGATGGTCGAGACTGACAGGTCAGTACACGCTCACGTCCGAACTCTCACCTCCTGTCGGGCGGCGTTTGCGCGGACGACAGGGACGGCAGTACCCGACTCGCTACGGCGACAGATGTCCCGCCTCGGTGTGGCCTGTTCGTCCGGCATACAATTGTTTAGGCTACCCTAAAACACAAAAAGCCATCGGTTTCTAGGCGAGCCAAAAAATAAAGCGTCAGTTACTCCTCGACGACGACGGTGCCAGCCATCCCCGCGGCCTCGTGCGGAATACAGACGTAAGCGTGTTCGCCGGCCGCTTCGAACGTGTGAACGTAACTCTGGCCGGACTGAACGGCTCCCTCGCCGTTCTCCCACCCTTCGCGTGCAGCCGACTCGCTTTCGAACCCACCGGATGCCCAGTAGGTCGCGTCCTCTGGGAGGTCTTCTTCGATAGCGGTGACCGAGTGCGCTTCGCCGCCGACGTGTTTCCAGGCGACTGTGTCACCAACGCTGACCGTGAGTTCCTCGGGCGCGAACGCCACCGCCTCCATGTCGACGACGTGGTCGGCGTCCTCGGGAACGCCCTCGACGACGTTCGGGCCGCCGGACAGTGACGACTCGGTGTCTTCGGACTCCTCGCTGCTGTGGCCTCTGGATCCGCTCGGGGCGCTGTCGACAGCACCGACGACGGCAAACTGTCCAGTTCGGGTGGCATCCGCAAGCACTGTCGGATTGCCGTCGCCGTTCGTCAGCCCTTTCGAATAGTCGCTCAGCGCAGCCTCGAAGTTCTCGTAGGCGTCGTGGTCCGCTTCCTCCAGCATCTCGTGGACCCGAGCCTCCTCGAAGGTCGCGAAAACATCCTGCACGATAGCCGCCGCAGCCTCCCCGTTACCGCCGGCGCTCCCGGCGATGGCGTACGCCGCCGCAATAGCCTCGTCGTTGAATGCCGTCGCCGCAGCAGTGACGTCCCCACCGTCTTCAGCCGCGGAGCGAACGTCCGTAAGCGTCGATTCGAAGCTCTCATAGGTTTCCTCGTCGGCCTCTTCCAGCGCCTCGTGGAAGCCCGCCGCGCCGCTCTCGAAGTGAGCAAAGGTGTCCTGAATGACGGTCGCCGCGCGGTCGGTCTCCGACAGCGCCGCGAGCCCGGCCGCGTCGAAGGCCCGGCCGATCATGTAGTCGGCTTCTGCACCACTGGCGACGGCCGTCGACAGGGCCGCCTCAAAGTCGAGCAGAGCCTGCTGGACTCCGTCGTGGTGGGTCGCCACGGCCTCGCTGTCGTTGTTCTCGTAGGCCGACTGTAGTGAGGTGAGGTGCTCCTCCTCGAAGCGGTGGTAGAGGTCCTCGCTCTCGTGTTCCATCGTCTCGTGGAAGCCGAGTTCGTTCTCCTCGAAGCGGGCGAACACGTCCGAGACAATCGTCGCCGCGCTGTCGGCGTCACCGAGGCGATACAGTTCGCGGGCGTCCGCGATACGGGCGCGGAAGAACGCCGACTCCAGCGCCGCGCGGGCGTCCTCGCCGCCGACCAACGCTTCGATACCAGCGACGAGGTTCGTATCGACCGTTTCGGTGGCGCTGTCGATACCGTCCGCGTTCCCGTTCCCGATAGCGCTGGAGAGGTCTTCCAGCCCGCCCTCGAATGCCTCATAGGCTTCGCCGTCAGCCTCTTCGAGCGCGTCGTGTGCGTTCGCTCCCTCGAAGTGAGCGAAGACGTTCTCGACGGCCGTCGAGGCTGCATCGGTCGCATCGTTGGCGGCGAGCCAGTCCGCGTCGGCGACGCGAGCACGGTAGCTGTTCAGCGTGACCGTGTGCGCGTACGCCTGTCCGGGACCGCCGGCGGACGCGAGCGCGGCCGCATCCCAGCCACGGGCCTGCATCGTCGCGAGGTGGCCCGCGCCGGCGACCGACGCTTCCTGAACCAGCGCATACGCGCCCGAAACGGTCGCATCGAGCGCGGCACGGGCCTGTTCAGTGACGCCGCTTGTGTCTTCGTTACCCGCGGCGGAACCGATGCCGGCCAGTGCGTTCTCGAAGGCTTCGTATGACTCCGCGTCCGCCTCCTCGATCTGGCTGTACACCAGCGCATCCTCGAACGCGGTCACCGTCTCTTCCGCAATGGCGGCGGCCCCCTCGTAAGCACCCAGTGACCCAGCCATCGCGGCGTTGCTCGCCCGACTGCCCAGCAAGAGCAGGTCCAGTACTCTGGTGGCCTGCTGTCCGGCAGCGGCCTGCTGAGCCGTCTGGAGGTGGCCCGACGCCTCGTCTGCGGCCGAGGCGGCTCCGGACACGTCGCCCTCTGACAGCGACGACTGGACCGCCCCGAGGGCATCCTCGAACCCCTCGTATGCTGACTCGGATGTAGACTCAAGCTGTTCGTGGGCCCCGTACTCGCCGGACGCGCCTTCGAACCGGGCGAAAACGCTCTGGGCGACACTCGCCCCTGCACCGGGTGCGCCGGCCCGGCCCAGCGCGACAGCATCGTACAGCCGCGCCCGGTAGACGTTCCACTCAGTCGCGACAGCGGTCATCGGTCCGACCGAGACGCTGCTTTCGCCGCTATCGTCGGTTTCCGCAGCCGTTACCTGGTCTGTCGCTGCTTCGGTATCAACTGACGCCGTGTTCGATTCTGACGACCCCTGACTGGGACACCCGGCGAGCAGTCCCGTCGCAGCGATCCCCACCGTCTTCAGCAAGTCACGTCTCTGTGGCATACAGACGATTAGGTTCGCCTAAAAGACTTAAGACCACCGATGTTTTGGCGAGCCTAAACTGCTACGTGATTACACGTCAAGACAGTGAGACGGTAACTGTGTCCCCGGTACTGACACCGAACGCTTCGTCGCCGCGGCCGCGGTTGACGGCGAGTTCGACGTTCCCATGGCTGCCGACAGTGACGAGTCGCTGACCCCGGTCGACGGCGGCGTAGGCTCGGCGAACCGGGGCCTCGACACCATCGACTGCGACCGTCCCGCCGAACCGGTTCGCGAGGAACTCTCCGGGAATGTTCGTCACAGCGTTCCCGAAGTCATCGACGACGAGGACCTCACCGGTCGCTCCGTCACCTTCGACTGCGGCCGCCGGGAACCGGAAATCGACGTAGTCGTCTGTCAGGGCGACCTCGGACCGGGTTTCGACGTTGTCGACGCCGGTATCGTGGACGGCTGCCGCGGCGGGCGCGAACACGTCCCGCCCGTGGAAGGTCGTGCTCGCCGGGTCGTCGTAGGCCCAGGTGAACACCTCGAACGCGTCGGCTGCGTCGTTTTGGTTTTCGGCTAGTTCGCGGGCGACCGGCAGGAGGACGCCGTTGTCAGGCCCCACGAGCGTGTGGTCGCCTGCGCGAACCACGAGAGCATCTCTGTCGGTCCCGACGCCCGGGTCCACGACGACGCAGTGAACTGCCGGCGGGAAGTACGGGAGCGTCTGCGTGAGCCAGAAGGCCGCTGCTCGCACGTCCTGCCGTGGAAAATCGTGGGCGATATCCTCGATACGCGCATCGGTCGCCTGACAGATGACGCCTTTCATCGCCGCCGGGTAGGGTGATCCGAAATCGGAACTGAGCGTAATCATCAGTCGTCGAGGTCGTCGAGCGATTCGGGGACTGATTCGCCCGTGGCGGCGTACCGTTCGAGCGAGTCGCTGTCGGAGACGTGCTGGAGCCGCTTGATGCCGTGGATCTCCTCGATGACCTGCACGACGGACGACGGGACCCGGTCGCGCCAGGACTCGTCGTCGATCATCCGCTGGCGGATCTCGCTGCCCTCCAGCCGGTCGCGGTCGAACATCGGCGACTGGCGGACTTCGATGCCGGCCTCCTCGAACAGGCGGACCACCAGCGGGTTGTTCGAGTACGCCACGTCGAAGTCGGGACACATACTCTCGACATGGCTCACCCAGACGGCGTTGCGGTTGATATCTTCGAGGGGCACGACGTAGGTCGTCAGGTCGTACTCCGCGACAGCCTTCGTGATCATCATAATCCGCTCACCGGCCGTAAAGGGGTCGTGTGTAGTGTGTGAATCGTCGGCGCTTCCGATACCCAGAACGAGCTCGTCGACTTCCTCCGAAATCCGCTCGACCATCGAGTGATGGCCGTTGTGGTAGGGCTGGAAGCGACCGATGTAGAACCCACGCATATTCCCCAGTGGGTGTGGTGGTTTGATAAACCCGACGACGCGGTACTGCGGAAATACAGCCCCACCTAATTCGGGCGCTGTACTGCGGTTTTAGGGGTGTTGCAACAACCGACACGGGGAGAAAGTATATCAGTCGACAGGCCTTCCGTGAGTATGTTAGCAACGTTTGTATGAGCGACAACACCGACGCGACTCCCGACCCTGACCGGGAGGCATCCGACGCTGGGGAGGAAGAGGCGTCGACCAACGGGGCCAAACAGAACCCCGACGAGCCTGCCTCTGATCCCTCGGCCGACGAGCCATCCGACCCCTCAGAGGACCGATGGGGCGAGGGAGAAACGTCCGAAACGACACTCGGAAGCGATGTCCAAGTTGACGGCGAGTCCGAACTGGACGGAGACGAGGAGAATCTCCTCGGCGGTCTCGAAATCGAATCGACCGCCGACATCGAAGTGCCAGACCGACTCGTCGACCAGGTCATCGGGCAGGACCACGCCCGTGACGTGATCAAGAAGGCGGCTAAGCAGCGCCGCCACGTGATGATGATCGGCTCCCCCGGGACGGGGAAGTCGATGCTGGCGAAGGCGATGTCCCAGCTGCTCCCGCGGGAGGAACTGCAGGACGTTCTCGTCTATCACAATCCCGACGACGGCAACGAGCCGAAAGTTCGCACCGTCCCCGGCGGCAAAGGGGAACAGATCGTTGAGGCCCACAAGGAGGAAGCCCGCAAGCGCAACCAGATGCGGACCTTCCTCATGTGGATCATCATCGCCATCGTCATCGGCTACGCCCTGATCCTCGTCCAGCAAGTCCTGCTGGGGATTCTCGCGGCCGGTGTCATCTATCTCGCGTTCCGCTACGGCTCGCGTGGCAGCGACGCGATGATCCCGAACCTGCTGGTCAACAACGCCAACCAGAAGACCGCACCGTTCGAGGACGCCACGGGCGCTCACGCCGGCGCGCTGCTTGGCGACGTCCGCCACGACCCGTTCCAGTCCGGTGGAATGGAGACGCCGAGCCACGACCGCGTCGAGCCCGGCGCAATCCACCAGGCCAACAAGGGCGTGCTGTTCGTCGACGAGATCAACACGCTCGACATCCGCAGCCAGCAGAAGCTGATGACGGCGATTCAGGAGGGCGAGTTCTCCATTACGGGCCAGTCCGAGCGCTCCTCGGGTGCGATGGTCCAGACCGAGCCCGTCCCCTGTGACTTCATCATGATCGCCGCGGGGAACCTCGACGCGATGGAGAACATGCACCCCGCGCTGCGCTCCCGTATCAAGGGGTACGGGTACGAGGTGTACATGGACGATACCATCGAGGACGACCCCGAGATGCGACGGAAGTACGCCCGGTTCATCGCCCAAGAGGTCGAAAACGACGGGCGGCTCCCGCACTTCACCGAGGAGGCTGTCCAGGAGCTCATCCTGGAAGCCCGGCGTCGCGCCGGCCGCAAAGGCCACCTCAGCCTGAAGTTCCGCGATCTGGGTGGACTGGTCCGCGTCGCCGGCGACATTGCCCGCGCCGAGGACCGTGACCGCACCGAGCGAGCGGACGTGCTGCAGGCCAAACGGCGCTCCCGGTCCATCGAGCAACAGCTCGCGGACAACTACATCGAGCGCCGCAAAGACTACGAGCTCACCGTCAATCAGGGCGACGTGGTCGGCCGTGTCAACGGGCTCGCCGTCATGGGCGAGGACAGCGGTATCGTCCTCCCCGTCATGGCCGAGGTCAGCCCGTCACAGGGTCCCGGCCAGGTCATCGCCACGGGACAGCTTCAGGAGATGGCCGAGGAGGCCGTCCAGAACGTCTCGGCGATTATCAAGAAGTTCTCCGACGAGGACATCTCCGAGAAGGACGTCCACATCCAGTTCGTCCAGGCCGGTGAGGGCGGCGTCGACGGCGACTCCGCCTCTATCACGGTCGCCACCGCGGTCATCTCCGCGCTGGAGAACGTCCCCGTCAAGCAGAACCTCGCCATGACCGGCTCGCTGTCAGTCCGGGGCGACGTGCTCCCGGTCGGCGGCGTCACGCACAAGATCGAGGCGGCCGCCAAGTCCGGCCTCGATACGGTCATCATCCCCGAAGCGAACACCCAGGACGTGATGATCGAAGACGAGTACGAGGACATGATCGAAATCATCCCCGTCTCGCACATCTCCGAGGTCCTGGAGGTCGCACTGACCGGCGAAGCAGAGAAAGACTCGCTGGTCGACCGCCTCAAGTCCATCACGGGCAAGGCGCTCGACCACGAGGTCGGTCGACAGAGCGGCAGTCCAAGTCCCCAATAAATGCCCGAGTGGGCCGCGTTCGTCGGCCTGACGGGGTTTCTTTTAACCGCACTTCTCGGTCTCGCGCGGCTCTCGCAGGGAGCCGTACGGCCCGACGGCGGCGTTTCCTCCACAGCTGACGGCATCTCGATGCCCGACGGCGACCCGACCATCCCGCGTTTCGAGACACAACGGGCAGCGGCCCAGCGGCGGCAAATGGAGGATACGCTTGCGCCGAGTGACCTCTCGACAGGGGCCTTACTTGCCAACGTCGCGTTCACGCAGGGGCTGTTCGGCGTCCTGCTGGTCGCCGGCGCGTTCTACTTCGAAATCCCGGCAAGCGCGTTCGGCATCGCCGCAGACTCCCTCTCGACGGGACTGCCGGCGCTAGCTATCGGCATCAGTGCGGGAGTCGGGTTCTGGCTGGGCAACGAACTCGCCGCCGCGCTAGCCGACGGCTTCGGCGTCACCTTCGATGAGTCGCTGCGGGAACTGCTCGCCCCGGACTCGGCCAGCGGCTGGGTCGTCCTGCTGGGTGGCGTCCTGCCAGTCATCGCTATCGTCGAGGAACTGCTGTTCCGGGCGGCGGCTATCGGGGTTCCCGTAGCCGGCCTCAGCGCGCCGGCGTGGGCGATGGCCATCGTTGCTTCCGTCGCCTTCGCGCTGGGCCACGGCGCACAGGGCCGTGCGGGCATCGTCGTCACCGGAACGCTGGGGCTGGGGCTCGCTGGCCTGTTCATCGCGACAAACAGCTTGCTCACCGTCGTCGTTGCCCACTACCTCGTCAACGCTCTCGAACTGATTGTCCACGAGGGACTGGGCGTCGACCGGCTCTGGGTTTAGAGGCCCTCGATGGCGCGGAGCTTCTGCTCGACGGGCGGCGGCGCGGCGCTCGGCCCGTCCCGAACCCGATGGTCCGGAATCAACAGCGGCACAGGGTTCGCGGCTAGTGCCTTCCGGACCTGTGCGAGGTCGTCCTCGTCGTCATCGTCCAGATCCGGTGTCATGTGCGCGACCTGTGCGACGGATGCATCCTCGCCGTACGGAATCTCTTGGACCGCTTCAAGCACTGTGCGCTGGTCCGTCGGGACCGTGAGGCCAACGGTAACATCCGCGAAGTCGTCCTCGACTCCCTGAAGGTACTCGTCGATGCGGTCAAGCAGGGCGTGGTCCTCCCCGGCGTCGTTCTCGGGCTGGGACGGAAACGACAGCGAGATGATCCGGTCGCCGGCTTCTCCGAGCTGGACGTACCGGTCGAGATACGACGACTCGCGGGCGTAGATTCCTGCGTCCCCGGTCGGTGCTTCCATACTATCGCTGTCGGCCGGTCGCCCCTTCAACATTCGGCATCGGCATTCGTCAGTCTTGAACCGAGAGCACAGTGGGGTAGTCGGAAATGAGTCCGTCGACGCCAGCCTGGACCAGTTCCCGGGCCTGGTACCACGTGCTGACTGTCCAGACGTTCAGGTCCCGGTCCTCATCGTCGGCGATGTCGACGAGGTCGATGTCGCGCAGGTCGGACTCGATGGACTCGCCGTCGTTGAAGAATGACGTTCCCTGAACCATGTTCCGGGGGACGTGCATCGCGTCGCAGTCGTAGCGGCGGGTGACCTCCAGCCCCGCCTCGATGCTGTCCCAGAAGAGGAAGGCAATAGGAACTGAGTCATCGTACTCACGGACAGTTGCGAGGGCGGCCTCGTAAAACGACGAGACGAGAATATCGTTGTCGTACTCGCTGACGAGGTCGAGCGTGCGCTCGGTGTAAGGCCGCCACAGCTCTCGCTGTGTCGATACTGTCTGGTCGGGCAGCGACTCGGCGAAGCGCAGGTCCTCGCTGCCGGGGTTCTTGAACTCCAGATTGACAGCAACGCTCGATGGAATCGCGTCCATGACCGTTTCGAGCGTCGGAACCGTCTCCCCAGTGCCGAGGACGGTCGCGCTGGTCACGGTATCGGTGTCTGTCTCGAAGACGAGTCCCTCGGCGTCGGTCAGGCCGCGCTCACCGCCGTCGCGCTCGGCCAGTCCGTTGTCGTGGAAGGTGACCAGCGTGCCGTCGGCCGTTGGCACCACATCGACCTCGACCATATCGGCACGCCGGTGGGCCGTCTGCGTTCCCGGTCCGCCGAACGAAGCCGCCTCGACGGCCAGTTCCGTGTTCTCCGGGTAAACGCCAGCGAACCCGCGGTGGGCAATAAGGGTTGTGTCGTCGGTCATCTCTTCGCCCTCGGTGTCGGTTGCGTCATCAGTTCCTGACTCGCCGCCGTCGGATTCCTGTACCGCTGTGCTCCCCGCAATCCCGGAACTCGCCAGCGTCGCCGCCGTTCCTTCGACGAACGTCCGCCGACCGATGTGCTGTGACATACTAAGTACCGCTGCCGAGCGGTCGTGAAAGACCGTTTATATGAGGAATATATGCTTCTCAGTAGAACCGGCTCCCGCCGATCAGGCGTGTAACTGTGTCCGACCAAGTTCTCGGGCTTACGTACTGTGGCGCTCACGGGCCGCGGCCACGACCAGTGGGAGTGTAATCGTCGCGTCGGCATACACCGAGACATTCCGGGCGTCCTTTTCAAGTTTCCCCCACGAACGGGCCTCGTCGAGCGTTGCGCCGGAGAGACCACCGGTGTTCGAGGGATCCATCGTCAACTGGACGGCGTAGTCGTAGGCGTCGGGCGAGACCAGCATTGTCTGGAGGACGTAGTTCTTCGGGACGCCGCCACCGACGACCATCGCGCCGGCGCTGTCGGCCTCGTACGCGATGTCCGTGATGTCGGTCATGTCCGCCAGCGCGTCGACCGTGAACTCACTGGTCTGTGAGTACATCCACGCCTGCAGGCCCAGCACGGAGTCCTGGAACGCCGGGCAGTACACCGGCACGTCGTTCTCGTAGGCCGCCGCCAGTACGCCGGCGTCCTCGGGTACGTCCTCGCGTTCGTTGACCTCGCTGTTGGCCCGGCCCAGTTCTTCCGTCATGCGCTGGATCGAGACGGCTCCGTCGTCTTCCAGCGTCGAGAACACCTCGTCCCGGAGGTGGTTCTCGAACAGGGCGAAATGCTCCTGTGGGAGGTAGACGTTGTAGATGCGGTCGACGCCCTCGTCACGGAGCGTCTCGTCGTGTTCGCGCTCGGTCCGGCCCTCGGGCGTCACTTCGCCGTGGTGGTGCTTCCCGCCGATGGCCTCGATACTGTCGTGGGTACAGTTCGCGCCCGTCGTCACGAGCACGTCGATGTGGCCGTCGCGGATGAGTTCACTGACGATGGCCCGCATTCCGGTCGGGACCATCGCGCCGGCCAGTCCGAAGAAGGTCGTCACGTCGTCGTCGAGCATCTCGCTGTATATATCGACGGCCTCGTGGATGTCGCTCGCGCCGATGCCGGCCTCGCCGTAGCTGTCAGCCAGTTCGCCGACAGTCATGCCGGCCCGGGCCTCCGCGTGCCCGATGGGGTCGTGGTGGAACGTCTCCCGCTCGTCGGTGTGGTCGCTCATTGCTGTGCAGTCGAACGCGGGCGGGTTTCAACGCCGTGGTTCGCCGCGGCCCTCGACATCTCAGGCCAGTTCCAGCGCCGCCCCACAGCAGTCCGACCGGTACTGCTCGCGTTGCTCGACGAGCTTGCAGTCCTGATAGCGACGGGCGACGAGGCCGCCACACGCCTCGCAGGTGAGCACGTGCTTCGGCTCGGTGAAGGCCGGACAGTGAACGTCGGTGTTGAGCTGATCGGCCCGGTCTCGGAAGGCCCGCCCGTGGTCGGTCGTCCCGTCACGCTGGTACTGCTCGACGTGGATGAGTTCGTGGCGCAGCGTCGCCTCCCAGGCTTCCCGGTCGAAGGTCGAAAACGCGTCCCAGGTCAGCGACACCGTACACGGGACCGGGCGGCCGTCGCTCCCGTCGAGGCTGTCCCAGTCGTAGGGCTCGCCGACGGTAGCGTCGGCCAGTTTCGGCCGCTTGACCGCGGCGGCCCGACGCTTGGCTCGATGGGATACTTCCCAGTCGACGAGGTCGAACCGGACCGAGACGCCCCACTCGCGGCGGACTCGCCGGCAGTACTGCCGCGACCAAGCGATAAGGTTCGCATCTGATTTGATGCCCTCGTACGAAACAGGTTCGCCCATCGCCTCAGAGGCCGGTCGGGCAGTCGATGTAGGTCGTCTCCAGCCCCCAGTCATCCGCGACCGCCTGGAGCGACTGGACCCCGAACGTCTCCGTCGCGTAGTGCCCGGCGAGGACGACGTTGATTCCCTGCTCGCGCGCCTCGTGGAAGGCCTTCTGTTTCCCCTCACCGGTGATGAGCACGTCGGCGTCCGTCTCGACTGCCTCCTGAAGCCAGTCGACGCCGCTGCCGGTGACGATGGCGACATCTTCGACAGTAGACGGGCCGAAATCCAGTACCTGCACTGGCTGTCCGCCAGTATCTACGTTTCCTTCGAGGGTTTCGGTGAGTTCGGAGACTGTCTGAGGTTCTGCCAGGGTCCCGCGCTGTCCGATGTGCTCGCCGCCCATCGACCCGAACGGCGCGCGATTGTCGAGGTCCAGCAGGTCCGCGACGCCGGCAGCGTTGCCGAGCGACTGATGGCCGTCAAGCGGGAGGTGGGCGACGTACAGCGCGAGGTCGTTGTCGATTAGCGGCGCGACGCGGCGGTAGTTGGTTTCAGTCACGCGCTCCATCCCGCCCCAGACGATGCCGTGGTGGGTCACGAGCAGGTCAGCGCCCGCCCCGGCTGCGCGGTCGATAGTCTCGACGGCCGCATCCACCGCGAAAGCGACGTGTTCGACCGGTTGGCTCGCCGGCCCGACCTGCAGGCCGTTCGGACTGGCGTCGATGTCAGCGTAAGCCTCGATGTCGAGTCTATCGTCAAGACGTGCCGCGATGTCTCCGACGTTCATACCGCGGGCTTCGAGATGACCGGTGGTATGCTTTTCTCTACCGGCGTCTGGCTACCCGTCCGCCTCGACCAGCTGGCCGTTCGCCTGCCCGATGAGGTCCCGGTCCACCGCGGCGTCGATGATGGCGTCGAACTGCTCACCATCGATGTCGTAGGCATTGACCGCAACCTCGCGGATTTCCGCGCGGTCGACCGGCATCTCGCGGTTCTGGAGCAATCGCATCACTTTGTTGTACTCCAGTTTCGTCAGCGAGGGGCCGTCGGCGCTGTCGTCGCCGTTCCCGCTGTTATCGGTGTCCCCGCTGCCAGTCTCGGTCGCCTCTCCCGTAGCGTCGGTCGCTGCCGTCCCCTCCGCTCGTTCGTTCGAGGTGTCCGTCGCAGCCGTTTCCGACGCATCCGGCCCCGGTGTCGAGTCCGCCGTCGCCGCTGACCGGTCGGATGGGTCCTGCTCCGCCACGCTCGCACCATCCTCGCCCAGCAGCGAGCCGTCATCGGTTGGCTCGACCACGCTGTCGGTGGTTGTCGGCTCATCGGTCGTCGGCGTCTCGGATTCGTCCAGCAGTCCCGGCGGCTCCGTTGTCCCAGCATCGCCAGTCGTCTCCGCCGTCTCGCGGGCGTCGGCCTTCGCCGCCTCGACAGCCGGTTCGACGATGGTTGCGAGCTTCTCCCGGCAGGTCGAGCAGAGTACGACGGTTCCCTGTTTCTCGGCTTCCGGGTCCAGCGATTTCGGGATAATCGGATACTTGGAGAGCGAGACATCGAGCGCGCCACCGCAGAAGTAACACGACGATAGCTGGTCCATGCCCGCAAGAACGACGGCCCGTTTAATAAATGACCTCTTGGCTCACCGACGCCGTGTGGAAAGGCCCTGGCGACACTATCGGTCCGGGCGGGACTACCTGCATCTCCGTGTATTCGTTGTATTAAATTGAATACGACTTACCGGTCGAGAAACCCTCGGACCAGTTCAGCGACTTCGCCGCCCGGTTCCACCCACGGCGTGTGGCCGTGTGCCGGGCGTTCGTGGAACTCGGCGTCGGGCATCTTCTCGGCGACGGGACGGCCCACATCGGGCGGCCAGAAGGCGTCCTCCGTTCCCCAGACGAACTGCGTCGGGCGGTCGATACGCACGATTTCGTTCCGAATATCGAACAACGGATGGGCACGGCCGTACGAGCCCTGTGCGGTCGCCAGCGACCGTTGGCTGTCCTCTCGCCCCGGCAGGTCCTGCCCGGCGGCGAGCAGTTCGTAGAACGCGTCCGGTATCGCCGAGGCGTCGACGACGTTGACCCGCTGCATCGACTGCTTCGCGTTCTCAACTGGGTCACCACGGCTGAGGAGCCACAGCAACACGCGGTTGAGGCCACGAACCGTCAGCAGACGGAACAGTAGCGGGAGGTCCCGCGAGACGCCGCCCGGCGCACCGACCAGTTGCAGTCGGTCAACGCGGTCGTGGTCGATTGCGAGCAGGAACGACTGCAAGCCACCGTGGGAGTTGCCGACGACGTGGGGCCGGTCGATAGCGAGGTCGTCGAGCAGTTCCAGCAAGTATGCGACCAGAAACGACCGGAGGTCTCGGTCCCGATAGCTCGGCGCGGCCGAGAGGCCGAGACCGGGCCGGTCGGGAGCGTACACGCGATACTCGCCGGTGAGCGCCGGGAACAAGGGGAGCCACGTCGCCGCCGGCGTCCCAACGCCGTGAAGCAAAAGGACGGGGTCGCCATCCGGGTCCCCGCCGACGAGATAGTGAACACGACCCGCGGCGTCCGTCTCGACGACTCTGGACTCGACAGCGAGGTCGTAGTGGTCGGCAAGACGGGCCTGGGCATCCGCGTACCGGCGTTCGGCTGGATGAGGCCAGTCGTCTGGCGACAGGGCACGGTCCTCGGAAGCTGTGGTACTGCCACTCATGACCGGACTGTCCAGCGCCGGGCGTATCAGTGTACCGTGGCCCGGTGTTATGTGCCTGATTGCGCCTCCGTGAGACACATATAGCTCCGCTCCCTCGCTCCCACATGGAGGCTATCGAGGGGACCGTCCTTGCCGGGCGGTCGTTTGAGCCGGTCCACGGCAGCGTTGTTGTCGAGGACGGCTACATAACTGCCATCGAGGAGACGTCTGAGCGCGACAGTGACCACAATCGCATTGTCCTGCCGGCGTTCGTGAACGCCCACACCCACGTTGGAGACTCAGTCGCAAAGGAGGCGGCTGTCGGTCTTGGCCTGGAGGAGGCAGTAGTTCCACCGGATAGTCTGAAACACCAGCAGATCGCAGCGGCCGACGACGAGACGCTGATTACAGCGATGCATCGCACGCTCCGGTTCATGGAGCGAACCGGTACCGCGGCGTTTCTCGACTTCCGGGAGTTCGGCGTCAACGGGGCGCGTGCGCTCCGCGAGGCCGCTTCGGGGCTCGATATCGAGGACTTCATCTTCGGGAGCGACGACTCCGCGGTGCTTGACGTGGCCGACGGGTTCGGTGCCAGCGGCGCGAACGACGACGATTTCACCGCCCAACGGGCCGCCGCCGAGGAGTGTGAGGTCCCGTTCGCTATCCACGCTGGCGAACCGGACGCCACCGATATCCACCCGGCGCTGGATCTGGAGCCGGACCTGCTGGTCCACATGGTCCATGCCGAAGCAGAACATCTCGAACGGGTGGCCGACCAGGACGTCCCTATCGCGGTCTGTCCTCGTGCGAACCGCGTCCTCGGGGTCGGCCGGCCGCCGATAGAGACGCTGCTGAAGTACACTGACGTGGCACTCGGGACTGATAATGTAATGCTGAACGCACCCTCGATGTTCCGTGAAATGGAGTACACCGCGAAGACGTTTGACCTCTCCTCGCGGACAGTACTACAGATGGCGACGACCGCCGGAGCCGAAGCAGTCGGCCTCGACTGCGGTGTCATCGAACCCGGCCGTCGAGCCGTGCTACTGGTCCTCGACGGTGACTCGGACAATCTCTCGTCCGTCGCCGACCCGGTTGACGCAGTCGTCCGGCGGGCATCCCCGCTAGATATCGACCAGGTCATCTGCTGAAACGGACGGCAGGAATAGACCCGGATATATTTGGAATCAGTGCTGGTCCGCGTGGGCGAACACAAACGCCCGAAGGAGTTTCGCGGCCAGCGTCGCCGCCTGGCCGTCGTCGTAATCGTTGACCTCGACGATATCGGCGCCGACGGCGTGGGGTGCGACGGCCCGGACCACGGTGTGCATCTCGCGTGGTTCGAGGCCGAACGGTTCCGGTGTCCCAGTGCCCGGCGCAAACCCGGGGTCGGCGGCGTCGATGTCGACGGAGAGATACACTCGCTCGTCGTCGAACGCGGGTGACCAGTCGGCCACGTCTTCCGGCGGGACCACGGTCACGTCGTCTTCGCTCGCGCGGTCCCACTCGGCTTCCGAACCAGTGCGTGCGCCCAGCACCACTGCTTTGTCGGCCACCGAGAGCACGTGGCGAGTCACCGTCGCGTGGGAGTACTCGTCGCCGGCGTAGGACTCACGCAGGTCCAGATGCGCGTCCAGACAGACGAACACATCCGGATCGAGCGCGCGCACACCAGCGACGGAGACGGTGTGTTCGCCGCCGACGAGGAGCGGGACGGCTCCCTCGCTATCGAAATCCGAGAGGGTGCCCTGGAGGAAGGTGAGGTACTCGGCGACGTCGGCTGTCGGGCCGATATCGCCGTGATCGTAGACGGAACAATCAGTGAAGTGCTGGTCGGTGCGGTGGTCGTAATCGTCGAACTGTTGGCCGAACTGGCGGATACGGCGCGGGCCGAACCGCGCGCCGGGGCGAAACGACGTGGATGCATCAAGTGGCGCGCCCACAAGCGCGTAGTCGGCCGCCCCGCGGTCGGCCCCCGCACCGGGCAACATCGTTACGAGCGTGTGATCTTGCGCTGTTCCTCGTACTGGAGGTACTCGATCTCGTCGTCAGGCTGGAGGTCGATGTCTTCGGGGACGCGCATCGTGAACGTGTCGTACGTGTCGAGGTCCATGACCTGGGCGTCGTTGCCGTCGGTCGAGACGACCTGGCCCTGCTTCCGGTTGACGATCGGGACCCAGACCTTCGCATCGACGGGCTGGGACAGCGAGCGCTTTTTCCCGTCGAAGACACCCTTGGCGTCGATTCGGGCCTTGGCACTGCCGTGCTTGCCCGGCTTGGCCGTGCTATAGGAGTTGATCTTACACGGCGTGTCCTCGATCATTACGTAGCTTCCTTCGTCGAGCTCTCGAACTTCGGTCTGCTCTCTTGCCATACCGCCGGATTACCCCTGTTTGGGTATAAACGGTTTGGAATGCCTCAAGCCAGACCCGTCGCGACTCCCACTCTATAGCTGTGTTCGCCTGAGATGTGAGTCACCCACCCAGAACGCCCCGACGGCAACGCCGCGTGCTGCGACCGTTCCCGTCCTACCCCCACAGTTCAAGTGAGCTTGCACTAACCACACAGGTGTGGCACTCTCGTTCGACCTGTTCGGGACGCTCGTCGCGGTCGACCGGCCGACGGAGCCGTGGGACGCCGTTGCGGCGGCGCTGTCGGCGCGGTCGGTACAGGTGCCCGACGACTGGGAGGCCGCCTACCGCTCGGCCCATCGCGAGTACGACCGCGGTCGGGAAGCGCCGCTGGACGAGCACGTTCGGCTGGCGCTTGCCAGCCGTGGGGTCGAAGTCACTGAGGAGACGGCAGCTGAGGTCGTCCTCGACGCGTTCGATAGCCCCGTAACAGTCCGCGGCGGGGCCGTCGACGCACTGGCGGCCGCAGCACAGCGAGGGCCGGTCGCTATCTGCTCGAACTGCAGCGTCCCGGGGCTGGTCGACCGAACGCTGGAACGGGCGGCTATCGAGACCCGGAGCGGCCACGAGTTCGACGCCGTCGTCACCAGCGTCGACTGTGGCTGGCGGAAACCGAATCCACATATCTTCGAATCGACTGCTGACGCGCTCGGCGTGGGGCTTGCAGACCTCGTCCACGTCGGCGACGACGCCCGCACGGACGGTGGCGCGGGCCGCGCGGGCGCACGGTCGATTCTGCTGGATGACCATTCGCTACCGGCGATAGCCGAACAACTCCGGGAAGGAGAGCTATGTTAAGCGCGCTGGCCGTGGCCGTCGCCGGGGGACTGGAACTCGCAATCGGTGAGCCGCCGACCCGCTTACATCCGGTTGCGTGGTTCGGACGGCTCGTCGGGGCCGTCGACCGCGAGTGGGACCACCCGCTTGCAGTCGGAGCGCTTGCCGCGGCGCTGTTGCCGCTCGGAGTTGCTGTCGTCGTCGGTGGCAGCGTCGCACTCGCCGCCACTCGCGAACCGCTGGCCGCCGTCGCGCTCGCCGGCCTCGCGCTGTTCCTGACCACGAGCCTCCGCAGTCTTCTTTCGACCGCACGGGGCGTTATCGCCGATAGCGACGCCGACCTCCCGGCTGCTCGGGACGGGCTACTCGCACTCGCCGGTCGCGACGCCAGCGCTCTCTCTCCGGGTGAAATCCGGAGCGCCGCTGTCGAAAGCACGTCTGAAAACCTCGCCGACGGCCTCGTCGCGTCGCTGGCCGCGTTCGTTCTGGGTGGACTGGTCGCGACAGGTGTCGGCCTCTCGGCGCTTCCCGTCGCCGCCGGCGCAGCGGCGTGGGTCAAGGCCGTCAACACGATGGACTCGATGCTGGGCTACCGCTCGAAACGCGTCGGGACGCCCGCGGCGAGGCTCGACGACGCCGTGATGTGGCTGCCGGCCCGGCTGAGCGCGCTCCTGCTCGCCCTCGCCTGCGGGTCGCCTCAATCAGTGGCCCGCGCTCGGTCCTGGCTGGACGGCGTCCCCTCGCCGAACTCCGGGTGGCCGATGGGGACGGCCGCCGCGGCGATGGACGTTCGACTCGAAAAGCCGGGCGTGTACGTCCTGAACCCTGCGGGAGGCCTCCCTGACGTGGCGACGGCCCAGCGTAGCGTCACGCGGGTCGGCGTCGCCGGGGTGCTGGCGTATTTTCTGACCGGCCTTGGGGTGGTCGCGTGGTTCTGACCGCAGTCCGGGGAGCCCTCGGCTTCCTCTCTCGGCTGCCGGTCGGCCACAGCGAGCGGGCATGGGAGGCCTTCGTCGGGACGCCGGCAGCGTTCCCGCTGGCCGGCTACGTCGTCGGCGGCCTCGTCGCGCTCCCGTTCCTCGCTGCCGGTCTGCTCCCGGCCCCGGTCGTCGCCGCGGCATACCTCGGGAGCGTCGTCCTCGTCACTGGCGTCAACCACGCCGACGGCCTCGCTGACCTCGGAGACGCCGCCGTCGTCCACGGCGACCCCGCCGAGCGCCGCGACGTGATGCGGGACACGACTATCGGCGTCGGGGCCGTCCTCGCACTGGGGACCGTCCTTCTCGCGCTCGTACTGGCCGCGCTAGCTGTTGCCGGACTTCCGCCGCTGGTCGCCGTTTCGCTGGTCCTCGCCGCCGAGGTGGGAGCGAAGCTCGCCATGGCGACGCTGGCCTGCGTCGGCCGCCCGAGCCACGAAGGGTTCGGCGCGACGGTCATCAACGACAACGGCCCGCGCCACCTCGTCGGCTCACTCGCTGTCGCGCTCCCGGCTGTCGTGGTCGCCGTTCCGGTGACCGTAGCCGCAGTTCTCATCGGCCCGCTGCTGGCACTTGGCCTCTCACGCTGGGCCGACCAGCGACTGGGCGGCGTCAGCGGTGATGTGTTCGGCGCGGCCAACGAACTCACGCGCGCCGTCGCGCTCCACGTCGGCGTCGCAGTGTGGTCGCTGTTCGGTAGCATCTGGTCGATACCACTGGTCGACTGGGGGGTGCTCACGTGGATGCCTTGGTGATGTGTGGAGGGCGAGGGACGCGGCTCGACATTGAGGGCGAGAAACCGCTCTTTCGCGTCGGCGGTGTTCCAATGGTCGACCGGGTCGTCGGCGCACTCGAAAATAGTGGCGTCGAACGAATTGTCGCCGCAACCTCGCCGAACGCACCGGAAACACAATCACGTCTGAATGTTCCCTGCATCGAAACGCCGGGTAAAGGGTACGTCGCGGACCTCGACGCGGCGCTGGCCGACGACAGACTCTCCCGGCCGGTGCTGACCGTCGCCGCTGACCTGCCGCTGCTCGACGGCGAGATAGTCGACCGCGTGCTCGACGAGCACAGCGGGGGCTCACTGTCGGTTCTGGTCCCAGCCTCGCTGAAGCGCGGGCTCGGCGTCAGCGACGACACGACGTTTGAGGACGGCGACCGGGAAGTCGCGCCGACGGGCGTCAACGTCGTCGGCGACGGCCCAGACGACATCTGGCGCACGCGGGACCGACGTGTCGCAGTTAACGTCAACACGCTCGCTGACGCGCGCGTGGCGGAACAGTGGCTGTAACCACAGACAGTGGACACCGCGAAACTTTCTCCACACCGCCGGCCGTAGCCCCTGTCAATGGACCCTGATTCGGTCGAGGGCTTGCGGGCGAGTGGCGGCGACGGTGCCGGGGACGCCATCGGTCCGGACGGGCGCGTGCCACACGGCAGCAGCGACGATCCGGACCTGCTGGATTTCAGCGCGAACACGAACCCCCGCGTTCCGCCAGACGCCGCGGAGACGTACCAGAACGCGTTCGAGCCCGCTCGCTCGTATCCGGCCGACGACTACCCCGCGTTCCGCGAGGCCGCGGCAGCCTTCGTCGACTGCGACCCGGCACAGGTGATACCCACGGCCGGCGGCCTCGAAGCCATACGCCTCACGATTCAGACGACGGTCCGTGCGGGCGATAGCGTCCTCGTACCGTATCCCAGTTTCGGCGAGTACGCCCGCGAGGTCCGGCTTCAGGGCGGGACGCCGGAGTTCGTCCCACACGACGAGCTACTGACCGTTGATCCGGACGGTCACGCGCTCGCCATCGTCTGCAACCCGAACAATCCGACCGGCGAGGCCGCCGACCCGTCGGCGCTCCGGGCCTTCGCCGATGACTGTCTCGATGCCGGGACGACACTGCTGGTCGACGAGGCGTTTCTCGGCTTTACCGACGAGCAGTCACTGGCGGGCCGTGATGGCGTCATCGTCGCGCGCTCGCTGACGAAGCTGTTCGGCCTCCCCGGCATCCGGATGGGCTATGCTGTCGGGACGGGCGACGCCGGGGACCAACTCGCCACTGCGCGACGCGCCTGGTCGATGAGCGCCGCCGCGGCCGCGGTCGGCGCACACTGCTACGGCCAGGCCGAGTTCGTCGCCGAGACGAAGGCCCGCGTCGCCGAGGAGCGAGCCCGCATGCAGGAGCGGTTGGCGACGCGGTTCGACGTGTATCCCTCCGATGCGCCGTTCCTGTTGTTGGCAGTCAGCGACGCTGACGGGTCCGTCGACGATATTCTGGCCGCTGCACGCGAGAGCGGTATCGCGCTCCGGGACGCCCGGACGTTCCGCGGGCTGGACTCGCACATCCGCGTCGCCGTCAGAGCCCCCGGAGAGAACGACCGGCTGCTGGACGCGCTGGATGTTTGAGACGACCGTTCGAGATGGCGTCTGCCAGATTCGCCGCGAGGGTGCCCGCTGGCTCTCGACGGCGTGGGACGGCGGGTATCAGCACTCCGATGCCGTCTATAACGTCACCGTTCCCGATGGGTTCGAGCGGACCGACCTCGACGCCTACCGCGCGGAACGGCTCTCCGCGACCGGCTTCCCGGTCGGCCCTGCGCTGCTCACGGGCGTTCACATGGAGCACGCCCGTTGTGCCCGGAGTGGTCCGGTGTCGGTGCTGGCGACAGCGGGCCTCTCGAACCCCGCAGCGTTGCCGATGTCAGCAGCAGAGACAGCGGACGATGCCGACGGGACCGCGTCGAATCCGGCAGACAGCCCCGACTGGCGTCCCGGCACGGTCAATCTCGTCGTCGGGGCCGACCGGAAACTGGACGACGGCGCGCTGGCGACGCTGCTCGCCACTGCTGTCGAGGCGAAGGCCGCGACGCTGTTGGACGCGGCGGGCGTCCCCGGAACCACATCGGACGCGGCCATCGTCGGCTGTGTCCCGAGCGCTGAACGCGCGTCTTTTGCCGGGAGTGCGACCGAAATCGGGGCTGCTACCCGCGTCTGTGTCCGCGACGCTATCAGGACGAGTCTGGCCGCCCGCTACGGTGGCGACGCCCTGCCGACCGTCGACGGCGCGGAATACGGAGTCGTCACCGACCGGGATACCGAGGTCTTCGAGCCGTGAGGGGTCGGTGTATCACATGACGGTCACGGAGTCCAAACGGCTAAACAGAATCCAATCGAACAGACGGGTATGAGTGACAATACGGCCGGACCGGCCGCCGAGCCGATCAGTCCGAGCGCGCCCGAGGAGTTCGGGCTGGTACAGGTCTGGTGGGGCGACGGCAAGGGCAAGACGACGGCGGCGCTCGGAATGGCGACCCGTGCCGTCGGTCACGGCTACCGCGTCCACCTCCTGCAGTTCATGAAAGGCGGGACCAGCACCGTCGAGGACGTGCGCGGCGAGTACAACGCTATCGCTGCGCTACCGGGGTTTTCCTACGAGAACGCCGGCCACTACGGCTGGCACGGCTTCCTCGACGGGAGCGAGGACGACGAGCACGAGGCCCGTGCCATGGGGGCACTGGACCGCGCTCGGGAGATCATTCAGGCCAGCGCCGACGCCGACCTCTCGACGCCACAGGACGCCGACGGCCCGCCGGAGGAGGGGGTCAACATGCTCGTCCTCGACGAAGTTCTCTACGCCGCGAACCGCGACCTCGTCGATCCCGAAGACGTGATTGGACTTGTCGAGTCCAAGCCCGAAGACCTCGAACTCGTCCTCACGGGCGGCCACGAGCGCCCCGAGTTCCTGAGCGACCACGCGGACCTCATTACGGCGGTCAACAAGGAGAAACACCCCATCGACGCCGGGCAGGGCGCGCGGAAGGGCACGGAGTTCTAGGTACGGCACCTCCAAACGGAGTTACTGCTCCTCCAGCAGGGCATCGACAATTTCGCGGGCCGCTTCGACGTGGTCATCGGCAACGGCATCGGCAGTGCTGTCGACCTGTGATAGAATGTGGTCGACGGTCGTCAGCCGCTCGGTTAGCACGTCATCGGAAATATCACCCTCAGCAATGTCGGCGGCGACAGCCTCCGCCTCCCCGAGCCAGCGGCTGGCCGTTCGTTCGACCGGCTGCTCCCCGGTTTCGGCGAGGTGTTCGTGTAGCGCCTGAAGACGCTCGTCGGTCACGGACAGAACTCGGCGAGCCGAGACAAAGAACCTCTGCCGAATCACTGATGTTCGCGGCGGTCCCAGCACTGCCCGATGGCTCATACGCTGCTGGTCGCAGGGACGGCCAGCCACGTCGGCAAGTCGACCGTCGCGGCCGGGCTCTGTCGCTATCTGGCCGACTGTGGCGTCTCGGTCGCACCGTTCAAGGCCCAGAACATGAGCAACAACGCCCGGGCGACGCCGGGCGGCGAGGTCGGCGTCTCGCAATACGTCCAGGCTCGCGCGGCCGGCGTCGCGCCGTCGACCGACCACAATCCGGTCCTGTTGAAACCGCGGGGCGACGGCGAGTCGCAACTCATTCTGGACGGCGAGGCAGTCGGGCATTTCGAAGCCCGGGGATACTACGACGAGCACTGGAGGGACGCGCTGGAGACCGCCCGAGCAGCCCACGAGCGCCTCTCTCGGGACCACGACGTCATCGCCGCCGAGGGCGCGGGCTCGATCGCCGAGATCAACCTCCACGACCGCGACCTAGCGAACGTCGAGACCGCGCGCTTCGCCGACGCCGAGATACTGCTCGTCGCCGACATCGAGCGCGGCGGCGTGTTCGCCTCGCTCGTCGGCACGCTCGAACTGGTCCCCGACGACATCCGGGACCAGGTGGCCGGCGCGGTCATCACGAAGTTCCGCGGCGACCGAGCGCTGCTTGACCCCGGGATTCAGGAGTTCGAGGAACGGACCGGCGTCCCCGTCCTCGGCGTGCTGCCGTACGACGACCCGGGCCTCCCTGAGGAGGACAGTGTCGCGCTGCCGCCGGTCGGCGAGCGGTCCGTCGTGGGCCACGATGACGGCGTTCCCGACGGCGATAGCATCACCGTCGCTGTCCCGCGGCTCCCGCGAATCTCGAATTTCACCGACCTGGAGCCACTCGCCCGCGAACCCGGCGTCAGGGTGGCCTACGTTCCGCCCGACGCCTCCCTTGCTGACGCCGACGCGGTAGTCCTTCCGGGGAGTAAGAACACGGTCGACGACCTGCTGGCACTGGCCGACGCGGACTTTGGCGACCGCCTCCGAGCGTTCGACGGTCCCGTCGTCGGCCTCTGTGGCGGTTACCAGATGCTCGGCGAGGCAATCACGAACGCCGACATCGAGGGAACCGGCGATTCGGACCGCGTCGAGGGCCTGGGATTGCTCCCGGTGACGACTGAGTTCAGCGAGACAAAGACGGTCGAGCACGTGGAGCGGGACCTCGACGGCGTCGGCCCGCTCTCCGGGGCGAGCGGGACCGTCGAGGGCTACGAGATTCACATGGGCGACTCGGCGCTGACCGGCGAGGCGGCCCGCCCGTTCGACGGCGACGGGGCGGCGACCGACGTCGTTCTGGGGACGTACCTCCACGACCTCTTCAACAATGAAGTCGCCCGCGATGCCTTCGTGCGAAACGCGTTCGAGGCCGCCGGTATCGACCCGCCAGCGGGAAGCAGAGCGACATCCGGCGACCCGTACGAACGCGCGGCCGGTCTCATCGTCGACCACGTCGACTTGGGACCGCTCGGACTGCCCGACCGGTGAGTGTTTGATACTCTACTAACTCCCGGAAATTTATATACAGCTAGTTCGCAATATTCCCCAATGGTCGAAGTGTTCGCGGTCGCCAGTGGGAAGGGCGGGACTGGCAAGACGACGAGCACCGTCGCCCTCGGGATGGCGCTGTCCGACCGCTACGACGTGACGGTGGTCGATGCCGACACGGGGATGGCGAACCTCCTCTTTCATGCCGGTCTGTCCGACGCGGAGACGACGCTGCATGACGTCCTAGCTGACGACGCGCCCGTCGAGGCGGCTACGTATGACCGGTTCGGTCTGACCGTCGTTCCCTGTGGCACGAGCCTCGACGGCTTCAGGGACGCCGACCCAGACCGGCTTCGAGACGTAGTTGCGACGCTTGCGAAAGACACTGATATCATCCTGCTTGATTCGCCGCCGGCGCTCGACAGCCGGACCGCCGTCCTCCCAATCGTGCTGGCTGACCGTATCGTGGTCGTCCTCCAGCCGACGATTCCTGCTATCTCGGACGGGCTAAAGGTTCAGGAGTACGCGACGACCTACGACACGGACGTGGCGGGCCTCCTGTTCAACAAGGTCCGGGAGTCCGAATCCATCGAGCAAGTCTCGGAGAAGACCGAGCGGTACTTCGACGGCCCGACACTCGCGTCGGTCCCTGAGAGCGAGCGGGCACGTGAGGCACGGCGGGCCGGGCGGCCGCTGCTTGCCCACGCACCCGAATGCGAGGCGGCGTCAGCCTACCGAGAAGCCGCCGAATCGCTTACCGTGCGGAATGGAGCGGCCGCCGACGCCGCCGACCGGTTCCAGAGCGCCGTTATCCCCGAGTCACTATGAAGTTGCCCCGCGGCCGACTCGACAAGTCCCGCGTCGTCACGGACCTGCGGGACACGCTCGCCGACGTACTCGACCGCGAACTGACCGGCTACGCCGTCTTCGAGTCCCAGGAGACGCTCCTGCTCGACGGCGAGGGACGGGGCGTCATCACGTTTACCGACGGCGTCCCCGTGCTGGCCTACCACACCGGAACGGACCGTGGCGGGCCGCCAGCGCTCGCGGACCTCGCCGTCCCCGGGCCGTACCACGTCTCGCTGTACGCGCTCGACGCCGCCGACCTCGAATCGGCTCACGGAGCGGGTGAGCTGCAGGTTCCTCCGGGGATGCCCGCCGAGCGGCTGGGCGGGGACCCGGCGCTGGCCGACAGTACGCGACGGGCGGCCCCCGACGAGCGGCTGTCAGCGATGGGCGACGGCGACGCGGCAGTACCCGGGGACGGAACCGCCGAACAGAGCGCCGTCGAAGCGTTTCTCGACGATGCGGAGAAGATCGAGGCTATCAAACAGCAGGCGCGCTCAGAGGCCCGCGAACGCGCACAAGAGTGGGATTTCTGACGGCTTCGCTTAGATAGGGTTCGATACACTACTGACGCTATCGGTCTGCTTCGCGACAGGTCTTCAGTGTGTACGTCACGACACGGCCCGGTTTCACTCCGAAGACGAATCGTCATGACGACGCATCCGGCTTGTTGGAGCGATGTTCCGGTATGTGGCAACCCCGAGGGCAACACTATCCACAGGTAATCTACACCAATCGAGATCAGTCTGCTCGGACTGGGATCCACCACACCCGCGACCGGCCCCCGACTTTCTTGCTCGTGATATCCGTCTCCGATTCGAGGTCATGGAGTTTGTTCAGCGCAGTCCGGCGCGAACAGCCGAGTCTGTCCGCTACCTCCGACGCCGTGAGTGGCTCCGCGTAATCGCTTCGGTGTTTGAACACCTCGATAACGTCCGATTCAGTGTACTGGATCTCTCGTCCAGGCGGAGACATACTTCTGTCAATGATTGCCACACACTTATACTGTCGGCTATTATTTCATTCTGGGTGAAAGTATAGAAACACAGCCTGTTGTTGTCACAAAACGATCCCGGATGTCGGATCAGACTGGCATGAAGTTCCGCAGCTGTTACAGCCCCTGTAACATGTGTTATATCCCGAAACAGTTACAGCAAATAAGTATAGGCACCCACCGGCTATACTATGTTTCGGGGATACGCAATCCCGCCCTCCAGTGGGTGCTGGCCCGCCGACCAGTGCTCCCTTCGGCCCTTCCACCGGACTCCATCCGTGAGCGACTGGATTACTGCTTGTTTTCCTGCACCGACAGGACTGATTCAAGCGGCTGTGACCGCGCTCTGTATCGGTCGAACACTGTCTCAGCCCAGTTATACACCGCTTTGGCATCAGATTCGGCTATCGCCCGGACGTTGTTCCGGTCGTCGTAGGCCGCCAGACAGACCCGCGAGCGGTCCAGCGCGAGGCCGATATCGAGCGGAGTATCGTGGACGTACGTATCGATGTTCTCGTGTTCGACGCCTCGCTCCAGTGCGTCCGAGAAATCGGATGCTGACCGTTCGAGAACACTATGGTCGATGACGAACTCGATATGCGTCCCCGTTTCGAGCAGGTCCACCGCGACATCGTTGAACACCGATGTAACGATAGGCGAGATGGCCCGAACGTCGCCGTCGACCTCGTGCAGCCAGTCCGTGAACCGATCAATCGCGGCCAGCGGGTTCTGTTCGGAGCTCGTCGTGAGACAATCGGGGTCTAACAGCTCCGCCGGGAGGTCCGCTGCGATGGAACCGAGGTGGGCAGCCAGCGGACCGACTGCCCGTGCCCGTTCGACCTCGCTCATGAGTGCCGTGTACTGGTCTAACACCCGCTGTCCAGTCACTGTGAGCCGGTACTCACCGTCCCGTTTGACGACCCACTGGCGCTCGGAGCAGCCCGCGAGTATCCGCTGGATTGTGGTTCGGGTCGCATCCACCGTATCACACAAATCGGTTGGCCGTGCCGGCCGCTCCCGGAGCTGGGCCAACACCGCGAACCGCTGTGGTGACCCAGTAAGGAACTGGCAGTCCTCGAAAACGGTATCGTCCGGTCCCTCCGCCATTGTACACGTGTGGGTCGGCGACCGTCTTAGCCTCTTTGGCGTTTGGCAACACTGAACGGATGTTGGCCCTACTCGTCGCCGAACGAGCCGAGACTGGTCTGGGTCCCGGCGTTTGCTTCGCTGTTTGAGGCATCCGTCCCGTGTTCCGTAGCGATACGTACAGCGGCGTCACGGCCGCCGGAGAAAGAGGCTCGACGGGCAATCGCTGGGTCGCGTAGGGCGTCGGCCGCGTCGGCACGAACCGCCTCGTACCGCCGGCGTAACGCCTGTCGGGCCGCGTCGTAGTCGACTACCGGATGCGGGTACGTTTCACCGATATCGACGCCACAGGACGCCTGCACGTGGACCGGCGTCTGCTCGGGCCGGGCGAGGTGCTCGTCGGGGAGCGAGTCGAGTTCGGGCACCCATCGACGGATGAATTCACCGTCCGGGTCCTGATCGCGGACCTGCTTTCGGGGGTTGTACAGCCGGAGCGTCGGCTTGCCGACCAGCCCGCACTGGGACTGCCACTGCGTGTAGTTGATCGCCGCAGAAGCGTCGATGAGGTGGTGGTAAAACCAGTCCGCGCCGATCCGCCAGGGCTGCTGGAGCAGGTGATAGTAGACCGATGCACACATCGCCCGCATCCGGAAGTTGAGCCAGCCCGTCTGTTTGAGACACCGCATCGACGCGTCGACCATTGGAAACCCAGTCCGTCCGTGCTTCCAGGCATCCACCAGATCCGGATCGTACTGCTCCGCGTTGAACCCCTCGAACACCGGGTTCACTGCCGTATCGAGCCAGCCGGACCAGTCTTCGAGCTTCTGCTCGTAGTGTTTGTTCCAGAACAACCGCGAAACGAACATCTCTTTTCCGCGACCGTCGGGTGCGTGCTCGTCGATGTACTGGATGACCTGTCGCACGGAGAGACAGCCAAAGGCGAGATACGGCGAGAGTCCGCTGGTCCCGTCCCGCGCGTCTGTCGGCGCAGAGATGTTCCCCGGGTAGTCGTCGATCCGCTCGGCGAACGCCGATAGCCGTTCGCGTGCTGGCCCGGTCCCGCCGCGAGGCACGTCGGACTTCGACGGCGTGACGTCGTAGTGGTCCTCGATCACATCGATGTCGGTACCGCTGTCGAAGCTCCGTGAGACGACCGTGCTCGGGTCCCAGTCGTACTGGTCGGCGGAGAACCACGCCGACACGTCGTCCTGCCACCCCTCGCGAGTCTCTGTTCGGTCGCGAATCAGCCCGTCGCCGTCGATGAATGTCACGCCGCACTGTTCCTGCACGCGACGGTCCCGCTCTTGGCCGTAGCGTCCAGTGGGAACGGCCATCGTCACGATATCCCAGCCAGCCTCGCGGAACCGCCGCAGTACGTCCACCGGATCCCCGTGGGCGTAGGTGAGCCCGCGGCCGGTCACGGTGTGATACTGGTCCGAGAGGTCGGCCAGACAGTCGTGCAGGAACCGGATGCGGCTGTCACAGGCGAGGCCATCAGCGCCGTAAAACACCGGGTCGAACACGAACAGCGGAAGCACGTACTCGGATGCTGCAGCCCTCGCTACTGCAGCCTGGTCACGAATCCGAAGGTGTTCGCGGTGCCAGACGACCGTCCCAGCTTCGTCGTCGGCAAGCGTCGGAATCACGTCTTGCTGTGGTGCGTCCAGCGTGCTCCCCGGCTCCAGTCCCGCCATACGCGCTATTGATTCATCATTGGACCACAGGCACCACTGTCTTTCGTCTCTCGAAGCCACAGTGTTCAAGAGGGCGACCGCAGGGACTGGGGGCCGCGGTCGGCTACCAGAAGGGTTACACCGCGGGACCCGCGCTAGCCAATAATGGAATTTGAGTCCACACGCCGACGATTCATGGAACTCGCCGGAGCGAGCGCGACAGTGTCGCTCGCCGGCTGTAACGCCCTTCAGGGAGGCGACAACGACGGACCGAACACGGGTACAGGATCACAAAGCCAGAGCGCGGGCGGGGAGCCTGCGACGGTGACGGTCGGAGTCGAACCAGACCAGACGCAGTTGCAGGAACGACAACAGGAGATCCAGTCCGAACTTCAGGCGGGGAACCTCACACAGAGTGAGGCGCAAGCAGAGTACCGTACCGCACAGGAGGACCTTGCTGAAGACGCAATCAATTCGTTCGAGGAGCGTGCGACATCTGAGCTCGGTCTCACTGTCGATGACTCCATTTCCCGGGCGGGTGCGCTGTTGGTCACTGGCCCGCCGGCCGGCCTCATCGATACCCTCTCAGTCGATAGCGTCACCGGGCTCTTCCCGCAATCGACGTTCGAACAGATCCGATCGCAGGTTCGAACTGAGACACCGGGCGAGACGGAATAACACACTACGGACAGCCTCCTGATTTGCGGCGGGAGAGGCAGCTTTTGTTTCAGACAGTCACCGCGATGACCGACCGCTGGTTTCCAGAACTACGGTGACAGTGGTTTCGCCCCGTTCGGTCGTCGTCGTCACGTCGAAGCCGACAGCAAGAACGTGCGTGCGGCCCACGCGGTCCTGAGTGACGACGCCACGGTCGGCGACGCAGACCCCAAACTGGCGGCCCGGTCCGGAGGGACAGTTCGCGTCTTTCCACTTCCGTGCCGCAGTACCGTTGTAGGTTGTATTGTAGTGGATACCGTCCTCGATTTGGGACGTCTGGAGACGGTCGATCTGAGGCTCCAGTCCAGTGCGAACGGCCGTCACTGCCGAATCGTTCGCTGACCAAGCGTACTGGCTTGGGATGGATGCGCTCTCGGTTGCGACGGCTCGCTCAAGGACCCGAAGCGCATCAGCCGAGGGATCGTCGTCGTAATCGGCTGTCGACCGAACGTCGTCGTGATAGCCCAGTTGGAGGGACGCAAAGAGAATCGGGACAAGTGCAACAGCCACGACCGTGGCCGCAACGAGGACTAGCTGGCCGCGCCGGGTCATGCGTACCACACGATGATTTGGACACTCCCGTGTCCCGTCGGTACAGTTGCGGTCCCAGTGCTGACGCCCTGTGGCGTCGGTGTTCCGACCGCGCCGTGCGGTGTTTCGACCCGGAAGAGGACATTGTCGGGCAGGATTCGGGCGACCCGGTTCGAAAGTGCATCCTGTTCCCGGTCGAAGGCTGCTGGACTCGAAACGACCTCCTGCAGTCGCGTCGCACCGTCATGTCGCGGCGGGTCGTTAGCGAGGAGGGTCGCCGTGTCCGAGGCATAGGCGTCAAGCTGTGGTCCCTGTCGATCCGGTGCTGGCGTCCCCAGTACAAACCCGAGCGCGACACCGAGAATCAGCACTGTCCCGAGGGCAACTTCCACGAGCGACAATGGTAGCTGGGCTCTACGCATCAACGGTCACCACCAGGGTTTCCTTCGTCGACCGCGGGGCATCGTACTCTACGGTCACGTTGCCGGATTCGAGTCGGCCGGCGCGCTGGAAGCGAAGCTCCGTCGTCTCGTAGGGCACCAGCGAAACCTCGTAGCTGCCGTCCAGCCCGCTTCTGTTATGGAGGACGACCCGGTCGTTAGCGCGGACCGTCCAGACAGACGTACCGGTGGGCGGGTCGATTGTCACTGTCGCCCGCGCACTCCGGCGAGGGAGCGTCACCGCGTCGGTCGTCGTCAGGTCGGGCGTGAGTGTTCGTGGTTCCCGCGCCTCGACCACGATGAGACGACTGATTCGCGTACCGCCCTGCACCGTGCCGCTACGTGCTATCTCCTCGTCAGCCAATTTGACGCTGACCGCATACTCGCTGGCCGGCGGTGCGTTCTCCTCTAGAGCGGACTGGTCGAAGTCGTCCACCCGAGATTGGTTGAGGACGTTGCTCCGGGCGGCCAGTGGACCGTCCCCCGCGACGAGCTGGTCAGCGATAGCGGCGGCGACCCGCCGCTCATCGGGGGCCCTGTCCGCGCCGGCAATCGCGGTGTCGGCCATGGCGACCCCCAGTCCGGTGACGACGGTCAGTAACACGAGCGCGATTCCCAGCGCCGGTAGCGACGTCTGTGCGCGTGTGGAATTGTCACAGCGACGGCTCGGCACGGTCATCGCTCCTCCTCCAGTGTCACCGTCACGCTCCCTCGCGTTCCGGAAACCGTGACCACGGTTGGACTGCCGCTCTGCCACTCGCCTGCGAGGGTATCGACTCTATCAGGCAACAGCGGCTGTGTCCGACCGCCGATTTCTGGGTCGGGATGGTCGAGGACGAGCGCAGGTCCGTCAGTCCGGATGCTGTACCCTGCCCCGTCGATGGTCTCCGGCAGCGATACCCGAACAGTTGCCGAGACAGCCCGGGCATTCGGCGGAATCGCCTGTTCGACGCGGGCCGTCGCTTCGGCGAGCGTTCTGTCGCCGAGTTCCGTCCCGACAGCGGATTGATACGCCGGGACAGTGCCACCGTACAGCGTAGTCGTCACTAATCCGATGTACAGCAGCACGAGACCCATGCTCAGCAGTTTCTCGACGACAGTGCTGAGTGCGCGGTTATCCATGCCCCACCTCCGTCCGCATGTTGTGGCGGACGAGATACAGCGTCTGGCGGCCCGGGAACGTTGCTACGACGCTCTGGACACCGTCGCCGTCGATGTCTTTGACTCGCGTCGTTGCTCCAACCCGCTGGAAGTACTCGGTGAACGGACGGGGCGTTTCCGTCTCGATAGCCACGCTGTAGTTGTCGGGCGGGAGCCGTTCGCGCTCGTGGCTGACGTTCTGGCGGATGCGTGCGGAGACGCCGCCCGTCCCGGACACTGTGCCGCCGCTGGCGTTGACGAGCGGCGCGCCGACGATGACGGCCGTGTCGTCCCGCGTCGCCGTCACTGGCGGATCAGTTTCGAGCCACGCATTCCTCGCCGTTCCGCGGACGACGCTCCCGGCGAGAAAGCGAACGCGGCTGTCACCGGAGTCGTACATCACTGCGTCGATGGAGACCGTTCGCTGGACGCCGGAGTCGTTGCGGACTCGGAGCTCTCGCTCCACTGTGGTCAACTGCCCTTCAGTAAACCGAACACGGGCCGTCTGGTGGCCCGTCCGCTCGACCGGCCGGAACGCCGTCTCGAACGTGTTGGCGACGCGGGCCTCGTCGGCAGTCGCCGTGTGCCCGTCGACGACAGTCCCGACGACAGCCGTCAGTCCACCGAGTGCAACGACGGTGAGGCCGAGCAACAGCACCACGCCGACTACGTGGGACTGCGCGTCAGTGTTGCCAATCAAATCAGACCAGCCCCCGCGAAAACGACGTAGGCGATGAGTACCAATCCCGAGGAGTGTAACAGAGCCTCGTACGTCCCGCGACTCGCTGTGCCGGCGAACCAGCCACAGGCCAGCATCGTCGCCTGCGTGACGACATAGAACCGGTGTTGCTCCCGGACGGGTTTGATCGCGCTCGGGTCGAAGGCGATGTTCGCACCGCCCGAAACTGACGACAGTTGCGCGAAGCTATCGAGGACGTAGACGTTGACGGCAACGGTGATACCGATGACGAGCAGCGCCGTCGTCCAACCGACGGCGACGTAGACGAGCAGGGCTGAGCGGATGGATTTCCGGAGATGGTAGAGTTGCCCGATCTCTGTCTGGAGCGTCTCGAACACGTCCTCCGCATCGCTGCCCGTATCCAATGCGCCGACGACCAGCCCGATGGTCTGTTCAGCCATCGGCGTACCGACGCGGTCGACGAACTGATCGAGTGCCGCGGCCCGCCTGTCAGCCGCGGCGTCGCCGGGGCTATCACCGAGCGACAGTGTGAACGCGAGTGACTGGACATCGCTGGCGAGCGCCCCGAGTTCCACGTCGTCGGCGACACGTCGGACCGCCTCTGGAAACGGGCGGCCCAGCGCGACGTGGCCGGCGACAGCGTGAACGAAGTCCTGAATCTCTCGATCCTTCGCGTCGTCCGCTCTGGCCCGGCGGACCGTTACCACACCGACGGGAACGCCGACGGTGGCATACGAGAGGAGCGCGACGTTGACCGGACGGTAGCCCAGTGACCAGAGGCCTGCCGCGACGACCGCACCCAGGGGCGCGCAGGCGAGGAGCGCGCTCGCAGGGTTCGAAGGAATTGTCGCGAATATCGCAACGGGGCTGTCCGGCAGGCTGTAATTCGGGGCGGCTGTGTTCCGCGGTCGGAGCGTAGCAACGACGAAGGCCGCCAGCAGACCGGTAGCCATCACGAACGCCGCACTCCCGTAGACGACGATGGCACGGACAGTCGTCTCGCCCAGCGGTGTCGCAACGGGCTCGGAGAGGCCGGGCGCGAGAATACCCATCACAGTGACGATGAGCACGACGAGCGCGGGCAACACCAGCAACACGACGAACAGTTCCGCGAGGAGTTCGAGATAGCCGGTCGCCCGTTCGTGCTGTCGGCTCTGCTCGTGTGAGAGCAAGCGCCCCTCCATCTCCAGATATCCCTCCAGCGCCTCAGCGCTCTGGTTCGCGTGTTCGCGGAACTTCAGCAGAAACGGCGCAAGCAGGTCCCGTGAAGGCGTCTCGCTGGCGACCCGCTCGATACCGGTATCGAGACTGCCGGTGAGAATCCCCTGATTGAGTGCGCGCCGGAAGGCGACCGCCGTCTCGCCGTAGGCGTCCTGTTCGGCAACGGCGCGTAGCATCTCGCGTCGGTCGTGCGTTCCGGAGGCGAGGACTCTGAGGTATCGGACTGCGCCGGGGAGCGTGGCTGCGATGTCCGCTCGCCGTGCGCTGGCGACCCACGAGAGATACCGGTTCCCGGCGACGAATACGCCCCGTTTGAGCGTAAGTCCAGCGACAGCTCCGAGGACAGTAGCCACGAGGAGCCGAGGCACTTCTGGGAGCGCCAGTCGGTTAATCACCGGGAGGCTCTGCTGGAGCACCGCGACGAACGAGTCGAAGGTCCCCGACGGTACGAGCATCGCTATCGTCGCAGTTCCGACGACACCGACACAGAGCGCTAGCCACGAAAGTCCGTACACTCTGGAGACGTAAACGCCGAACCCGGCGCTTGGATAGGCGGCCCGATAGCGGTCACGCGTGCTTGCGTGGCGGTCGTCCTCGGCATGGTGGGCGAACAGGGCGTACAGGCCCCGGTCGAGCAAGCCGAGCGTCCCGCCGGCCTCAGTCGTCACCCGTACTGACCTCCAAGTGCGGATTGTCGGGGGTGCCGGCCTGTCGCCGCAGTCGCTCGACCGTCGCTGCCTCGTTCGTCTCCAGGTCGGCCAAAACGCCGAACAGGTCGTCGAAATCAGTCAGTCCCTCCTGAACGAGGTACTGGACGTAACGGTGGCGACGGTGGAACGCGTCCTCGACGGCCGAGACCGGTTCATCACGGAGGGCCGAGAGTCGGTCGAAAATACCAGTGTCGACCTGCCGTTGGTCGTCGCCGAACTGCGGGTGGTCGTAGGCGAGTTCGAAGCTCCCGTCGGGCCGTCGCCAGCAGACGGAGTTCCAGTGGATAGTGGTCCCGTCCTTATGTATCGTCCCGCTCCGGTCGTTCGAACCTTCGACGACAGACGGATCATCGACGAACTCGACTACCTCGCCGACGTAGCGCTCCCCATCGACGTGCCGAGGGAACACGACGAGGTCGATCTCTTTGAGCAGGTATGTCGGCACGCCCTTCTCGATAACGCGGTTGACAAGCGATTCGATGTCGTCGGCGTGGGTCGTCCCGATAACGCCGTGGCCAGTGTTGAGCGTTTCAGCGAACGTTTCGAAGGACGCGGCCGTGTTGATCTCAGCGATGACCTCAACATCCGGATTCAGATAGTTACACTGCGTCATCAGGTCGGCCATCGTCACGCGGCGGTGGTCCCGTTCGTGGTCCCGAGTGGTGAGCGAAACACCGGTCTCGTGGGGAATCCGGACCTCGCGTGACCCTTCGTCGATACTGATGGGACGATCCCGATACGGGATGAACGGCATATGGGCATTCATAAGGGTCGTTTTGCCGGCTCCAGTTGGTCCCGAGAAGAGGACGACACCGTGGGATTCGTACAGGAGCCACAGCAGCGCGACCAGTTCCGTCGGCAGCGAGTCACGCTGGACCAGGTCGACCGGTGTCATCGCATCGCCCGACTGTTTCCGGATAGAGATGTGTGGCCCGCCCTCGCTGATAGTCGGCAGGGCAACGGCACAGCGGATGGTATCGTCGGCGTCGTGGAGGCCGTCTCCGTCGGGGTCGATGTTGACTTTCGCGCTCGGGTTCGAGGCGTTGAGTTCAACACCATCGTCGGCGGCCAACTGCGTAACGACGTTGACGAACGCCGCCTCCGAATCGAAGGCGAGATTGGTCGGTACGCGGCCGTCGTGGCCGAGGTTAGCGCGCGGGAGGACCTTCACGCGTTCGTCGATCCGGTTGGCCTCGATGTCCTCCAGCGTGTGGTCCCGGATCGGGACGGTGAGCTTGCCGTAGCCGACGAGGTCCCGAAGGACGTAGTACAGCAGGTCGTCGAGACGGTCGTCAGCAAACCGATGGTCGACCGGCGGCACGGCCAGATCGAGTTCGGCCAGCGCCGACCGGACCCGGTAGCGGGCGGCGTCGACCCATTCGGTCGTGTTACGGACGGTTAGCTGCCGGGCAAGGAGCGAGCGAGTGCGCTCCCGGACGAACTCGACGCGGTCTTCGACGACGCCGTTGACTCCGGTCTCCCAGACGCGCTCTTTACACACCTCGATGAGTTGCTCGTCGCCCGGGAGCAGGTCCGGCTCTCGAACCGCGTACTTCGTCGTGAACGGGTCGGCACCGAGGAGATGCTCGCGGTAGACGACGACCGGAATTTCGAAGCCCTGGAACCGGACAGTGTGGCGCTCGACACGTTCGCTCGCGAATCGGTTGAGATACGCCGGGTCCGGTCCGAGGTCAGTCTCGGCCGGGGCGTAATCGTCGGTATGGACGACGACGCCGTCGTCAGTTACGTCTGCGACGTCGATGCGGGAATCCAGCGCGTACGGAGTCAGGTCGTCGAAACACGCCAGTGACGAGAGCGCGTGGTACTCGATTCGACGACGACTCGCTGGCGACGCGTCGATCAGTCGGTCGATGACCCGACGGTGTTTCGCGTCGAACCCCCCGTTCATTCGCTCCACCGCCCCCTCACGCGTCCGTGGTCGCTCGATGTTCGCACCTTCGAAGTGTAACTCGACAGTCGACAGTGCGTCGGCCTCTGCCGCTGAAAGTACTGGATCACGGACATCGTACCGGAACCCATTCGGTCCCCGTCGGACGGTCACGACGACGCCCGGATACACCTCGTCTTGCTCACGAACGTCCGGCGCGTACCAGGCGTCGGCGGCGTCCGGTGGCATCGGTGCGGGGACCACCGGTGCGGTCTCCGTACCAGCCTGTGCAGTCATACGCGGCTTTAAACTAACCATTGTACTTAAAGTTGTAGACTTTGTTTTTGGAAATTTAATTAAAATATAATTGCTCCGCATAGAGAATATGATGAGAGTACAGGCAATTGAAATGCTCTGTCAGCATAGAATCATACGAATACAATAGGGCCCTCTGATAACATCAAAAAACCGCTAATTAGGAAATCTGGACCTGCTTTTGGGTCCGCTGTCTCCCATAACTCGGTGTTTCGAGATATGCACCAGAATTATCATAAATGTATCAGCGAGTAAATTCATTTGGATGAAAGAAACGCAGTCACCGACGAGCAACGATAGCACAAAATCGACACCCACCACACGACGACGGCTCCTCAAAGGTACACTTGGCACAGCAGTGACCGCGGCAGCGGTTCCGAGCCTGAGCGGCGTTGCAGCAGCGCATTTCCCGGTCGAACTCGCGGTCGATATCCAGCCCGAGAACGCGGAGAACTTCATCGACCTGTCGGAACACGACACCATCACCGTCGCAGTCGAGCAGTCAGAGTTCGTCAACAGTGACGGGGACAGCGAGACGTTCGACCCCACGGAGCGGGCCGTCCGTTATCGGTTTGGCTCCCGCCTCGTACTGGAAGACGGTGAGGGCGCTCGGCCTGTCGACGAGGGCGAGATCAGGGAACCAGACGATGATTCCGCGGACGGCCAGGCGTCGCTCGCTCTCACGTTCCCAGTCGATGAGATGGGCTTCGACGGTGGGGAGGAGACAGCATGGCTGTACTGGGAGCGCGACGAGTCCGGGGACCACGGGTATGCCGGCTTCGATTCCGTGCGGGTGTATCGTGGGCAGCCCGCAAGCCGCTCCCTGGTCGAACAGCTACAGCAATTGCTGGGCGGTGAGACAGCGTCCAGCGCTGACTGAGGGGCTGTGAACCCGGAGCGGTGCTGTCGGTGTGCGCCTGTAATCGCTATGCTGGCGACTATATACGTCGAATCCGATGGCACGCTATGGCCATCGTTGCTGAAATCCTTCTCGCGGACGAGACGCTTCCGCTGGTCGATGTGGCGGACTCGGTTCCGAGCGGCGAACTCTCGATTTCGAACGCCGTCGGCCTCGAAGACGGAAGACTGCTGCTTACAGTTAGCGTCGACGCTGGCTCCCGCGACGCCTTCGAGCGCGAACTCGACGCGCGGCCACAGCTCACCGACGCGGCGGAGATCGGGCAGACGGCCGATGGCTGGTTCTACAAGGTGGTCGTCGACAACGCACCGGATCTCATCGCGTCACATGACCCGGAAGAGTTCGAGGGCGTTGCGATGGATGCGACGGTCACCGGCGAGGGGATACGGGAACAGAAGGTGTTCTCGGACTACGACGCGTTCAGTGCGCTACAGGACCGGTGTGCAGTCAACGACATCCCGCTCGAACTACTGAACATCGCCTCAGACCCCGAGAACCCCGGCGAGCGCGACCAGTTCGGCCTCACAGACAGGCAGTATCGGGCGATGTCTATCGCCCTCTCCTCGGGATACTACGACTCACCGCGTCGGTGTTCGACGGCGGAACTCGCCGAGAAACTCGATGTGTCGGCCGCCGCGGCGTCCGACCTCCTGCGCCGAGCCGAAAAACAGCTCATCAGTTCGACGGTCGGCCCCGCCCAGTTCCGGAACGCACTTGCACGGTAGCCGCGCTCCTGTTTGACTGTGGCTTCCCTGCTGCCGTATAAATGGGCTTATCAGTAAGCAAAGCACGCTCGTGGCTGTCGCAGCTACTGGACACCGATGGCAGACAAATCTGCGACAGACGACGACCAGAACACACAGCGACTTGCAGGCGACGTTGCGATTGTCACCGGCGCGTCATCGGGGATCGGTGAGGCAACTGCCGAGGCGCTCGCTGACGCGGGCGCCAGTGTCGCGCTCGCGGCACGGCGTGCTGACGAACTGGAGGCCCTTGCGGACCGAATCGAGTCATCCGGTGGGGACGCGCTGGTTGTACCAACCGACGTTACCGACGAGGCCGACATCGACTCGCTGGTCGAGGCGACAACAGACGAGTACGGTCGCATCGATATCCTCGTCAACAACGCCGGTGTGATGCTTCTCGAACCGCTGGAACGGGCAGACCGCTCGAACCTTCGACAGATGGTCGAGGTGAACCTGCTCGGGCTGATGAACCTCACCCATGCGGTGCTCCCGATCATGCAAGAGCAGGAAAGCGGACACATCGTCAATGTCTCCTCCGTCGCGGGACGCCGCGCGTCAGCCGATTCGAGCGGCTACAACGCGACGAAGTTCGGGGTGAACGCGTTCACTGAGGCAGTTCGGCAGGAAGTGACGACACAGGGCATCCGGACGACGGTTATCGAACCGGGTGCTGTCGACACGGAACTTGCGACACACGTGCCGGACGAGCAGGTGCTGGAGCAGTTCGCGGAAATGGACCTCCCGATGCTTCACCCCGACGACATCGCTCGCGGCATCGTGTACGCGACGAGCCAGCCCGCCCGCGTGGACGTGAACGAACTCCTGATCAGACCGACTGGCCAGGATATCTGATGCGGCCGCGGCGCTCGTTGGACGCGATGTAGCGACAGTCGGCTCGAAACGCCGTCTCCGCTGTTTTTTGTGCGTGGGCGACGGTACTGGCCGCCGAAACCGGTTGTTAAGCTCTAAACTGTCGCACTGTCACACCGTGTTTGTCTACATCGTTTGAGAGGGGTCCCTATCGCTGAAACGGGACGTACAGTTGCCGAAACCCCCGGCATCGGAGGAGCCTTACGTCAGCTACCCTAACCACAGACATGGCAATTGAGACGGATGTCCTCGTCATCGGTGGTGGCGCGACCGGCGCTGGCGTCGCTCGTGACCTTGCACTCCGTGGCGTCGACGTGACGCTTGTCGAGCGGAACGGGCTGACAAGCGGTACCTCCGGGCGCTCGCACGGACTGTTGCACAGCGGGGCCCGCTACGCCGAGGCGGATCGGATCGGTGCCGAGGAGTGCATCACCGAAAACCGGATACTCAAGCAGATCGCCGGGGAATGCATCCGTGACACCGGTGGGTTGTTCGTCCAGCTCACCGGGGACGACCCCGACTACTTCGAGGCCAAGCGGGCGGCCTGCGAGGAGATCGGTATCCCCGTAGAGACGCTGGACGACGACGCAGCCCACGAGCGAGTCCCCGACCTCACAGCAGATATTGAGCGCGCGTTCGAGGTTCCCGACGCTGTCATCTATCCGTCGTGGCTCGTCGCTGCGAACGCCGCGGACGCCCGCAACCACGGTGCAGCGATACACCCACACGCGCCCGTCGAGGACGTACTCGTCGAGGACGGACAAGTGGCCGGCGTGCGGGTCGGCGGGACAGTCGAGGACACTATCGAAGCCGACTACGTCGTCAACGCGACCGGTGCCTGGGCAGGCGAACTCGCCGCAATGGCCGGCCTTGACGTCGAGATGCAACCGACGCGGGGCGTGATGGTCTCGGTCGAGTATGATGACCTCGGGCTGGTGCTCAACCGCTGTCGGGACCCCGACGACGGCGACATTGTCGTGCCACACGAGCGCGAGGCCGTCCTCGGAACGACGAGCGTGCCCGTCCGCGACCCGGACAAGTACGAGACGGAGCAGTGGGAAGTCGAAGAGAGTATCGAGGAATGTGCGGCGATGCTGCCGCCGGTCGCGGACGCGCCCGAGGTCCGAACCTGGTGGGGCGTCCGGCCGCTGTACGCGCCTGACGAGGCGGAGCGCGGCCGCGGCATCTCGCGAGGCTTCTTCCTGCTCAATCACGCCGACGACGGCGTCGACAACATGGCGAGCATCGTCGGCGGCAAACTGACGACCTACCGGCAGATGGCCGAGGCGACGGCTGACCTCGTCTGTGACGACCTCGGTGTCGACACTGTCTGTCGGACGGCGGACCAGACGCTCCCGAACGTCGACGACCCAGAACAACTGGACGCGCTCGTGGCCGAGTTCGACGGCCAGGGACCGACTGACGAAGACGTGGTCGGGTCGGCGTAGCCATGCCTACTGTGACCTGGTTCAAACCGGGAAAGAAGACTATCGGACGGCTGTACCGTTATAAGGGTGGCAGCCGGATATGTCCTCATGATAAACGAGACCGTGCGGCAGATCGAGGAGATGGAGACACAGAGCTCCTCGATTGCCGCCGTGAAAGCCGCCAGGGCGCTCCGCGAACTGACGGACCGCGAGTGCCACACGGTCGAGGACTTCCTCCGTGTCGTCGAGCGCAACAGCAGCGCACTCCAGCGGGCGAACCGCTCGCACGCGCCCCTGTACACCACGCAGCAACGCATCGTGACGGACCTGAAAGACGCCGATCCCGACTCGGTCCCGGCGGCCAAGGAGCGACTGCTCGACACCATCGACGAGGTCGTCACGGAAATCGAGACCAGCAAGGACCGCGCGGCGGAGCGAGCGGCGACGCTCATCGACGACGGCGATGTGCTGGTGACACACGAGAACTCCTCGACGGTGATGGCGACGCTCATGGCGGCGCTGGACGACGGCAAGGAGTTCCACCTGTACGCGGGCGAATCGCGGCCGCATTTCCTGGGTCGTCGAACCGCCCGCCAGTTGGCCGACCGGGACGGGGCCGACGTGACGCTTATCGTCGACGGTGCAGCGGGCCACTACCTTTCGGAGGCCGACCGCGTCTTCGTCGGCATGAACTGCCTCATCGACGATACGGTGTACAATCGGATCGGGACGCTGCCACTGGCCGCGACAGCCAACGAGATGGATGTTCCCGTGACCGTCGTCGGAACTTCGTCGAAGTTCATCGGTAGCGGTTTCAGCTTCAGGAACACGTTCCGGCAGGGGTCGGACGTGATGCTCGAACCGCCGGAAGGGTTCGACATCGGCAATCCGGGCTACGATGCGACGCCGACCCGCCTGCTCGATACGGTCGTCACGGAGGACGGCATCCTACAGTTCTGAAGGGTCTTATCGGATTGTCCTGTCGGTGACCTGGCGGAGCCGCTCGGCCATGTCGGTATCTAGGCCGTCTTCGGTCACCCGCCACTGCCAGTTCCCGGTCGCCGTGCCGGGGACGTTGAACCGGGCCTCACTACCGAGGCCGAGCAAGTCCTGCATGGTCGTCATCGCGACGACGGCGTTCGAGTTCCACACCGCCTCGATGAGGTCCCAGTTGATTTCGTCTCCATCAGTGCCGAGGTTGTAGTGGAGACAGTCGCGCTGGCGGTCCGAGAGGCCGCGGTAGTAGCCGACGATAGTGTCCGTGTCGTGGGTCGACGTGTAGCCGACGGCCGACTCCGGGTAGTGCATCGGCTGGTACATGTGGCCCTCCTCGCACCAGTCAGCGTACTGCGGAACGCGCATGCCGGGGAAGCCGAACCGGTCCCGGAGCGCGACGATACTCTCGTCGAGAAATCCCAAGTCCTCGACGAAAAACGGGAGTTCGCCGAGCCTGTCTCTGACCGTCTCGAAGAAGTGCGCGCCGGGGCCGTCGCGCCACTGCCCGGCGGCCGGGTCGTCGGCCTCGGCCGGGATCGACCAGAACTCGTCGAAGCCCTTGAAGTGGTCGATGCGGGCGATGTCGACGAGGTCGAACAGGCGCTCGAACCGGTCGACCCACCAGCCGTAGTCGTTCGCACGGAGCGTCTCCCAGTCGTAGACGGGATTCCCCCACCGCTGGCCGTCGTCGCCGGGATTTGGCGGAACGCCGGCCACCTCGGCAGGCTGGTGGTCGTCGTCGAGTCGGAACACCTCGGGGTACGCCCAGACGTCCGCCGAATCGAGGCCGACGTAGATGGGGAGGTCGCCGACGAGGCCGATGTCCCGCTCGGACGCGTACGCGGCCAGCGCCGCCCACTGGCTGTCGAAGCACCACTGAACGAACTTGTGATAACGGATGTCGTCGGCGAGTTCGTCCTGGTATCGGTCCATGGCCGCTGGCTCACGCGTTCTGATATCGTCTGGCCAGTCTATCCAGCCAGCATCGTCGAACTCGGCTTTCAGTGCCGTGAACAGCGCGTAGTCGTCCAGCCAGCCCGCCTCGCGCTCGCAGAACTCCGCAAAGGAGTTCCGGTCAGCTTCGTCCGCGCTCTCGTCGAAGCTCTCGTACGCGGTCCGGAGCCGGCTCTCCTTGAACTCGGTCACGCGGTCGTACTTGACGTGCTGTCGTGAGAGATCCGCCGGCGGATCGATATCGCCCTCAGTGAGATAACCGCGGTCGACGAGGTCACGGAGATCGATGAGCAGCGGGTTCCCGGCGAAGGCGGACGACGACTGGTACGGGGAGTTGCCGTGGATACTCGCCGTGGGACCGAGCGGACAGAACTGCCACAGCGACTGGTCCGCCCGGTCGAGGAAGTCGACGAACGCCCGCGCGCCGGCACCGAGGTCACCGATGCCGTGCGGTCCCGGGAGCGACGTTTGATGGAGAAACACGCCACTCTGTCGTTCGAATTGCATACGCACCTGTTGCCCTGACAGGCATTTCAATGGGCGGGGTTGTTGGCTGCTGTCGCGACCACTTGTGGGTCCAGAGAGCGGCGCACGCAAACATATATATTGTATCCATTTGATGCTACGATGAGTGAGCCAGTAACAGAGATGCCACCGAACGTTCTGATGCTTGGCTGGGGGTTCCCACCCAACATCACCGGCGGGCTTGATACCGCTATCGGGGAGCTGTTCGAACAGCTCGAACCGAGAGACGACGTGGAGTTCGAGCTGGTATTGCCCGCGGAGTACGCCCCGCCGGACCGCGACGGTATTCACGGCGTCTCGACGGGGAGCGGTGACATCATTACCCGCATCGGCCGGCTGGCCGGGGAGTTCGCCGACAAGGCGGCCAACGCCGACATCATCCACACGAACGACTGGTTCGGCTACAACCCCGGCTCACGGGCCAAGTCGTCCCACGACGTCGACTGGATCTCGACGTTCCACTCGCTGTCAGCGGACCGTAACGTGACGCCGCCACAGCGGGAGGTTGAGACGGAACAGCGGGTCGCGAACCGCTCGGACCACCTCGTCGCGGTGAGCAAATTCACACAACGGCGGATCCGCGAACAGTACGACGCCGACTCGACGGTCATCTACAATGGGTTCTCGTCGGTAGAGCCGACGGGCCGGGACATCAAGGCGGAACTCGGCATCGACGGGAAGATGCTGTTTTTCGTCGGTCGACACACCGACCAGAAGGGGCTGTCGTACCTGCTGTACGCGCTTTCGAAGCTCGGCCGGGACGATGTCAGCCTGGTGCTTGGCGGCTCGGGGCATCTCACCGAACAGCTCGAACGGTTCGCGGAGCTTCTGGGGGTCGAGGACCGGGTCTACTTCCCGGGGTATCTCCCCCAGTCGGAACTCGGGGACTACTACAACAGCGCCGACCTGTTCGTCTCGCCGTCGCTGGCGGAACCGTTCGGCATCACCATCGTCGAAGCGCTGTCGGTCGGGACGCGCGTCGTCGCCTGCGAGAGCGGGGCCGCGGAACTCCTCAACGAAGACTGCGTCATCGAGGTCGAACCCGATTCGGACTCCATCGCCGAGGGGATCGAGCACGCGCTATCGCTGTCGACGCCCATCGAGTACGAGGTCCGGACCTGGGGCGAAGTCGCTGAGGAACACGTCGAGTTCTACCACGAAGTCTTGGACGAGGGCTGACCGGCGGCCGCGCCTATCGAAGAAACCGGACGTCCGTGACCGGCTCCGGATGAACGATTAGATAGCCGTCGGCGGTCGGCTCCAGCCCCGTCACAGACGTTGTGTCCGTCTGCGTCCGGTACGGGCTGTCGGCGGTTCCGTCAGCCGACTGGTAGGGGCTGTCGTACGGTGTCTGCCTGTCCTCCGGCGGTCGGTCAAAGTCCTCCGGCGGCAGGTATATCTTCTCGCCCGATTTCGAGCGGACCACGACGGCCGTATCGCGGTCGCCCGAAACATCGATTCTGGTCCGGCCGTCGTCGATTGTCATCTCGAACGTGACTTGCTCCGTTTCTGTTTGTGCCATGTTGTCAAGTAGCTTGCGTATGGCGAGTCAACGGCGCTGTGTCACTTAGTCCTTCGCCAGCGGTGCGATGGCTGGCGGTGGACCACCGTGAGTCCTGCACTCGAACGGTGAGCCCATCTTCGCGAGCCATCAGCGGTTGATGATGAGCGACCCCGACATGTCGAACCCCTCGACGGCCACGTCCTCGCCGAGAATCGTTTCGTCGAGGTCGCAGTCGCGGACCTCAGCGTCCGGGAAGACAATCGTCCGGTCGAGGCTGCTGTCGGTCACTTCCGCCCCGGCCATCACGTGGACAGTGTTCCCGATATCGCAGTTCTCGACGGTTGCGTCGGGGTGGATGAGCGACCCGCCGTCGAGTTTCCACTCGACAGTCTCGAAATACGAGTCGGGCGTTCCGATGTCGAACCAGACATCGTCGAACGTGAACGCATAGACCGATTCTTGCTGCTGGAGCCAGTCGATGTACCAGCCCGGTTCGTCAGGGTTGTTGTCGCCCGAGAGGTACTCCTCGAAGCGGAGCGAGTCGGCCGGGAACGCGTAGCAGGCAATCGAAACGAGCGTGCTGTTGGGATGGTCAGGTTTCTCCTGAAAGTCGACGACACGCTCGCCGTCGAGTTCGACGAGCCCGTAGGACTTGGCTTTCTCCCGCGAGCCCACGTCGTAGGCGGCCAGCGCCGGCCCGTCGCGCTCCTCGAAGAAGTCTAAGAACTCCGAGGGGTCGAAGCCGATCAGGTTGTCGCCACCGATGATGAACAGGTCGTCGTCGATACCTTCGCGGTCGATCAGTTGTGCGAGCGCGCCGACGACACCGAACTTCTCGTCTTCGTCCGCCGTGCTCTCGACGGAGAGTTGGGCCTTTTCGTAGCCCATTTCGTCGATGTGGGCTTCGAATTCGTCGGCAAAGGCCTCGTTCGTACTGAGGTACGTCGTCCCGATCCGGTCGTCGTCTTCCAGTGACTGGAGAACGCCGTCGATAACGGTCGTTTCACCGACTGGGAGTAGCATCTTCGGCCGACGTCGCGTGATCGGCCACAACCGTGTTGCGTAGCCACCAGCTAACACTATCGCGTCCATATCCCACAGTCAGACCCGAATTATAAAGTGGTAACTAATTGTTGGCGTTTCTAGAGGTTGAGCTGCCAGACAGTTGTCCCGGCGGTGACCAGATCCTCGTCGTCCGCGGCGGCAACGATCACCTGATTCTCACCGGGGTCGACGTCGACTGCGACCTCAAATTCACGGTCATCGACGGGGATGTACGTGATGTCAGCTGGCGTCTTGACGACGACACAGACACCGGTCGTCTCGCCGGAGACGACCAGTTCGTTCCCGCGGAACTGCGTGTCGACACGGAGCGCGGGGCTTCGGTCGGGCGTGTGTGCTCGCCGCTCACGGTAGCGGTCGTCGACGAACGCGGGCGTCTCGACTGGCTCGCCGGCGCTGATGCCGTGGGCCAGCCGCACGTACTGAGCCATCGACCACGCCAGCGGCGTCGCCGAGCCGGTCCCTTCGGCGAACTCCCAGTCGTACTCGGTCGCGTGGCCGCGGTCCCAGATCTGTTCGGCGATCATCCGGCCCGAGTTCGCCACGTCCTGCATCATCCGGAGGGCGTTCTCGGGCGTGATGTCCGGATCGTCACGGTGGAGTTCGTACTCGGCGCGTTCGCCGGTGAGCAGCGGCCAGAGGCGACCTTTCCCTTTGTGTTCGACCGTCCACGGCGCGCCCTGATCGTCCCGGCCGCGTTCGCCGTAGCCGTCGCCGTTGTACCGGTAGAACCCTGGGGCGTACTCCGTGTCGACGCTGATGGTGTCGTCGACTTCGACGAGGGAGTTCCGGATCGTTTCGTCGTCATCGGGCTTGATACCCAGTCGAACGAGTTCGAGGAAGCCGCCGTCGATGATGTTGCGCTCGTCCAGCGTCGGGCCGTCGTTGGCGAGCGTCCGGAGATGGCCCATCTCGGGGTTGCCATCGAGCGTGACCCGCGTGTAATAGGGCGTGGTGGTGTGGCGGTCGGTCCCGGTCTCGGTGGCGGTCCAGGCCTCGACGTTGTTCGCCCACTGGTCGGCCAGCGCCAGCCAGACGAGCGCGTCGGCCTCGTGGCCGGTGTCGAGGGCGAGCTTCGCCGCACACGCGAGCCCCGCGATTTCGGCCGCAATCGAGGACGGCGAGAAGCCGGCCTCCTCCTCCCAGCGCTCCTGTGCGGTCTCGGGGCCGTGGCGGACGACGTACTCAGCCGACCGCCGGACGTTCTCGTAGCTGTACTCGACGTCGTCGAAGTCGACGCCGCTCTCGGCGAGCCGATAGGCCATCACCTGCGGGAACGAGATGTTGTCCATCTGCTCGCCGCCCCAGCGGGTCGTCCCGTTGACGTAGGTGTTCTGCGGGATGAAGCCGGCGTCGTCCTGCTGGTACTCGTAAATGTACTCCAGTTGGTCCGTCGCGATGTCCAGCGACCCGATGGCGTCGAACACGCTGAACACCTGATAGAGGTCCCGGGACCAGACGAAGTTGTAGCCGTAGCCCTTGGGCTCTTCCGCGTGGACGGCCTCGCCCCACGGCACGGACGGCGACGCGATAGATGCCCCGTGGTAGGTCTTGTCCTCCACGGCCAGAAGCGTCATCAGCGCGGTTCTGTACTGGTTCGCCAGGTCCTCGTCGCCGGCGACCGAATCCGGGAGTTGCTTGTCCGACAGGAAGTCGGCCCAGCTGTCGGCGTACTCGGCACGAACTGTCTCGTAGCCACGGTCGAGCGCGCCGTCGGCTTCGCCCAGCGCGGCGGCAGTATCCGCCTGTCGCGCGAAGCCGAGTGCAACCGTATCGCTGACTCTGGTCCCCGAGTCCAGCCGACCGATGAGGACGAGATTCGTCCCGTCGATGGACTCGACCGGGTCCGGGAGGTCGCCGTCGGAGTACAGCCCGTCGAGGTGGTCGCTACCGGCCGCACCGACGGTTGCCCAGTCGAAGCGCCCGGCCGCGGCCATCGCCACGGCGATGGAGTAGGCGTCGCCGTTCTCGTCGACGAGCAGGTCGTTGTCGGTCTGGTCAGTGTATGCACGGGGGTTCCGGCCGACGAGGTGGTAGCTCCCTGGTTGGCCGTATCTGATGGCGCGGTCCTCGGTGACTGTGCTTGTGAGCGCGATGTCCGCGACGGAGAACACGTCGTATGATTTGTCGTCGTCGGCGCTGAAAGACACGTCGGCGACGATGGCGTCGTGCTCGGGGTCGGTCGCGTAGTCGACGGTGAGCGTCCACTCGTGGCCCTGGCCGTCTCCAGTCTCGGTGAAGACGTGGCGATAGAGCAGCGCCTCGTCGTCGACCGGTTCGACGCGTCGCCTGACGCTGTCGTCGGTCCGGCGGTTCTCGCGGTGGGTCCGGACGGCGTAATCTGTCTCGTCCGTACACCGGACCAGGAAATCGAGCGTCCGCAGGTTCATCAGGTCGACCTGCGGGTAGCGGGCCTCCGTCAGCGCGCCCTCAGTGAGCGTGAACCAGACGCGCGAGGGGTCCTGCTCGTCGTGGTCGGCGACGGTTCCGATTCCGTACTTTTCCCCGGTCGTCCACGTCGGGCGCTCGCTCGGCCCCTCGGTCCCGGCCGACGTCGTGGGGAGTGCGTTCAGTTCGCCCAGACGCGCAGTCGCGTGGAGCCGCAACGCGTGCGACCAGCCGAGCGGCGTCGCGCTGTCGAGGTCGCCGTCGTCGAAGGCCTGTTCGGCGAGGTAGCCGGCGTCGGTCGTGAGCGGTCCGTCGTCTTCGAGCAGTTCGTACAGGTCGCTCGCGCGGTCGAGGTAGGCGTCGCCGCGCTCGTCGCGGTCGTTCAGCATGTCGCCGACACGGGCGGCTGCGAGGGCCCCCATCGCCGTCGTGACTGTCCAGACCTTCTCGCTGTCCTGATGACCGGTCCGCCAGCGGTCGCCCTCGTAGCGGGCCAGTCCTGCGACTCGGCTTTCGGTGGGGTTCCGAAACAGCGTATCGAGCGTCGTGCTCACGTGGTCAGCCAGACGGGTGAGGTGCTGATCGCTCAGCGTCGCCGACTCGACGCTGTCGTACTCCTGCAGCGCGTCCGCGAGATGGAGCCCCGCGGCGTCGATGCGGTGGTCCGGCGTGCCGTTGGTCAGTCCCATCACGTACACGCCGAGGTCGCCGTCCCAGAGCGTGTCGAGCCCGTCGAGCAGCCGGTCGGCCGCCGTTAGGCTCCGCTCTCGGACCGACTCGCCCATCGGGGCGCGAGCCACCGCGGCGAACGCTTCGATGAACGTCGCGGTGGTGTGCGTGAACTGGCCGATGGAGTCCTCCCAGACGTTCTGGCACGGCTCAGGCAGATCGTTGGCCGCGATGTCCTCGATGAGTGTGTCGACGGCTGCATCGATAGTCTCACGGATCGTCGCCGTCAGATCGGCATCTAACTCGCCCCGGTGTGTTCGCAGCACCGTCGCGAGGAAGGCGGTGACGGTCGCGCTCTGGTCGGCCTGGTACTCCGGGGATTCGGCGTTGTGTTCGACCCTGGCGTTTGCCCAGCCCGGCGCGATAGCCCCGGTGTCAGCCCAGACGCGATGGGGCCACCGGCCGTCAGAGAGCTGGCTATCACAGAGGAACTCCGTGCTCTCGGTCAGCATCTCCCGGGTGTCGATGTCGAGCCGAGCACCGGCTTCGAGCAGATGGCGGGAGACGGAGGCGTCGTCGCGGAACCAGACGTAGCCGTAGCCGCCGGAGTTCGAATAAAAGGGGTCGAACTCCGGGGCAGCGATGCGACCGCCGGTCGGCGAGGACAGCAAGTCCAGGACGCGCAGGTCCATCCGTATCGAGTCCGAGCGTGGCATGGCTTCGGCCACGTCGATGCGCGTTCGTTCCCGCCCGGCCTGCCGGAGGTCGTCAGAAGTCGTGTGCTCCGTCACGCAGTCGGCGAGGTCGAGCAGTGCCGTCTCCCGGTCGACCTCGTCGTGGTTCGAGAGCTGGCTGACGAGCGTCGTGTCCTTGCTGCGTCCCGACCGGTCGAGCGGTGCGGTCACGAGGAAGTCGCCGGTGAGCCGCGTCTGATCGCGTCGCTCGACCGGCTCCGACCGCGGGAACGGCACCGGGTTGTCATCGAGTATCTCCGCGAGGCGCTCCGGCCGCTGCCCGGCGACGGCGTCCAGCCCGGTCGACGAGGCGAGGTAATCGTGCTCCCGGCGGTGGTACACCTCCAGTACGCGCGAGTTGTCGGGCCCGGCGTCCTCGTGGATCAGCGAACCGACACCGCTGTCGCTGCTGTCGGGGGCCAACGTGACGAACGCCACGAGCTTGGCGTCCTGTGGCACGGCCCCGCGCATCGCGACGTGCGTGACGTGGGCCCGCCCCAGCGTCAGGTCGTACTGGTGGACCGTGAACGATCCCGCGTCGTATTCGGTCTCGACGAGCCGCGTCTCGCGGTAGTAGTGCTGTCTGATCGTCTCCAGGTCACTGAACCACCGTGTTTCGTCCCCAAGCATAACCCCGAGCCTGGAGCGGTCAATACCGGAGAGCCCGGAGAGCGAATCGGAATAGTCCTTCAGTGTGCCGTCTTCACCGACGTGTACGAGTCGGTCACCGTGCCCGGAGAAAGAGCCTGAAACAGTCCTGCGCTCCTCTGGAAAGCGCTCGTGACGAGTCCGCTTGTATTCGTTGAGCGCTGTCGAAAGCCGCATACACATCAAAGCAGACCACTCTCTATAAACTCCTGTGGTTCGGACAAATTAGTGATACTTCGGGGCCACGACTGCGTACCCCGGGAGGGCGAAGCCGCTGCCGCTGAACGGACCTGCTCGCTTGGACTACTGGCGCAGGTCGTTCTCGTCAGCCGGAAACACACTCACGCTATCGACGGTCACAGTGGCGTCTCCATCACCAGCAGCCCCACGGTACTCCCCGGAAACGAGGTCCGTGCCGTCAGTTCCGGCCGGTAACCCGACCGTCGTCGGCTCGCTGCCGAAGTTGAGTACCACGACGGCTGCGTCGTTCTCCGTCGTCCGCGCGTACGCGACGACGCGGTCGGACGGGCCGTCCCGCACCTCGTACGGAATTCGGACGAGGTCCGCATCCGCCGACAGCGCCGGCTGGTCGTGCCTGGCCGAAGCGAGGTCACTGACGAACGACTGGAGCGTCTCGTCGGCGTGATCCCAGGCGAGGTCGTCGCGCCGCCCCCGCTGGCCGAACTCCTGACCGGCGTACAGCAACGGTGCGCCCGGGAGCGTGAACAGCGCGCCCGCGGCGGCCTCAGCGGCCTCACGCCCGTAATCGACGATATAGCGCGTCTCGTCGTGGTTTTCCGCGTACAGCATGAACGACGCGTGCTCCGGGAAGCCGATCTCCGCCCGCCCCTCGATAGCACCGAGGATGGCCTCGGCGTCGCCGCCGCCCCCGACTTGCCGGAGCGCGGCGTAGGTCGTCGAGTCGAAGTGCATGTCGAACAGCCCGGCCTGGAAGTCGGGGATGTACGGGATGGTCTCGTCCAATAGTAAGAACTCGCTGTCGCGGTCCTTGCAGTAATCGTGGATCTCGCGCCAGAAGCCGTTCGGGACGGCCCAGGCCATGTCACAGCGGAACCCGTCGACCAGGTCGGCCCACTGTGCGACCGCGTCGAGCAGGTGCCGCCGGACCGGCAGGTGATCGAAGTTGAAGTTCGCGATATGCTCCCACTCGAAGTAAGTTTCCGGTTCGGTGTCGCTTCGCCACTCGTACCACTCCCGGTAGTCGGCGTCCGGCCCTTCCACGGCGGACTCGAAGTAGGGGTGGGTCCGCGCCGAGTGGTTACACACCAGATCGAACAGCACCTTGAACCCGCGGTCGTGAGCCGCCTCGATGAACCGCTCGTAGTCCGCACGGGTGCCCAGATCCGACGCGATCTCGAAGAAGTCAGTGATGTTGTAGCCGTGGGGCGCGTGGTCGTTCTGTAACACCGGCGTAAGCCAGATGGCGTCGACGCCGAGCGAGTCGAGGTAGTCCAGTCGGTCGGTAATCGCATCAAAGGGCGATTCGTCTCTCTCGCCGGCGAACGTACGCACGTAAATCTCGTAGATGACCGAGTCCTCGGCCCAGGCCGGCGCGTCGTACGGTCGTCTGGCAGCGACCCCAGCACCGCTCGTCACCGTCTCGACGCCGTCCCCGCCGCGGGTGAACTCGACGGCGTCGGGCACGCTGTAGCCATGGTTCCCGACTGCGACGGCGTGGATACGAGCGCGTTCCGGGAGCGCGTCCAGCGGAATCCGAAGGGCCGTCCCGTCCCGGGTCACCGCGTCGGCATCGACATCGTCGCGGTCATCCAGCAGGAACTCGACAGCGAGGTCGGCGGCCGTCTCGGTCCCCTCCGGGTGGGGACTGCAGTCCGCCCGAACGACGGCTTCGTCTCCCTCGATATCCGGCCGCAGCGTCAGGCGTGGCTGGCCGCCACCCCCTCCGTCGCTTCCGTCCCCTGCCTGAGTGTACTCGCCGCTCCCGCTGCGACCGGGGCCACTTCGCCCGCCGGAGACGCCGCCGCTGTGACCGCCAGAGCGGCCGGACGTGTGTGTCCCGCTCGATTCGAGGGTCCCCGGGAACGCGCGCACGGTGAGGTCGTGTTCGCCGTCCGGTGCGGTGAGCCGGACGACGTATCTGCCCGGCGCGTCGGGAACGAAGTGTTCGACCGGATCATCTCCGAGCGATACCGTTGATTGCGCCGGTGCCTGCGTCAGTCGCCAGGTGTAGGTCGCCGTCGGGTCCGGGTCGCGGGGCGCGAGTTCGACCTCGTCGCCCGTCGCCACGAACCGCGGCGGTCCAGGATGGTGCATAGGTTCACTGCGATTGACAGTGTCTTTGTACTTGGGGTAGCCGCGAGCATGCCGCCGCTGACAGCATCGCTTTCTGGCTTCGGCGTGTACTCCCGCTGTGCCCGACTACCGACGCGATGCCGGGTTTGCCCTGCTTTGTGGACTGGTACTCGTCGCGTATCTCCGCCAGATGGGTGCGCTCGGGGCACTCTGGTCCGAGTCCGCCATCACCGTCGGCGTGGCCGTCGCGCTGGGTGTCGAGGCGCTGTTCGTGCTCGACACGCCCGTCGTGGCGTTATGGGAGCGCCGCGGCATGCGGGCGGCGTCGGCAGTCGCATTCATAGGTGTGTGGGTGGGCTCGCTGTCTTTCTGGGCCCAGTCGTCGTTGTTGCGGCGTGCTGGGGGCTTATAACGTACTTTAGCATTCTCGCTGTGAGTCCGTGTTACCGGTGATCGTTCGCCCCCACAGGAACAACACCGGTCGATGGGAGTAGGAGGTGATTCTCCAGCGATACACCCGTCATTCTGGACTATAACCAGACTTTCAATTCTATAATTGAGTTATATAATCTCTTTTCTTACCACTTGATCTAACTCTTGAGTTTTTATATTCAAATAGGGAGAGAAATAGCTAAGATGGGGTATTATAGTCAAGCCCAGAGATAGTATGGGACTAGATATGTTGAGCCCTCTCTAATTCGGTCCACCTTGTCCATCACAGATACCGGATACTCGGTCCCCGAATAACAACTGTACTGGTATTAGATTTCACCAGACACAGGCCAGCTGTCAGCGAAGGATGTCGGCTGCTCTGTTAATAAGACAGACCGGTTATTCGTGGGCCAGGTTGACTTCGATGACGTTGGCAGCCTGTTGCACCGTGTCGATGAGTTGGGCTTTGCGGCCTGAGGACTGCAACCGGTTGATGGGTGCGGTGATGCTGATGGCAGCCTCGCGGCGGTCGCCGGTATCGATAGGAACCCCGACACAGCCGGTCCCGTCGACCCGCTCCTCGGTGTCGTCGGCGACCCCCTGCTCTCGAATCGTCTCCAGCTCCGCGAACAGCGTCTCGCGGTCTGTGATGGTGTTGTCCGTCTCGGCCGGCAGCCCGCGGGTTTCGATGATTTCCTCGACTCGGTCATCGTCGAAACTCGACAGGAGAGCTTTGCCGATAGCGGTCTTGTGGAGGTGGATGCGTTTCCCGAGGCGCGTATCGAGCGCGACCGCCTGATCGCCGCTGGTCGTGTGGATGTAGATACCGTAGCCCTGCTCCTCGATCATCAGGTTCGCCAGTTCGCCGGTCTCGACGGCCATCCGCCTGACCTCGGGCTTCGCCACCTCGTAGATGCCGTCGTAGCGCTGTGCCATGCCGCCGAACTCCAGCCACCGGAGTCCGATGCGATACTCGCCGTTCCGTTCCACTACCAGTCCTTCGTCTTCCAGCGTCACCAGATGTTTGTATATCGTGCTCTTGGCCGGCTCCAGCGAGTCGGCAAGTTCGACCAGTGTGGCACTCCCGCCGAGGTTTTTGATACCCGAGAGGACCGACAGCGAGGTCTGTGTCGCCCGGACCGAGTCCGTTTTTGCCCGTGTCATTAGTCACCAGTTCTTTCGCCGCTCGAATAAAATTGCCGTATCGGCTGTGACAACCGCTCTGCGTTAGCTTCCGAGGCTGCACGTACGCGAAATGGGCGTCATTCAGCTCTATGACCGGCATAGACATTCGGAAAGACGAAACAGAAAGTGGGGTTCGCTGGCGCGAAACCGGCGGCCGAATTCGATAGGAGTTCGTGATGTGGCGACTGAACGGCCATGAGATGCCGACAGATCAGTGTGCACCACTAACCGTTGTGTCGCTCGGGTGAACAGATAGAGAAATATAATATCGCACAGTAATTTCGTCTTTTCGAATCTACTGAGAGACGGTGGGACGACTACGCTGGTCGATGTTTCGGCCGGATATGGACGGTAGATTTAAGCGGTTCCGTCGGGTTCTTTGAGATGAGTTATGAGTGTGACGCGACACTACGACCGCGAGTTCGTCAGAACGTTCTTTACCTCTCCGACAGCAGTCGACGGGGAGGACGACTCAGCGAAGATGCTGCGAAGCGCGGGCCAGCTCCGCGGCCTGCAGGCTCCGGACGTCTGGGTCCCGGACAACGAGGACGCGACAGCACCGAACATGCGCGACGAGGGCGTCGAGAACATCATCGACGTCGTTGCCAACCAGGGCGCGGAGTTCCCCGGCGAGATACACCCGCGCGTGGTCTGGCACCGCGAGTCGCCGTCGACCCGCTATCAGGGCTTCCAGCAGATGCTGGAGATCACCGACCCCGAAAACGGTGCAGTCGAACACATCGACGGCTTCGTCATTCCGGAGGTCGGCGACATCGATGACTGGAAGAAGGCCGACGAGTTCTTCACCATCATCGAGAACGAGCATGGGCTCGAAGAGGGGAGCCTCTCCATGTCGGTCATCGTCGAGAGCGGCGAGGCCGAGCTGGCGATGGGTGACCTGCGGGACGAGATGGGCAAACCCTCGAACAACCTCGAACGCATGTTCCTGCTCGTCGACGGCGAGGTCGACTACACCAAAGACATGCGCGCGATGACGCCGACCGGCGAGCTCCCGCCGTGGCCGGAACTGCGCCACAACACCTCCCGAGGGGCCAGCGCCGCGGGCCTCATCGCCGTCGACGGCCCCTACGACGACATCCGCGACGTCGAAGGGTACCGCGAGAGAATGAAGGACAACCGCGCGAAGGGGATGACCGGCATCTGGTCGCTGACGCCGGGCCAGGTCGTCGAAGCGAACACGGCCCCGCTGCCGCCGAAGACCGGGAGCTGGCTTCTCGAAGCCGGCGGCCAAGAGGTCGAACTCGAAGCACAGGACGGCAAGCAGGTGTACGACGGTGACGACCTCTCGCTGGAAGCAGATGGCGACGGCGGCTACGTCCTGCAGGCGGGCGGTGAGCGACTGGAACTGGACGAGGAGGAACTCACTGAGGAACTGCTCGACCGGACCGCGTACATCCCCAGCATGAACGACATCGTCGACTCCATGGAGGAGTTCGAGGCCGCGAAGGAGGCCGGCAAGGGAGCTATCGCGATGACCCAAGCCGCTACGCTGGTCATCGACGGCGTCGAAGTCGATATCAGCAAAGACCGGATGTGGGACGAGGCGACCTACCAAGCCGCCCAGACGCCCATTACGCTGTTCCAGGACGTCTACGAGCACCGGCCGGATCAGCACGAGGAACTGGAGGAGATGTACGGCGCTGACATCGTCGAGCGCGCCACGGCCGTCGGGAACTGACTGGCGCGTACCGTTTCGTCATTCGAAACGCCGTGGGCGCGGTTCAGTCTTCCAGCGGTTCGATGAGTTCGACGTGATGGCCGTCGGGGTCCGCCACGAACGCCGTATACGCCCCGGCTTCCGGCTGTGGACCAGGTTCTTTGACGACGCCGTGGTGATCGATTCGCTCGACCGTCGCGTCGACGTCGTCCACGCCGAGCGCGAGGTGGTCCCAGCCGGTTCCCATCTCGAAGCTTGCCTCACCTTCGGTCTCTGAGAGTTGGAGTTCGACGCCGTTGTCGTCAGCCACGTAGTAGTTCGTCGTCTCGCCGTCCGGCGTGGTGAACTGCCAGGACTCCTCGAAGCCGAACTGCTCGTAGAACGCAATCGATTCTGTGGCGTCGGCCACGTTCAGGCACATGTGAAGGAAACTTGCATTGCCCATACACCGATGCCAGTGCCCTGAGTGAAATAGCTGGCGGGCTATGCAAAGTGAATTGTGGCCGCATGCCATAGATTTTAATGATTATTACTCCTGAATACCTGTATGGCGATTGAAAACGTCGAGGACACTTGGTCGGCCCAAGAGTTGGACCTGGATCGACCTGATGTTGACGCATATCGGGACCTGGCGGAAGCGCTCCGTTCACGCGTCACAGGTGGGGTTGAGTTCGACGAATACGCCCGGATTCTGTACGCGACAGACGGGAGCATCTACCGCGCCGAACCGGCGGGAGTCGTGTACCCGACCGACGTCGACGACGTGCAGGCGGCCGTCGAGGTGGCGACAGACCACGGCGTCCCGGTGATGCCACGGGGAACTGGGTCGTCGCTCGCCGGGCAGACCGTCGGCCCGGGCTGTGTCGTTCTGGACATGTCCCGGCACATGGACGATATCCTCGATATCCACCCGGCGGAGCAGACGGCGCGAATCCAGCCCGGCGTGGTGCAAGACGACCTGGACGACACGCTGGCCGAGTACGGCCTGAAGTTCGCGCCGGACCCCGCGTCGTCGAACCGCGCGTCAGTTGGTGGCGGCATCGGAAACAACTCGACGGGCGCACACTCCGTCAGGTACGGCATCACCGATGCCTACACCGACGCGGTGAAAGCCATCCTCTCTGATGGCTCACTCATTCACGCCCGAGAGGTCGTCATCGACTCGCCGGAGTGGGACGACATCGTGAGCAAGGACGACCGGGAAGCCGACATCTATCGGACGGTCCGCGAAACCGTCGAGGAGAACACCGAGGAGATCGAGGACCGCTACCCGGACCTCAAACGGCGGGTGTCGGGCTACAACCTCGACCGCGTCGTCTACGAGAACGACGATGGCGAGCGAGTCATGAACCTCGCGAAGCTGTTCGTCGGGAGCGAGGGGACCCTAGGCGTCATCGTCGAGGCCGAACTCTCGCTGGTGACGGTCCCTGAGGAGACCGCGCTGGCGCTGTACTGCTTCGACACGCTCGCGGACGCGATGAAGGCCGTCCCGGTCGCGCTCGACTACGACGTCAGCGCAGTCGAACTGATGGACGACGAGGTGTTCAGGCTCGCGGCCGGCTCCGACGGCTACGCCGAGTACGTCGAGCCGATTCCCGACCGCGCGGCGGCCGCGCTGATGCTCGAATACGATTCGGAACTGCACGACGACTTCGAGGCGGCCATCGCGCGGACCACCGAGCGGTTCCTCGATAACGGAGCGGCTTTCGACGTGGTCGAGGCTTACACTGAGGAAGACCAGGCTGACCTCTGGAAGCTCCGGAAGGCGGCGATTCCGCTCCTGATGTCCATGGACGGCGACCCCAAGCCGTACCCGTTCATCGAGGACGCGACGGTCCCGCCCGCCGAACTGGCCGAGTACGTCGAGAAGTTCGAGGAGGTGCTGGCTGACCACGACACCTCCGCCGCATACTTCGCCCACGCCGGCTCCGGGACGCTCCACATCCGCCCGATTCTCAATCTGAAAGAGGAATCCGGCATCGAGGCCATGCACTCCATCACTGACGACGTGACTGACCTCGTGCTGGAACACAAGGGGTCGTTCTCCGGCGAGCACGGCGACGGGATGGCCCGGACGGAGTTCACGCCCAAGATGTACGGCAAGACGCTCTGGGACGCGTTCAAGGAGGTCAAGACGGCGTTCGACCCGCAGTGGTGGATGCACCCCGGCAACGTCGTCTACCGCGAGGGGCCGGATGACATCGGCCCCGACGCCGACCGTGGCGTCGGCGCGGACATGCGGGAGAACCTCCGATACGGCCCCGACTACCAATCCCTGGAGCCACAGACGACGCTCGACTTCGAGGACGAGGGCGGCTTCTCGGAGCTCGTCGAGCTGTGTAACGGCTGTGGCACCTGCCGCCAGACCGACGGGGACGTGATGTGTCCGACCTACCGCGCCTCGGAGGAGGAGGTCCAGACGACGCGGGGCCGGGCGAACCTCCTCCGGTCGGCCATCAGCGGCGACCTGGACGAGGACGAGATCCATTCCGAGCGTTTCCAAGAAGAAGTGCTCGACCTCTGTGTCGGCTGCAAGGGCTGCAAGAGCGACTGCCCGACCGGCGTCGACATGGCGAAACTCAAGACCGAGCTGAAACACCAGCACCACCAAGAGGAGGGCACCAGCCTCCGGGAGCGCCTGTTCGCCAACATCGACACCGCCTCGAAGATCGGGTCGGCGCTGGCACCGGTCTCGAACTGGGCGACGGACATCCCGGGCGCGCGGATGGTCATGCAGAAACTGTTCGGCATCGCGCCGGAGCGCGAACTTCCCACCTTCCGCCGGGAGACGCTGCAGGACTGGTTCGACGCCCGCGGGGGCTCGACGGTCTCTCGGGCCGAGGCCGACCGCAAGGTCCTGCTGTTCCCCGACACGTACACGAACTACTCGTACCCGGCCGCCGGCAGAGCCGCCGTCGAAACGCTCGAAGCCGCGGACGTCCACGTCACTATTCCGGACGACACCGCTCCGTCAGGGCGAGCGGCGTACTCCACCGGCATGCTGGACCTCGCTCGCGACCGGGCCGAGACGAACACGAACCGGCTGTCGGACCGCGTCGCGGAAGGGTGGGACGTCGTGTTCGTCGAGCCCTCCGATGCCGTGATGTTCCAGGACGAGTACCGCGATCTGCTCGACGGCTCCGATGTCTCGCAGGTGGCCGACAGCGCCTACGGCGTGCTGGAATATCTCGACACGTTCCGACTTGACGACGCACTGCCCGTCGAGGACCGGTCGCTCGGGGCCGCCGGCACGGTCAGCTACCACGGCCACTGCAACCAGAAGGGGACGAACAAGGATCACCACGCTGTCGGCGTCATGCGCCGCGTCGGCTACGACGTCGACCCGCTGGATTCGACGTGCTGTGGCATGGCCGGAAGCTTCGGCTACCACGACGAGCACTACGACCTCTCGAAAACCATCGGCCGGCTGTTGTTCGACAAAGTCGATGAGAGTGACGGTGACCGCGTCGTTGCCCCGGGCGGGTCCTGCCGCTCGCAGTTGGGTGACCGCGACGGCGTCGACGAGATTCCGCCCCATCCTATCGAAGCTGTCGCAGAGCGAGTGCCCGAGAAGACGACCTCGTAGTCACACGGAGACACCGGGACTCGCTGAACGGTCCCGTTTCTGCGGGAAATACATCCACTTTCGATATATTGTTCTTGTTTTCAACATTATCGACCTTGATATTGATAGGTGTTTCTAAAACCTCACTTTCCTAAAATATTATACCAGACCTACATCTGTCTGTGGCGTTTATATGACCATAGGGGCGAAATACAGCAACAAAAATCGTATTCTAGCTCTAATTCGGTCCCACACCAGCACTGAGAGCAGTCCGTTCCGAGGCTCATCCGAGCACGCCGGCACAGTTCGGTCGGAGAAACGAATGTACAGTTGTTAGAAATTGTTTCAGCGACAAGGTCGGCTGCCGATACCGACGCGTCATTCCCGGGCGAACGAGGCCGTACCGTCCGCAAAAGTAAGCGATTCGCGGTCAGTAACTGCGACGGCGGTCGGCAGGTCATCGACAAGCGGCTCGGAGACGTGCAGCGTCGAGAGGTCCTGTGTGTTCCGTATCCAGACAATCCGGACGGTATCGGGGTCGTAGCCACCGAGCGCGGACAGCGCCGTCCGGATGGCGAACTCGTCGTCCGGCGCGACGAGCGGGAGCTTCGCCTTCGCCGTCGACCCGCTGGTGAGCGCGTTCGCGTACGTCTTCTGTAGGTCCAGTTGGTCGACAGCGGCCCGGCGGGTGATGTCGGCTAGCCCGATGCCGTTGCCATTGCCTTTCGTCGCCTCGGTGAGCCCACGGGCGTACAGCAGCTTGATCGACGGTTCGTCGGGGTCCGGCGCGTTGAGGACGCGGTAGCGGCCGATAACGTTCGTGTCCATTCCCGCGCCGGAGACGTCCTTGCCGAGTTCGTCGACGACGAGCAGGTCGATGTCCTCGACCGGAAGCGTCGCCATCTCGTCGTAGGCCCGCTCCAGCAGCGCGGGCTCGCGGTCAGTGAACGAGCCTGCCGGGATCGCCTCAACGTGAGCCGTTTTCTCGTGGAAGTTCTCGACCAGCACCACGCCGCCGACCAGTGGCAGCGCCGACTCGACAACCGGGAGCGCGGCTTCCAGCGCTTCCACGTACCCCTCGTTGATAGCTGTCGAATGGAACGCCTTCGCGCCGTGTTGCTTGCCCAGTCCGACGACAGTCATCTTTGCCAGGCCACTCTCGATGTGGCCGCTGTAGTTGGTGTGGGGCTTCACCCGGTTCACGACGACGACGGCGTCCGACTCCCGTGCCGCCGTCGAAACGTGGACCGGAAACTCAGTGTCACCGACAGTGACGGTGTCGACCTGTGTCGTGTCCATCCGGGCGTCGATGGGGGCATCGAGGCGTGACTCCGTGATGCCCAGACTCTCCAGTACTTCGTGCTGTCCCTCCGGCGTTGCTCCGCCGTGGCTCCCCATCGCTGGGACGACGACCGGCTCAAAGCCCCGGTCGCGAACAGCTTTGACGACAGCCTCGGCGATATCATCGATATGGTGAATGCCGCGGCTGCCGACGGCAACGGCAACGGTCGCGCCAGATTCCAGCCCATCGAAGTCGAGGCGGTCGAGTTCGGCCCGCGCCGCGGTCGAGGGGTCACCGACGGCGGCCGTCTCCGGTTCGTACTGGACACGAGCGAAGTCCGGCAGCGGCTGTGGGTCAATGAGATGATCCACGTCGCCTCGGTCGGGGAAGTTCATATCGGGGGATTAGCGGCAAGCCATACAAAAACTCGGGTCACGCAACCGTCTCTTGGCCGGAGACGCAACCGGTCAGAAACGCCTGTGGCGACCGGTGTCAGTGGGGATGCACTCAGTCCTGTAACAATAGCCGGACAGCGTCGGAAAGCTGACCGACGCGAGCGGCGTGTTCGAATGACTCCTCGCGGATACCGTTCGTGACGAGCGCGAACCCGACGTTCAGCTCAGGGTCGCCCCAGCCGAACGAACTCCCGAGGCCGGCGTGGCCGAACATGCGCTCTTTGCTGGCGGCCCCGAACATGTCGGCGGCGAGCCCGCCGGTCCAGACGCCGAGTCCGTAGCGGGCCGGGCGAGACAGCGTGCCGTCGGATTCCGTTTCGGCGTGAGTCGTGGTCGCCTCGTCGACAGTCGCTTCGGTCAGCAGTTCCGTCCCATCCAGCGAGCCGCCGTTTGCGAGACAGGCGTAGAACCGGGCCATGTCCCGAGCAGTGCCGATGCCGTTGGCCGCGGGAATCACCGCCCGGCGCATCGCCTCCTGATTGAACGCCGCAGCGTATTCCGCGGCAGGGTCTTCGAGCCCCTCTTCGACAGCGTGACACCGCTCGGACGTCTCGTAACCGGCCAGCGTCGCCACGGTGTCGGGCTCGTCGTCCCGCAGACCAATGCCCGTGTGGTCCATCCCCAGTGGCTCGAACACGTTCTCCGCAACGTATGCTTCCACCGGCTGGCCGCTACAGCGCCGGATGAGTTCGCCGACCAGCCAGCCGTAGTTGATTGCGTGATACGCCGGGGTCGTTCCGGGCTCGAACACGGGCTCGATGTCTTCCATCGCCGCGACGACGGCATCCCAGTCGCCCCATCGTTCGGGCTGGTCATCGAACTCGCCGAAGGGGATACCAGCGGTGTGGCTGAGCACCTGCCGGACAGTGATCGATGCTTTCTGTGTGCCGTCGTCGGCAAACTCGGGCCAGTGTTCGACGACCCGGTCATCGTAATCGAGTTCACCCTCTTCGACGAGTTGGTGCAGGGCGACACCGGCGAACGGCTTCGTACAGGAAAACAGGAGATGACGCGTCTCGGGCGTCGTTTCGTCACCGTCGGGACCCGTGGAACCGCCGGCGAAATTGACGACGAGGTCACCGTCGACGTACACCGCCAACTGTGCGCCGTGGTGCAGTCCGACATCGAGTTGTCGCTCGAACTGGGCCCGGAGCTGTTCGATATCGTCTGCGCTAAGCTGTGGCATGGTATCTGTTGACTCCGGTCGCATACTACAAGTTAGGTTCGGTTCGACAGCAGAATCGAACGGCGGACCGCTACCGGCTGCGTTCGGCACACTGGACCATCATGGTCGATTATGCGAAACGTTGATGTCACTAAGCGGTCACAACTCCGTATGCTCGAAAACAAGACCGGAACGTCCGAGGTGTCGACAACCCGGACATCGTTCGAGATTCTGGCACTGATTCGGGACGCGGGAGGTGCGACAATCGCGGACATCCGGGCGGAGATGGACTTCGCAAAGAGCACGGTGTATCGGCATCTCAAGACGCTGCACGACATGGACTATCTCGTCGAGGAGGACGGGGAGTATCGGCTGTCACTCCGATTTCTGCAACTCAGCGAACCGCCGCGGATACGGCGGCCCGGCTATCTCGTCGCCAAGCAGAAAGTCATCGAACTGGCGATAGAGACCGACGAGCGAGCCCTGTTTCTGGTCGCTGAGGGGTTCGAGGGTGTGTATCTGCATCGGGCCGGCGGCCGGAATCCGCTCCAGAGCGACACGATGATCGGCAAACGCCGGCCGCTGCACGCGCTCGCCTCGGGGAAAGCCATCCTTGCGGAGTGGGCTGACGAACGCATCGAGGAGTTCACCGAAACCACTGCCCTCGAAGAGCTGACATCGAACACGATTACCGACCGTGACGCGCTGTTCGAGGAACTCGAACAGGTCCGCGAGCAGGGCTATGCGACCAATATGTCCGAGCACATGGATGGCCTGCGGGCGGCGGGCGTGCCGGTGTACAACCACGAGGACGACCTCATCGGCGCACTGAGCGTCTTCGGCCCGAGCGGCCGGGTGAGCCGGGAGGACATCAAATCGACGTACCCCGACCTGCTGGAACAGAAAGCCAGTGAACTGAAGATAGACCTCACGTACGATTGAGAAGTGCTGTTTCGCGCCAGCGCGCGGTCGTTCCGTATTCCGGAATGTACCGGACAGCCTCTACTCGAACGCCGGGATGCCGGTCAGGTCGTGGCCGATGATGAGCGAATGGATGTCGTGCGTTCCCTCGTAGGTGTAGACGGTTTCGAGGTTCGTCAGGTGCCGCATCGGGGAGTAATCGGCCGTGATGCCGTTGCCGCCGAGCATCTCACGGGCCACCCGCGACTGCTCGCGAGCCATCCGCGCGTTGTTGCGCTTTGCCATCGACACCTGTTCCGGGCGGAGGTCGCCGCGTTCCTTCAGATCTGCGAGGCGATGGGCAAGCAACTGACCCAGCGATATCTGGGTCGCCATCTCCGCGAGCTTCTCCTGCTGGAGCTGATAGCCAGCAATCGGTTTTCCGAACTGCTCGCGGTCGGTGGCGTACTCGTGGGCGGTCTCGAAACAGTCCATGGCGGCCCCAACCGTCCCCCAGGCGATACCGTAACGAGCCTGCGTGAGACAGGACAGCGGCCCTTTCATCCCCTCAACGCCCGGCAGGACGTTCTCTTCGGGGACACGGGCGTTCTGCAGGCTGATCTCGCCCGTAATCGATGCCCGCAGCGAGAGCTTCTCGTCGATCTTGTTCGTCGTCACGCCGTCACGATCCGTCTCGACGAGGAAACCCCGCACAGGGTTGCCGTCGGCGGACGTGACCTTTGCCCAGACCACTGCGAGGTCGCTGATGGGCGCGTTCGTGATCCACGTCTTCGAGCCGTTCAGGACGTAGCCGTCGGCGTCACGTTCGGCCGTCGTTTCCATCGCCGACGGGTTCGACCCGTGTTCGGGCTCTGTCAACCCGAAACAGCCCACCCGCTCGCCGCTGCCGAGTGCCGGCAGCCATTCCTCTTTCTGGGCGTCGCTGCCGTAGGCGTGAATCGGGTACATGACGAGTGCACCCTGCACGCTGGCCATCGAGCGCAGGCCGCTGTCGCCGGCCTCCAGCTCCTGCAACAGGAGGCCGTACGCCGTCTCGCTGAGCCCCGGCAGGCCGTACCCGTCGAGGTTCGGGGCGTAGAATCCGAGGTCACCCATCTCAGTGATGAGGTCCGTCGGGAACGTCCCGTCGATCCAGTGTTGCCCGACGTCCGGCTTGACTTCGTTCTCGACGAACTCTCGGGCTGTGTCACGGACCATCCGCTCTTCCTCGCCGAGGTCGTCTTCGAGACCGAGGTAATCGATCATATAGGATCTGTGACCGGGGTTCAATTAAGCGTTTGCCTGCTGCCAAAGTGGTAAAAGTCCGTGGCGCTGTCGACAGTATGGAATGTCACAACCAGATAGCCAGACGGCGTGGAGCCGACTGTACATCGACGGCGAGTGGCGTGACGCCGAAGCATCTGAGACGATACCGGTGACCAACCCCGCGACGGGCGGGGAAATCGCGGCGGTACCCGCCGGAACGGAGGGGGATGTCAACGACGCCTATCAGGCCGCCGAAGCGGCCCAGTCCGACTGGGCGGCGCTGTCGCGCGAGGAGCGCAACGAGTACGTCCAGTCGATGATCGGGGTGATGCAGGAGCGACTGGACGAGATCGTCGAACTGCTCGCAACGGAGTCGGGTAGTGTCCGGGCCAAAGCAACTGCCGAGGCCAACTTCGCCATGGCGGACTTCCAGAGCGCGCTGGAGATGGTCCCGCCGGAAGAGGAGGTCCGTGACTCGATGTATCACGAGGACAAGGACCACCACATCGTCCGCGAACCCGCTGGCGTCGTCGGGATTATTTCGCCGTGGAACTTCCCGCTGCACCTCACGACGCGGGCGCTCGGTCCCGCGCTCGCGCTGGGGAACACCGTCGTCATCAAGCCTGCGACGGACACGCCGATTACCGGCGGGCTCCTGCTGGCCGACATCGCTGAGGAGGCCGGCCTCCCGGACGGTGCCGTCAACGTCGTCACGGGCCACGGCTCCGATATCGGCGACCGGATGGCCGGCCACCCCGCCGCCCGCGTGATGTCGTTCACCGGCTCGACGGCAGTCGGCAGGTCCGTGGCCAGTCAGGCTGGGAATGCGCTCGCCCTCCCGGCGCTCGAACTCGGTGGGAACGGACCGTTCGTCGTTACCGAGGACGCTGACATCGAGGCAGCCGCCAGAGCCGGCTCCGTCGGCGCGTTCGGCCACCAGGGACAGGTGTGTATCTCGATCAATCGCCATCTCGTCCACGAGGACGTCTACGACGAGTACGTCGAGAAACTCGTCGAGCACGCTGAGTCGCTGACTATCGGGAACCCGCTTGACGAGGACGTAGAGTTCGGTCCGATCATCAACGAGAGTCAGGTCGAACAGCTCACCTCATTCATCGAGCAGACTGTCGATGCCGGCGCGACGCTGGAGACGGGCGGCGAGGCGGAGGACCTGTTCCTCGAACCGACCGTCCTCTCGGGGTGTACCAACGATATGTCCGCGGCGTGTAACGAGCACTTCGGCCCCGTCGCCCCGGTCATCCCCTTCGAGTCCGACGAGGAAGCCGTCGAACTCGCCAACGACACCGAGTACGGCCTCGCTGCAGGCGTGTACAGCGGTGATGTCGAACACGGTCGGTCCATCGCCGACCAGATCGACGCCGGGATGGTCCACGTCAACGACCACCCGATTCAGGACGAACCCAACGCCCCGTTCGGCGGGATGAAAGACTCCGGGATCGGCCGGTACAACGGCGAGTGGATCATGGACGAACTGACCGAGACCAAGTGGATCTCCGTCCAGCACGAAGAGCGCGACTACCAGCTGCTCTGAGCCAGTAGATTCGGGGCCACAGTAGGCACCCACAACAGCGGCTCGGTGTCGCTGGGAACACGAAACTTATGCCCGCTTTCGGCTATCGTCTCTCATGGACACGCCGCGCCCAAGCGATCGTTCAGCGGAACCGGTCACCGTGGATTCGATAGCACACGACCTCCGGACGCTGGGTCTCGAAAGCGGGGAAACAGTACTGGTCCACGGGTCGCTGTCCGAACTGGGATGGGTCTGTGGTGGCGCACCAGCGGTGGTTGACGCCCTGCAGCGTGTCGTCACCGAGCGCGGGACCGTAGTGATGCCAACACACTCACCCGGCAACAGGGACCCCGACAATATGTCGAACCCACCAGTCCCGGACTCGTGGGCCGACACGATCCGCGAGCAGTTCCCACCATACCGACCAGCAGTGACGCCAACGCAGGGAATGGGTGCAATCGCCGAGTGTTTTCGGACGTATCCAGCTGTCTACCGGAGTAAGCACCCACAGCATTCCTTCGCCGCGTGGGGTACTGACGCCGAGACCATCACTGATGGTCACGCCTACGATTACTCGCTCGGGGAATCATCACCGCTGTCAGAAGTCTACGACCGTGATGGGAGAGTCCTGTTTCTCGGAACGTCACATGCGACGAACACCTCGCTGCACCTCGCCGAGTACCGCGCCGATATCGATACCGACACGACCAGACACGCCAGCGCCGTACTTGTCGAGGGCGAGCGCGAATGGTGCAACTGGACCGATATCGAACTCACCGATACGGATTTTCAGGCCTGCGGTGATGCGTTCGAGCGTGCCCACCCCAGCGCCGTCGAGACGGGGACTGTCGGCGTCGGCGAGTCGAAACTCCTCGACCAACAGCCGATGGTAGACTTCGCCATTGACTGGCTGGCAGCGAACCGTTCGTAGGGACCGACGACCACAGCGCAGCGCCGGTGTCTCTCAGAACTCGTCGATGACGGGGATACCGACCGTCTCGTACTCGCCCATCGACGAGAGGGTCGCCGGCACGTCGTCGAGCGGGAGCGTCTCCCCGACGATCTTGGAGGGTTCGAGCGTCCCGGCGTCGATGAGACGGAACAGTTCGTCGTAGCGGATCGGCGGCATCCCGTAAGACCCGTGGAAGTCGATTTCCTGCAGGGTCATCGTATCAACCGGGAGGGATATTTCCCCGGCCTCGTCGTCAGTCGTGAGTCCGACCTGCACGTGGGTGCCCTGCTTGCCCAGCGAGCCGACAGCGTTGCGACACGTTTCCGCGATACCCAGCGCGTCGATAGCCACATCGGCCCCGCCGTCCGTGACTGCGTGAACCTCGCCGGGGACGTTGTCCACCTCGGCAGCGTTGATTGTCGTCGCTGCGCCGAGGTCCCGCGCCCGGTCGAGCTTGCTGTCCTGTACGTCGACCGCAATCGGTTCGGCCCCCAGCGCATCGGCGATATGGACTGCCGAGAGGCCAACGCCGCCACAGCCGTGGATCGCGACGGCGTCGCCCGGCCTGAGATCCGCCCGGTCGGTCAGCGCGTGGTACGCCGTCATGAACCGACAGCCGAGCCCAGCCATTTCAGTGAAGTCGACGGCGTCCGGCAGCGTGACACAATTGAAGTCGGCTTCGCGGACAGGGAACGCCTCGGCAAACGCCCCCGGTGCGGCGTCGAGGAAGCCAAGCGGCATCGACGTCTCGCAGATGTTGGCGTGCCCGCGCTGGCAGTACTGACACGACCCGTCGCCGAGGTGGAACGGTACTGTGACGCGGTCCCCCTCGGAGAACTGTTCGACGTCCGCACCCACGTCGGCGACGACCCCGGCCGGCTCGTGGCCCAGAATCTGCCCGGGGCCGGTCTGGATGCCGAACCACTCCCAGTCTCCCTGCCAGGCGTGCCAGTCGCTCCGGCAGACCCCGCAGGCTTCAGTCTCGATGATGACCTGATCCGGTTGGGGCTCCGGATAGGGCACGTCCTGAATCGTGAGCGGTTCGCCGTGCTCCTCAATGACAGCTGCTCGCATACCACAATCATCACAGGGCTATCATAAATACCTATCCGCGACTGGACTTGTTGTGGCTGGCTCGGTGACGGTAGACGTACGGTATCGAGAACGCTGCCGTCGATACGGTGCCTGTCAGCCAGAACGCTCCGCCACGTTTCGGCCGAGTTACGTTGCCGGGGCGTTCTCGGCGACAGTTTCGATGATCGACTCGTCGACGTACTCGTCACGGAGCGTCTGCTTGGAGAATTTCCCGGTCGCGCCCTTGGGAATCCCGTCGACCAGACGGATGGCGTCGGGGACCCACCATGACGGATATGACTCGGCGACGAGGTCTTTGATCTCCTGACGCAGCGCGGCTTCGTCAGCTACGGTATCCCGTGTGACGACGAACGCAGCGGGGCGTTCGTCCCACCGCTCGTGGGGGACCGGGACAACTGCGGCTTCGACGACCTCATCGTGACCCATGACGGCGTTTTCGACCTCGACGCTGGCGATCCACTCGCCGCCGCTCTTGACGAGGTCGTCCATCCGGTCGACCACGTCGACGTACCCCTCCGGACTCACCCGGACAATGTCACCGGTCTTGAGCCAGCCGTCGTCGGTGACGGCCTGTTCGGTCGCATCGGGGGCGTTGTAGTACTCTTGTGTGACCCACGGGCCACGCATCCAGAGTTCGCCCAGCGACTCGCCGTCCCAGGGCACTTCCTCGCCGTCGGTGTTGACGACTTTGAACTCCAGCCCGGCAATCGGGAGCCCCGCTGAGTGGCTCCGCAGGTCGAACAGTTCCTCCTCCGGCAGGTCCGTCATTCCGGGCTTGGGCTCGTAGGCGTGCGTGACCGGTGACGTTTCGGTCATGCCGTAGCCGGAGATGAGGTCAACGTCGAACTCCTCCTTGTAATCCTCCATCAATGACCGCGGCGTCGCGGACCCGCCGCTGGTGAAGTACCGAACCGAGGAGAAGTCCACGTCGGTCTCACGGGCGTACTCCAGCAGGTCCATGAAGACAGTCGGGACCGCTGCGGAGACGGTCACGTCCTCTTCTTCGATGAGCTTTGCTAGATCCTCGGCCGACGGATTCGGCCCGGGGAGGACCGTCTTGGCTCCGGCAGCGATGGTCGTGAACGGGCGACACCAGCCGCTGACGTGGAACATCGGAACGTACGTCAGTTCCACGTCGTCGGTCTTGATACCGGCCTGGCTAGTCATCAGCGACATGACCTGTGTCCAGTACATCTTTTGGGTGTACTCGACGCCTTTCGGCTTGCCTGTTGTCCCGGACGTGTAGCACATCCCCGCCGGCTGGTCCTCGGGCAGTTGCGGGAAGGAGTAGTCGGGGTCGCCGTCGGCGATGAACGATTCGTAATCGACGACTGGCTCCAGCGACGTTTCGGGGACGGTGTCGCCCATCACGATGTACTGCTCGACAGAGGCGAACGCCTCCTCATCGTACGCCCCTTCGAGCTTTTCTAGCATGACGGGGTCGACGATGAGAATTTCGTCCTCGGCGTCGGCTACGATGTGCTGGATGTGCTCATCGGGCAAGAGGAGGTTAATCATGTGGACCTGTGCGCCCATGCAAGCGACGCCGTAGTAGGCCTCCTGATGCCAGTGGTTGTTCCAGGCGAACGTCCCAACTCTGTCGCCGCGTTCGATGCCTGCCTGTTCGAGGGCTGAGGCCAGCTTTCGTACGCGTTCGGCGTACTCCGCTATCGTGTATCGGTGAATCCCCTGGTGCGTCCGCGAGACGATCTCGCTGTCGGGGAACACGTTCTCGCCACGCCACAGGAATGACCGGAGGTTGAGTGGTGCACCACCTGGCATACTGCATGTCAACACAGACCGATATGTTAAAACTAGCCCTGGTAGCTGCCGTAGCCCTTGGCGTGCCACCAGCAGTGTGTGCCCAGCGCTGTCTGAAACTGTAAACCAGCGGTAAATTTATACCAGAACCGTGTGAAGCAGCCCCATGCAGCTACAACGGAGTGATATCCGGTGAGCGAGTCCGTACTACTCTCGATCAACGACGGCATCGCCACGCTGACGCTGAACGAACCGGAAACGCGGAACGCACTCACACAGCCCGTATACGACGCCTTGGAGCGCCACCTCGACACTATCGAGACAGCGTCCGATGTTCGATGTGTCGTCATCGAAGGCACTGGCGAGTCGTTCTCGGCCGGCGGCGACATCGAGGGAATGAGCGAGCGGCTCACGAACGACGACCCGACCGACGACGCCGTCAGCGAACTGGCCCGGCGGACCCGCGACACCATCGCCAGAGTCGTCGCACTGCCGGTCCCGACCGTCGCGAAGGTCGACGGGTCGGCCGTCGGGGCCGGCGCGAACCTCGCGATCGCCTGTGACATCCAGCTGGCGAGCGAGTCGGCCAGCATCGGCTTCGTGTTCCGGCAGGTCGGCCTCAGCGTCGATGCCGGCACGTCGTATCTGCTCCCCCGTATTGTCGGGACCAACGTCGCAAAGGAGCTGGTGTTCACCGGCGAGATTCTGGACGCCGACCGAGCTGCGGAACTAGGCCTGTTCAACCACGTCTACGACGCCGAGGCGTTCGAGTCCGAAGTCGCGGCGACTGTCAGCCGCATTGCCGATGGGCCAACCATTGCCCTCCGGCATTCCAAGCGGCTGCTTCAGGACGGTCTAGAGAAGTCCTTCGACCGCGCCCAGCGCGACGAGGCAACGGCCCAGGGCATCGTCTTCGAGACGGCCGACCACGAGGAGGGCGTCGAGGCGTTCCTGACCGACCGCCGGCCGGAGTTCGTCGGACGATGACACGACCCCCAGTTTTTCATGATACGGAACCCAATCAGCGACCATGACTGAACACAGCAGCGACTACTACCAGCGGCTGGTCGACGAAAGTGCGCTGGGAAAATTTCTCACGAGGGAAATAGGCCCGGTCGAGACGTTCGACGTTGCGCGCCACGAGCAGGGCCACTCCAACGAGACGCTGTTTGTCACCTGGGGCGACCGAGAATTGGTCGTCAGGCGGCCCCCGCCGGGCCAGACCGCCGAGACAGCCCACGACGTGTTGCGGGAGTATCGCGTCATCGACGCACTGCAGGACACAGCCGTCCCGGTTCCGCCGACGGTGGCGGCCTGTGACGACCAGACGATCATCGGTAGCGATTTCTACGTCATGGCCCGCGTCGAGGGGACCGTCATCCGAGACGACGAGCCAGCGCGCTTCGCCAACGACGACGCCCGAGAGGCAGTCGGCACCGAACTGGTGGACACCCTCGCGGCTATCCACGAGGTCGATCCGTCAGCTGTCGGCCTGTCCGACCTCGGCCGCGCGGACGGGTATGCGAAGCGACAGGTCGCGCGCTGGGGGAAGCAACTGGCCTGGGCGTTCGAGCGGACGGCCGAATCCCGCACTGTCCCGGAACTGGAGCGGGTCGGCTCGTGGCTTCAGGACGAGTGCCCTGACGACCATCCAGAGACGCTGGTTCACGGCGATTACAAGCTCGACAACGTGATGTTCGGCCCCGGTGACGACCCGGACCTCGCCGCCGTCTTCGACTGGGAAATGGCGACGCTGGGCGACCCACGGGCGGACCTCGGCTGGATGCTCTCGTACTGGCGCGACGCTAAGGACCCCGAGCCGGAGATCCCCGACCTCGCCATGGAGTTCATCGAAGCGCCGGGCTACCCAACCCGGACGGACCTGGTCGACCGCTGGGAATCCCAGACCGGCCTGACGTTCGAACACGAGCGGTTCTATCGGACGCTCGCCGTGTACAAGCTCGCCGCCCTTGGGGAGATGTTCTACCGCCGCTATCTGGAAGGCAACGCCGACGACCCGTTCTACCCACTGATGGAGAACCGCGTCCCGGCGCTGGCCGACCGCGCGATTCGGATTATCGAAGGCGACGAACCGCTCTAACAGAGAAGATATAAGAGCCGATTTGCGTGTCGAAGTCCCGGGAGATGGCATCAACCCCATACACAGCCCGCCGGGACTTTCTGGCTGGGAATAATCGTCGTCGTACCAGGAAACAAAATGGATCTAGGGGGATGATTGATATGTGTTGCAGCAGACACTACGCGTATGCCAGCAGAGCAGGCAGAGATAGCGACAGTTGCAGTGCTCGGTGCGGGAACGATGGGCCACGGCATCGCCGAGGTCACGGCAATCGCCGGCTACGACGTCGTGCTGCGTGACATCGAGGCGGACATCGTCGAAGACGGCTACGAGGAAATCGAGTGGTCGCTCGAAAAGCTCGCCGAGAAGGGGCGACTCGACGAGGACCCCGACGACGTGGCGGCGCGGGTCGCGACGACGACCGATCTGGAAGCGGCAGTCAGCGACGCGGATCTAGTCATCGAAGCCGGCCCGGAACAACTCTCGGTGAAACAGGACATCTTCGAGTCCGTCGACGCCGCAGCGCCCGATGGGGCGCTGCTAGCGACGAACAGCTCCTCGCTGTCTATCACGGAGATCGCCGCAGCGACAGAGCGGCCGGACTCGGTACTGGGCCTGCACTTCTTCAATCCGCCGGTGAAGATGGACCTCGTCGAGGTCATCTACGGCGAAGCAACGACCGACGAGACGGCCCAGCGCGGCTACGAGTTCATCGAATCTCTCGGCAAGACGCCGATTTACGTCCGCAAGGACGTGCGTGGGTTCGTCGTCAACTCCGTCCTCGGGCCGTTCATGAGCGAGCCGGCCTGGATGGTTTCTGCGGACGAGGCAACCATCCGGCAGGCCGACGCCGCGATGGTCCACGAGCGAGGCTACCCGATGGGGCCGTTCGAACTCGGCGACCTGACCGGCATCGACATCGGCTACCACGTCCGGATGGAGGCCGGGAGACCGGTGCCGCCCATCATGGCGGAGAAAGTCGAAAACGAAAACCTCGGCCGCAAGACCCGCAAGGGGTACTACGACTACGAGGACGGTGACGGCCCGGAGTACGTCCCGGAGGATGCCGAGGGGTTCGACCATCTCCGCGTCGAAGCGGTGATGGCGAACGAGGCCGCAAAGCTCGTCGGCGACGACGTAGCGACGGCAGAGGCCATCGATACGGGGATGCGACTCGGGGCGGGCTTCCCTGAGGGGACCTGCCGCCGGGCCGACGACATCGGCCTCAACACCATCCTCGAAAAGCTCCGGAAGCTCCACGACGAACACGGCGACGACCGCTACGAGCCGGCGGATTACCTCGTCGAACTCGTGGAAGCCGGCCACACCGGCACGGAAGCAGGACGGGGTTTCCACGAGTACGACACCGGCGACGGCCCGGGTGACTACCACACCATCAACTGGGAACTCGACGACGATGGCCTGCTGGCAGTGGAACTCGACCGCCCGTCGCGGATGAACGCTATCAGCGAAACCCTCGCGGACGAGGTCGTCGATCTGCTTTCGTCGCTTGACGAGGACAAAGTCCGGGCCGTCGTGTTCGAAGGGGCCGGCGACCGCGCCTTCTCCGCCGGGGCCGACATCTCCGGCTTCGCGGACCGCGACCCCGCACAGACGTCGGAGCCGACAGAAGTGTTCACGACTGTCGCCGAGTACCCCCGGCCGACGCTGGCGCGCATCGACGGCTACTGTCTCGGCGCGGGGCTGGAACTCGCCCTTGCCTGTGACCTCCGACTGGCGACGACCGACTCGGAATTCGGCTTCCCCGAAATCACGCTCGGCCTGCTCCCCGGCGGCGGTGGGACACAGCGCGCGATTCGGATGCTGACTGACGCCCGGGCGAAGGAACTCGTGTTCCGCGGCGAGCACATCTCCGCCGAGCGGGCGGCCGACTGGGGACTCATCAACCGGGCCGTCGACGCCGACGAGTTCGATGGCGTGGTCGAAGAGTTCGTCGCAGACCTCGTTTCCGGGCCGCCGATTGCCCTGCGGAAGGCCAAGCGTGTAATGAACGAAGGAGCCGACGAGAGCCTCGACGCTGGCCTCGAAATGGAGAGCCAGGCATTTGCGCTCCTGCTGACGACCGACGACGTAGCGGAAGGGACGGCGGCCTTTGCGGCCGACCGGGAACCGGAATTCGAAGGAGAGTAGCGACCGTTGCCGCTGACGGCCCCGTCCTACTCGCGGTAGCGACGCACCGGCTCCAGTTCCTCGCTGTCCACGTCCTCGAAGGCCTCCCGAGCGATAGTCCGCAGGTGGACCTCATCAGCCCCGTCAACGATTCGGAACGTCCTGACCAGTTCGTAGAAGTCCGCCAGCGGGAGGTCCCGGCCGATGCCGTTGCCGCCACAGAACTGGACTGCAGTGTCGATGGCGTCCTGCGTCGCCCGGGCGGCGAACACTTTGCTCATCGACACCTCGACGCGGGCTTCCTTGCCGGCGGCGATGGCGTCCGCAGCGGCCCGGACCAGCGCCCGCGCGGCCTGAATCTGTGTCTCCTGTTCGGCGATTTCAAAGCGGACGTGCTGTTTATCCGCCACGGAGTCGCCGAAGGCCTGCCGTTCGGTGGTGTAGGCCTTAGCGATGGACAGCGCCCGCTCGGCCATCCCCGAGAAACGCATGCAGTGGGTGAGCCGCGCCGGGCCGAGCCGTTGCTGGACGTGCTGGAAGCCGTTGCCTTCCTCGCCCAGCAGGTGCTCCTCGGGGACGCGAACGCCGTTGAACTCGATTTCGGCGTGGCCCTTCGGGTCGCCCTGACTTCCCATGTGCGGGACGTTCCGAACGATGTCTACGCCGTCGGCGTCGGCCGGGACGATGAACACTGAACACCCCTCATACGGGTGTACGTCCTCGTTCGTTCGAGCGAAGACGAGCAGAATGTCGGCGTCAACACCGCCGGTTGTCCACCACTTGTGACCGTCGATGACCCACTCGTCGCCGTCCTTCTGCGCCGTGGTGCGTATCATCTTCGGGTCGGAGCCCGCGCCCTGCATCGGTTCGGTCATCGCAAAGCCCGACTGAAGCTCGCCCTCGACAAGCGGGTCGAGGTACTCCGATTTCTGGAGTTCCGTCCCTTGCATCTCCAGCAGATGCATATTGCCCTCATCGGGCGCGTCGACGCGCATCGCAATGGGGCCAAGGAGGCTTCGGCCCGCTTCCTCGAACGTCGGCAACACGTCCCGGAAATTGTAGCCCATCCCGCCGTGTTCCTCGGGAATTTGTGGGGCGTACACATCGTACTCCCGTGCGGCAGCGCGGAGGTCGCGAACTGTTGCGTCGGAGATAGCCGTCCCGCCCGCGAGTTCTCGCTCCCGCGGGATGACGACCTCGTCCATCAACGCTCGGGCACGCTCGGCAAGTGCAGTCGCGGCCTCGGAATCGGTGAACGATATCATGGCACATTCTCGTCCTCGCACGTCGTCATGATAAGTGTTAGAGCACAGCGAACGAGTGGTCGGTCGTTTATTTTTCAGAGCTGTGCCCTGGGACGCCCATCACGATGCACCCACGGACTCAGAGCGTCGGCGGTAGTTTCATACCCGGGCCAGTCCAAGCCGCTGCCGTGAGCGAGAGTCCAGACGTCGAGGCCGTCTTCTGGGACATCGGCGGCGTCATCCTCCGGATGGAGTCCGTCCGGGCGGCCCACCGCGAGTTTGTCGAACGCCTGTGTGCGGAGTACCCGGCGGCTGCGGATTCCGACGCGGCCCTCGAACGATGGCGGGACATCCTCGGAACGTACTTCAGCGAGCGTGAGGGGACAGCCTTCCGGCCAGCCCGCGAGGGCTACCGGCGGGCAGTCGATGAGATTCTGACAGTCAGCCCCGAGGAGACTGAGTGGGAAGCACTGTTCCGAGAAATCCGTACCGAACAGGTCGAACCCAACCCCGACGCCGTCGCGGCCATCGAGGAACTGGCAGACGCGCCGCTCCATCAGGGCGTCATCAGCGATGTGGACGCCGGCGAGGGCGAGCAACTGTTGCGGACCTTCGGCGTCTGGGAGGCAATGGATTCGTACACCGCGTCGGAGGCCGTCGGTCGGACCAAACCGGACCCGGCGATGTTCGAGACAGCGCTCGGAAAAGCCGGGGTCGAACCGGGACAGGCCGTGATGATCGGTGACCGCTACGAACACGATATGGACGGCGGGACACGGGCCGGGCTGTGGACGGTTGCCTACGGGGCCGAGGACGGACCCGCCGTGGATGTGGCTCTCGACGATCTCCGAGAGTTACCGGACTGGCTCGGCGTCGCAGAGTGAGGCCGCGGCACCGACCGTCGTTGCTGGGACTCTCTGCGTTCAAATATCGGGCGTCTCTTCGAGCCGTGGGACGCCAGCGGCGGTGATCGTCTGGCCGACGATGTATGACGATGCCGGACTGGCGAGGAACAGCGCGATATCGGCAATCTCCTCCGAGAGGCCGATGCGGCGCTCGACAGCCTTGCGGTCGATATTGTCGGCACTGACGCCCATTTGCGACTCGACGCCCGGCGTGGCGACGAAGCCCGGCGCGATACAGTTGATGCGGATGTCGCGGTCAGCCCACTCCGCCGATAGCGTCGACGTGAGATTGCTGACGCCGGCTTTTGCGGCCCCGTAGTGGCTCATATACGGTGCGCCCTGTTCCCCGGCGACGCTGGAGAGATTGATGACCGTCCCGCCGCCGTCCGCGGCCAGCGCGTCTCCGGCCGCCTGCGTACAGTGGTAGGTCCCGTGGAGGTTGATGTCGACGATGGTTTTCCAGCCGTTCTCGCTGATATCGTCGAACTCGGACATGAAGCTCGCGCCGGCGTTGTTCACGAGCACGTCCAGCCCGCCGAACTCATCGACGGTCGCTTCCACCAGCGCCTCGACGGCCTCGCGGTCTGTCACGTCGCATTCGATAGCGACCGCGTCACCGGGCCGGTCGCTGTCGTTGATTTCGTCGGCCACCGGTCCGACGTTGTCCTGCTCGCGCGAACAGACAACCACGTCGGCCCCGTCGGCCGCGAACTCCTCCGCGATTCCCCGGCCGATGCCGCTCGATGCACCCGTGATAATCGCCCGCTGATTCTCCAGGCGAAACCGCTCCGTGTGTGGTTTTGCCATCGCATCGGACATCTCGGGCATCCCCAATAAAGCTACGTCCTGAACGCTCTCTGCCGGGTTCCGTTGAATATAGTTGAACAGTCAGAACAGCCTGTCGGCGCTGTGTCTCCCTGTAGTGGTGTCGCGGGTGATCGGCGAGCCCCGGTAGGATTAACACCGGTGCGGGACACGGTTCCGACGTGTATGTCCATCAACAGTAGCGGACCGCAGTCCCGGGACCGGCGGGTACGAACGCGGCAGTGCCGACTTGACCAGCAACCGAAGCGCCGTTCCACGGCCGCTTGCGAGGGCCGGTAAGATGACCGGCGAGTTCGACGCAGTCGACGTTGGCGATAGCTTCACCACCTCGGGACGGACCATCACCGAGGCCGACGTGGTCAACTTCGCGGGTGTCAGCGGGGATTTCAATCATCTCCACACGAATGCCGAGCGGATGGCCGACTCGGGGTATGGCGAGCGTATCGCCCACGGCGCGCTGGTGTTTTCGGTCGTCACTGGCCTCCTATGGCAGGCCCGCGACGAGGCCGAAAAGCGGCACATGGTCGCGTTCTACGGCATCGACCGGCTTCGGTTCATCAAGCCGGTGTTCTTGGGAGATACCATTCACGTCGAGGCTGAGATTGTCGACACGGAACGGCGGGACCATCCAGTTGCGACGGGCGTCGTCCGGACCGAAGTCACCGCGCTGAATCAGGCCGACGAAGCTGTCTTCTCGGCCGAGTTCCTGACGCTCCGACGGTAGGCACCTGTCGGATCAGCGGCAGCGCCGGCAGTCCGTCCGTCGCGGCCTCACAGCACGCGGTCGGCGATGATGTTCTTCTGGATCTCGCTGGTCCCCTCATAGATCTTGGTGATGCGGGCGTCGCGGTAGTACCGCTCGACGTTGTGGTCGGTGACGTAGCCCGCACCGCCGTGGACCTGAATCGCCTCGTCGGCCACGTCGACGGCGTGTTCGCTGGCGAACAACTTCGCCATGCTGGCCAGCTTTGTCGCCACATCGAGGTCGCCCGAATCGATAGCGCTGGCGGCGCGATACGTAAGCGACCGCGCGGCCTCGACGTTGGTGGCCATCTCCGCGATCTTGTGTTCGATGGCCTGAAATTCGCTGATCGGCTGGCCGAACTGCTCGCGTTCGTTCGCGTACTGGATCGAGTCGTCGATAGCGGCCTGTGCAGTGCCGACGGCCTGTGCAGCCACGTTCGCCCGCCCGCTCGCGAAGAAGTCCATCAACTGGTAGAAGCCAGCGCCCGCCTCCCCGACGAGGTTCTCCTCGGGCACGCGAACGTCGTCGATAATTACTTCGGCGAGGTCCGACGCGCGGATACCGAGTTTGTTGTCGATTTTCTCGGCCTGCAAGCCGTCGGTGTCTGTCGGTACGAGGAACGCGCTGATGCCCTCGTGGCCGGCGTCGGGATCAGTCTTGGCCATCACGACCATCACGTCGGCGACGGTCCCGTTCGTAATCCACATCTTTTGCCCGTTGAGTACCCAGCCGTCGCCGTCGCGTTCGGCATAGGTCTCGATGCCGGCCACGTTCGAGCCGTGGGCGGGTTCGCTGATGGCGCTGGCACACGCCGACTCGCCACTGGTGATCTTCGGCAGCCACTTCTCTTTCATCCACTCGTCACCGTACTTCTGAATCATGCTTGACCCGAAGCCACGGGAGCCGATGGCGCTCCCGATGCCCGGGTCGGCACGCCACAGTTCCTCGGTGACGACGACGCCCGTGAGGCTGTCCATCCCCGCACCGCCGTACTTCTCGGGGATTTCCGGGGCGATGAGGTCGTACTGTGCCGCCTGCTCCATCAGTTCCGCTGGGTAGCGTTTCTCCCTGTCACATTCCGCTCCGAGGGGCTCGATCTCGTTCTCGCCGAATTCACGCACCGCTTCTCGGACTGCCGTCTGCTCGGCCGTTAAGCTAAACGCCATACACATTGTGTGACAGCCACCCAAATATAGATTTGGCCGTGCGCCATCATACGGGTGTTTCCTGTGAACTGGAATCGGACCGCTGACCGACTCGATAACAGTCGCAGATGACACAAGTCTGCTACACAGATAACCACTGTTGCGACCGTCACTCTCCCAGGGGCTGTCGTCTCTGACTGGAACTGTCTGGGCGCTGAGTTCCGTATATTGGAATGATTGCCGGAGTCCACCACAGTCGGACTCTCACGGCCTGTCCGTTCGATTTCATGAGACTTGGACCAGGAAGGATAATAGCCGTACTTTTGTTATCCAGTAGTCGGCAGTACGAGCGACTGTCAGCCCGATTGGACGTCTATACTGGGCCGCTAAGCCGGTATCCAGTTGAACTGGGCCCTGTAGTGTCGGGCTAAATTCCGCGCGTCCGGTCGCCCTACAGCGAAGCTATCGGTATCGTTCTGTTTATTGAAACAACCACACGAAGAGCGACAGCTGGCGACACAGGATAGATAGTTGCAGAAATCCATAAACGGTATTACATTCAGATTTGCATGTTGAAGTTCGGCTACTTTATTTTCGGTTTTGGTAGTTATGTCTGTATATATCTGATTCTACCCCCATTATGAGATGATAAAATATTGAAGGCTGTATTTCCACCACCGTATTCCCCAATATGGAAACATACAGCGATAGCGGTTTTGCGGAGAAACACGCGAAAGATACACACGTTGTCCGGAATATAGAAACATATTTCTATAAGTGTGCACATATCTGGTCCCATGGGAGACGAAGAAGACCTCGAAGACGAAACTGTGTCCGTATCGATGGAGATATCGGGAAATTACGACGAAGTCATGTCGAAACTGGCGACAGAGGACGAGGGGTCAACGTCGCTCGTCTCGCTGCTCGACGACCTCGAGCAGTTGCTGGACACCGTGGTCCGGATGGACGGCGGGACACGCAGCGCAATCGCCCAGCAACTGCCCGAGGATATGGCCGTCTCCTTCGACGCCCAGGCGGTCGTCGATACGCTCCAAGTACTCGAACGCTACGACCTCGTTGTCCTCGAAGGCAACACCTGGAAACCCGGTCCGAAACTCACCACTGAGGAGTAAGGTCCCCTCCCGCGGGCCGAGGTCGTTCGAGTGAAGAGAGCGCAGTAGCTCACGTACGGATCCAGATGCGTCCCCGTGCAGTAGCGGCTGGCTAGTGCGGACAAAGGGATAGTACCGACCGACAGGTAACTGCCGGAACAGCCGCCGAACCGCGGGAGTGACGGTCAACGGCGTCGCCCCTCTGTCCGGTGCGAACGACGTTTGCTAGCCCTCACCTGCTGACTAGGCTGTCGACTGTCGCCGGGTAAAGAGCTGTATAACAAATATCGGATAGCACGGAGGACCGTATGCGAGCACGCTGCGTGCTCGTACTCTCCCGACGCCCACCGTCCCCTGCTCCCCTGTGCGGGACGGTTTTACGCCGGGTTTGCTCACCCGGCATTGGTCCTCGATACGTCCGATAGCTGCAGGTCCCGAACCGGACCGTCGAAGCGCGAGGGCAGTCCGAGACGGGCTGTGAGAGCAAATTTCCCGAAGCTGACGGGCCGACTTTCGCATGCAAGCTACAGGCTCGTGGATGAACAGGCGGTAGCAGAACCCGCAATGTCACAACCCCTCACCGACGCAGCGCATCTGAGCGAGCGCGAACGCGAGTGCCTAGAGCTGTGTCGGCACGCAGTCGAAGTGTGCGAGTGGTGTGCCGACGAGTGTGCGGGACTCGACGGCATGACCGAGTGTGTCCGCCACTGCCGTGATGTGACTGACGTCGCCTCCCTCCACTGCAAGCTCCTCGCGCGGGGGTCCGCCCACCGAGAGGCCCTGGCCGGACTCTGTGCGACGGTCTGTCGGCAGTGCGCCGAGGAGTGTCGGCAGCACGATCATGACCACTGCCGTGCCTGCGCGGAGGTCCTCTCGGAGTGTGCCGAGGCCTGCGAATCGATGGTCAAGTAACGGCGGGTCAACGACTGCGGACGGGCGGCGCGACGTCCGCCTCCGCCTCGCTGTTCAGTACCGGACGCGAGAAGGCAGTTGCAGTACGGTACCCCCGACTCTGGCCGCAGGTCACTTACACGCCCGAACTGAGACGGATCTGGTCCTCGGTGATCGTGTCGACGGTGTCGGCCTGGAGCGGGTAGCCGTCGTCGTCGTCGATGTCGTCCCAGCCGAGCGTCGTCATGACCGTCGTTTTCAGCCCGGGGTCCGGGTCGACGTATGCGGTGCCGTATCTGTATCCGCTGACGATACCGACCTCGTCGCCGGTGCTCGTGACGACTGTCTTGCCGACGTCGTCGTCGGTCAGTTGGATCGTAGACATTGCAGTCGTCGCTACCGGCGGGACGGGCATCACCGACGTGCTTGCACACGCAGCCGTCGGAGCGGGAGACAGCCGAGTTACTTCGAAGCCTGATAGGTCAACGAAAAGACATACCAACACGCCGCTCCCAGATCGGGTATCCATGCCCACCATCGTCTCCGGGACAGTGCCCGCCAGCGACCTGGCGCTCAATCACTCGCTGGAACAGTTACCGGAGCTGCAGTTCGAAATCGAGCGGATCGTCACGAGCGGTGATGACGCACTCATGCCGATGCTGTGGGTCCGCGGGAGTCAGCGCGAGGACATCGAGCAGACGCTCGAAGCGGACCCGACCGTCGACAACGTCGAACTGCTGGGCGACTTTGAGGACGAGTGGCTGTTCCGGATGGAGTGGGTCGACCACGTCGACCTCATCGTACAGATGCTCACCAACTCGGAGGCGACGATCCTCGATGCGGTGGGTCAGGGGACCGTCTGGAAACTCCGTGTGCTGTATCCGCGCCGGTCGCTGTTCTCCCGGACCCACGACTTCTGTGCGGAGCACAACCTCTCGTTCGAGGTGTCGTCGATACGGGAACTCGACGAGGACCCGGCGGGCCGCTACGGGCTCACGTCCGCCCAGTACGAGATCCTCGCCGAGGCGTCCGAACGGGGCTACTTCGAGGTGCCCCGCGAGGTGAGCCTGGCGGAGCTCGCCGACGAGCTTGGCATCACACACCAGGCGGCCTCAGAGCGGGTCAGACGCGCCACCGATGCCCTCGTCGAGGACGTGCTGTTCGTGGACTTCGACGGCTTCGACTGAGGGGCCGTCGCCGTCGGCGTTACTCGTTCCCCGTCGACGACCGGCGGCGACGGGCGAGGTAGGCACCGAGCGCGACCAGCCCGAGCGTCAGCGTTCGGCGGGATCGGAGCCGGTTCCGGATCCGCGAGCGCGCCCTCGTCTGTGTGGTGTCCGAGGCCGACGCCGACTCGTCAGCGTCGCCGATGTCCGCGGGGTCCACTTCGATGCGTCGCGACGCAGGCGCGGACGCGTCCGTCTCGGGGTTGTCGTTTGCGTCCCCGTTCTGCGCCCTGTCCGAGATCGCCTCCCGGACAGCCTCTTTGACCGGTCGTTTGATCGCCGCCTCAGCGCCGGACTGCAGACGCCCGGCGACCCGGGGCCGCAGTGACGGTGAATCACTCATGTGACGACTGGAGAGAGTGGTGGGACCAGCAGGTAGCTACTGCCTGCTAGTGCAAGACTCGGCGTGTGTCGGGGGAGAGCACCGGCGCTACCAGTCCAGCGTCGCGTTGACGACGACACCGACCAGCAACACGATGGCGGCCAAGTACAGGGCCGTAACGAACAGGAGCAGTGCCCCGAGGTAGCCGTAGGCCGCGTACCGACTGGCAGCGCCCGCGTAGTAGAAGAACCCGATCTGGATGGTGATCCAGCCCACCGCGGCTACCAGCGTGCCCGGCACGACGTGGGTGAGTGAGGTCTCGACCGGCGGCAGAACGTAGTATATCGGGACGAACGCGACCGCGACCGCGACAAACGCGGCGAGGTTGCCGACGAGCGTCGGATAGGGGATCTGAAGCTGAACGTACGTGAGCGCGACGCTGGTGGCCGACAGCAGGACGACAGCCCCGAAGAGCACTCCCATCACGACCGCGCTGCGGGCGAACTGGGCCGGCAGCGAGATCTCGGTGACCTCGCCGTACACCTCGGTAAAGGCGATGGTGAGACCGCGGAACACCTTGCTGCCGCTCCAGACCACGAACAACAGGCTCAGGGTTCCGGTAGCACCGTGGCCGCGCGTGTTCTCGAGCAGTTCCGTCAGAATCGCCTGTCCGTTCTCGGCGAGGACCGACTGAAGCAGATTCAGCAGCGTCGCAGTCCCTCCGACCGTGGAGAGCACGGCGAGAGCGAGCGCGAGCAGCGGTACGATAGAGGCAATCGCGTAGTAGGCGATACTGGCCGCCATGAACGGAACGTTCTCGGCGCGGACCGTCCGGACGATCTCGCGGCCGGTTGCGATACCACTCATCCGTGTCGGTGGTGCGTTCCGGTGATGTGGACTGTGACCGATAGCTGTGTGGGACTCACAGTACGTAGGTCGCGAGCCACGGGAATAGAACGCCCGCCTGCGATAGCAGGCACGGGACCCGGCGTCCGCCGAGGACCGATGGGCAGTTCCGGTGTGGGACACAGAGTCCGATAGCTGTCTGACTCTTTCCCGTATTCTGATACGACAACAGGCAATAACTGTCTGCATTCATATGTTTTCACCGACCAGAATAATCAGATACGATATATGAATTCGTGTACGCTGGCGGTGTCCCCGATTGATTTCTGTGATTGACGTCACTGCTTCAGTCGTTCTCTACTGCTGTGAAAAGTGTCTGCAGACTGGAAGGTTAGCGGAGCGGCGACTACCAGCGATGGTGGACGTCGTCGAAAACGTACTCCTCGTAGATGTCACGCACCGCGCCGTGGACCTGATTCGAGAGCGGGGCCATCTCGCTGACCGCTGCGTTCGCCTGAACGTGGTCCGGGTTCGTCGAGCCGGGGATGACAGTCGACACCGCGTCGTGATCCAGGATCCAGCGCAGCGCCATCTGTGCCATCGTCATCCGCTCGGGGACATGCCCGTGGAGTTCCTCGACAGCGTCGAAGCCGGCATCGACCGGGAGGCCGGCGAAGGTCTCGCCGCGGTCGAAGGCCTCGCCCTCGATGTTGAAGTTCCGGTGGTCGTTCTCGGGGAACTCCATGTCCCGGGAGAGCTTGCCGGTCAGGAGCCCGGAGGCCAGCGGGACGCGGACGATGACGCCGACGTCGCGGCGCTTGGCCTCCTCGAAGAACCGCTCCGCGGGCCGCTGGCGGAACATGTTGAAGATTATCTGGACTGTCTCTACCTCCGGGTACTCGATGGCTTTCAGCGCCTCCTCGACGCGTTCGACGCTGACGCCGCAGTGAGCGACTTTCCCCTCGTCTCGCAGCCGCGCCAGCGCGTCGAACGTCTCCGGCTGGTAGTAGGCGTCCGTCGGCGGACAGTGCAGTTGCAGGAGTTCGAGCGTGTCGGCCCCGAGGTACTCCCGCGAGCGGTCGACGTGTTCCGAGAGGTTGTCGTAGTTGTAGCGCTCGGCCGTGTGGGGGTCGAGCCGGCGGCCGGCCTTCGTCGCGACGGTCACCTCGTCACGGACCTCGCGTTCGTCGAGCACTTCGGCGATGCGCTGCTCGCTGAAGCCGTCGCCGTACACGTCGGCGGTGTCGATGAAGTCGATGCCCGCATCGAGCGCAGTCCGGATTGTCTCGCGACCCTCCTCCTCGGAGACGTCGCCCCAGTCACCGCCGATGTTCCAGGTTCCCAGTCCGACATCTGTCACGTCATACCCCGTCGTACCTAACTGTCGTCGGTTCACGTACAGCCGTACCGTCGGCGGTCACTTGGTGGCTGTGGTACGCGGCAACACCCTCAACAAAAAGGGCAGTGTAGCCCGATAGCAGGCAGTCCGGTGGACGTGCCAGCGTGGACGCCGGGGGCTACGTGAGCCACTTCGTCCGGCGGATGTCGTACGCACCGCAGTCCGGACACGAGTGGTACTGAACGTCGAACGACGCCTGGCACACCAGACAGGTGTACCGGCGTCTCGGTTCCTCCCCAGGGGACGCAGCGGTATCGAACAATCCCATCGACGACCACACGCTACCTTCGCAGTACGATGATAAAAACAGGGTAGATCGTTCACGCGCCTCATATCGGCACCGTCTTGCGGTTACGATTATGGGAGAGGGTGGTGTCCACCGGCGACTGGCAACACAAAAGCGTCTTTAAACGGTGGTTTTTCGAACGGGAGAAGTGTCGTCCCGGCGAAGTTGTGAAGCCAACCCCGGCCTGACCAGAGAGTCGTGACCGCGGATTTTAATGCCCAGTCACCGGGTAACAGACGATATGGATGAGGTACCTGCTGTCGGAGAGCTGTCACCACCGGACCGGACGCTGATGGGACCCGGTCCGAGCGACGTACATCCGCGCGTGCTCAAGGCCATGAGTACGCCGCTGGTCGGCCATCTCGACCCTTCGTTCATCGAAATTATGGACGAGGTTCAGGACCTCCTCCGGTACACGTTCCGGACGGACAACAAGTGGACGATTCCGGTCTCTGGGACCGGATCCGCGGCGATGGAGGCGGCCATCGGAAACGTCGTCGAACCGGGCGATACGATGCTTGTCCCAACGAACGGCTACTTCGGTGGCCGGATGGCAAGCATGGCCGAGCGCGCGGGCGGCGAGGTTGTCACTGTCGACGCCCCCTGGGGCCAGCCGCTCGACCCGGCGGCTGTCGAAGACGCCTTCGACGAACACAGCCCGGACGTGTTCGGGTTCGTCCACGCCGAGACCAGCACCGGCGTCCTCCAGCCGTCGGTGCCCGAGCTCACTGACATTGCCCACGCGAACGACGCACTGGTCATCGCAGACAGCGTGACCTCGCTCGGCGGCGTCGAACTCCGCGTCGACGAGTGGGGCATCGACGTGGCCTACTCCGGCCCACAGAAATGCCTCTCCTGTCCGCCGGGCGCGAGCCCGCTCACACTCAACGACGACGCGATGGACAAAGTCCTCTCCCGCGAGTCCGAGGCCTGCTCGTGGTATCTGGACATCTCGCTGCTGGAGGGGTACTGGGGCGACGAACGCGCCTATCACCACACGGCCCCGATCACGAACGTCTACGCGCTCCGTGAGGCGCTGCGACTCGTCGCCGAGGAAGGCATCGAAGAGCGCTGGGACCGCCACCTGCGCGTCGCTGGCGCGCTGAAAGCCGGCGTCGAGGGCATGGGACTGGAGATGAACGCCCCCGACGACTGCTGGCTCCCGAGCCTGAACACGGTCCGTGTGCCCGACGGCGTCGATGACAGTGCAGTCATCCAGCACCTACTGGACGAGTACGACCTCGAAATCGCCAGCGGACTGGGCGCGCTAGAAGGCGATATCTGGCGCATCGGCTGTATGGGCCATTCGGCCCGCCGGCAGAACGTCAGCTACCTGCTCGCGGCGCTGGGCAACGCGCTCGGTGAGCAGGGTGCAGCCGTGGACGTAGACGCCGGGCTGGCAGCGATGAGCGAGCGATTCTGACGCTATACTGAGTCGACTCAGGAGTTTTATTTCACGAATCTGCTGGAACAGGATTGTCTCACGGAGCTCCGCTGTCCGAGGTCACACGGTGGACCAAATTCTGTTCACATTCACTCGAGACCAACTGAAAACCAAGTCCGCCCTCCCCGATTTGAACGGGGGACAAGTCGATCTACAGTCGACTGCTCTACCAGTCTGAGCTAAGGGCGGTCGACACCCGAAAATACCCCGCCGTCCGGACTTAAGGGTTGTTATTCGCGGAGGGTTCGCCGAACGGTCACACGACGCGGAGTGACACACCAGCTGGTGTCAGACACGTCTGACCCCGCGTTCCGATTTCCGAGAGTCGGATCGGAACGGTCTCTGAACGGTGTTCGACCGAGCAGAGATGTATCACGTCATGCCGGTAGCTGACGGGCGTCAGACAGCGCGGGAAGATTAAAATACCAGCCTGTATAATACCTTCATCGAGCCCGATGAGTAAGATAACGTTCCGTGCTGATGATGACCTCATCGACCAACTCGAGGCGTTCGACGCCTCGAAGAGCGAGGTCATGCGTGAAGCACTCCGGGAGTATCTCGGGGACACGTCACCGTCAGCGTCGGAACCATCGTCGTCGTCGTCAGAGTCAGTGACCGACGCCGAGACGATCGACGAACTCATCGAAGAACGCGTCGACAGCATCATCGCCGACCGACTGCAGACGCAACGCCCACCCTCGCAACCGCAGGATGTCAACGTAAACATCTCGTTAGACGGCGTAAGCGCAGGGGCAGCGGACGCCGAAACCGAACGACGGCGCACCGCTGACCGAGGTACGAGTACTGAGGGCGGACGGTCCCACGGCGAAAGTCAAACGTCTGATACGAGCGGGCGTAAGACAGAGACGGAAACACGGGACAGAGCCGAGACGGAGGAACGTAAGACGTGCGCACAATGTGGTGAAAACTTGGGTTCTGACCACGTTTACTGCCCGAACTGCGGTGAGAAGGCATCCCGCCGGGTGTTCTGTGACTGCGGCGATGAGCTCCGGTCGGACTGGGGATTCTGCCCGGGTTGTGGGAGACGAACACCTGCGGCGGATGTGCTTGATCAGACCTAAGTTGGCGTTTACACGCGATACACGCCCCCAGGCGCCGTAAACGGGAAAGTGTATGACACTGCCCGTAAGTTTTAATACATCAGGGTCAGTGGTTTATTCTGCGTAAGACGGTCGTCTTACACAGCGGCGAACTCGAGGGGATGCCGCCCTCGTACTGCGGTTTCGCTGTGTAAACACTCGTGCGGGGCGTAAACGGACCCCGTCCGGGCCGTCTTACCCAAGGGGAAACTACCAAACATGGAGCGTGTGACACTACGGATTCCGAAGCAGCAGATTGAAGAGGTCGAACAGATGGTCGAGACGGGCGAGTACCCCAATCGGAGCGAAGCGATTCGCTCGGCGGTGCGGGAGATGCTCGCCGAGGAAGGCTCCGAGCAAGCCTCCGAAAAGAAGCGGTCCTGGGCCAAGGTGTAACGATGCAGGATATCGTCAACGAGGCCCTCGAACGCGACGAGCAAGAACAGAAGAAGATGTCCGACGAAGACGTCGACGGGTTCGGAGACCCGCGCATCGTCATCGTCGGCTGTGGTGGCGCGGGCAACAATACGGTCAACCGCCTGTACAACATCGGCGTCGAGGGCGCTGACACCGTGGCCATCAACACGGACAAACAGCACCTCAAGATGATCGAAGCCGACACGAAGATTCTGGTCGGCAAGTCCCTCACCAACGGCCTCGGGGCCGGCGGTGACCCGTCGATGGGCGAGCGCGCCACGGAGATGGCACAGGGGACTATCAAGGAAGTGCTGGGCGACGCTGACCTCGTGTTCGTCACCGCTGGTATGGGTGGCGGCACCGGGACGGGTGCCGCCCCCGTCGTCTCGAAGATCGCCAAGGAGCAGGGCGCAATCGTCGTCGGCATGGTGTCGACGCCGTTCAACGTCGAGCGAGCGCGGACGGTCAAGGCCGAGGAAGGCCTGGAGAAGCTCCGCAACGAAGCGGACTCCATCATCGTGCTGGACAACAACCGCCTGCTCGATTACGTCCCGAACCTGCCTATTGGCAAGGCGTTCTCCGTGATGGACCAGATCATCGCCGAGACCGTCAAGGGCATCTCCGAGACCATCACCCAGCCGAGCCTCATCAACCTCGACTACGCCGACATGACATCGATCATGAACCAGGGCGGCGTCGCGGTGATGCTGGTCGGCGAGACCCAGGACAAGAACAAGACCGAGGAGGTCGTCAAAGACGCGATGAACCATCCGCTGCTTGACGTGGACTACCGCGGCGCGAGCGGTGGTCTGGTCCACATCACCGGCGGCCCCGACCTCACGCTGAAGGAGGCCGAGGGCATCGCACAGAACATCACCGAGCGGCTCGAGGCCGACGCCAACGTCATCTGGGGCGCGCGGATTCAGGAAGAGTACAAGGGCAAGGTGCGGGTCATGGCGATCATGACCGGCGTCCAGTCCGCGCAGGTGCTCGGTCCGACGACCCAGAAGCAGGCCAACAAGTCCCGCGAGGCGATTCAGGAAGTCGGCGACGACACGTCCTTCGACGCGTCCGACAACGTCGAAAGCTTCGACAGCCCCGCCCCGAACAGCGGGAGTCAGAACAGCGGCGGTCGAACCACCGGCTACAGCGAGACCGACGGCGGGCAGGACCAGCGCGAGAAGAACAACGGACTCGACGTCATCCGGACGAACAAGTAGCGACGTCTGCGATTCTTCTTTCGGTTTCTACGGCCGCAAGCGACGCTGTTACGCAGCAATATCTGAAAACGAGACTTCGGTTAGACCGCTTCCAGCGCGTCCAACAGATTGCACTTCCGGCAGAGGTCCCGCGCGGTCGGCGAGCCGCAGTTGTCGCACTCACCGTAGTCGGTGTCGCCGTTCTCGCCGCCGTAGGTGTCGGCGGCCAGCGCCGCGAGCTTCTCGTAGCCGGCCATAATTGAGTGTCGTGTGCCGGGGTGGTTCTCTTCCAGTCCGAGCATGAGCTCCTGTATCTCGCCGCGGTAGGCCTCCTCGGCGTGGGGGCACTCGGTGATGTGCGCCGGGAGATCCTGGAAGCGGGCGTACAGCGCGACCTCCTTCTCCGGGATGTCACGGAGCGGCTTCGCCCGTGGGATGTGGTGGTCCTGCGCCTCGCGCGTCTGCTCCGTGGGCGCGTCGGCAGATGAATCGAACGGACCCAGTGAGGCCTCGAAGTGCTTGGCGATCTGTGAGATGTCGCCTTCGAGGAAGTTCATCAGCGCTGTCTCAGCCTCGTCGTCGAGGTTGTGACCGGTCAACAGTTTATCCGCGTCGAGTTCCTCGGCGTACTTCGAGAGGAGGTCCCGGCGGAACACGCCACAATAGGCACAGGCGGCCATCCCTTCGGGGTCGTCCTCGACCACGTCGTCCATCTGGACGCCGAACTCGTCGGCGTAGGAGACGGTGACGTGTTCGATGCCCAGATCGTCGGTCAGTTCCTCGCAGGCCTCCAGGCTCGCGTCGCGGTAGCCCTCGATGCCCTCGTGGATAGAGAGCGCGACCAGTTCGATTCGGGGGTCCTCGGCGAACGTATCGTGCAGAATCTGCGTGAGGACGACGCTGTCCTTGCCGCCCGAGAGACCGATGACCCACGTCTCGGGGTCCTCGACCGTGGCGTCGTCGGACACGAGACCGTCCTCGCGGATGCGACGGCGAACCCGTTTCGTGACCGCTCGGCAGAGATGAGACTCACAGAGGTGAAGCCCGGAATAGGCCGCGTGTAACACCGCGTTCTCGCCGCATTTGTCGCACTCCATCGTGACGAGTAGTCGTGGCCGCAATGGTGAGAGGGTTTCGTCTCGGGTCCGACAGGACAGATCGCACCGAATCGGTCACAGCCACACCTCACAGCGCATCGGGGCCGTGCCGTAGTGTGTCGATGACTGTCTCAGCGGTGTCTTCACGACCACTCGAGGAAAACAGTTCGTGGCCGCCGTCGTACAGCCGGATACGGTCGGCCGGCAAGCGCTCCCCGACGGCACGCGGGTCGACAACGGTGTCCGTGAGTGAGCAAAACGCCGCGGCGGTGTCCCGGGCCGGCGGCAGCGACCGCTGTGCCCGTAGCACCGTCCGGAGGAACGCCGGGGAAACCGATGACGGGGCGTCCGCGAGCTGCTGGGCCGTCGACAGGTCGCCGATAGCGTCGGCGTCCAGCGTATCGATAGGGATGAACGGTCTGGTACTCGGAAGCGATGCGATAGCGTCGAGTACCGGCCCCGGAACCGGAAAGTCACTGTCCCACCAGGGGCTCAGGTACACTCGGTTGCCGATACCGGCGGCGTCGAGGTGGGCCGCTGTCAGTCCGCCCGCGCTGTGCCCGAGCAGGTCGAACTCACCGAGGTCGGCAGCGTACTCCTGAACCGGACCGACCCACTCCCGCCGGTAGTCGGTGATGTGTGTCGGCAGCTCGACGGCGTGGACGCGGTACGCCGTGGCAAGTGTATCGATGAGCCACTGAACGTTCCGGTGTCGACACCGGTTACCCCAGCCGAGAACGAAGAGACAGTCTCTGGCAGCCCCCTCGTTGTACACGCGAATCTGCATACGCGACGTTCCCGCGGCGGCGACATAAGCCCGGCTGAACGCCCAACAGCCGCCCGTAGTGTTGCCGACGTAGGTAATCAGTTTGTGTACTCAGGGCCGCCACGACAGCCACAGACCGTGTGGCTCGTAGTCGATGAGGTGGGTGGTCTCGATGCCATCGTCGGTCTGGCGTTTCCAGTCCAGCCCCACTGACTCGCCGCCGGAGAGTTCCGGCCGGCCGGTGAGCCAGTGCAGCGGCCGCTCGGCCATCCGGTCTTCGAGCACTGTCGTCAGCGTCTCGGCCAGGTCCGCTGGCACCTGATACAGTACGAGCGTGTTGACGACACAGACCGGGACATCGGACGGAATTTCGTCGAGTACCGCCGGCAGATCATCGAGCATATCGCCCGCGATAAGCGCAGGTGGGTCGTTCTGTGCGACCGTCAGCGCACCGTCTAACACGGCGCGCCGCGCCTCGTGTTCGGGCCAGACGAGTGCGCGGAGCCAGTCCCTGTCGGCCTCGTCGGTCACGTCGAGAGGATTGCGGTCGAGACCGACCCGGGAGCGGATAGCGGGCGGCGTCTCCGGGAGCGGCGGGTCGCCATGTCGGACGCTGCTCTCGATGGTAATCGGCGAGTCGCGGTTACCCACTATGCGCCCGTCGTAGTCGTAGCGGTAGCGGTCGAACAGCAGGTTCAAGCCGGCGCTCGGCCCGAGTTCCACCAGCGCGAGCGGCCCGTCGGCGGCGCGGGCCACCTGTGCGATGGCCGGGTAGAGGACCGCACTGCGCCGCACCGCGTTCGTCTGCGTGCGCCTAGTCCGCAGGAGCGGCTTGATGTCGTCGGCGTGGTCGAGACAGAACTCGTGGAAGGCTGGGAAGCACTTGTCGTCGGGGTCGTGCGCCGTCTGGGTGATGCTTGGGTAGTACTCGGCCAGCCGATGGTTAGGATTTCGGGCAAGCAGATAGTGGACCGCGGCAAGCAGGAGGTGTGGGGCCTGGCGGCCTTCGGGAACGGTTGCGGCGATATCGAGGATATCGCTGTCTTCAGCCGCCTCGCGGCAGAGATGGGCGTACAGTGGGGAGGAGTCGTCGGCCCATTCAGCCAGGTCCCGGAACTGTGCTCGGCAGTCAGACATATCAGCGGGGACACTGCACTGACAGTTGAGTGTTTGGCTGCCGGTAGGTACTATTTTCACCGCCACACATGTAGACAGAGTAATGCGTTTGTATCAGAAAAATGACTACGGACGGGTCAGAGTCCTCACCACGACGATTGAGTGCGGGATACTCTCACAGGTGAGGAGCCATGGGAACTGAGTCCGCAGACGTGGCCGTCATCGGGGGTGGTGTCGCCGGGATGAGCACGGCCGCGCGATTGCAGGCGGACGGTTACTCGACGGTCGTCCTCGAACAGCACCACAGCGTCGGTGGCTGTGCGGGCTACTACGAACGAGCGGGGTTCCGGTTCGATGTCGGTGCGACGACACTCGTGGATTTCGTCCCAGAGGGTGTCGGCGGCCAGCTGTTGTCGGCTGTCGGCTTCGATCCCCCAGCAATGGCCATACAGGACGCCTACGACGTCTGGCTGCCGGACCGAACAGTGACGCTGTACCGCGATCAGGCCGACTGGGACGCCGAGCGGCGCAGGAAACTCGGCGACGACAGGCGACATCTGGAGTTCTACGACTTCATCGACGACCTCTCGGCGCGGCTCTGGCGACTCACCAGAACAGACGTCAGGATGCCGATACAGAGCGTCGGCGACCTCGTTCGGAACGCCACTGCGGTCGGCTTTCGGGACCTTCCGCTGGTCAGATATCTCCGCTGGACGATGGCCGACGCGATGTGCGCCCACGGCGTGGACGACGACCGCCCGCTCCGAGCAGTCGTCTCGATGCTCGTCGAGGATACGGTCCATGCCGCGCTCGACGACGCCCCGCTGTTGAACGCGGTTCTCGGGATGACGATCCGTCGGACAGGGCTGGGCCGAGCAACCGGCGGGATGTACGGATTCTGGGAGTCTTTCGTCGATCAGTACACGGACATCGGCGGGCGGATCGAGACGGGCCGCACTGTCAGGTCGGTAACCGGAACCGGCGGCGACTTCCGTATCGACTCGGCGGCTGGCCCGATTCACGCAGATCAGGTCGTCAGCACCGTCCCAGTTCCCGTTACCAGAAGCCTCGCCCCGACGGTCGTCGGCGACAGACTCGACGAATACTGCTCGATGCTGCAAGCCCACGAGGGGAGCGCGCTCGTGCTATTTCTCGGCGTCCCGTCGGCCGAGGTCGACGGTCGCGAGCGGACACACCACCAGATTCTGCGGGCCTACGACGAACCGCTCGGCAACGGGAACAACATGTTCGTCTCCGTCTCCGCGCCGGGCGACGACGTGAGCGCACCGGCAGGCCACCGGGCAGTCATGCTGTCCACACACTGTGCAGTCGGGCCATGGCAAGGCCTTGACAAGGCGACCTACGAGGAGGAGAAGGCAGCCGCCCGCGAGCGACTACTTGCAGGCGGCCGGACCGTCTATCCCGACCTCGGGACCGACCCAGTCGTCTCCGAGATGGCGACGCCGGTTACTTACGAGCAGTTCACGAACAGACCCCGCGGGGCTGTCGGGGGATACAGGCAGACGCCGGCAAACGCGAACCAGGGAGCCGTTCCACAGGACGTGGGCGTCGAGGGGTTCTATCTCGCTGGGGACACCACATGGCCGGGCCTTGGCACCGTCGCCTGTGTCAAAGGGAGTGAAATCGCTGCCGACCACGTGCGGAACTGACCGCCACAGCGGGGCATAGATGGGCAACTCCGGCACGGCATGGGTGACACGCGACGTGATCGGCACGGAGAGTCAGCGTTTAGGCCGCGCAAGCAGTAGAGCAGGCAATGAGTCTGGACCGTCCGGAGGCAGTCGAGCGGGTCGAAGAAATCGTCGCCACAGTCGAGGACGAGACGATGCCAGTCCCGGTCCGGGAGGTGTGGGTGTACGGCGACGTGGCGCTCGGACTGGACCCGGTCGAGCGACTGGACGTGTACGTCACGAAGGATATTCTGTTCAAGGACGCGCCGGAGCGTGCCGAGGAGTTCCAGCGCAGTCACGGCGTCGATGGCGTCGGCAAGACCGTCCGCGCCGCGTGGGCCGACGAGCATCCCGAGTACATCCGCGCGAACGCCAACGGACACGCCGCTCCCGAGAAGTGCCTCGCCGCCCACCTCCTGAACGACGACGAGCCGGTCCATCTGGAAGTGTGTAACGCCTCCTTCGAGGACAACGTCACCCAGCGGCTCAAGGGCGCGAAGATGCGAAACGACTACGAGCAGATTCTTGACCCCCGCGGGGCCTGCCTGTGGCTCGACGGCGAACGGTCGCCCGACGCGTTCCAGAAGCTCCGGGACAACGAGTTCGTCTTCCCGACGCTGACCCAGTCGCTGTCGATGCTCGGGATGGACGAGACGGAGGCCGGTGACGCCGCCGACGCAGTCAAAGAGTACCGGGCACAGCAGGAGGGTGCGACAGTTCGTGGCGACGTGGTGTAGGGGTTACTGCACTGACTTTGACAAGCCGACTTACTGTAGCCAGGGCACGTCAACCGTCGGGTACTGATGTCCACAGGCGGGACATTCGACGAGTCGCGACCCGCTCTTGCCGTCGTCGACCGCGGTGAACCGCCGGCTCCAAGTCACGTGGCGGCACTCCGGACAGCGACGGACGAGCGGTGGTATCATGGGGAGACGCGAATCGGGACGTTTGTTCGTAGCCGCTTGTCCCGCAAGGGTCTATCGGCGTGCGACATCGTGTCGGGTGGGGCATCGGGCGTGAACACAGCCCATGACAACTACCAGTAGTTGCTAGCGCGGTTTCTTTATTCAGATGAGTCCCTGAAATTGATACGAACGAAACGGTACGGAGAGATTGTTCACTGACGGGTGGTGAATCGATTATGAGTCCGATACGGGTTTACCACACGCCGTGCCAGCGACCGTACACGATAACGGCAAGGATGGCGGCGGCACCAACGCCGAGGTACGTCCCGATAACCCAGAATGCCACGAGGACGAGGCCCCAGAGGCCTGCAACGACAACGGCGTGTTCGAGGTCGTCGATACGGCCAGCCGCGTACGCTGAGCCGAAGGCGACTGTCAGGAGCAGGCCGAAGATTGGCTGTATGGCGTACAGGAACGCCCACGCGAGGATGGAGAGCGCGACAATCACCGCGAGTCCGTCGTAGAGATTCGGAACATCGGCGGGGGCACGTGATTCCGACGTAGCCATACGAAATCGTACAACCCCCCGTTCGAAAACTGTTTGGGAACACGCTATCATCGGTCTGTCCTTTCGTAGAACCGGGCCGTGCTGACAACAAGTGGGTGGTTAGTTCGCATCTGTACTGAACGGGCGTTTCACAGCTATCACTGAATTAAGAAACCGTATTGGCAACTACTGCTACAACGCGGTTTTGAGCGTACAGAAGGGATACATCCGCGCCGGTTGGACCGTCTCGTATGAACCGAACGAGACGCGAGATACTGGGGCTGGTCGGCGGCCTCGCGGCGACCGTCCTCGGCGGCTGTTTAGCTCCTGAGGCTGGCGGCGACGGCTCGGGCGGAAGCGACGGCGGCACAACGACGCCGACGCACCCGACGCCGCGAAACGGTACTGACCGGGGCACACCGACCGACACCGAGAACGGAACGCCGACCCAGACGCCGAGCGGACTCCCCGCCGGTGTCGAGCGAGTCGATGCGCCGCCGTACGACATCGAGGAGCCCGTGTGCTCAGGAGAGGAGAAAAACGAGGACTACGACCCGCTGTACCTCTGTGCCAACATGCCGGCCGAGCCGTCACTGGCGTTCGACCAACGGCCGGCGCGGGGAACGGTGTTTCGCGACGAGGGGCTGCAGTTCTCACCCGGCGACGACAGCGGCGGAAACGGCAATCAGCTCTACGCGACGCTGCTGACCGGGCCCGGCGATGTCGACCGACTGGAGGACGACGGGGACGAGATTCACGCGTTCGTCTCGGAGACGGACTTCGAGCGCCGGGCCGTCCTCGTCGTCCAGACCGGCTGGGGATCCGGGTCGATACTGCCCCATCTGAAACGTATCGAGACGACTGATACCGGAATCCACGCTTTCGGCTGTTACACCCGGCCCTGCGTCTACACTGCCGACTACACCGCTCGAACGACGGTGGCACGGTTCGACCGCCCGGATGCCCTCGACAGCGGCGTCGTCAGCCTGACCGTCGATCCGTCGACACGGTACAACGTGGCGACGGGCGAGGGCGTGGTGACAATCGATCAGTCAAGCTAACCCCATGTTCTTTGCGACCTGCGGGTGAAGCGACAGCTATGGCAGCCCTCCCGATTCGAACCCTCCACGTCCTCGCCATGGCGGCCCTCGTCGGCGGAACGACCGTGCTCTGGTACAGCTATCGAAATGGCGCTATCGCCACGCTCGCGCCCGCACGACAGTTTGAATGGCTATTTTGGGCCGGGGTCGGCGTGCTCGTGTTCACCGGCATCGGGAACCTTGGCGCGCTCGGGCCGCCGGGTCCCGGAACTGACTGGGGACAAACCCTGCTGGCGAAGCTTGCCGGCGTCGTTGGCCTCATCGGAGGGTCGGTCATCCGCACGCTGCTCCTCGTTCGGGCCAGTGACCGCGAGAACAGGTTCGACAACCTCTCTCCTGCCCTGCGGAGAACACTTTCGCGAGCCTACGGCGCGACGGCAGCTGTCATGCTGGGCATCGTCGTCCTCGCGGAGGTCCTTGCACATGGCTGAGGACCAGTGTGTGCGGGAAAGTATGGCGGAAAGAACGAGTGGAGCCGAGCCAGCGCACGGCGCGGAACGGGCTGACGCGCGACCGGTGTCACTCGTGACCTGGACGCTCGCCACGTTCGACACTGCCCTGTTCGTCCTGCTCGGCGTCCTCGCCGCCCACGCGAGCGGCGGCCTCGCCGACCTGCTCGCCGGGTTGAACACCCTCGTCGGCGTGGCCGTCTTCTGCTACCTCTGGGCGCTGTTCGTTCTGGCGGTCCGATGGATTCACCGCCGGGTGTCGCTTGACTCGGCCGGAGTCAGCACGCTCGCACTCCACGGGACCGCTGCCGGGAGTGTCGCGGGCGTCGCGTTCCTGCTGGGACTGTTCGCGGTGGTGCTCGTCCCGACAATACAGAGCGGTGGGGTCCGCCTCCAAGCGGTGCTGTTGGTCCTGCTCATCGGAGCCGGTGTCGCCGCTGTCGTCGGCAGCGTCGTCGGCCTGCTCGCCAGCGTGCTGGACATCGCAGTCTACGGACTTGCGGGCTACCTGCTCCCTGAAGCCGGGAGCGAGCGGGTCACAGAACCTCGCCGACAGTAACGAAGAACGGGACTGTCTCGCGGCGCTCGTAGGCCTCGTCTTGCATCTGCTCGATCACATCGCGGCCCATTGACCGCCAGCGCTCGCGGAGGGCGTCGTACTCGGCGGGCGTCGCCTCGCCGTTGAGAATCGTCTCGCGGTCGTGGGCCAGCCCGGACCCGGTTGCTTTCCGCTGGGCCGCCTCCATCGCCGCGTCGTCGTAGGGCGGCTCGATGCGCTGCTCCTGGTCGTACTGCGTCGTCGAGACGACGGCCAGCCCCGCGTCGCGGAACACGTCGGCGGCGTCGCCACCGAGGGTCACGTCCGTCCGCACGCCATCGAGGAACAGCCGGCGAGCGCGGCGGGCCAGTACGGGTTCGTCGTCGACGGTCGACTCGACGGTGACGGCGGCGTTGTTCGGCTCGATGGCGGCCACCCGGTCGGTGGCGACGCGGGCGAACTCCCGAACCGCGACTTCGGGCTCGGGAAGGTTGATGAGCAGCGCCTGACACACCACCAGGTCAAAGCTGTCGTCGGTAAAGGGGAGTCGCGTCGCGTCCCCGCAGACGGTCGGGTCGCCAGCGGCGGCCAACAGGTCCGTGTCCGCGTCGAGGCCGACAACCGTTCCGTCGGTCTCCTCGCGGAGGACGCGGGTCAGTTCACCGGTCCCACAGCCCACGTCGAGGACGCGCTCGCACTCGCCCAACTGCAGGTCAGTGAGCGCCGCTCGGGAGTCGGCCCACATCCCCCTGCGGGTGGTTTCGAGGTAGTCGGCGGAGAACCTGCGCACAGTTCCTCAGAGTCGAGTCGTCCCCAAAAGTACCGCGGTCGAAGGGCCCTATTCGCTACGGAGTTCCTTGACGCGCTCGATGTTCCAGGCGAAGCTCCTGCCGTCCTCGGTCGGCGTTTCGAGCACCAGCGGCACGTCGCGGATGGCGTCGTGGTTGACGAACGCGCGCATCCCGTCCTCGCCGATGTGGCCCTCGCCGATATGGGCGTGTTCGTCCTTGTTCGTCCCGCACTCGTGTTTCGAGTCGTTGAGGTGGACGCAGGCCAGGTCATCGAACCCGACGACTTCGTCGAACTCGGCAAGCGTCTCGTCGACGGCCTCGGGCGTTGAGAGGTCGTAGCCCGCGGCGAACATGTGGGCCGTGTCGAGACAGAACTCGATGTCCTGATCGGTTCGTTCCCGGACCGTCGCCAGATGCTCGAACTGGCCGCCGAGCTTCGTCCCGCTCCCGGCGTCAGACTCGACCAGTACGGTAACGCCCTCGGGGATGTCGAGGTCGTCGAGGACACTTGCCGCGTTATCTAGCCCGCCATCGACGCCCGCACCGGTGTGGGCCCCGAGATGGACATTGACGTACTCGATGCCCAGCTTCGCGGCGGCGTCGACCTCCTTCTGCATCGAATCGAGGGACTTCTCGCGGAGGTCGTCTTTGGGCGTACAGAGGTTGACCAGATACGACGAGTGGATGACCCACGGGCCGACGCCGTGGTCAGCTGTGAGGTCGCGGAACTGCTCGGCCTCGTCGTCGTCGATGTTCGGGTCCTGCCAGACCTGCGGCGAGTGCGAGAAGATCTGCCCGCAGTTACCGCTGTACTCGACCTGTTCCTCGACGGCGTTGTAGACGCCGCCGGCGATAGAGGTGTGTGCCCCGACTCGTACCATGCACACCGGTCGGTGATGCCCGACAAAAGAGGTTCCGGAGTCAGACCCACTCACGGGCGGGCGGGATCACGCCGAGACTCGATGCAGTGAGATAGACGCCAAAGCCGATGAAGACGACAGAGACGAGCAGCGAAACCGGTGTCACATCTGCCAGCAGTGTGGACGCGCCGGTGGCAATCAGCACGATTCCGATGCCGACCAGCATGAGCGTCCCGAGCGCGCCGAGCACCGCGTCTTCGGCCGCGACACGAACAATCGCATACAGTTCTTCCTCGGAAAGGGCTGCGGCGCTGCCGTCGGTTGCCGGGGGGTCGGTGGAGGTGTCGGAAGGGCCGTCATCAACGGGGGACGAGACCATGCCATCACTTGACTGGGGTTCAACAAAACAGTGACGTTGGTCTGTTGTCAGAACTGTCCTCTAGTCGTGCTTCCGTAGACCACCATTCGAGGCGTACGGCCCACAGTCAATCGACGACTGTAGCTTATCAAAAGACAACTAAAAAGATAGAGTGGACTTGATGGGCCAGTAATTAACTTATAGCGGAATGGTCTAAATTAGTAATAGCCAAATGTCCGAATCACAGGCCGAAGTAGATGAAACACGCGAGTTCGAGTTCGTCTTGCAGTTCGACGCAGGAGCCGATAGCCTGATGGACGTGTTCCGGCAGTACGAAAGTCTCTCCGTGTGGTCATCGGCCATCTTCGTCGGTGACGACCATATGTGGCGGCTGGACCACGCGAAAGGGACGCCCGAGGCTCTGGATGCGTTCGACGAGGTCTTTCTGGACGAAGACCGCTGTAACGAGTGTTTCGACGTCGTGAACTGTGAGACGACGCGGACGTACCACGTGCTGGACCGCGGGGAGACGTCGCGGACAGTGTACACGTTACGTCGTGAAATCAGCGGCTGTCAGTCGCTACCGAGTTTCCTTCACCGGTACGTCAGTGAAGGGGCCATCTTCGAATCCCGACGAACTGGCGACGAGTACCGCTGGCGCGTCCTCTATCCGGGGTCCAATCCAATCGGCGAGGTGTACGACAAAATCGAATCGAGCCTCCGCGATGGCGTTACACTCTCAGTGACCCACATTACCAGTGCCGGAAACTGGAAGGCGACCGAACGGGTCGCGGCGAACTTCTCGCCCCAGCAGTGGCGGGTGCTGAAGGCCGCCGTGACCCACGGCTACTACGAGCGGCCGCGGGAAGTCTCAGTCAAGGACCTCGCATCGATACTGGACGAACCCCGGTCGACCGTGCAGTATCAGCTCCGGACTGCCGAGGACCGCATCGTCTCGCAGTTTATAGAGGAAACACTCTGAACCCCGATATTTCAGGTTAGTACGCGGCTCGTGACGGCCCGGTACGCCCGTCATCGTAGAACCGTTCCGCCAGCGTCAGGGCGACCGTCGAACCCACTCGTCTGCATCATATTTCTCGTTCGCGTGCTCGCGTGCACGCGAGAGTTCGTCATCTGTCCACGAGCCCTCGGTCGCGCCGACCCACTCGGCCAACGTCGAGCGAAGCGTCTCGACAGCCTCGGCGCGGTCGATATCGGTGTATTCGTCTATCGCCCCGACGCGCCCAGTGAACCGCTCCGAGTCGGGGTCGGCGGTGAAACAGCCGCAATGGCGGTCAGGCCGTAGTGAGACAGACAGGGAGCCGTGCTGGATGACGGCGTCCTTCTGGCGGTACTGCGCGTTCCCGCTGAGTTTGCGACCATCGGGACCGACGATGTCGTGAGCCGGGTGGAGCTGTCGCAGGTAACAGGCCGGCTGGTGGACCGCCGACCGCTCGTCGTCAGCAAACGACGCATCAACACCCATGCGCTCGAACGCGTCCAAGATGGGGCCACAGAACTGCTCGTAGCACGCCATCAGGTCGCCCGGAACAGCCTCGGCCGGTGCGATGATGCCGTAGGAGATGTCCGCCACGCTGTCGTGGTAGATCGCGCCACCCCCGGTGGGCCGTCGCGTTACCCCGATACCTTCGCGTTCACACGCTTCCCAGTCAATCGTGTCGGGGTCCTGTCCGTAGCCCAGCGACAGCGTATCAGGCCAGGTGTACACTCGCACCGTTGCCGGCCCGCCGGCAGCGACGGTTTCGGCAGCGGCCGCTTCCAGCGCCATCGTCATCGGTCCGGGTCGTGTTTCCTCGCCGATGACGCGCCACTCCAAATCGGCCAGTGACATACCCGGGCTTCGTGGCGCGATGCGATATGAATTGTGGGCTAGCATTCGCTGGAATGACCGACGGGGTTGTTTATGCAAAACCACCGAAAGCCTGTTTCTACCCACACAAGCGGCAGACGCAGGTCCTATCCCTGAACGTTCCCGCAGTCGGTACAGGTGAGTTCGAATCGGCCGTCGGCGAGGGCGACGCTCTGGGTCGTCTCTTCGTCACACTCCGAGCAGTGCGCTCTCGATTCTAGCTCGTCCCAGTCGTGAGTCGCGCCGGGCGCGCCGAAGGCCCAGCCGATGACGCGCTCGTCGCCGGCATTGTAGCCCTGCTGGAACTCGCCGGCTTCGAAGCGAATCAGTTCGCCGCCCGAAACGTCGACCTCCTCGCGGTCGAGGCCGACCTCGAAGGTGGTCTGTCCCTGTTCGATGTAGAACACCTCTTCCTGGTCGTGGTGGCGGTGGAGGCTCCCCGAGAAGGAGTCACCGGGTTCGAGTTCGAAGTAGTTCGCCGCGAAATGCTCGGTCCCGAGTTTTCGGGAAACGGGCTTGCGGATGTCGTGTACCTGCATCGGGTTCCGTTCGACCGGTACGTCGTCGATAGTTACTGTGTCCATAGTCAGTGTCGTCCTGAGTTGGGCCATCGCTGGCCCCTGTGGTGTGTTCGCAATCCAGCATTAGGAGGCACTGTTCCGGTGTTTATAGTTTTTCGGGAAGGTACACGGTAGTCAGCCGCTCCGGCGGTTCCCGGACAGAGCGGACTATTCCGCCGACGCGGGCCGCTGTTCGAGTACATCAGCCATCACATGGGCCTCAGCCTTCCGGAGGTGTTCGGCAGCAGTTCCGGGAGCACAGCCCAGTTCGTCGGCGACGTCGTCGACACCGCCCTCGCGGGGGTCGCCGTAGTACCCGCAGTCGACCGCGGCGGCGACAGCTTCGAACTGCCGGTCGGTGAGCGCCGCCCCGGTGTCGAGCCGCCGGCTGTCGTACTCCCCGACCTCCCGTACGTCGACGGAGACACCGTCGGGCACCGTCTCGACTGCCTGCTGGACCGTCCCGCCCGGACCGACCAGCGTGAGCCCGACCGTACCATCGGCGCGGTAGGCCACCGGCGAGACGATGACCAGGCCGGCCCGCGTCAGTGCGTCGACGAGGTCGTGGCCGGTCGCCGACGGCGAATCCTGTACGTAGAGGTAGAACGTCTCGTCGGGACACGTCGAGATGGCGTACTCCCGGACGGTGTCGGCCTGTTCCAGCGCCGCCCGGTAAGGTTCGGGCGGGAAGCCGTCAACGTGGAACAACAGCGTCTGGAGGTCAGTTCCGACCTCGTTCCCCCGGAGGAGATAGCTCGCCTCGTAGCCGTCGTGCTCAACGACGAACTGGTGCATCGGATGGCGGACCTCGGGGGCCATCCACAGCGAGAGCGTGACGTACTTCATACCTGACTGTTCCCAGAGGTATTTAAAATAACCTCGGGCGTGAGGGGACAGGTCGAGGACGGCAGCCGGCGAACGGACGGCCACTGAAATGGCCCAGACAGTCCACCGACCCGACGACGTCCATCCGCTTATCGAGCCAATCGCCGACCACGTCCTCTCTACCGAACGCCACGAGAACGCCCCCGCCGTTGTCATCCGTGCCGACGAGGTACAGTCCGTCCTCTCGACGCTGCGAACCGAAGCCGGGCTGGACCACTGCGCTTGCGTGACTGCCCAGGAGTACGCCGACCGGTTCGAGACGATCTATCATCTGCGGCGCTACGACGACCCGACACAGGAACTCTCGGTCGTCGTCCCAACGCCCAGAGAGTCTCCAACCAGCGAATCCGCCGCGCCCGTGTATCAGACGGCGGCGTGGCACGAGCGGGAGGCCTACGACCTCGTCGGCATCGAGTATGAAGACCACCCCGACCTCCGACGCATTCTCCTGCCCGAGACCTGGCAGGGCCACCCACTGAGCCGGGACTACAATCAGGACCAGCCACAGATCGTCTCTTTCCGCGAGCACGAGCGCCTGCTCGAAGACCGCCGTGAGGGGCCGGAGACGATGCACCTCAACATGGGGCCACACCACCCCTCGACCCACGGCGTCCTCCACCTGAACGCTCAACTCGACGGCGAGCAGGTGGCGGCCGTCGATCCCGACATCGGCTACATCCACCGCTGTGAAGAACAGATGTGTCAGCAGGGTACCTACCGCCACCAGATCATGCCGTATCCGGACCGCTGGGACTGGGGCGGGGCCGGCCTGTTGAACGAGTGGGCCTATGCCCGAGCGGCCGAGGACATCGCCGATATCGAGGTGCCGGCGTACGCCCAGGTCATCAGAACGATGGGCGGCGAACTCTCACGCATCCTCTCGCATATGCTCGCGGTCGCGACTTACGCGCTGGACGTGGTCGGGGAGTTCACCGCCACCTTCCAGTGGGGGGTTCGGGACCGCGAACTCGTCCAGGACATCCTCGAAGACCTGACCGGCCAGCGGCTGATGTTCAACTACCTGCGGCTGGGCGGGGTCGCCTGGGACCTGCCCGAACCTCGTGAGGCGTTCTTCGAGAAGATCCATGCGTTCCTCGACGATCTACCCCACAAGCTCACGGAGTACCACGATATGCTCACCAGCAACGAGATCCTCCAGCTACGGACAGTTGATACGGGCCACCTCTCGGCTGAAACCGCGAAGGCCTACGGCTGTACCGGCCCGGTCGCGCGAGCCTCCGGCGTCGACTACGACCTCCGCCGAGACGACCCGTACGGCTACTACGACGAACTCGACTGGTCGGTCGTCACTGAACAGGGCGGCGATAACTTCTCGCGCCTGCTCGTGCGCCTGCGCGAAGTAGAGGAGTCCGCGAAGATCATCGGCCAGTGCGTCGACCTGCTGGAGGACTGGCCCGCGGACGACCGCGAGATACAGGCGAACGTCCCCCGAACGCTCCGGCCCGACCCTGACACAGAAATCTACCGCGCCGTTGAGGCCGCGAAGGGCGAACTCGGCATCTACATCCGCTCGGACGGGACGGACAAGCCAGCCCGGTTCAAGATCCGCGGCCCCTCCTTCTCACACGTTCAGGCGCTGTCCGAGATGGCTCGCGGTGAATATATCCCCGACCTCGTAGCGACAATCGGCAGTCTGGACACCATCATGGGAGAGGTCGACCGGTAGGTCAGTACCTATCTGAAACGGACATAGCCAGTGAGTTTTGTACGCCGGGCACGTACGTCCGGTGATGACTGAGCAAGCGACATTCGCGGGCGGTTGCTTCTGGTGTACGGAATCGGTGTTCAAGCAGATCGACGGCGTGACCGATGTGGTTTCGGGCTACGCCGGCGGCCACGTTGCCGACCCCAGCTACGAGGCGGTCTGCCGCGGAGAAACGGGCCACGCCGAGTGTATCCAGATTACGTACGACCCGGACCAGGTGAGCTACGAGGACCTCCTCGCGGTCCACTTCACGACGCATACCCCGACGACGAAAGACCGGGAAGGCAACGACGTTGGGACGCAGTACCGCTCGGCCGTGTTCTACCACGACGAGGCCCAGCGCGAAACCGTCGAAGCCCTCATCGAGGAAATAGAGCCGGGCTACGACAGCGACATCGTCACCGAAGTCGAGCCGCTGGAGACGTTCTATCCCGCCGAGGAGTATCATCAAGACTACTTCGAGAAGAACCCGGACCAGAGTTACTGTCAGTTGACCATCCCGCCGAAAATCGAGAAGCTCAAAGAGAAACACGCGGAACTGCTGGCATGAGCTTCGAGTACACGACGGACGTCGAGGTCCGGTACACGGACATCGACACGTACGGCCACGTCAACAACGCGACGTACGCGACCTACTTCGAGGAGGCTCGCATCGACTACCTGCACGACGTGGTCGACTGTGGCGAAGCGCTGCTCTCGGGCAGCGAGTCGGGCACTGGCATGGTCATCGCGAACCTCGAAGTCGATTACATTCAGCCGGTCCAGATCAGTGACTCCGTCGCCGTTGCCGTTCGGGTTCCCCGTCTGGGTGGGAAGAGCTTCCCCTTCGAGTACGAGGTCCGGACCGAGGATGGTGTGGCTGCGACCGGGGAAACGACTGTCGTCACGTACGATCGTGACACGGAATCCTCACGCCCGATTCCCGAAGACTGGCGGGAGGCGATAACGACGTTTGAGGGGCTGTAGCCACAGCCGATAGCGTGACGCCGCCTATTTTGCTCCGCCCACTCTAGAAATCATCGGGCCGACCGGTGGTTTTATTTTTTATCGAGATGTTGTACTGAAAACATATGGAATACAGTACCGACCTCGGACGGCGCGCCCTCTTTGCCCTCGCGGGCGTAGCACTCCTCCTCGTGGTCGGGCTCGTCCTGTCCCAGTTCCTTCCGACGCTCGTGTTTACCGTCTTTCTGTACTACGCCAGCCGACCGATTTATCGACGGCTCGGGCGGCTCCCGCTACCCGAATCGTTCCTGAATCGGGCCGTCCCCTACCAGAAGCAGGTCCATGCGGCGGCCACGATTTTCTTCTTCCTGTTGCCGTTCGTGCTTCTAGTCGGCTACACGATCGTCCTCATTGTCCCCGAGTTACAGTCGTTCTTCGGCGAGGGTGGCTTGGGCGCGGTGTACCTCTCACAGTTTCAGGAGCTTCAAGGTGGCTCGCTGCCGGGGCCACTCGCCGACCTCGGCTTCTCAGAGGTGCTGGCGATGGGGCCGAATGAGGTGGTCAGCCTGTTGCAAAACGCGACAGTCCAGTCATGGCTGGGACGAGTCTCCGATACGCTCATCGGCTCCGTGAGCATGCTTACGTCGCTACTGCTGCGCGTGTTCATCATGTTTGCCGGAACGTACTACCTGCTTACCGACGGACCACGGCTTGTCGGCTGGTTCCTCGACACCTTTGACGGGTCGGGTGTCCTTCGCAAGTACACGGCGGCGGTTGACGAGGAACTGTCCTCGATTCTCTTCGGGAACATCCTGAACGCACTGGTGACGGACGTTATCGGGATTTTCGTGTTCTCGCTGTACAATCTGGTCGCTCCCGGATCAGTACAGGTTCCGTTTGCACCGCTCGTCGGCGCACTCACTGGCATCGGTAGCCTCATTCCCGTGGTTGGGATGAAAATCGTCTATCTGCCCGTCGCTGCGCTGCTTGCGGTCTCCGCAGTCATCATGGGACAGACGGCGGCCCTAGCCTGGGTTGTCCTCTTCCTCGTGGTCACGCTGGTTGTCGTCGATACCATCCCGGATTTCCTGATTCGCCCGTACGTCAGCGGCGATCTGACCCACGTCGGCCTGCTGATGTTCGCATACATCCTCGGCCCTATTGCGTTTGGCTTCTACGGCATCTTCCTGGGTCCGATCCTGCTGGTCCTTGCGGCTCAGTTCTTCCGGATTATCGTCCCCTACATCATTACGGGCTCAGTCGAAACGACGCAAACATCACTCTCCGACTACGACTCCACGGAGTCGTAACTGGCTACCCGTTCCCGAGTCGGGCTCTGGCGGTCCCGAAGTCGAGGCAGCGACTGTCTACCGACGAGTCGACTCGGTCAAGCCACCGCAACTCCATCACCGAGAGCCGATAGTGACACGTCGACGGCTCGATCTGTTGCCAGTAGATGTACCGGACGTCGGGTACTGGTTCGGCCTCGTCATAGGCCGCTGGGAGATCGTGGGTTTCGAGGTCCGACATCGGCACCGGTCCCGGCGTCTCAACGGGTGTGAAAACAACACCGACGCTCCCGAGGAAGGCGACGTTCACGATGAGAACCAGCGAAAGGATGACGCCGAGATACTGCGCCTGTTGTCGGTCGCGAAGCACCGTCGCGATCATGCCGATACCGATTGCGACGAACGCGAGCCCCGGAATGAGGTCAGTGTAGCCGCCAGTTTCGAAATCGACGAACAGTATCAGAAACGCGAACCACGCTGCGCCGACCGGAATCCACCAGTCGGTGCGCCCGACAACGCCGTCACGCTCGGTGAAACAGCATCGAGCGGTGTGAGCGAGGCCGAGCCCTCCGAGCAAGACGAACGGTGACGCCCATTTGAAGTGGACGACACCGGCGACGAACCGAGCGAGCAACGACGCGTGTTCCTCCGTCTGTAACGGTACGAAGAGAACCTGAACGACCATCTCCGAGGCTGAATGCCAGAGGAGAAACACCGGCATCAACATAACGACGGTAAACCCGAGGCCGCCGGCGACAACACGCTCAAGCGCCCGCGTGTCGCGCTGTTGAATCGCTAACCCGACCACAATCAGTGGGAAGATGACCCCAGCCTGCCAGTATCCCACGCTGGCTGCCGCAGCCACACCGCTCAGTGCCGGGTAGCCACGCGTGTACAGATATATCGCCAGTAACCCACAGAGAACGAGGAGATATTTCGCTTTGAACCCATACGCCGGACGGACGGCAAACCCCGGTAACAGAAACATCGAGAGGCCAGCCAGCGGCGCAACGAGATCATCGCCGGTGACATCGTAGACGAGTATCACAACGAGTCCGACGATCGCACACAGTGCACCACTCATCAGCACCACGCTGAGAAGATGGAGGCGATACATATCACCACCGGATAGCAATGCCAGTATCCCGGTCGTCTCGTAGGACAGCGGCAACTTCGGTTCCCAGGCGTCGACGTACAGCCGACCGCCGCGTGTCAGATACCAGCCGAGATGCTCGAAGATCCCGGCGTCGGGTGCCATGGGTGGTCGAGGGGTACTGAGTGTGATTGTCAGGAAAAAATACAGCTGTGTGCCGACGGCGAACAACACTGGAAACGCGAGTCGTCTATCGTGGGGATGGAGGGTAAGCGAGCGAAGCAGATCTCTGAGTTGGTCTTTATTTCGTCTGCTCACACGGTTTGTTCGTGTTCAGGTGGCCAAAAGTATAGACTAATTTAGAACATATGCAGTAGCTGAAGACAGCCGTTGTTCGCATTACATATACAGCTACCGAGGTTAGGATTGTATTTGCAGACTGATGTGTAACTCGCGATCCTTTTCAGATACAGTTCAGATAAAGGGGACTGCAACCGTTCGGAGCCCCCATTCTCGAGTACTCAGTCGTAGCTTGAGCTACAGAAACGGTAGTACAGCAGTGATAGGCGACCGATAATACTATTCTGTGAACATGTACTCATGTGGGTTAAAGTATTCCCTACTCGGCAGGATATTGTCTCAGACACTGTTGCGGTCGCGAACCACGTCCGTGTCGGAGTGGTTAGATACCTAACACTGGAGCTGGTATATCTGCACGAGAGAGTCCGCGCCCTCTTACGAGCGCGCTGTGTTTGAATCTACTCGGTTCAGGGCGGCCGTACAAGACTATACTGGACACCCCACAGAACAGCCCCGCTCGCCCGGTACTGATCTGCACATCGACAGTCCGATTGCAAACCGAACAGCGATGAAGCTGAGATGAGATTTCGTATAGCGATCACTAATTTATTAATGCCATTTACCGAACGCGTCGGCCTTTTACCAGTTGGCCCAGTAGAGAACCCTAATGGTCCAGAACGTGGCTTCAGTGATGGCGGAGCTGGAACCCGAGGACTTCCATCTGCTTTCCGGCGTCGAACAGGGGATGCGGTTCTCGGAGTACGTCGCCTGCGAGAAGTTGACCGAGTTCTCCCGGCTGACGACGGAAGATGTTGACTATCGGCTCGACCGATGTGCGGACCGGGGACTGGTCGAACGCAAGACCATCCAGTACGAGGGTTTCAAACTCACTTTCGAGGGGTACGATACGCTTGCGCTACATACCTTTGCCGAGCGCGACACTATCGAAGGAGTCGGGTCGCCGCTGGGTGTAGGCAAGGAAAGCGACGTGTACGAGGCCCAGTCGTACAAACCGGTAGCACTCAAATACCACCGCGAAGGGTACACCAATTTCCGCGAAGTGATGAAAGAACGGGAGTACACCGCCGACCGCGACCACGTCTCCTGGCTCTACACCGCCCGGAAGGCCGCCGAGCGGGAGTACGATGCTCTTGAAACGCTGTATCCGGACGTGTCGGTCCCACAGCCAATCGACACGAACCGCCATGCGATTGTCATGGAGAAGATAGACGGCGTCGAGCTCTCCCGAACGAAACTCGAACCGGAACAGGTACTGCCGATTCTGGATCTCGTACTCGAAGAGATGCAGACGGCCTACCGTGAGGGGTACGTCCACGCGGACATGAGCGAGTACAACGTCTTCGTCACGAACGAGGGCGTCGTCGTCTTCGACTGGCCCCAGGCCGTCCCGACCGACCACGAAAACGCCCGAGAGCTGCTAACTCGCGATGTCGAGAACATCGTGAGTTACTTCGAGCGAAAATACCCACAGGAAATCAGCGACGTAGACAGAGATGCAGTCGCCGAACGGCTGGCGACCGACGCGTTCGATTCTATTACCGAGTTTACCGAATAGCGACGTTTTAGCCGCTACTCACCTTCTGTTGGCTGTTCACGGACGAGTCGGAGCTTGGCCGATTGCGAATCTGATAAATCATATGATGCGATATCAAATCGCCAAAACAGACTGAACGGGCCGATTCGGGACAGCAGTGACGGAAGGGTGTGTTCCCGGTAGTGAGGCGAGTACCACGCGACGGACTCACTTCGCCGGACAGCGGATTCGGCCATCCCGTGTACCGACTTCGCAGATTGGATTAGGCAGTCCTAAAAACCGCAGACGTTTTATATTATTAGGGCGGCCTAAAACATATGGCAGGCGACGGTACTGCGTGCGGGGCACAAGCGGGGGAGACCCACGGAGGAATCGATGGCGAGCGGTTTCGTATCGTCAAGGACTACAGACACCATCACGTGGTGTCGGCGTGCACTGCGGGCCATATCCCGAGGTCCCAACGGCGATCAGTTGCTCGACCGCCCGTGCTCTGCCGACACTATCGGGGGGCGTCTGCCTGATGAGTGGCGACAGCGATAGCGGGATATCGGAGATAGATAAACGCCCGCAACGGTCGCGCACTCGACTGTTGGCTGGGGCCTACGCGGTGATCTTCAGGACCGGTCAGCGGTCGACAGGAGAGTCGACGGCCGGTACGCCCGCAGCAAGCGGCGGGGACGGGACGGATTCGGCGGAGCGATGACCACGGCACCGGAGTATCTGCTGGCAATCTACATCGCACAGCACCGGGACGACCCGCCAGTCGCGCCGGGAGAGTTAGGGGAGATGCTCGACCGGTCTCCAGCAGCGGTGACGGAGATGTGTCAGCGACTCGCCGAAGACGATCTCGTCTCCTACGAGCCCTACGAGGGGGTGACGCTGACCGAATCGGGACGCGAGGAAGCCACAGAGTTACACGAGACGTACGTGACCGTTTCGTGGTTCTTCCGGGGGGTGCTAGATCTCGACGACCACGAGACGGAAGCGATGGAACTGGCCGGTCTGGTCAGTCCGATGATCGCCGAGCGACTGGCGGCTACGCTCCCCTGTGATGCTGGAGCGGCGGGACCAGAGGAGGCAACCGGTTCAGGTTCGAGCCCCGCCGATGAGGACGCCGTCTGAACGGACTGCCTCCCCTGTTTTAGGTGGTGCGAAAAAGTAACAGAATGCGTATGGTAAAAATATGTATTCCCAAGATATGGACTTTTAGCCGCCGAAAAACAGTATTTTGGGCCCCCCAAAATGGTAGTATTTATGATATGATGGTGTGTGGGTAGAGCTGTCATGAGCGCAGAAGGACTCGAACGACAGGCGCGCAACTACTTGAGCAACAACGTCTCACAGATCCAGCAACACGGCGGCAACTTCGAGGGCCGCAGTATCGACGAGAGCGAAGGCACGGCCACCGTCGCCATCGACGGTGCGTGTTCGGGGTGTGGCATCGCTCCGATGACGATGAAGGCAATCGAGCAGCGACTCCCCGAAAGTGTCGACGGGATCGAAGCCGTCGAAGTTGTCCGATCCGGCGGGTCGCGCGCCGCTCGTATCCAGATCGTCACTGCCGGCATTTGTCCCGATACTGACCGCGACGCAGTTTATTCACACCGGACAGCGTTCGTCGTCGAGGGGAAATCGATGGACCGGCCGGGCTGCCGCCAGTGTGTGGACGGAGCCACGTAGCTCTCTGATAGGATTCCAGGGCGAGAATTAGACCGGCAGTGTACTCTCGGGGACGGTGCCATCGTCGGACCAGCTGCGTGCGTCGTAGTATTCGTCGAGCGCTGCCTCGAACGATGGGAGTTCGTATGGGAGCGCGTCGTCTGCCCGGTCGAAGCCGCGCTGGTTGTTGAAGTGGCGTTCGAGCGTCACAGTGCGAGCGCCAACGGCCAGCAGGTCCTCGAAGTCGGCATCGAAGAGCTGTTCGTAGCGCTCGGGCGTCATGAAGTCCCGGGAGAACTTGCAGACGACGCCGCTGTCGTTCAGCGCCATCAGGTTCTCCCGCTCGACCAGCACGTCGGCTTTTCCGAGCGTTCCCTCCGGAGCAACCGCCTGATCGTCGGGGACGAGCGGGTACTCGACAGAGTAGAACGTCGCGTACATGTGGTCCGCGCCGCGGTTGGCGACAGCGTAGGAGAGCCCTTGGCCGTGGAGGACCCGGCCCTCGTGGGCGGCGAAATCCATCCCCTTGACCGTCCAGTTCTCGACGCCGAGGTCGTCGTGACAGCGGTCGATACCTTCCGCCAGCGTGTCGCCGACACCTTCGCGGTGGGCGATCTGCTCGACAGTCTCGTGAATCAACTCGGTATCGCCAAAAGCGCCCTCGCTGTCGAGGTAGGCCGCGACCGTATTGCCGGCGGAGATGGCATCCATCCCGAGGCGGTCACAGAGTTCGTTGGACTGCATCACGTCCACGATGTCGTCGACGCCAGAATTCGAGCCGAACGCCATCGCCACCTCGAACTCGGGGCCTTCGGTTTCGACACCGCGCTCCTCGTCCCGCGTCGGGAGTTTGCAGGCGAAGGCACACGCCGAGCAGGTCCCCTTCTTGTACTTCTTCGATTCGACGGCGTCGCCGTTGATACCTTCCACGCCCGCGAAGGACTGCTCGGAGAAGTAGTATGACGGGAGCCCGTTGACCTCGTTCGCCAAGTCCATCACCGAGACGGTTCCCTGCCGTTTCATGATGTGGTCCGCCGTCGCGGCCTCGCGGTGGATATCCATCTGCATGGCCGGGATATCGATGTCCGGCGGGGAATCGCCCGCAAACGTGATTCCCTTGACGTTTTTCGCGCCCATGACCGCACCGAGGCCCCCGCGGCCGAAGGCCCGCTCCGCGCTCGTCATGATGGACGCGAACCGGACCGCGTTCTCGCCGGCCGGGCCGATGACCGCCGTCTGGTCCGACTCGATACCGTGTTCGGCCTCCAAGTAGTCCAGTGTCTCGGGGACAGTCGCACCAGTGAGATCGGGTACAGCCTCGAATTCGACACTGTCGTCCCGTACATGGACGATAACGAGTTCGTCGCTCTCGCCGACGAGCTCGACGGCGCTGTACCCGGTATCAGCGAAGTTCCGGGACATGAACCCGCCAGCGTTCGAGGAGAGCAGCCCGTCAGTCAGCGGCGAGACGCCGGTGCAGTTCATCCGGCCGGTGAAGCTCGTCTGTGCGGCCTGCATCGGCCCGGTGGAGAACACCAGTCGGTTCTCCGCTCCGAGCGGGTCCACGTCGAACGGAATCCGCTCGTGGGCTAGCCGTGTCCCGACGCCGCGGCCACCGAGATACTGTTCGAGGATGCCGTCAATTTCCTCGGTGTGGGTTTCACCGGCCGTCAGGTCAACCGTCAGAAGCGGCCCCGCTGACTGTATCATGATTATTCCTCAACGATGTATGCTCTTATCGATTGTGACATGGGCGACTGTGTGGCTGAGTTTGATTGTAATTCCTGCAATCAGGATTCAGTATAAGCATGTCGAACAGTAACACGGACATTACCCCTCTATGGCTGTGCTCAGGTCTCAAGATGTAGATATCAGCGGAACGCCGATAGTGTCGCGCCGATGGTTGCTTCAGGCGACGGGTACGGCTACACTGACCGTACTTACCGGGTGTAACACCGACGGAGACGGTAACAGTGGCGACGGTGGAGGTTCCGATCCAGTCCGTGAACGCGTCGAAGTCGATATCAACGAGATACAGGAGGGTGGCCCCTCCGGTTCGGCCTCGGTGCCGGCATCGATTCCTTTGACCCGGCTTACAGCACTAATTCGCCGTCCGGGAAGGTCAATGGACTCGTGTATGAAAGCAGTATCACACAGGACGCGGCGGGGACTGTCTATCCCTGGCTCGCAAAGTCGTGGAAACGGGTCGATGTACAGGAAGTGGAAGACGGTGCCTACGAACCAGACATGGTGTCGTCGGGCACAGACGACGATGGAACTCTCGTCGCCGACGCTGCCGAACGTGGCCTGTACAGCGAGACGGCGGTCAGCATAGCAATCAGTGAAGACGCGACCAATAGCGGTCCGAGCAGTCCGGCTCAGGACCCGCTCGGGGGAGTGGGTGTCGGAGTCGGGTCGGGGGTCGGTTCCGGTGGTGTTTCGGTCGGAGTTGAAGTATCACCGCCAGTCCTGAATCCGGGATCTGGGGTCGCACCACCGCCCGGATCGGGTGCCTCGCCGTCGAGCAGGAACGAAAGCAGGTTCCCGATGAACACCTCGTTGTCGGCGTCGTATATCTCGGAGCTGCGTATGAACGTCGAGTCAGTGACGAACACCATGTTGTCGTTGCGAACGACTGTCGCGTACGTGCCGGTGCGGCGCGTCTCCAGCGTCCGGGTGCCCTCGGCGGCGGTGAACTTCGTCTCGGCGTCGCCGTTCACCACCGCGTAGCCGGCGGTGTCGAACGTAATCGTCTCGATACCGTCGGTCAGTTCCCCGTCGTCGCTCGGGGATGCGTAGATGGCTTTGAAGTTGTTGTCGTTGGCCGTGTCATCGACGTTGTACAACTGTTCGGCACCCATCCGGACGCCGTAGCGCTCGGTGGCGTTGTTGGCCCCGAACGACACTGTCGTCGTCGACTGGGTGAAGCCGGTCGAAAGTCGGGTCTGTGTCGGTTCGGCGAGGATGACGACACGCCCGCCGTCGTCCGTGTACTCTTGGAGCGCGTCGCGTTCCTCCTGTGAATAGCTGCCGAGCGGCTGGACGATGAGTACACCGTCGTACTGGCCGAGCGAATCGGCGAACGAGGCGGTGCCGGACGTGCCGTACTCGACGGTGTGGCCCGCCTCGAACACCGCCTCGGTGATCGGTTCGAGTTCGGATTCAGACACCTGATTGCCGTGGCTCGTGTCGACGAGTATTCGCTTGTCGCTCGTGTCGGTGTCGACCGAAATCTCCCCCTCTTCTGGGTCGATAGGCGCATTGACAGCGTCTGGCTGGTACTGTGACGGCGATTGACCGTCGATAGACTGGCCGTCCGGCGGCCCCGACGACCCCGGACTGGCGACTGCGAGAAGGAACGTGCCGCCCAGTATCATCACGAGAACGACGATAAACACGGCCAGCGGCTTGACGATACGGCCCTCAGTCATTGCGGATCACCGTTGCATTGTTGTCCTCAGCGGGGATTCCCCAGACGGCGTAGTACCTCACCGGTTCCCGGAACGTCGTCTCGCTGTCGTCGGGGTGGACGAGGTACGTCACGTTGTTCGCACCCTGGACGGTCTCAGCGCCGGCAGGAACGATGATGACGTTGAAATTGGCACCGCCACTGCCCTGGTAGGTCACGTCGTACTGGTCACCCTCGATGTCGTCTGAGAGCGCGGCGGCCCGTTCGATGGCCAGTTCGGTGTCGCCGATCCGGTCGGCGAAACCGTTCTGGGTCGCCTGTGCGCCGAGGTACGTGCCGCCGTTGGCGACTTCCTCGCGAGAGACGGTCAGTTGCTCGCCCCGGTGACGCATGACCGTCCCGACGAAAGACCGCTGGAGCACTTCGATGTCCTCGCGGAGACTGTCTTTGCTTATCTGGGCCTTGTCCGGCCCCGAGCGGACGAACGTCTCGCCTTGTTGTTCGACCTGCTCGATGAGGCTCAACGGGGCCTGAACGATGACGCCGATACTGCCGACGGTCGAACTCGGCTTGACCACGATCTCGTCGGCCGGCGTAATGCCGTAGTACCCGCCCGAGGCGGCCGTGCCTTCAACGTAGGCGACGACGGGCATCTCACTGGCGGTCCGGTTTACCGCGAGGTAGAACTCCTCGCTTGAGTCGACCGGCCCGCCGGGGCTGTCGACCCGGAGGACGACTGCCTCGATTGATTCGTTGGTTCGTGCTTCGCGGAGGTCCTGTTTGACCGCGTTGACGTTAGCGTCGGTTGTACCGCCGCGAAGGGTGATGACGGCGACGCTCGGATCGTCGTCGCCGCCGCTTGGCACGCCGTTCCAGATGACCGGCGCGAATATCGCGGCGATGACGAGGGCGAGCGTGACCGCGATCACGTACGACGCCGTCATCGCCGAGAACAGTTGTTCTCTCCCAAACATCTATACAGCCCGTTCGGACTGAGAGAGTAATAAACCCCGGCCGGCGAATTCCCTCGCGGTCCGGCATCCAGGCCGATTGAAACGGCAGCGACCAACGGTTATTGGTCTCCGGGACGTGGAGTCGGTATGGAGACCCGAGCGCTGGGCGACACTGGACAGGAGAGCACGGTGCTGACGTTCGGTTCGATCGCACTCAACTGGCTCGAACAGGAGGGGGCGAACCAGCTGGTCGAACTCGTGTTGGACCACGGCGTCAACCACTTCGACGTGGCACCGACGTACGGCGACGCGGAGCTGAAACTGGGGCCGAAACTCCGGCAGTACCGCGACGACATCTTCCTGAGCTGTAAGACCCAGAAACGCGAGTACGAGGGCGCGGCGCGGAAAATCGACCGGTCGCTTGACCGCCTCGGCATCGACACCATCGACCTCTACCAGATCCACGGCCTGGAGTACGAGGACGAACTGGACACCATCACCGCCGACGGCGGCGCGCTGGACGCGATACACGAGGCGAAGGCGGCGGGGAAAATCGACCACATCGGGCTGACGAGCCACGGCAACCCCGAACTCATTCTGGACGCCATCGACCGCATCGACGACCTGGAGACGGTGATGTTCCCGCTCAACCCCGTCGTCGCCGGCAAGAACGACGGCGAGTACGACTACGAGGCCGTGCTGGAACGCTGTGAGTCGGAGGGCATCGGTACGCTGGGCATCAAGGCGTTCGCGAAGGGCTCGTGGCCGCCGACCGACGAACTGGCCGAGGCCGACCGGCCGTACGCGAACTGGTACGAACCGGTCGACACGCCGGAAACCGTCCGCGAGCGGTTCGACTTCGCCGCCGCCCAGGGGCTCGACACAGTCGTCAGCCCCGGCGACCCGAAGCTCGTGGCGATGGTACTCGACGCCGCTAGCCGCTCGGAGGGGATGGACGAGGCCCGGCAGCGCGCGGTCATCGAGGAAGCGCGACACGATGACAGCCCGGTGCCCGAGCAACTGCACCACTGATACTGTCGGCTGTAAGCCATTGGAAAATTTCACCACCATAGGGTGGTGAATATCTTCACAAAGCTACAGCCAACAGTATGAGCGTGGACGACGTTCCGGAGACGGTGACGGCCGCCCTCGCCGACCAGCAGGTCGAGGGGCGGGTCTGTCTCGAAGCCGGGGCCGGTGTCGGGAACACGACGGCTGGACTGCTGGCCGCGGGCGCAGAGCGGGTGTACGCGGTGACGAACGACGCCGACCACGCCGTGACGGTCCGGGAGCGCGTCGGCGACGGGAACGCCGACCGGCTGGTCGTCATCGAGGCTGACCTCCGAGCGACGCCGCTTGCGACCGACGGCGTCGACCTCGTCACCGCCCACGGGCTGTGTAACGTCCTGCCACCGGTTGAACTGGACCCTATCGCGGCCGAGCTAACGCGGGTCGCAAAGCCCGACAGCCGCCTCGTCGTCGACGACTACGGGGTGCCGCCGTCCGGTGCGGCCGTTAACCGGCTGTTCACGCTGGAGAACGCCGCCGCGCGGGTGGTCGACGGTCGGCCGGCGCTGACCTTCTACCCGCCCGCTGTGCTGGCCGCGGTGTTCGCCGAGCACGGCTGGACTGTCGAGCGAAAGAAGACCTTGCTTGACCCTGTGCCCTGGACCGGGGCACACCTGGACGCCCACGCGGAGGTGGTGCGTGGGTACGCTGACCGGCTTCCCGACGTAGTGGGTGAGCCACTGACTGCGATGGCTGAAGATTTGGTCGCGGCTATCGGCTCCGAGCGAACCGGGACGATGTACAATCTCGCGTTCCGGCTAGCGGATTGATGAGATAGTCGGTACTCACTCGAAGGAGCGAGTGGACAAACAATCAGAAAGCCTCGTAGCTGTTTGGCCAGCCGACATGGATGGGACTGAAAGGGGCCGACAGCGTGGCGGCGGAGCCGCCACGTTATGTGGTGGTCGGCAGAGCCGACCACCCACGCTCCGGGAACCCCGGCGATGTAAGCACCGCAGGGAGTGCAATGACCGAGGAGCGTAGCGAGCCACGGAACTGGAGCGTATCGGGGGCTTTCTGGCTGTTAGACAATACACGCCTTCAAGAACCACAAACAGGGACCGATTTTCTTAGCAACCGAACGGCTAAGGAAGCGCCGGCCCACGTGCCGGTATGACACTCGACCGATTATCCGAGTTCGACGCCGAACCGGAAGCAGGCGAAGTTATCGACGGTGAACTGGCAGTGACCGACGACGTGCTGGTGAAAGCGTTCGCGCTGGGGCCGGACGCGACTATCGACCCGCACGAACACGACGGGGCAACGAACGTGTTCCACGTCGTCCGTGGTGAGGTGACGGTCCAGCAGGACGACACTGAGGAAGTCATCACTGCGCCGGGCGTCGTCCTGAACGAGCGCGGGCAGGCCCACGGCGCGCACAATCACACCGACGGAGTCGCCGTCCTGACCGCGAGCCTCTGCCCGCTGCCGGGACAGTAAGGAAGCCGGGCAGTAACGACGGCCAACTACTTCCGCACTACGTTTATTGGTATCGCACAGCACTGGCCTGATATGGCCGAACCACTGCCAACGAACGGACTCCGCAAGACAGTCGACGGCGGCGGCGTCGCGCTGGGCGTCCTCGACAACACCTACAGCCCGACGCTGGTCGAGTTCTACGGGGACCTCGGCGTCGACTTCATCTGGCTCGATTTCGAACACGGCGGACCGGACCCGTGGGACGCGGCGACCGTCGAGAACCTCCTGCGGGCCGCCGACGGGACCGGAACGGAGCTCCTGGTTCGGTTGCCGGACACGTCGCCGACGCTAGTTCGGAAGGCCCTGGACCTGGGGATGAAGAACGTTTTCCTCCCGCGGGTCGAGAACGCCGAGGAGGTCCGCGAAGCGGTCAGGTCCGGTCGGTTCCGGTACGACGGCGAGCCCGGCGACCGGGGGCTGGCCGCGCCCCGGGCCCGCCGCTGGGGGCTCGGTGAGAACTACATCGAGGCCGCGGATGATGAGACACTGATCGGGACGACAATCGAAACGAAGGAGGCGGTCGAGAACATCGACGCGATTCTGGACGTGCCCGAACTGGGCTTCGTGTTCATCGGCCCGTTCGACCTCTCGGTGTCGCTCGGCCATCCGGGCGAGATCGACCATCCGGAAGTACAGGACGCGGTGGAGACGGTCCGCTCGGCGGCGGTGGAAGCGGACGTCACCGTCGGCGGCCTCGGTTTCGGGATGGACGACGTGAACGAGAAGGCCGAGTCGGGGTACCAGATACTGCACGTCGGAAGTACGACCGGCGCGATACAGAGCGCCGTGCGTGGGTGGCTGGAGGGGTTCGAAGGACAGCGGAGCTAAGAAGAAAAACAGCGCGCCGTAGTTAGGCGCTTGCACCGGATTCGGGACCACTCGCCGCGTCGACGGCGCTGTCGTCGAGTTCCGCTTCGGCTTCCAGCAGTTCGCGGTAGCGCTCACGGATGGTGACGGTGCTGATGTCGGTGGCCTCGCTGACGGTCTCCTGTGTCATCTCCTCGCCGAGCAGCAGGCCGGCGGCGTAGATGGCCGCGGCGGCGAGGCCGACGGGGCTCTTGCCGCTGTGGACGTTCGCTTCTTTCCCCGCTTCGATGAGCGCGCGGGCCTGGCGTTCGAGGGCGTCGTCGGCGTCGAGTTCGGAGACGAACTTGCTGAGATAGGTTGCGGGGTCCGGCGGGCCGACCTGCAGCGAGAGTTCGCGGTTGAGATAGCGGTACGCGCGGGTGAACTCCATCTCGTCGACACGGCTGACGACGGCCATGTCGTCGAGGGTCTGGGGAAGGTTCGCCTGCCTGACGGCGGCGTACAGCGCGGCGGTCGCCATCCCTTCGATGGAGCGGCCGGGTAGCATCCCCTCGTCGAGCGCGCGGCGGTAGATGACGCTGGCCGTCTCGCGGGCGCTCTCGGGGACGCCGAGGGCGCTGCCCATCCGGTCGATTTCGCCAAGGGCCTGCTTGAGGTTGCGCTCGGCGTGGTCGCGGGTACGGAACCGCTCGTCCCAGGTGCGCAGGCGCTGCATCTTCTCGCGCTGGCGCGTCGACAGGGAGTTGCCGTAGGCGTCCTTGTTCTGCCAGCCGATGTTGGTCGAGAGGCCCTTGTCGTGTTTCATCTCGGTCGTCGGCGCGCCGACGCGGCGCTTGTTGTCCCGTTCCTGGCTGTCGAAGGCCCGCCACTCCGGGCCGTGGTCGATCTCGTCCTCGTCGACGACGAGACCACACGACTCGCAGACGGTCTCGCCGCGACTGTCGTCGGTGACGAGGCTCCCGCCACAGTCCGGGCAGGCGTGGCCGGTGCTCGCCTCGGACTCGGCCTGTTCGTCCACACTGTCACCGCGTTCGTCGGGGGAGTAGATGCTGCGTGTCGTCATAGTGTGCCTCTGCGAGCGCGTGGGGACGCCCGCGTTCGTACCCAATTGTAGGGGTGCATCCCCCATGACGACTCGTTTGGCATATGCCGAACTTCGGAAAATCGGTAGCTGTGTGTCACGTTCAGCGTCCCACAGCGCACGACTCACCTCCCGCTATTCCCTCGTTCTGAGCCGCTACGCGCCAGTGTGCGGATAGCGCAGTTCGGCTCGGTTCTGGTGACAGAATGCGATGCCAGCGACTACACGCCCGAGCGACCGATACGGAGGCGGCCGCCCTCGGCGACGTCTTCGTCGGCCTGGACAGGCCCCATCGACCGCGTGACGAACGACCGGACGATCCACGCTTCGGCCCGCTGGAGGCGGTACTGGAGCGTCGACCGCGACACGTCGAGGGTCTCTGCGAGTTCGGTGAGCGAGGTGTCTCGCGGCGTCCGATAGTAGCCGTGTTCGACGGCGGCCTCGACGGCGGCCTGTTGCTCGGGCGGGAGCTCCGCCAGCGTCACGGCCTCGTCGACCCAGTACGACGGCGAGCTGAGCTGCCGGAACTCGACGGTGAGCCCCTCGCGGAGCTCGGATTCCATCTCCTCGAACAGCCCGTCGACGCCGGCGTCGCTACAGAGGAGCAACCGCCACTCACACCGGCTCCCGCGGCGCTCGGTCTCGACGAGGACGCCGCGGCCAACGTGGTCGATGGCCAGCCGCGGAATCGAGTGGCAGTCGCCGGCTTCCGACCGATAGCTGTACACTGTCCGAACTCCGGGGTCCGAGCCGATGACCTCGTAAGTCCAGTCAGTCTTGCAGTTACGGGTCCCGATACACTCGGTACACTGGACCGGGTCGTCGTACACGTCGTCCAGTTGTTCGAGGGCGGTCTCCGGACCGGCGACGCGTTCGAGCCGCCACATCCCGTCCCGTGTGACGTTGCACGCGATAGTCCGGGAATGGGTTTCCGGATAGTCGATGAACACGTCCATGACGGGGTCGACGTTCCGTTCGTAGTCGATAGTGAAAATGAACTCTCGCATGTACACCCCATTGCGTGTCGAGTGGCTTATACGCACTGTCTCGTTCGGCGTATGCCAAACAAGCCGTCATTATCGAAGCACGCTTTCGAAGGAGTATGTCGTGTCCTGTCTCTCCATCTACTGGCGACTCGTCCGGCAGAGCGGTCACTGGCGACACCCCGGACGACTCGCCGTCACGTATTCGCGGATATGAACTACCGACACACAACTGGCGACACACCGTCGTCTACGGAGTGGTGTTCTGGGCGGTCGTGGCCGCCGCGTGGCTTGCCGTCCCGGCTGGTCACCCGTTCCAGTTGGGCGTCACGCTGTCTGGACTGTTCGCAGCTCCGCTGTTGCCGGTCGCGCTCTGGTGTGATTACCGCCAGGCCAGAGGATTCGGGACCTGTGACCCTGGTCTACAAGCATATCTCTCGAACCTCGCTCGTGACATCAAGACGGCAGGGACCGGCCAGAGCGCGCTCGGCGACCAGCGTCGGGAATTCCTCAGATGCTGAGTTGAGGTAGCGCCACTCACCGGCAGCCGTTTCAACGGTGTTAGCGGCCAAAACCGGCCGTATATTTACAGCCAGTCCGTCTCCGGGTCGATCCGGTTCGGCGGCGTCTCGCCGGCCAGCGCGGCCCTGACGTTCGCGGCGACGGCGGCGTTCAGGTCGTCGCGGGCTTCCTCGGAGTACCACGCCGCGTGGGGCGTGACAATACAGTTGTCAAGGCCGACCAACGGGTGGTCCGCCGTCGGTGGTTCCTCGGCCAGAACATCGAGACCGGCGGCCGCAATCGTTCCGTCCGCAAGCGCCGCCCGGAGCGCTCCCTCGTCGACTAGGCCGCCGCGGCCGGTGTTGACGAGGATTGCCTGGTCACGCATTGCCGCGAGCGCGTCGGCGTCTATCATCTCCGCCGTCTCCTCGGTCAGCGGTGCGTGGAGGGAGACGTAGTCAGCCCGCTCGTACAGCCTCTCGAGCGTGACCTTCTCGACATCGGCTTCGGCCATCTCCTCAGCGTCGACGTAGGGGTCGTAGGCGATCACATCGAGGTCAAAGCCCCGCAGTTGGTCGCGTACTCGCCGTGCGATGGGGCCGAAGGAGACGAGACCCAGCGTCTGGCCACGGACGCGATGTACCGGGCGGGTCCGCTCCCAGCCCCAGCCACCGTCGCGAACGTCGCGGTCGTAGGCCGTGAGCGTCCGAACGCAATCCAGCAGTAGCGTCACCGTGTGGGTGGCGACCTCATCGGTACAGTACTCGGGGACGTTCGTGACGGTCACACCGTTGTCCGCCGCCGCGGACACGTCGATGTTGTCGATGCCGACGCCCGCTCGCGCGACGATTTTGAGGTCGTCCAGCGCGTCGAGCACCGCAGCGGTGACCGGCGTGTTTACGTCCACGACGAGCCCCGCTGCCCCGGCAGCAGCATCCCGGAGCGCGTCCTCATCGTCGGTTTCCGCGACGACGACATCAGCATCGAGTTCCGCTCGCAGTCGGTCGACATCTATCATCGGGTCATCGCTTGCGACCACACGTTCCATATTCGGAGTCATGGACTGGGACGCTAAAACGGGCCGAAGTCGTTCCCATCGAATAGGAATTCGAGGTCCATGATAGATGGAATACAACGAATGAACCCGTTGCTCGTTCGAGGTATTCGGTCCGAGCGCTGTGATTTAAGCCGCTCGACCGCCAACCCTGCGGTATGCAAATCGAGCTGCGGTTTTTCGCCAATTTCCGGGAAGCCGTCGGGCAGAAAACGGTTCACCGTGAGTACGAAAGCGATCTGCAGGCGGGTGACGTGCTCCGACAGCTCTCAGAGGAATTCACCGAGATGGACCTGTTCGAGGACGGCGACCTGCGGGAGTACCTGACAATCCTCCGGAACGGGACAGACATAACGCATCTCGACGGGCTGGAGACTGCGCTGGAGGACGGGGACGAACTCAGTGTGTTCCCGCCAGTTGCCGGGGGGTAAGTCCTGCCGAAATCGACGCCCAAATTAGCAACAGAAGATGAACGGGAACATCAATCCGACGCGGTCGCCGGCTTCCAGTTCCGTGTCCAGTCCGTCGAGGTGTTCGTTGAACTCACCGTTGACCGCAACTCGCGCGTAGCATCTGGTCTGCTCGCCTTCGGGGTTTTTCGCCCAGTCGCCCGGGAGGTCCGCCATCTCCGGGGCCCAGCCATCAGTGGTGGCGTCGGCCTCGGTTTCCGCGATGAGCATTTCGCTCACGTCGTACTCCCGGAAGAACGCATCGAGGAAGTCACGTAGCGTGTCCCCCTCGAACGTGTATGACAGCGACGGTTCGCCGACGACCCGGCGAACGTGGCCGGTGCACCTGACCTCGACAGTGGTCAGGTCCGGATCCGACGCCTGCCGTTCCAGTGTCTCACTGCTCATACGCGCACTACACTCCGCCCCTACAAATCAGTAGAGACGAACATGTTCGCCCATCGCTGGGGTTTATTTGCACCGAACTCTGTGTGGCGATATGGACGATATCGAACTGGGGATTCCGTCCGGGATTGTCGACTCGCTGCCGGCGGACAGCGAGGACACGAAACGCGACATGCAACAGGCCGTCGGCGGCTGGGAGCGGGAGCTCAACGCCGCTCTCAACTCTGGGGAACCGGCCAGCGCCGTCGTCGACCACATCGAACAGTTCGAGAGTCGGTGGGAGGCCTACGACGAGTACGTCGTCGAACTCCGGGCCTGGGGCCAGTCACCCATCTACGCGATGGCCTGGCGCGACCTCCACGCCGCCATCATCTCCCAGATATACGACCATGAGGACTTAGACGAACGCATCAACCGCGAGCGGAACGCCCGCATCGTCGACGACGGTATCCGGCCGGGGTAGCGCACCCCTCGGGGGGTAGCACCCATTCGGGATAGCGCGGGTGTGGTAGAACGGCGCAGTGCCGCCGATAGGTTTAGACGACCACACCCGTAACGACCACACGATGGAGCGTGAACGGAGTTTTCGCGGCATCTCGGTTCGAGCCGCTATCGGGTATCTGGAGAACCTCGGCGGCGAGCAACGCGGCGAAGCGACCGTCGAAGGCGACGGTTGGGCGGCGACACTTTCAGAGGAGAAGGTCGCCATCGGCCCGAGTCTCCAACTCAACGAGGTGACCATCGAGTTCGACGGCGAGCCGGAGACGCTGGAGCCGCTCATCGAGAAGTTCGCACAGAAGGCGATGCGGGCGGGCGGCTGACCGGGACGCGATGACTGAGTCATCGTACCCAATCGAGGGACAGATCGTCCTGCTGGCCGGCACCCGTGCGAGCATCCCACTCGACCAGCTCCCGGAGCTACTCGAACGGGCCCAGACGTATCTCCAAGCGAACCGGGAGACCTACGGCAGGGAGTACGAGCGCATCAGCGGCCCCAGAGAGGCAGATTACGTCTGTGCCGAGTCGGGCCACTGGGACAGTATCGGCACAGAACTCGGACTGAGCGACCGCGAACAGGACGCGGTGCGGCGGGCCCACGCCGCCCAGTTCGAGCGCGACGGGCGGCGGCTGGACAGAAGCGAGGAGTTCGAGATGACGCTGGAAATCAGGGACGTGCTGGCGGTCAGCTCCGCACCGTAATCGTCTCCAGCACGCGCTGGGAAAACGCCGTCTCCGAGAGGTCGCCGTTTTCGAGGTCGTCAATCCACTCGCTGTCGACCGACCACTCGCCGAGTTCGGTGTCTTCGAGGTCAGTCACCGTCGCCTCGATGTCGACCCCCGACCAGTCGTCGGCGTGGAGGTCCCGGAAGACGTTGATGACGCGGCCGATCTCTCGGTGGGGGATGACAGCCGCCTCGTCGGCCGAAATCGACTCGTAGGTGAGCCGATACGTATCGCCCTCGTCAGTGAAGTCGGTGACGTAAACACCGTGGCTGGTCAGTCGGGACTCTACCTGGAATTCGAAGTCGTCGATATCTTCCTTGCGCATTAGAGAACTGAAATGTGTTCGGCGGCTGGCGCTGTCTCAGTCGTCGCTCGGTGCCGCTGCGCCGCCGGAGTTGACGCCGGTTCCGGGGCCGATATCGATGCCCAGTTCGTCGAGTTTCTCATCGGTGACGACGCCGTTCTCCCAGTCACGCACCTCGTAGTACTCGTCTTTCATCTTCGAGAGCTCCGCGAGTTCGCCCTCGGAACCGCCCTGGGCCGGCATCGCGTGTTCGTCGCCCTCGACGAACCGGTTTGGCAAGTCGTCGTCGGACCCGTCGAAACCGGCGAGGTTGTTGTAGTACCGTTCGAGGTTGTAGATGCGTTCGCCGGCTTCCATCAGTTCCTCCTCGCTCACGTCCAGTCCCGTCATGCCGTTGTACTGCAGGACGTACTCCTCGATACCCTCTGCGAAGGCGTTGAACTTGCAGATGTCGAAGGAGTCGCTGATCGCGTGCAGGTCCTGGAAGGTGGCACACAGCTCGCCTTTGCCCTCCCACTCTCGCGGGTCGACTTTTTCCGGGATACCGAGAATCTCGGCTGCCGGCGTGTACCCGCGCAGGTGACACGCCCCGCGGTTCGAGGTCGCATAGCCGATTGCCATCCCCTTCATACAGCGCGGGTCGTAGGCCGCCATCGTCTGGCCCTTGACCGCGAGGGAGTTGGTGTGGGCGTCGAACGCCTCGGCGAGATGGTCCGGCCCCTCGGCAAGGTGGTCCGCGAGTTCCGTTTCGCGGGTGGCGATCATGTCGATCATGTCGATCATCGTGTCGGCGTCGCCCCAATCGATTCCGTCGCCGAGGTCGTCGAACTTGCCCTCCTCGGTCATCTCCATCGCCATCGCCATGGTGTTGCCCACGTCGATGGTGTCGACGCCGACGTCGTTACACCGGTCGAGCATCACGGCGATCTTGTCGCGCTCGACGTGGCCGGAGTTCGGCCCCAGTGCCCACGCGGACTCGTACTCGTAGGATTCGGTGCGGACGTTCATCTCCTCGCCCTTGTGCATCGCCTGCACCTCGACTTCCTTCTTGCAGGCGACCGGACAGGAGTGACAGGTCGGCTCGTCGACCAGGATGTTCTCCCGGACGTTCTCGCCCGAGACGTTCTCCGAATCGATGATGCGCTCGCCATCGCCCTCGGCCTCCGAGTACGACCGCGTCGAGGAGTACTTCGCGTTCTTCGTCGGGAGACCGTCCATCTCCTCGGTGAGGTTCATCAGGACGTTGGTGCCGTACATCGAGAGCCCGCCCTCGTTGGGCGCGGTCACGTCGGACTCCTGAATGACCTGCATCGCCTGCTTGTGGCCCTCCTGGAACGTCTCCTGATCCTTCGGCTTGGGCATCCGCGTGCTGGACTTGACGACGACGGCTTTGAGGTTCTTATTGCCCATCACGCAACCGGTGCCACCGCGGCCCGACGCGCGGTCGTCCTCGTTGACGATACAGGCGTATTTGACCTCGTTCTCACCACCTTGGCCGATGGCCATCACGGAAAGGTTCTTGCCCAGCGAGCCGCCCTCGATCTCTTCTTCGAGGTCATCGATAGTGTCGTGGACGCCCTGCCCCCAGAGATGGGCTGCATCGCGCAGTTCCACCTCACCGTCTTCGACGAGTGCATACACCGGCTCGTCGGCCTGCCCTTCGAACAGCAGTCCGTCGAAGCCCGACCACTTCAGCCGTGCTCCGGACCAGCCGCCGTGGTGGGAATCAGTGACGGTCCCCGTCAGCGGCGACTTCGTACAGATGGCGATACGGCCGCTCATCGTCACCTGTGTTCCCGTCAGCGGCCCGTTCATGAACGCTAGCAGGTTCTCCGGCCCGAGCGGGTCAACGTCCGGCCCCTGGTCGAAGACGTATTTCACGCCGAGCCCACGTGCGCCGATATACTTCTTTGCGTCTTCCTCGTCGATACCTTCGTAGGCTACGTCACCGTCCCCAAGGTCGATTCGTGCCACGTGGTCCTGAAAGCCACCAAGGTCTGTCATGGTAATACGTGACTCTCTGGCCGCGAACAAGTTAACGGTTTGTGTTGCTAAAATACAGATATCTGACGGTTTCAGCGATCACTGGGCCTTCGTGACTGGGTCCCATCCCTAAGTCCGGTCCGAACCGCTTAAGAGTCCGAACGGCAAACTCCGGAGTAACTCGCTGGACGACGGGCACCAGCGGGCACCTGCGTGTGCAGGTCGGGATGTGAGTCGCGCCGAGCGCGACTTGAACCACGCAACGCCCGTGGTGAATACATATGGCACGAAGCGCATATTCGTACATTCGAGATGCCTGGAAGAACCCAGGCGACGGACAGCTCGCAGAACTACAGTGGCAGCGCCAGCAGGAATGGCGCAACGAAGGGGCCGTCGAGCGCATCGAGCGCCCGACCCGCCTCGACAAGGCCCGCTCGCAGGGTTACAAGGCGAAACAGGGCGTTATTGTCGCTCGCGTCTCCGTCCGCAAGGGCAGCGCACGCAAGCGCCGACACAAGGCCGGTCGCCGGTCCAAGCGCCAGGGCGTCACGCGCATCACCCGCCGGAAGGACATCCAGCGCGTCGCCGAGGAACGCGCCTCCCGCACCTTCCCGAACCTGCGCGTGCTCAACAGCTACTCCGTCGGTCAGGACGGCCGCCAGAAGTGGCACGAAATCATCCTCATCGACCCGAACCACCCGGCCATCCAGAACGACGACGACCTGTCGTGGATCTGTGCCAACGACCAGGCTGACCGCGTCTTCCGCGGTCTGACCGGTGCCGGCCGCCGCAACCGCGGTCTCGGCGGTAAGGGCAAGGGCAGCGAAAAGACCCGCCCGTCGCTTCGAAGCAACCGCGGCAAGGGCAAGTAAGGCCGACGTAGCAGTTCTATCCGATATTTTGCGGCTGGAAGCACATTCCGAAGAGTGGTGGGTCCGGCAGGACTGGACACCCTAGCCACAGATTTGGAAAAGGAACAGCTCTATCCCAGTCACCGGGTCTTTCCTGTCGGATCAGAACACTCTTCTCACAGCAGTATCACCCGGACGTATGGATGCGGCGCGACTCCACCACCTCTCGTTACTGCTTGTCGGCGTCTCGCTGGGTCTCAATGGGTACGTCACGACCCAGGCCAACGGTGTTAGCGTTGTCGCTGGAGCGGCCGCAGCAGTCGGTGGAGCGCTCCTAGCTGTCGTGAGCGTCTACAGCCTCGTGACCGGCGCAGAGTCGGACGTGGAAACGCGGGTCGCGATGGTCAGTGCGCTCGGCGCGGTACTCGCGGTTTCCGGAACGCTACTCATGCTTTTCACGTGACTCCAACGAGGACGGCCGTCGGGAGGCTACACCCAGACGCCCTGTTCGCGGTCCATGATACTGACGACGAGGACGTGGGGGAGCGTGACGACGGCAATGAACACCAGGTACAGCGCGACCCACTCGGGGACCGTTCCGGGCGGATTCGGAACCAGGAAGTAGAGTCCGCCGAGCAGGGCGAGCGAAACGGCAGTCAGCGGCGCGGCGTCGCGGGCGAACCGCGACAGGGCGGTTGTTGGGTCGCGGTTTTCGAGCGCGGCAGTGGCGTCGTCATCGACCAGGAGGAGGCGGGCGACATGACGCAGCGAGTGCCACAGACAGAAGTAGACGCCGATGGCGAGTACCGGCGGAACGAGGACGAAGTACGCGAGTAAGCCCAGCGTCTCGCCAGCGTCGAGGAGCCACGGCCGGCGGGCGTCGGCGCGGGCAAGTCCGACGGCCAGCGTCGCCGCGACGAGCGCGCCGTAGGCGATTGCGAGCGCGGTTCGCACGTCTGTCCGGAACGCCCAGCCGATAGCGGCCGCGGCGTCGGGCGCGAACAGCGAGACGAGGTCGGTTGCGACGCGGCGGTACCACGCCGGGAACGCGAGTAGCGGGACCAGCATCGGCAGGCCGCCGCGGACGAGGACGGTGCCGACTCGCTGTGGGAGCGACCGGAGATAGTCGGCGTCGGCCAGCGCGAGCAGGGCGTACAGGTCGCCCTGGCCCCAGTGGAACCACGTCACCGCGATGAACAGGACAAAGGCCGCCGCAGGCGCAAGGAACCAGGCGACAGCGTAAGCTCCGCCGACGACGCCATAGAGGGCGAAGATTCGAGCGATGGCTTGCCAATCCGGTCGCTCGCCACGAGTGCGTGCGACCGCGAGGTGGTCAACCGCGCCGTGGGGGAGGCCGAGCAGGACGGCGCTGACGACCAGCGGAACGTACTGGAGCGCCGGTGGTATCGAGACCCCGGCGAGGAACGGAGCGACGACGGTGACGCTGGCGACCCAGCCGGGGACCAACGCGACGCGGGAGAGGGTCGCACGAGCCGACGGCGAAACGGTGCTACGGTGGCTCATTCCCATCTGTCGACGAGCCAGACGTATAACACGACCCCCTGGACGACGAACAGCGTCGTCAGCAGGAAGAAGACCGCTTCTTCGATTGGCAGGTCGAGCAGGGGAATCGTGTAGCCGGTCGTGTACTGTTTCGAGAGGGTCCAGACACCGAGTCGGATGGCGACGCTGTCGATACCACAGAGATAGGCCGTTGGGACCAGTGTCGCAACGCTCACTGCCCGCCACTCGCCGACGAGGAAGTGCCACCCGAACAGCCACTGAATGGCGAGAATCGGGCCGCTCCAGACCAGCAGGGACCCGAGGTACAGCCCCGAATCGGAGCGCAGGAGCGCGAGGCCGGACAGAACGACAACGAGCGCAGCGCCGAACCCGACGAGCCGCGTTCGTATCGGCGTCGCCAGCGGGCGCTCCGTGTCTATCCGAAACCGGGCCACCCACAGCCCGACCATCGCGGTCTGCAGGATGAAAAAGAGGTACTCGCCGAGGGGAATCGACCAGAACCGTGCCAGCACGGTGCCGTCGCCGTACCACCAGACGCCGCGTCGGATGAGTGCGCCGTCCCACGGCGTCGTGTAGACGAGGGCCAGTCCTGCGAGGATTACCGTTCCTGTGAGTACGTCCCGGCGGCTCCCGAGGCGGTAGGTGGCCGTCAGCGCCAGCCCGGCCACGACCGGCACCACGAACAGGGCGTGGAACTGGAGATACGTGAGCGTGGGCACCATTAGTTCAGATACGACAGGTGGTCGAAAACGATATCCGGTGCGTGGCTGTCATCCACGCCACGTGGGCTGCCCGTGGCTGTGAGTGTCTGTCGGCGTCTCACCGGGGCCACGCTCGGAGACAGCGCTCACGGTGTAGAACGTCGCTTCGGGGTCGCCGTTGCGCCGCCAGTGCCACCACGTACGGGCAAGCAACCACAGCCGGCGGCGACGAGTGAGTTCTGGCGTCTCCGTCAGCACGTCGTAGCCACGGTCGCGGATGAGCCGGTGGTGGTCGGCGTACAGGACCGCGGCCAGTAGCACGCCGAACTGGCAGTCCTCCGGGAGGTATCGGATACCGGCGACGCCCTCGCGGTACAGTTCGTCGGTCCGGGCCAGTTCCTCCTGCATCACGGCGCGGAAGGCGTCGTCGACCTCGGCGTCGGCCAGTTGCTCCTCGGTGACGCCGTGGCGGTCGAGCGTCTCCTGTGGGAGATACACCCGGCCGTAGTCGTGGATGTCCTCACGAACGTCTCGCAGGAAGTTCGATAGCTGGAACGCCTCAGCCAACGCCGTCGCGTGGGGCAGGGCCTCTTCCTTCTGTGGCGGGTCCATCACCTCCGTCATCATGTGGCCGACAGCGACAGCGGAGCCGCCCATGTACTCACGGAGGTCTTCGAACGTCTCGTAGCGGGCCTGTGCGATGTCCATCTCCATCGCGTCGATGAAGACGTTGATCGTCTCCTCGGAGATGTCGTGGCGCTCGGCCAGGTCCTGAAACGCCGCCATGACCGCCTCGTGGTCGGTCTCGGCCGGGTCGATGTTCCCGAGCGCGGCCTCACGAATCACCTCCAGTTGCTCATGCTGGACGGTCGGCGGCGGCCCGTCCGTCTGGTCGACGACCTCGTCCGCAACCCGGAAGAACGCGTACATGACGTACGTCGGGTGGCGGATACGCTCCGGAAGCAGACGCGTCGCGAGGTGGAACGTCCGTCCGGTTTCCTGTTGTATCGATTTGCTGGTTTGGATGTTATCGGAGTGCATTGAAAGCTATCGGGCAGTCATTGGCGGACGGTGCGTCGCGCGCTTGTCGGGAGGCTGTGCGTACTGGTCCGGTCGGCCCGTGGTTGCACCGCTATCACGGGGCGGCGTGTCCTGTCCGTTCGCTGACGACAGATAGGACACTGGTTCGGTGTCACTACACGTATATACGGTTGTTATCGGGATAAGCGGACTACCAAACTGCTTCGGGGATCGCACCAGGAGTCCGCCGCAGGCGTAGGGTTTCGCAAGCACTGGTTACCAGTTTTCGAACACTTCTTCCAGTAGCTTTCGCTCACCCGCACGGAGGTGCTGGTGGAACGTCGACGGACAGATGTCCATCGATTCAGCCAATTGCTCGCCGGAGACGTCGCGTGGCCAGTCGAAGAAACCACCGAGAAACCCCTTCCGGAGCGCCGTTAGCTGGCGGTTGGTCAACCGCTCTTCGACGTTTGCGACAAACGCCTGCCGGGAGACTGGCGGTTCGTCCCGTTCTCGTACGGAGAGCAGTTCCGTCTCCGGATACCGGTTGCGGACCTGCTCGACCACGCTTCGGGTCTCCATCGACGCCGGGAGCGTGACAGTGACTGTCGACTTCCCCGGTTCGACCAGAATGTCGCCCGTCTGGGCCCCGCGGTCGGCGACGACCGAAACGACCGGCGGGTCCGAGACGGTAAACTCGAACAGCGCCGACGAGTCGGCCGTCGAGACATGCGAAACGCCCGATACCTGCGGGTGGTCGGCGGCGACGGCACAGACCGCCGAGGGGTCCTCCGTCTCGACGAGGAAGAACATTACCGTCTCCTCACCGTCGGGGACGCTCCCACCGTACTCCATCGAGCAGCCGAGTTCGCTCGCCACGTCGATGTAGAACACCTCTGGGTCGGTGACCTGGAGTTCGAGTTCGGTGACGTTGTCGGCGGTCAGCAGCCGGCTGGTCTCGCGGGCGTCGATGGCCGCTGCGGTCGCCCGACCGATGGTCCCGAGCACGGCCTGTTCACGGGGGTCGAACACGTCGTCGCTGTCGGCGTAGACGGTGAGAACGCCGTACAGCGATTCGCCGGAGACGAGCGGGACTGCCGCGACCGACGCGACCTCGGAGTCGGCGAGTCGGCTGTGTTGCTCGTCGATGTCACCGGTCACGACCTGCATCTCTTCAGTGCGGGCTGCCTCCGCGACCGGATCGTCAGCGTCCAGCGGGATGGACAGCGTTGTCGGGTGGTCAGCAGAGAGCGCCGTCGACGACAGCGTCTCGTCGCGCAGGTCCAGTTCGGACACCCAGGCGAACTGGTAGGAGTCGACCGCGGCCAGCCGATCACAGACGGTCTGTTGGATCGCCTCGCGCGAGTCGACGGTCAGCACATCGCCCATCACCGCCTTCAGCAGGCCGTCGACCCGGTCGACGAGCTGTTTGAGGTTCTGGCGCTCGGCTTTGAGTTCCTCGCTCCGTCGCTCGGCCGCCAGTTCGGCGAGCTTCCGCTGGGTGATGTCGATGTGTGCGACGACCGCGCTCCCGGCCTCGTCGTCGGGCAGCGGTGCGACCCGCATCAGAAACCACTGCTTCTCCTCCGGGGAGTGACACGGGTACTCCATCGTGAACAGGTCCTGCTCACCGTCGATGACCGACTCGATGCCGCCAAGCGCCTGCCCGGCGTACTCGTCGGCGTCGACGTCGGTCGTCGCGAAGTAGTTCGTCCCCTCCATCTCCCCGTCCTCGTCGCCCGCGAACTCCCGCCAAGCGCGGTTGGTGAACAGGATCGTCCCCTCGTCGTCGAGGACAGCGATATTGATGGGTAGCGTGTCCAACGTCGAGTGAGCGAGTGTCTCTGGTGGCTTCATTCAGTGTCCCTGGCTCCGAATAGCCGATACCCTGTGTAATGGCGGCGGGTGAATAAACGTGTGGCCCGGAACGGGGAACTGTTGCCCGTGCGGAAAACTCTAAGCGCTGTCAGTCGCAACGGGTTCGTATGTTCGGGTCCCGGAACNGAATAAACGTGTGGCCCGGAACGGGGAACTGTTGCCCGTGCGGAAAACTCTAAGCGCTGTCAGTCGCAACGGGTTCGTATGTTCGGGTCCCGGAACTCCCGGGCGGAGTCGGTCACCTGTATCGCGTGTGGGGAGTCCGTCTCGCGGTCCGACGCCCGCGAGTACGACAAACACGGCGACCGGTGGGACCGCCGGAACAAGACGTTCGAACACCTCTGTAAAGCCTGTTTTGCCGAGCTGTGCCAGCAACCACGGGATGGCCTCGAAACGACGCTTGATGCCGCCGGAGCCGGCGAGGCCGATCAAGAGACGTTCCTGAAACGGTTCCGAGAACTCTCCGAGGGCGACGCGCACAGGGAATGAGACACGGAAGTCACGGCCCAGTCCCACCCCGACAGCCCTAACTACGCCCTGTTCGTACCGGGTGACATGACTACAGAGGACGCGCAGGCGGCCGCCGGGACCGCCGAGGGGCAAGGCCCCGTCGAGATCGACCCGGAGATGGCGCGACATCTGGAGAACAAGCGCGAGGAACTGTTCGAGAAGTTCGGCATCCCCGACGAGTTCCCACCGGAGGTACTTGAGGAGGCCAAAGAGCGCACGCAGGGCGTCCAGGCCGAAATCGAGGACGAGGTCGACGAACGCGAAGACCTCCGGGAGATGACGACCTGGACGACCGACCCTATCGACGCCCAGGACTTCGACGACGCCATCTCCATCGAGGAGCGCGAGGACGAGATCGTCCTCTGGGTCCACATCGCCGACGTGACCCACTACGTCAATCCCGACACGAAGATGTGGGAGCAGGCCGTCGAGCGGGGGAACACCGTCTACCTCCCGGCGTACACCGTCCACATGCTGCCGCCCGTCCTCGCCGAGACCGTCTGTTCGCTGGTCCCGAACGAGGACCGCCTGGCCCACACCGTCGAGATGCACCTCGACAAGGAGAACCTCGGCTACGAGGAGATCAACATCTACAAGTCCGTCATCCGCTCGGACGCCCGGCTGACCTACACCGAAGCCGAGCGCCTACTGGATGAGCCAGAGACCGCAGAAGACGTGCTGGAAGACCAGAGCGTCGACCTCGCGGAGAAGACCGAGCGCGTCTGGGAACTGGCCGACCGGATGCACGAGCAGCGCAAAGAGGAGGGGTCACTCGTCCTCAACCCCGCCCGTGACCGCGCCCACACCATCATCGAGGAGTGCATGCTGAAGGCCAACAAGGCCGTCACGCACGAGCTGATGTGGAACCGCGGGGTCGAGGCGATGTACCGCGTCCACCCACAGCCGAGCCCCGACGAGTGGGACGAGGCGCTGGTCGAGATCCAGGAACTCGACGGCGTTTCCATCCCCGGCGACGCCTGGGACGACCCGCGGAAGGCCGTCAACGCCACGCTCGAACAGGCTCCCGGTCGCCAACTCGATAAGATCCAGTGGGCCGTCATGAAGGTGATGCCCCGCGCGAAGTACATGAACGACCCCTTCGGCGGCCATCACGCCCTCAACTTCGAGATTTACGGTCACTTCACCTCGCCGATCCGCCGCCTCTCTGACCTCATCAACCACTGGATCGTCTACAGCAACGACGTGCCCGAGGACCTCATCGCACTGTGTGACCGCGCCAGCGACCGCCAGAAGGACGCCGAGCAGTGCGAGCGCGAGTACAAGAACTTCCTGCAGGAGGTCGGGCTTGACCCGTCAGCGGTCAACAACCGCGGCATCGAGGTCGTCGAAAATCCCGATGACGAGGACGACGCGGACACCGATGCCGCCGACGCCGCTGTCGAGGAGTAGCGTCGACAGGCTGGTGACGCGGACTCGGCGACAGGAAGACCTTTTCACAGTCGGTGCGGCACTGCCCGTATGTGCCCTCCAGCACCCGCAGTCGTCGCCGAGGGGTTGACAAAGCGTTACAGCGGCGTCTCGGCAATCGAATCCCTCGACCTGACGGTCCCTCGCGGGAGTGTTTTCGGTTTTCTCGGCCCGAACGGCGCAGGTAAGACCTCGACGATTCGCATCCTGACGACGTTGACGAACCCGACGAGCGGGACCGCGCGAGTGGCGGGTGAGTCGGTCGCCGACCGCGCCGCAGTGGTCGAACACATCGGCTTCCTGCCCGAAGAGCCGCCACTGTACGACGAGCTCACCGGCCGCGAGCAGCTGGAGTACGTCGCCGGCCTGCGCGGGCACGAGGACTGGGACCGTGTGGAGTCGTTGCTCGACCGGTTCGACCTCGACGGGGACGCCGACCGGCGCGTCGAGACGTACTCGAAGGGGATGAAGCAAAAGCTCGGCCTCGTTCAGGCGTTGTTGCACGACCCCGACGTGCTCTTTCTGGACGAGCCGACCTCGGGGCTGGACCCGCGGGCGGCCCGGACGGTTCGTGATACCATTAGCGAAGTTGCAGCCGCTGACACGACGGTCTTTCTCTCGACACACATCCTGCCCGTCGTCGAGGAATTGGCCGACACCGTCGGCGTTCTGTACGACGGCGACCTCGTCGCGGAGGGGTCTCCCGAGGAGCTGACCGACAGCGTCGAGTCCGGGAGCACGCTCGAAGACGTGTTCCTCGACGTGACCAGCGAGCATCCGGGAGAGCGATGAGACGGCCGAGCGGACGGCGGGTGCGACTGATCGTGCGGACGGAGCTGCGTCGCACCTGGCGCAAGCTCATGGGCTCGACACGAGGGACGCTCATGCTGCTCGGTGGCGGATTGGGCATCCTCATTTACAGTCTCGCTATCGGCGCAGGGGCGTTCTTTCTCGGCGGTGCCCTGGTCGACAGCGATCCCCAGGCGGTCAGGCTTGCGACGACGGCGGGCATCGTCGGGCTACTCGGACTCGTCGGCTTCTTCACACTCCAGCACACGGTGAAGTCGGCCGGCGAACCGGACGCCGCCGACGGGCTGCTGACGACGGTCCCCTACGAGGACGCGGCGGCCGGGCTGCTCGTCGCCGAAGTCGGTCGAGTGTTGGTCGCGCTCGCCATTCCGATTCTGGCGCTGGTGGGCGGACTTGCAGTCGGTGATGCCGGGATACTCATCGCTGTCGTGGCCCTCATCGGGTCGGTCACGGTTGCCCTGCTGGGAACGGTCCTCGGATTCGGTCTTGGGCTGGTGACGAAACTGGTCGCGAACCGCTCGGCCTTCATCGCGCGCCATCGAGCGAGCGTCGGAGCCGCCGTTTCGCTCATACTACCGCTTGGCTGGGTCGCGATGACGACCGTCCCGACGGTACAGTTTCGCGTGCTCCAACTGGCGACCCAATCACCGCTCTCCTGGCCCGCCGACGTGGTCCTGCTCGTGCTGGGGGCCGGCGGCGATTCGGTCGCTGCCGCTGTCGCCGCAATCGGAGGGTTCGGCGCGCTCCCCGTCGGCGCGGTCGCGTGTCTGTGGCTAGCCGGCCGGGTCTGGTATGCCGATCCGGTCCAGCCCGATCACGAGTTCGACGCCGATGAACGAACGCTCTCGGACCGTCTGCTGACCGGACGGGTCCCGACGGCGACCCGCGTGGTCGCTCAGAAGTCGTGGCTCCGTGCCAAGCGAGCCCCCGTTACCGTCCAGTTCGCGGTCATGCCGTTTTTCTTCCTGGTGTATCACCTCCAGATCGTCATTCTGGAGCGAATGGTCCCGCCGACGCTCCCGCTCAGCGCCGGCCTCGCCACTGCGGCGGCGTTCGGAGCCGCGTTTTCGCTCAACCCGCTCGGCGGCGAGGAAGGAGTACTGCCGTTGACGCTGACCGCCAACGTCTCCGGCCGGGCGTTCGTCACCGGACTTGTCCTTGCGGGCGCACTCCCCGGTGTCGTGGTGACGACGCTACTGGTCGTCGGTCTCGGTGTCGCCGCCGGAACGCCACCGGTCACGCTCGCGACCGGACTCACAGTTGCACTGGTCGCAACTGTCGCCGCACCGGCTATCGCTGTCGGAGCTGGCGTCGTGTTCCCGAAGTTCGAGTCGTCGTCAGTACAGGGCCACGAAGTGGTTGTTCCGAGCGGCTGGGCATTCGGGCTGTACTTCCTCGTCCTCGGCGTGGCCGTCGCGCCGGGGAGCCTGGCGTACCTGCTCGCCGTCCGTGACCTGTTCCCGCTACCGTTCGGCAAAACATGGCTCCTCGGCGGTGGACTTGTAACGAGTAGCGGGATCGCCGTCGCTGGCGCTGTCGCCGGATTCCTCTATGCCGCCAACCGCGTCGCAACCTACCGACTCGATTAGCAGATCGGCTTCGGATCCAGTCCCATCGCCTCCAGCGTCTCCGCGTAGTCGTCGTACGCCGCTCCGATAGCGTCCGTCGCGGCCGTCGCGGCTGTCCCGCGCTCGGATTCCGAGAGATATTCGAGGACGGTCTTCCCGTCGTCCAGTGCTGACGCCTCCCGACGAATTTCACGGAACGTATCGGCCCGCTGTTCGTCCGCCTCGTTGACGAAGAAGCTCACCACCTGCAGGTAGAACCGGTCGGCGACCAGTGGCGCAGCGACGAGGCCAGCCCCGACGCGCCGTGCAGTCCCACTGACGGTTTCGAGGTTGTCAAGGAACCCATCGGAGTCACCGGCGTCTGCGTCGATGCGGTCCGCCCGCTCGGTCGCGGCCTCGGCGGCTGCCTCAAACTGCGCCGCCACGTCGCTGTCAGCCTCGGCAGCCCATCGGTCGAGGATATCTGCGAGCCCTGACTCGCGGGTTGCCGCTGCCGTGAGTACCGCCCCCGTCTCCAGTGTCGCATCTGTCGCTGCGATAAGCACTTTGTCCGAGCCCAGCCTGTCCCGTTCCGTCTCGGTCTGATCACGGACAGCGTCGATAGTGGCTCCGGCGTCCATACGACCGCTGGGCGCGGCAGGGGCTTGAAATCCCCGCCCGACTTATCCACCGGGCAGCGCTACAGTCGGTATGGCCGAGAACTACCCCGACCCGCCGACAGACCCGCCATCACTATCGGCAACAGCGTTGCAGGCGAAACTCGACGCCGGTGAATCGGTCCGGTTGCTTGACGTTCGCGACCGCGACGAGTACGAGCAGTGGCGGCTTCGCGGCGAGGCGGTGACGGCAACACAGCTCCCCTTTACGAAGTTCCTCCAGGCGAAAGTGACCGGCGAAGTAGACGATATCGTCTCCGAGGTGGCCGGCACCGGCCCGATAACGGTCGTCTGTGGCCGCGGCGAAGCCAGCGCCTTCGTCGCCGGACTGCTGACTGAACACGGCGTCAAGGCGCAGAACCTCAGCGACGGCATGCAGGGGTGGGCGCGGCTCTACGAGGCCCGGGAGATTCCCTGCGATGCCGCAACTGTCCTCCAGTATCGCCGTCCGTCATCTGGCTGTCTCGGTTACATGGTCGTCAGCGACGGCTCGGCCGCGGTCGTCGACCCGCTCCGGGTATTCACCAACCGGTATGTCACCGACGCTGCCGACAACAACGCCTCGCTTACCTACGCTATCGACACGCACGTCCACGCCGACCACGTCAGCGGCGTTCGCCGGCTCGCTCAAGAAACTGATGCCGAACCGATCCTTTCGGAACGGGCGGTCGCCCGCGGTGTCGACGACGTGACTGCGCTGGCCGACGACGAACCGCTTCAGGTCGGCTCGGCCACACTGAAGCCTCGCCCTCTGCCAGGTCACACAACCGGCATGACTGGCTTCACTATCGGCGACGTACTTCTGGCCGGCGACAGCGTCTTCCTCGATAGCGTCGCCCGCCCGGATCTCGAAGCCGGGACCGACGGCGCTCGTGACCTCGCCCGCGACCTCCATTGCACGCTGACTGACCGGCTCGCAGCACTCCCCGATGAGACACGCATCGCCCCAGGCCACTACAGCGAGTCGACGGTGCCGGCTGACGACGGCACGTTCATAGCCACCCTCGGCACCCTCCGCGACCGACTCACGGGGTTCGAGATGGACCGCGAGGCGTTCGTCGAGTACATCTGTGACGACATCCCCCCGCGCCCTGCCAACTTTGAGCGGGTTATCGCCATCAACCTCGGAACGGAGACGGCCGACGACGATACCGCGTTCGAGCTCGAGCTCGGTCCGAACAACTGCGCGGCCGCGCCGTCGGACGCGGTGTGACACTCGGTTGTAGCTATAACGGGAGCAGCTTGCGAATCTGGTCGAGAATCGATTCGTCTTCGTCCGGCAGCGACTCACCCACCACGCCCTCTCCCGGGAGAATGACAGTCCGCTCCCCGTTGTCCTCTACCTCGATGAGACCGTCCGCCTTGAGAGCCGCGAGCGCGTCCTCAATGCGGTCGATATTCTCTTCCGTCCGCGACCGAAGCTCGAAGACAGTCATCCCCTCATCGCGGCGGTCAGCGAGCGCATCGAGCACCGCAACCTCGGTCTCGTCCCGGTCGCGATACTCCGGCTTCGCTCTCATATGTCCCTCTAAAACCGGCTGGGTCTAATCTTTGTCCCTCGTCAGAGCCTACTGTGGATGCCTGATCCGACACGCCGTAAACTGTTGTAGCGGTAAGACTGACTCCTGAGCGGCGAGGATATCAGCAACCATCCCTTTGTAACTCATGATTTCGAGTTTGGTGACTCGCTACCGTCCGTTCTCGTGGTAAGCTGGTCCCTCTTCAGTGGTGGAGCCATACTTTGCCATGAAGATTCGGAGCGACCATTCATCAGTATAATACTTGTACGCCCAAATGTATTTGATGTGAGTCGTCTCGAACACCCCACCCTCTTCCGTAGTGAACGTTACATTGACTGTATCAGGGATGTACGTATGATCCCGCTCTGAATAGCTATCGTCATTGTCATTGTAGTCTTCCACAATAACATAATAGTTCCAGAGTGGGTCAAGCCGGTCATCCACGGTTTTAGTGCGGTTTGTGGTATCCTGCATCTGAATCTTCATGTGGTATGAGTCGTTTTCAGGGAAGACTTCTGTCTCGGCAGAGCGATTAGGGTCTGCACGATATAGCCGCTGCATGTTCTCGTCGAACCTCTCGAACTTCTCTGCCTTACTGAGTTCTTCCTGGTTGTTCGATTCAGTTTCCGTTTCAGGTTCTTCTGTAGCGACTGGCTCACTTTTGATTTCCGTAGGTACAGGTGTTGGAGTCTCGGTATCCTCTGACGTGGTTTCTGGGGTTTTCGACAGCGTAGCTGTCTCTTCGGTTGGTCCACCCCCACCTACGAACGCGGAACAGCCAGCGGAAATGATCAAAAGAGCGATAGCAACAGATCTAATGACAGTCTTAGTCTTACTCATAGTTCTTGAGTGTCGCTGTTAGGCTTCGTATGTTCGTTTTCTTTTCAACAGGTGGAGGGGTCGGTACTTCGGTCGGGATTGATGTCGATTCCGGCCCCGAACCAGCTGCCTGCCTGTCTTCGTTCTCTCCTGCTTCTCTCTTTCTGTCCACTCTATTTTGAATTTAGCTATTATACTTATAAATTCTAACTTTGCACCTAGAATGGAAATCTGCTACCAGAAACCCCAACCTCCTCCGCCATCATTGCCACTGTCATCGTCGTCACTGCCACCATTATCGTCGCTGCTGTCATCGCCACCGCCAAAGAGACCGCCGAGTAGACCACTATCATCGTTACCACTGCTACCGTCGTCATCACTGCTACTGCCACCGTCATCGCTACCGTCATCTAATAGACTGCCATCATCGTCGTCACTACTCTCGAATGGATTGTCGTTTTCTACTGATGGCTCGTCGGGTAGTGAAGCATCCTCATCATCGCTCCCTCCACCCATTAGGTTATTCGGCACACTGGTGCCCGGACGGGTACTCTCAACGTGGGAATCGTCATCACTGCCGTCGTCAGCACTGTCATCGTTGTTACTGCCGCCGTCGTCACTGGGAGCCTCTTGTCTCTCCCTTCTTTCCCTAAGCACCCCTTTTCGCTCGTTAATAGTCTCCTTACTGAACGTGCCCCCGTAGCCGTCCTCGGAGTACTTGTTCATATTGTCTTCCTCGATGATCTTGGTAAGTTCACTGTCAACATACAGCCACAGACCATCCCGACCGTCAGTATCGACGATAGTATCATCAACGGTCAGGGCGGCACTCGTACAGCCCTGGTTCTGCCCGTCAACGTAGTAGTTCCCGCTGCCGCCCGGACAACCGTTGCCACCGCCACCGCCACCTCCACCACTACTGCCGGACGAGCCAGCGACCCGAACCGTCCGGTTAGCGGCGTCACGCCGTCCGGCAGCGTCGTAGGCGACCGCACGGACGGCTACAGAGCCGGAGTCGTTGAACGTGTACGTGATGGTCGAAGTCCCGTTCGCGCCGGTGAGTCGCGTCTGGTTTTGGGCGGTGCCGTTGACGACCCACACGAGCGTGCGGAGGTCGGCATCGCCGGCAGTCGCATTGGCGGTCAGATTCCGCCGGAGTCCAACGGGGACCGCGGGCGGGGCCGAAACTGAGACTGACGGCCCACCGGCGGCCACTACGTCGACGTGGAGCGTGTCCGAACGCGACGCCCCGTCGTCATCAGTAACGGCAATAGTGACGTTGTACTGGCCGGTTTCGGCTGGGGAGAACGTCGTCTGGACGCAGGTCGGGCAGTCGGGCGTGCGTGTTGTGCCGTCGGGTGTTTCAATAGACCACTCGACATTTTCGATTGTGCCGTCGGGGTCGCGCGAACCGTTGGCATCCAATTGGACCGTCATCGCCCGCTCGACGGACTGGTCCAGTCCGGCGTCAGCAAGCGGTGGCTGGTTCTCGGACGCCATCGCTGTCCCACCGAGAAGTGCCGAGAGGGCGAGGACCGACACCACGAGTGTCGTCATCCGCTGCATTGGCGTACCGTAGCATCGTCTCGTGTTATAAAATTTCACAAGTTAGGATGAAATTAATGGAGATCTGTCTCGAAACAGGTACCGTTCTGTCAGGAACGGTCGAGCTAACGGGCAGGGTTTAAGTACACCACGGTGGGAAGTTCTGGCAATGGGTCTCAAATGTTCCGTCCTCGGGCACAAGTACGGTGAGACCACCGTCGAGCGCGAGCGCGAAGAGCAGGGTAGCGAAGTCGTCATCACCATCCAGGAACGGGAGACCTGTGAGCGGTGTGGAAATACGCGAATTGTCTCGGAAAACAAGGAGGTAACGGCTATCGAGACGCCGTCGGATATCGCCAGCGACCTCGTCGAAGACGAGTCCGAATCCGAAACGGCGGAACCCGAATCATCACCGGCAGACGAACCGACTGACAGCGCGGTCGAGCCTGATGATGAGGAAGCGGAGCGTTCGGACAGCTGGGACAGCGTCGACGACCCGGTGGAAACACCGGGTGACAGTGAAATCGGCGACGACGGCGTGGACAACGGCGAACCGGTCGATCCGTCGGCCGACGATGCCGAGATCATCGACGACAGCGACGAGGGCGAAGACGAGAGCGGCGACGTTGAGTTAGACGAGCCGACGACGACGGTCGACGTCCCGGACGCCGAGGGTGAGGAGCCGGTAACCGAAGACAAGACCGACCCGGAGAAAGACGACGGGCTCATTCTCGGCGAGGAAGAGGAATCAGAGCCGGCTGGCGACGACCGCCAGCCCGGTGAGTGGCCCGATGAGCCGGGGGACGACGGGGACAACTGGTCCCCGGAGACGATGCCAGTCGATACCGGAACAGACGACGATTCGGGTGTCGAGCCGACCAGCGACAGCGCCGTGACGGTTCCGGAGGGTGAGTTCGCCTGTCCGGAGTGTGGATTCACCACCGAGGTGGAATCGACATCGCTGCGCGCCGGGGACTTCTGTCCGGAGTGTCACAAGGGGTCACTTATCACCCGTGGCGAGGAGTGAACGCAAAGGGTAAGACAGCCCCTCGCAAAAACTCGCCCATGCGAGAGTACAAGATGCGACGGGGCGAGCATCTCGAAGACCGCGTCCCTGACATGGAAGCGTTCGTCGAGGAGTACTTCGGCGAAGTAACGGATACAGAAGAGTACGAGGGCACCGACTTGCTGGTCGTCGACGACCCCGACAACCCCGTGTTTGACCGGGTTGTTGCGGGCCGAGTCGAGTACGGCTCCAAGAAGGACAAAATCGCGCTCCACATCGACGAGCGACCGGCGGAGGACGTCATCGCCGAGGGCAACGTCGACGCGGCCGAGGACGCCGTCGCCATCAAGAACGATTTCCTGGAAGAGGCAACCGACCGCGACGCGAAGGCGCGACGCGATTCGCTGAAGCGCTCGGTCGAGGACGACGCCGACGCCCCGGACAACGTCTAGCGGCGGTCGTCGGGCGAACGCAGTCCGCGAGTGCCGGCAGGCTGATACTGCGTATCGGTTCGGCACGGCCCGCGTAGTCATCCGGAAATTCTTCGATACCGTATATCGCCAGTATCACTCAGCGTCAGACGGGCGTCACATCTAAATACGCTTGTGGCATAGGTTCACATACGCCTTGCCCGGAGGCGCGCACAAGTATCCGGGGCACGAGACACCCTCGTGTTGCCACGGAGCCAGCTCCGGGGCAGCCTGTCATAGTTTGTCCGCCCGCCGGAGCGGACCTAATCCGGCATTCGCGGCCAGGTCAGTTACCGAGACAGCATTCCCGTTTTATCGGCGTGATATTGGCGGCAAAATCCAGCCGTTGGTCGGAAAGGTTCGGGAGTCAGAACGGCGCTATTCGGCGAGTCCGTAGCCGCGTCTGAACAGCACGTAGTCGATTGACAGCACGACCACGGTCGTTCCAGTCAGGACGGCCAGCGACGTGTTCGGGTCGATTTCGGTGACGCCGATCATGCCGTAGCGAACGCCGTTAACCATGTACACCATCGGGTTGAGCAGCGAGATGTTCCGCCAGAACGCCGGCAGGACTTCGAGCGAGTAGAACACCGCGCCGAAGAACACCAGCGGCCGGAGGATGAACTGGTTCATCACGGTGAGGTAATCGAAGTCGCTCGCCCAGAGGCCGCCGATGACGCCGAGGCCGCCGAACAGCGTGGTAATCACCAGTAGGAACGAGACGAGATACACGGGGTTGGCGACGGGAACCGAGGTGAAGATCAGTCCCACGCCGACGATCAGTAGCGACGTGACGACCCCCCGGAGTGCGCTGGCCGAGACGTAGGCGGCCACCATGCTCCGGTTCGACATCGGAGAGGTGAGAACAGCTTGAATGTAGTCGTTCCAGCGTCCGTGGAAGATGGTGAAGGAGGCGTTCTCGAAGCTGTCAGAGATGGCCCCCAGCACGACAAGTCCGGGCAGGACGAACTGGAGGTAGCTCACACCCGCGATCTCGCCGATTCGGCTCCCCAGAATAACGCCGAACACGGAGAAATACAGCGCGTTCGTGATTATCGGCGGCAGGAACGTGTTGTACGGGCGGCGGACGAACCGGAGGATTTCCCGCCGGACCAGCGTCAGGAACTGGGTCGTGTTCTGGTTCATGCAGACACCTCCGCGTACTCGCGGTCGTCGCGGGTCATGTCGACGAACACCTCTTCGAGCGACGCGCGGCGGATGTCCAGCGATGTGACAGTGTGGCCCTGTGCTTCGAGTTCGCGCATGATCGCCGGTGCGGTCTGGCTCCCACCCATTGCGGTGACGGCCAGCCCCTCGTCGGTCAGTTCGATGTCAGTGATTCCATCCACGTCGAGTCTGGGGGCCGTCCGTGGTATCTCAGCGAGTTCGAGAACGATAGTGTCCGTCCCGCGGGCCATCAGGTCGTCGGGGGTCGCCACCTCGACCTTTTGTCCGTCGTCCATGATGGCGACCCGGTCACAGAGGCGCTCGGCCTCCTCGATGTAGTGGGTCGTCAGCAGAATCGTCGTCCCGGCATCGTTCATCCGATTGATGATGTCCCAGAGGTCGTGGCGGAGCTGGACGTCGACCCCGGCCGTCGGCTCGTCGAGGATGAGCAGGTCGGGGTCGGAGACGAGCGCACGCGCGAGGACGAAGCGTCGTTTCATCCCGCCGGAGAGCCAGTCGAAGCGGGTGTCCCGCTTGTCCCAGATACCGACGGTCTTCAGTGCTTCTTCGGCGCGCTCGCGGGCCTCCGCCCGGCCGATGCCGTGGTAGCCGGCCTTGTGTTCCAGCACCTCGATGATGGGGAAGAAGCGGTCGACGTTGAATTCCTGTGGCGCGACGCCGATACGGTCGCGGGCCTCGCGGTAGTCGTCTTCAACGTCGAAGCCGAACACCTCGGCGGTCCCACGGTCCTTGTGGACGAGGCCGACCAGCGTGTTGATGAACGTCGTCTTGCCGGCCCCGTTCGGGCCGAGCAACCCGAAGAACTCGCCCTGCTCGACAGTCAATTCTAGGTCGTCAAGCGCCTGGACGTCGCCGTAGCGCTTCTGTAACCCACTGGCGCGTATCGCCGGTTCAGTCATTGCCGCCCTTAGCGCGGCGACACCGAAAAACGCATTGAAGCCCCCGAAAACCGGCAGTTAGACTGATACAAGCTGACAAGATTGACCGAGCGGCGAGGTCCCGTCGACCGGGCTGTCACAATCCTACCGACCGAGGCGTTCCCGGGCGATACCGACACCAGCCGGCGTGATGATGAGCTGGTCGTCGTCCTTCTGGACGATGTCGCCGCCGACCTCGTTGGCGACCTGCTTGAGTTCGTCGCTGATGTGTTCCATCGTCCGGTCCTGTGTGGAGTGACGCGTGATGTCCGCGACGACCACGTCGCCGTCGTAGACGGCGTCTTTGATGTCGATGACGTCCTGCTTGTCGCTGATACGGGCGATCCGAACCTGGCGTTCGAGTTCCGTCCCGGTCATCTCGAATTCGTTCGCGTCCAGTTCGACGTAATCCTCGGTGTTCCGAGAGGATCCAGACTCCCCGAGGATCTTGCTCATCAGTCCCATGTCACTCACGGCGTGCGCTACCCGTTTCAACTTTTCGTCCATCGAACGTGTCGCCATGGCACCCCCTGAGCAGGCGTGGTGACGGCCTGCGTTGCACAAAACGTTATTCAGATGACGGAACGAATACTGACACCGATGCGTCCGCCCTCCATTAGGATGACTCCCCGCACCGTCGCAGCCGTCGGTGGCGTCCTCTATGCCATCGGCGTGCTGTCGTGGCTGTTTACAAACGGCGTCCATTTCTCGTCGCAGGACCCGACGAAACTCGTGTTCGGGGCCGGCTACGCCGCCGTTGGGATGGTCCTCGTAGCCGCCGTCCCGCTGTATCTCTGTAGCCGCCTCTCGCTTGTCACGCCGGTCCTCGTGACGCTCTGGCTACTCGGAAATGCGGTGTCTCAGTGGCTGTACGGGACACATCTCCACCCGCTGTCGTCGTATCTCACCGTCTGGCCGCTGCTGCTTGGGGTGGCCGTGGGCGCTGGCGTGGTCGAAGCGGTTGTTAGAATCAGCATAGACCGTACCCTCGACCGCTTCGGACTCCGACCATTGGTGTGACTGGAGTGCGATACCAGTAGGCCGCGCTACACCGAGAACTCGAACAGGTCGTCGCCGACGTGGTGGAGCGATTTGACGACTTTCCCGCTGTCGCCGACCATGTCGTCACCGTCGGTCTGTGCCCGGCCGACGGCGAGGAACTTCCCGTGGGATTCCTCGTTGATGACGACCAGATCGCCCTCGCTGATGTCGTCGTCGGCCTCGGTGATGCCCGGCCGCATGATGTCAGCGCCGTCCGAAACAAAGGAGACGGCCCCGGCGTCGACGGTGACGATGTGTTTCTCCGGGGGGTACTGATTAGCACCCTGGACAGTCAGGAACGGTTCGCCGTTCAGATACAGGACGAGCGGGTCGCCATCGACGAGGACAACGTCCCAGTCGCTGTCGTCGAACTCGACCTTCTCGAAGCTGTCCGCGTCGAGTTCGACACCGAGGTTGTCCGACAGCGCCGTCGTGATGGTGTCGACCTCGTCCGAACGGAGGTGGTGTCGCGACTTGACTTCCATGCCCGCGTCTCCTCGGCGACAGAGGGTAAGCGTAACGAAGCGGGCGAGGTGGCGGACGCACGTTTTTGTTCGCGCAGACCAAGGTCGGAGTATGCGAGTCGTCACGCTCCTGCCCTCGGCGACGGAAATCATCTACGCACTCGGCGTCGAGCCGGTCGGTGTCTCACACGAGTGCGACCATCCGCCGGCGGCCCGCGAGAAGCCGTCGGTCAACCGGTCGCGCGTCGACCCGACGGCGTCGAGCGGCGAAATCAACGAGCAGGTCGCCGCCGCCGAGGAGAACGACGGCGTCTACACCATCGACCGCGAGACGCTGGCCAAACTGGACCCTGATCTCATCGTCACCCAGGGCGTGTGTGACGTCTGTGCCGTCGACCACGTCATCGTCTCCGAGGCCGTCGAGGAACTGGGGCTGGACGCCGATGTACTGACGCTTGATGTCCACAGCCTCGATGACTTATTCGAGTCCATCCACCGCGTCGGCGCGGCGGTCGGGCGCGATGACCGCGCCGCCGACCTCGTTGCCGACCTCCGGGATCGAGTCGCAGCAGTGGAGACAACAGTAACACGAGCCGAGACGGCCCCCCGCGTGGCGGTGCTCGACTGGCTCAACCCGGTGATGGTTGCCGGGCACTGGGTACCGGGGATGGTCGAAATGGCGGGCGGCACCTACGGCATGGAGGAGGACGGCGCTCACTCTCGACCGCGCGAGTGGGAGGAAGTTGTCGAATACGACCCCGAAGTGCTGGTGGCTGCACCGTGTGGTTTCGACGTGGCACAGACTCGCGAGAACCTCGCCAACCTGACCGGGCGGCCTGGCTTCGACGACCTGACTGCGGTTCGGGACGGGCGGGCGTACGTGATGGACGGCCACCACTACGTGAATCGGTCAGGGCCGCGGCTCGTGGATACGCTTGAGTTCCTGGCGGCGCTCGTCCACCCGGACTTGTTTGAGACGCCACCGCGGGACGCCGTCGTCGAACTCGGGACGGTCCGGGCCTAGGTGGCGGCCGCGGCCAGGCCGACATATGTGTTGCCAAGGACGACAATCGCGCCGAGTGCGACGACAGACAGGAGCCAGGCCCGCCACAGCGGGACCCGCTCGACGAGGTCACGACACTCCAGCAGGACGACGCCGACGTAGAGGACCACAGCCATCTTCAGGGCGATAACGAGCAGTGGTTCGTGGATAAGGAGGGTCCGTATCCAGGGGTTTGCTTCCAGCCCCGGCCCAGCGAACTGCGCGGCGAACAGCGTCGACAGCGCGTCGCCGAAGCCCCAGACGAGCACCAGCGAGAACACCAGTTCGACGTAGCTTGGCTTCTGCAGTCGAACCGAGAGGGGATGAGATGCGTGGTCAGGGCGGGTCATGCGAAGCGATACCGTTACTCTCGACTAGTGGCGCATAAAGATCGGTTCCGCAGTATCAAGCATGAAAATTGGCAGGCAGCACAGAGCGAGCCGGTCAGTCCTCGGCAAGCGAACAGCGTCCCTCGTAGCTGGCGTCGGCGACGCTCGCAATGGCGGGGTCGTCGCCACACACCGGGCAGTCGGGGTTGGCGGCGACAGGGATCTCCTCGAAGGACATCTCGGCGGCGTCGTAGGCAATGAGCCGGCCGTCCAGCGTCTCGCCGTAGTCCATCGCGAGCTTGACGACTTCGGTCGCTTGCATGCACCCGATAGTGCCCGGTAGGACACCGAGAACGCCCGCTGTCGCGCAGTCGGGGACGGTCCCTTCCGGCGGCGCTTCGGGGAACAGACAGCGGTAACACGGGCTGTTGCCCGAGAACGTCGTCACCTGGCCCTCGAACTGGAAGATCGCGCCGTGGGAAAAGGGCGTGCCCGAGAGCGTGCAGGCGTCGTTGACCAGAAAGCGCGTGGCGAAGTTGTCGGAGGCGTCGACCACGATGTCGTAGTCGGCCACCAGGTCGGTCGCGTTCTCCCGCGCCAGCCGCAGTTCGTGGCGGTCGACGGTCACGTCTGGGTTGAGGTCGGTGACGAACTCGGCGGCGCTGTCGACCTTTGGCCGGCCGACGTCGTCATCACCGTGGATGACCTGCCGCTGGAGGTTCGACCGTTCAACCACGTCGTCGTCGACGATGCCGAGCCGGCCGATGCCCGCAGCCGCGAGGTACTGGAGGACTGGTGCGCCGAGGCCGCCGGCCCCGACGACCAGTACATCGGTGTCGAGCAGCGCGGCCTGGCCCTCCGGCCCGACGTCGTTCATGATGATGTGCCGGGAATAGCGATCAAGCTGTTCTGGGTCCAGATCCGGTCGCATAGTGGTCGTACGCCACCCGGAGAAATAAACGACTGGTTCGTCGTGGGCGTTTCGAGCTGTAGGGAGGATAAACTCAAGCCGCTCAGTTGTTGCGCTGGAGGTCCGCGACGAGGTCGTCTATCGCCTGATTGATGTCGGTGAGAAGGTCCGTTTGCTCATCGGATTCGTCGGCGATGTCTGCCGTGCTGTCGGCGATATCCTTGGCTGCGTCCGTGGACTGGTCGATCATGCTCGCCACTTCCTCGGTCGAAGCGGCCTGCTGGTCCGTGGCCGTCGCGACCTCCTCGATACCGTTGTTGACTTCTCGGACGGTGTCATCGATCTCTCCGAGGATTTCGGTCGATTCCTCGACGGTGTCGATCCCCTCGTCGATCTCCTCGTTGCTCTCTTCGAGGCTCTCGACAGCGTTCTCGGTATCGTCCTGAATCCCGTCGATCATCTGCTCGATGGTCGTCGCCTGCTCCTGTGACTCCTCGGCGAGGCTCTTGACCTCGTTTGCGACGACGGCGAACCCCTCACCCGCTTCGCCGGCGCGAGCGGCCTCGATAGACGCGTTCAGCGCCAGCATGTTGGTCTGGTCGGCGATGTCGTTGATGACGTCGACGATCTCGTCGATCTCCTCGACGCTCTCCTGAATCGTCTTGACGTCCTCGGCAACGCTGTCGGCCGCCCGCTGGATGTTCTCCATCGCCTCATGGACGTCGTCAGCGTTCCCCTGCCCGCGCTCGGCGAGTTCCTTCGCTTCGCGGGAGGCCGCCGAAACCTCTTCGGACGACGAGGCGATCTGCTCGACCGACGCAGAGAGGTTCGACACCTCGTTTGCGATGTCTGTCAGGCTCTCGTACTGCTCTGCGGCCTGTTCGCGGATGTCGGCAGTTTCCTTCGCGATGCCGACCGACGAGCCCTCCAGCTCGGCCAGCATCGTCTGGATTTCGCTTGCGGCAGCGTGACTGTAACCGGCCTCCGTGTCGATGTCCTCCGCGATATCATCCTGAATATCCGCGTCGATATTGTCGTCGATCCCCGAACCTGTTTGACCCCGTACGTTTTCCGTCGGTCTCTCAGCCATAGTGGTCGTCACAATGGACGGGGAATATAAAACGGGTTGCCCAATAGTATCAGAGTCGATATCTGGAACGGGGTTCGCCGACCGTCGTGTCAGCAGTCGTACAGCGCGCGGTACTTCTCGTCGGCGTAGTCGAGGAAGTGTTCGGCGGTGAAGGACTCGCCCGTTGCTTCTTCCACGAGGTCGTCGGTCCGATAGCGTGCGCCGTGCTGGTGGACGTTCTCGGTGAGCCAGTCGTGGATCGGGCCGAACTCGCCGGCGCGGACGTGGTCGTCGAAGCCGTCGATGTCCTGCCGAGCGTGGTGGTCCAGTTGCGCGGCCAGCACCGACCCGAGCGTGTAGGTGGGGAAGTAGCCGAAAGAACCGTTGGTCCAGTGGATGTCCTGCAGACAGCCCTCGGCGTCGGTGTCTGGACGGACGCCGAGATACTCCTCCATCTTGTCGTTCCAGACCGCCGGCACGTCCGCCACGTCGAGGTCCCCGCGGATGAGGTCCCGCTCGATCTCGAAGCGGACGATGATGTGCATATGGTAGGTCAGCTCGTCCGCTTCGACTCGGATGAGGTTGTCGTCGTACACCTCGTTGGACGCTTCGTAGAACTGCTGGGCGGTGGCATGGGTCCCGAGATGGTCGTTTGCGGTCTCGGTAAAGAAGTCCCAGAACGGGCGCGAGCGGCCGACGTGGTTCTCCCAGAAGCGGGACTGGGACTCGTGGACCGAGAGGTCGCGGTTGTCGCCAAGCGGCGTGCCGTAGTCCTCCTGTGGCAGCCCGAGCGTGTACGTGGCGTGGCCGAACTCGTGGATGGTCGAGCCCAGCGCGTCCAGCGGGTCCTCGGGGGTAAAGCGGGTGGTGACGCGGGCGTCGAACTGCGTCCCCATCGAGAACGGATGTGGGGCGGTGTCCAGTCGGCCGCGGTCCCAGTCGTAGCCCAGCGCATCCAGTGCCGTCTCGACGAGATCGTGCTGTGTCTCGTCGTCGTAGGTGCCCTCGAAGGGGTCGGCGAGCGTCACGTCGCTGTCGGCGATGTCGTCGATGAGCGGGACGAGCGCGTCGCGGAGCTCCGTCAGTACGTCCTCGGCGGTGTCGATACCAAGATACGGCTCGTACTCCTCGAACAGCACCTCGTAGGGGTCGCGGTCGGGGTCGATGGCGGCGGCGTACTCCCGTCGGAGTTCCACGAGTTCTTCGAGCGTGTCAGCGAAGGCATCGAAGTCGTCCTCAGCCTTGGCCTCTTTCCAGACCGGCAGGGCGTTCGAGGACGCCTCGGAGATGCGTTCGACCAGATCGGCGGGAACCTTGGTGGCTCGCTCGTGGTCTCGTCGGACCTCCCGGACGACGGCTTCCTGTTCGGGGTCGAGGTCGGCGTCGTCGAGTTCGTCCAGCCAGTCGGCCAGAGCGTCGTCGGTCAGCAGATCGTGATGCAGCGTCGAGATGGCGGAGGTCTGCTTCGCCCGGGCCGGCGTGCCGGCATCGGGCATCATCACCTGCTGGTCCCAGTTGAGGACACCCCCGGCGTCTCCGATGTAGTGGAGGCGGCGGACGTGATCCAGGAACTGCTCGTACGTGGACTCGCTGTCCTCGCTCGCTGTTGCCATACAGCGGGGTTAGGCCGGCGACCCTAAAGACCCGGTGTCGGCGGTAAGCGGTGCATTAGCTAACAGCCCACGTCAAGGTAGCGCGGAACAGCCAACGGTCACTCGGACGGCCACGACTCGGCAACGGCCTCGTAAATATCCCGACACCGCTCGACGACAGCCAGCGAGACGCTCTCGTCGGCAGTGTGGGCTTCGCCGGGTTCGGCTGCACCCACGATTACACAGTCCGTCCCGGCCTGGGCGAGCCAGCCGGCGTCGGTTGCGTGCGGTTTGACGACGTGCTCGGGTGTAGCGGCCTGAGCGGCGGTAGCGGCGTCCAACACCGCGTCCGCGAAGTCGGCGTCGCCACAGGCCATCGGCGGGAGGTCCTGATCGACGCGCCAGGTGACTCCCTCGATGGCTTCGACCCTGTCCAACGGGGCGCGTTCGCCGGGGACCGTCCGTTCGTCGACCGTGACCTCGCACCGCTCGGGGATGACGTTCCAGGCCGAGCCGCCGTCGATCTCAGTGATGGCGACGCTCCCGCTCATTTCGTGGCCCAGAACGCTCGTTTCGGGAAAGTCGAGGTCCCGGACCACGTCGACGGCGTCGGTCGCGCGGTAGATGGCGTTCGCGCCGGCCTCGGGTTCGCTGGCGTGGGCCGCCGCGCCCTCGGCGACGATAGTCGACCCTCGCCGGCCCTTGTGCGCGACGGCCACGTCCGTTGTTCCGGGTGCAGAGTAGCCGGTCGACCCCTCACCGACGACGGCGTAGTCGGGCGCGAAGCCGTCCTCGATGGCGGCCTGGCAGCCGACGCCGCCCTGTTCCTCGCCGACGAACGAGGCAAAGACCAGTTCGCCAGCGGGGTCCGCATCTCGGAAGGCCAGCATCGCCGCGGCGACGCACCCCTTCATGTCCGCCGCGCCGCGGCCGTAGAGTCGGTCTTCGCGTTCCTCAACGATGTATTCGCCGTCGGCGTCGACCTGCGATTCGTCCGGCGGGACCACGTCGTGGTGGCCGACGAGGGCGAGGGACTCGTCACCCCGACCTTTGCGAGCGATGACGTTCCCGTGGTCGTCGCGAGTGACTCGCGCGTCGGTGTGGTCCCGGAGCCACGACGCAATGTACTCCCCCGCAGTCGATTCGTCGTCGTGACTGGGGATCGAAACGAGGTCGCGGGTCAGCGACGCGAGCGCGTCCATATCCGTGGGTCTGGAGCCGGGCAGCAAAAAATCCGTGGCGGGCTCGCAGGTTCGTGGTCTAGCTGTCCGGGAGTCCGGCCAAACACTGCCCGCCCCGGCCGACCGAGGGGCGTGGACTCCACACCCTTATCAACGGCAGTCTCCAACGTTCGCGTATGGAAATTGTACCGGACACGAGCGTGGTCATCGACGGCCGCGTGTCCGACCAAGTGAAGGCCGATGCCGACCCCGATACGGATGTCGACGGCATGGGCTTTGCCGGCGCGACGGTCGTCGTTCCCGAGGCCGTCGTCGGCGAACTCGAAGCACAGGCGAACGACGGCCGTGAGACGGGCTGGGAGGGCCTCGAAGAGCTCCAGACGCTCGTCGACCTGGCAGAGGAAGGCACCATCGACGTGGAGTACGTGGGCCGGCGGCCCGACGCCATCGAGAAGCGCGAGGCCGGCGAGGGGCAGATCGACGCGCTCATCCGGGACATCGCGGGTGACCGCGACGCCACGCTCGTGACCAGCGACGACGTGCAGGCCCAGGTGGCCCGCGCGAAAGGGCTCTCGGTCGAGTTCGTCGAGCCGATCAAGCGCACGGTCGACCGCCTCCAGATAGAGAACTTCTTCGACGAGGGGACGATGAGCGTTCACCTCAAGGTCGGCGTCCAGCCCTACGCCAAGAAGGGCTCTATCGGCGACATGCAGTACACGCCGATCCGCGACGACCCCGCGACCGAGAGCGAACTCCGGGAGTACGCCGCCGACATTGAGGAGAGCGCACGTGCCTCACCGGACGGCTTCCTCGAACTCGACGAGCCCGGCATGACGATCACCCAGTTCCGGGACTACCGGATCGCCATCGCACGGCCGCCATTCGCCGACGCACTCGAAATCACGGCCGTCCGGCCAATCGTCAAGACCGAGCTGGACGACTACGAGTACGCGGACGAACTCCGGGATCGCTTCACCGAACACCAGCGTGGCGTCCTCATCTCTGGCTCACCCGGGGCCGGGAAGTCGACGTTCGCCCAGGCCGTCGGCGAGTTCCTCGTCGACGCCGACTACGCGGTCAAGACGATGGAGAAACCCCGGGACCTCCAGGTCGGCCCGAACATCACGCAGTACACCGAACTCGGCGGGTCGATGGAGAAGACCGCCGACTCGCTGCTGATGGTCCGGCCGGACTACACCATCTACGACGAGGTGCGCAAGACCGACGACTTCGAGGTGTTCGCGGACATGCGCCTGGCCGGTGTCGGCATGGTCGGCGTCGTCCACGCGACCCGCGCCATCGACGCGCTCCAGCGGCTCATCGGCCGCGTCGAACTCGGACTCATCCCCCAGATCGTCGACACCGTCGTCTACATCGAAGCCGGGGAAGTCGACACGGTCTACGACGTGACGACCGAGGTCAAGGTCCCGCAGGGGCTCATGGAGGAGGACCTCGCGCGACCGGTCATCATGGTCAAGGACTTCGAGACCAACCGCCCGGAGTACGAGATCTACACCTTCAACAACCAGGTCGTCACGGTGCCGCTGGGCGACGAAGACGACCAGGAGGACTCGGGCGTCGACCGCCTCGCCAAGCAGGAGGTCGAACGCGAGATCCGCTCTATCGCCCGCGGCCACGTCGAGGTGGAACTCCGCGGCCCCAACACCGCCGTCGTCTGGGTCGAGGACGACGACATCTCGCAGGTCATCGGGAAGGGCGGCGGCCGCATCTCCGACGTGGAGAACCGCCTCGGCATCGACATCGACGTACGGACCTTCGAGGAACGCCCCGCCGGGCCGTCAGGCGGTCCCCAGACCGAGTCCGGCGGCAAGCAGGGCGAAATCGTCCAGCCGGAGGTCACCTCCCGGCACGTCATCGTGCCGCTCGACGGGCACGCCGGCGACACGGTCGAACTGCAAGCCGACGGCGAGTACCTCTTCACCGCAACGGTCTCGCGGGGCGGCGAGATCCAGGTCTCGCGCGGGTCCGGCATCGCCGAGGAACTGGAGCGAGCTATCGACCGCGGCAGCACGATCACGGTCGTACCGTCGTAGGCGGTTCGACGCGCAGAGGTCGCAGGCTTTCCGTCCGGAGGAGGTGTCGCGTCGCGGTCACCGGCGGCTGACCGCCGTCGCTACACAGCCGAGTAAGAAAGCGCGTCAGTCGGAGACGGCGGCGTCCGCTTCCGCCGGTTGGTCGATAATCTCGTAGAGGTTCTGCCGTGCGTCCGCGAAGTAAACGTCTTCTTCGATGACACCGACCTCGTCGAGTCGTTCCAGAGCGTAGCGAACGGTCCGGGCCGAAAGCATCGACTCCTCGACGATGCCTTTCTGTGTCAGCGGGCCGTCGTACTCCAGAACCTTGTATACGAGCTTTGCGCTCGGCGGAAGGTCTGCGATGGCCTCCCCATCAGAGTCCGTCATTACCCGTAATCAGAAGCGCCGGGCGCATAAAGATTGAGGAGTCAGTCTCACCGGCACGAGCATTCGCGGCCGCGTCACAGTACTGAACCGCGCACCTTTTGGTTGCGGGTAGTGGAACGTGTGGTATGGCTACGGAAACGGCGGACGGAATGAGCTCCCACATGCGAGGGCTCACTGTCACGACGCTGACAGCCGTCGCTGGCATCGCCGCCGCGTTCGGTTCCAACGCGTTAGCGGCCACGCCGGACGACACGCAGGGCGTGCTCGTCCTCGCGGTCGCTATCGCAGTACAGTTCCCGATTCTGCGGGTGATCGGCATCGACACGGACGACCTCTCGGCGAAGGACGTGCTCTACATCGGCTTCATGACGTTCGCGCTGTGGTTCGTTTCGTGGGGCATCCTGCTGACGACGGGAGCGTAACGATGGCCGAGGACAGTATCGCCGTCGTCGACCTAGAGCGGTGTCAGCCCGACCGCTGTAACTACGAGTGCATGAACTACTGCCCGCCCAACCGCAGCGGGAAGGAGTGCATCGTCAAGCGGGAAGACGAGTACGAGGAGGACGAGCCCTTCGAGGGCCAGCCCGATCAGGTCCGCATCTCCGAGGAGATCTGTCTGGGCGAGTCCTGCGGTATCTGCGTGAACAAGTGCCCGTTCGACGCGATCGAGATCATCAACCTCCCACAGGAACTGACCGATGAGCCGGTCCACCGCTACGGGGAGAACGCCTTCGCGCTGTACGGGCTCCCGAGCCCTGCCGAGGGCCAAGTGACGGGGATTCTCGGCCCGAACGGCATCGGGAAGACCACCGCCGTCCGCATCCTCGCCGACGAGATGCAGCCCAATCTGGGCCGCTACGGCGAGGAGCCGAACTGGGACGAAATTCTCGATGAGTACCGCGGAACCGCCCTGCAGGAGTACCTCGAACAGATGCGCGACGGCGACGTGACCGTCGCTCGCAAGCCCCAGTACGTCGACCGGATCCCGGACCAGTTCGACGGCAAGGCCCGGCAGCTACTCGACCAGACCGACGAACGCGGTGACCTCGACTATCTCATCGAGCGAACCGGTATCGGTCCGGTCGTCGACAACCACATCGACGACCTCTCGGGCGGGGAGCTCCAGCGGGTCGCGCTGGTCGCCACGCTGGCACGGGACGCGGACTTCTACTTCCTCGACGAGATCACGCCGTATCTGGACATCGGCCAGCGGATGACCGCCGCGCGGCTCATCCGCGAACTCGCCGAGGACGAGGACCGCTCGATGCTCGTCGTCGAGCACGACCTCGCGATTCTGGACCTGCTCGCCGACAACATCAACGTCGCCTACGGGACGCCCGGCGCGTTCGGTATCATCACGCCGCCCAAGTCGACGAAGAAGGGCATCAACGAGTACCTCTCGGGCTACCTCGAAAACGAGAACATGCGCGTCCGCCAGACGGAAATCGAGTTCGAGGAACACGCGCCACGCAGTGCCTCCACCGGCGACGTGGTCATCGAGTACCCCGAACTCGGGAAGAGCTACGGCGACGGCGAGTTCTCGCTGTCCGTCGATGCCGGCACCATCCGCGAGAGCGAGGTGCTTGGCGTCGTCGGCCCGAACGGTATCGGGAAGTCGACATTCGCGAAGATGCTCGCCGGCCGGCTCGAACCGACCACGGGCGAGATCGACACCAGCCTCGACATCGCCTACAAGCCCCAGTACATCGAGATCGACCAGCCAATGCGGGTCGACGCGTTCCTCGCGTCGATTACGGACGACTTCGGAAGCTCTTACTGGAACACCGAAATCGCCCAGCCGCTGCAACTAGAGTCGGTGATGGAACAGCAGCTCACCGACCTCTCCGGCGGGGAGCGCCAGCGGGTCGCCATCGCGGCCTGCCTCTCGAAGGACGCTGACCTCTACTTGCTGGACGAGCCCTCGGCCCACTTGGACGTGGAACAGCGGGTGATGGCGACCTCGGCCATCCGCCGCTACGCCGAGAACCACGACGCGACGGCGATGGTCATCGACCACGACATCTACATGATCGACCTGCTGGCCGACCGCCTGCTCGTCTTCGACGGTGAACCGGCGAAGAACGGCCACGCCGCGCCGCCACAGGGCATGCGCGAGGGGATGAACGAGTTCCTCCAGAACCTCGATATCACCTTCCGCCGCGACGAGCGGACCTCACGCCCCCGTATCAACAAGCCCGGCTCGCAACTGGATCGCGAACAGAAAAACGCCGGCGAGTACTACTACGCGCCGTAGGCTCAGAGGGGCAGTGACGCCGGTGAGAGCCAGAACGCGAGCAGCTGGCCGCCGAGTACCATTACGAGTCCGAAGCCACCGACGACGAAGAGTCGCTTTTGCAAGAGCCATCGAGCATCGTCGACGGTCCCGCGAATCAAAATCGGCTCAGTGTCGTCCCTGTCCGATTCACTGTGGTCCGTGTGCGTCCCGAACAGCCGGTCCGGCGGCGCGGACTCGATGTGGACCTGACCGGGGCGCGTGCCCTGCGTCGGCTCGCCGACGACAGTGACGGGTTCCGAACTGGGGACGAACTCCTCGATGAATCGCGTTCTGGCGTCGCGCGCTTCGGGGTCGGGCAGGTCCGGAGACGACCGCATGAACTCGGCGACGGCATCCGGGAGCGATTCGTCTTCGGCGACAGTCGTGTAGCGCTCCGCGTTCGAGAACACGCGGTGCCGACCTGAATCGACCGCCACAGCACCGTCACCGAGCGTGAACGGGATGCTTTCGACGCTGGTGGCGACGTTCGACCAGACCTTTCGGAACCCGAGGCGGGTCCGCTGCTGGGCAATCCAGTCCGTGTGGACCGACGGCTCACCGGAGATCGGGGTCACCGCGGCGTCGGAGTCAGCCACGGTGGGAACCCCTGACGTTGCGACGATACCGCCGCCAGTGTGTGCCGACAGGTCCGCCGGCGGAACGGCCGTAGCAGCGGCGAGAATTCGGTACTCGTCCAGCGACGTGAGTGCGATAGTCCCGAGGTAGAAACCGACGCCGCTGATGGCCGCACCGATGACCCACGGACGCCCGTCAGCGACAGGTGCTCCGGCCAATACGGGGAGGAACACCCAGACGAGCGCGACCAGGAGTATTGCCCAGCCGCGGGCACCGGTGAGCCCCGTCCGGCGTGACAGTTGCGCCGCGATTGCGGGGTCGAACCACTTGACGCCAACCGCGACAGCGACCGATACTCCAAGGAACCCGACGTAGCCAACGACACCCATACACCCGGATTCACGCCGGTTTTGAAAAGTCCACGGGTCGGTTCAGTCACCGATACATACGGAAGCAGAAACGACTCCAACAGCGCTGTCGCTAACTGTCGAGACCCCGTCCGGGACAATGTGGGCAAATCAGGCCGCGGGGTCACCGCTCACGCCGGTTTCGGACCCTGCAACCGCATCGTCTAAGCCATCGTCGACTTCTGCCGGATCGAACTCCTCGTCCGGGTCGAGTTCGCGGTCCGGCTGCTCGTCTGTCTGGGACTCAGTGACCGCTTCATCACCGGTGACCGTCACGAAGACCTCTCGCAGTTCCGCAACGCGTTCGGGGGATTGACTCTTGCTCATCGCGTGTGTGTACAAGTACCACAGAAGTGTAGGCGCTATACCGAATCAGTTTGGTATCCGTTCGCAAATTACAACACGTTTCGCTGGCAGGACCCACACAGCGAGACTTCCTTGACGTCGACTTGTCGGACCGTGGGGGAGAAGTTCATTACGCAGCGCTTGTTGTCACAGTGTTCGAGACCGAGCGTGTGGCCGACCTCGTGGACGACCTCTTTTCGAACGCGCTGTGAGAAGATCTCACCGGCAGAGCGGTTCGAGAAGCCGCCGTCCGAGGACGTCTGGAGCCGGTACGTAGAGATGACGCTGCCGGAGCCGCCGAGGTATGCGAGTCCAAAAACGTAGTTCCGACGGCGATAGAAGAGGTCTTTCGGCGTGATAGCGATGTTTTTACCGCCAGAGCCGACCCGGCGAGCGAGGTCGATAAACTCCTCTGCGCGGTACTGGTCGCGGTCCCCATCGTACGCGCCGGCGGGAATGGACTGTGGCTCGTGCATCGAGACTTCACAGTCGTAGACGGAGCGAAGTCCGTCCGAGGCCTCGCGTTTGACCTGGGCTGAGACCTCGCCCACCGGCACGATGTCGACGTGCATGGGAACGCATATGCGCCCGCATCTCATAAATTGTACGACGTGACCGACACCACCGGCCCGCTCGTCGACCGACTGGCGTCCGTCGATTCCGCCGTCGAGGTCGGCATCGGAAACCACCCTGATGTAGCCGCAGCTCTGGCAGAGCGAGGCGTGGATGTGACCGCAACAGACATCGTCGAACGGGAGGTCCCCGACGGGGTGCGGTTCGTCGTGGATGACATCCTCGATCCGGATCAGTCCGTGTATGTGGATTCAGACATCGTATTCGCCCGGAATCTCCCGCCTGAACTGCACCGGCCGACGCTGACCGTTGCCGACGCTGTCGGGGCGGCGTTCTGGTTCACGACGCTAGGCGGCGATCAACCAACGGTCGCCGTCGAGCGCGAGCAGCTCCGTGGCGGGGAGACGCTGTACCGGGCGAAGGATAGCAAAGCGCTTGAATAAGGACCTCATTCCCACGCTCATGCAAGTCGACGCGGTCGTCCTCGACATCGACGGCGTGCTGGTGGACGTGGCCGACTCCTATCGCCGAGCAATCATCGAATCCATCGACCGGGTGTACGGCGACACAATCGAGAAGGCGGCGGTCCAGCAGTTCAAGGACGCCGGCGGGTTCAACAACGACTGGGAACTGACCTATGCAGCCGCGCTGTTCGTTCTCGCAGGCCGCGAGTCCGCCGTCGCCGACCTGGCGGCCTTTACCGACGCTATCGCCGAGCGTGGCGGCGGCCTTGACGCGGCCGAGGCAGTGGTTCGTGACCTACTCGATGACTCGGCCGAGGGTCGCGTCTTCGACGCCTGGGACCCCGAACAGCTCCGGGACGTGTTCCAGACGCTGTATCTCGGTACCGACCTCTACCGGGATATCGAGGGCGGCGAGCCGCCGTTTGCCGCGCCGGGGTACATCCACGACGAGCCGCTACTGGCCGACGATGAGACGCTGTCAGCCCTGCAGGACCGCTTCGCTGTCGGCGTTGTTACCGGCCGACCGGCCGCCGAGGCAGACATCGCACTGGAGCGCGTCGGTCTCGACCTGCCCACGGAACACCGCTTCACCATGGACGACTGGGCGGAAGGGAAGCCCCACCCCGCCGCCCTGCGGACCCTTGCCGAGCGCTTCGACGCCGAGCGAGTCGCCTTCGCCGGGGACACCCTCGACGACGTGGCGACCGCGGTCAACGCCGACGAAGCCGACGATGAGCGCGTCTACTACGGCATCGGCGTCCTGACCGGCGGACTGACCGGTGATGCCGGCCGCCGGACGTTCGCCAACAACGGCGCGAGCGCAGTCGTCGAATCGGTCACCGACCTGCCGGAGCTTCTCGACGCGGCGTAGCCGGCGTTATCCGGTCGCCGGCAGCACCGCTGTCCGCAAACAGCAACGATTTCACCAGCGGGACAGAGACCTCGGGTATGCGACGACTGTCGACGTTCGGCTGGGCATTCCTGGTGAGCATCTGGGCCGGGCTTGTCGGGGGTGCGATCATCCGCGAACCGTCGGTCGACCTGGTGCCGCTGTACGCCGTTGCCTGCCAGCTACTCGGTCTCATCGCGGCCTACTGGACGATGCGTGAACACGATCACATCCTCGAATCCGTCCATCGGCCGGGCCGCGTCGGGATGTTTATCATCGTCCTTTTTTTCGTGATGGTCCCGATTTCGACGGTATTCGCTCTCGTGCTCGGGGCCACCTCAGTCCCTGGCGTCGCGACCCAGTGGCTCAGCTATCTGGTGGGGCTTGGGAGCGCGCTGTATATCACCTTCGCCGGTGGGTTCGATCGAGTCTGGGAAACGTACACCTGAGTGAACCTGTCACACAACGTTTATTCAGTGGTCGGCCTACGCCGTAAGTATGGACATCGCGTTGCTTGGTGGTACTGGAGACATCGGTCAAGGCCTCGCCCTCCGCTGGGCTGACGACACGAACCACAGGATCATCATCGGCTCGCGGAAAGCCGAGAAAGCGGCGAACAAAGCCGAGGAGTACGAGACAGAACTGGCCAGCCGCGGCCACGATGACGTGGAGATCGCCGGTCTGGGTAACGAGGAGGCCGCCGCCCGCGCTGACGTGGTGGTCGCCGCCGTCCCGGCCTATCACCTCACGGACACCATCGACGCCGTCGCGGACGAACTCGACGACACCACGCTCGTTTCCCCCGCTGTCGGGATGCAACGCGACGAGGACGGCTTCCACTACAACCGCCCCGGTGCCGGGAGCGTCACGCAACTGGCCGCCAACGCCGCCCCGGACGACACCCCCGTTGTGGGTGCCTTCCACAACCTCGCGGCCGGTCGCCTCGCTAACCTCGATGCCGACCTCGACTGGGACACCATCGTCGTCGGCGACGACACCGACGCCAAGGACACCGTCTGTGAACTCGCTGAAGGCATCGAGGGGATCCGTGCGCTTGACGGCGGCCCGCTCGCCAATGCCGCCGAAATCGAGGGGCTGACCCCGCTGCTCATCAACGTCGCTCGCCACAACGACAGCCTGCACGACCTCGGCGTGCGCTTCCAGTAGTACCTTTTTACTTCGTCGCCCTTCTTCGCGGCGCTTCGCGCCGCTGTGGGAGGGCTCTCTGCTCACGGGCGCAGAGCGTCCGTTCGCACGGCCAGCGGGACCGGGGGTCCCGCTCGGCTCGCAAAATCTCGCTAAAAACGATCTCCGAGTCGTGCTCTGTGAGCGCGGTCGGAGTGAAACCGCTCGCCGACGGCGAGGGGTATGCCCACTGCGACCGCCCGACTGCCGGCAGCAGTGTCATTCCGTATCCCGCTTCTACTGCAGCCCTGCCCTTCCCCGCCGCCAGCGATGAAACGCTGGCACGGCCCGGAGTGAGGGTCGCGGTTTCATATAGTTGTCAGATGAGTTCAGGCGAGCAGCAAATACTTGCGTCCTGCAGCCGTCATAGTAGAGGATGGAGACTCAAGAGCCGCTCGCAATACTCCATGTTGACGACGACGGGGCGTTGGGAGACCTCGTGGAACTGTATCTCGAGCGAGAGAAAAGCGGCCTCGATTGTACCGTCACGACGGAGACGAACCCCGAAACCGCGCTGTCGCTGATTCGGTCGTCGGAGACGGATTTCGATTGTGTCGTCAGCGATTACCATATGCCGGAGATGAACGGTATCGACTTCCTCGAAGCAATCCGGGAGACCCACCAGGAACTGCCGGTGTTGCTGTTCTCGGGGGAAGAGACCGGTGACGTCGCCGCCGAAATCATTCAGGCCGGTGTCACCGACTACCTCAAGAAATCCGTCGGAACGGACCAGTACACGTCGCTCATCCGCCGGGTCGAACACGCCGTCGATTCGGACGGGAGCTTCGAGACGGGCAGCGAAGTCAAACTCAGCGGCGTCGGCGTCATCGGCACGGACGAGCGCTTCGAGCGAGTCGACGAGACCTACGCCTCGTATTATGGCTACGAGTCGGAGGAGCTCGTCGGCAAGCACTGGTCGGAACTCCACCCGAGCAACGAGGTCCAGCACATCAGGACCCACGTCATTCCCGTCGTCAGAAGCGGCGGGAAGTGGACCGGCCAGAGCGAAGGGTTGCGGGCCGACGAAACCACCTTCACCGAGTCGAAGATGGTAACGGCACTCGACGGTGGGCGGATGCTGATCGCCGTCGACGAAATCGACGATTCGGGACTGGCCGAACAGGAGTGAGCCAGCGGTCGCTACTGGCCGTGTGACGAACCGCAAAAGTGACCGCGTTACGCCGAGGCCTGCTGCAGCGCGTCGTCGATGTCGTCTGCCTGCGTGACGCCGACGAAGCGCTCGACGATGCCGTCGTCGTTCTCGATGATGAGCGTCGGGAGGGAACGTACCTGATACTCGTTGGCAACGTCCTGTTCCTCGTCGACGTTGATCTTCTCGAACTCGACGTCTGCCCACTCCTCTTCGAGGTCTTCGAGGATCGGGTCCTGCGTTTTGCAAGGGCCGCACCAGTCCGCGTAGAAGTCCTTCAGTGTAACCGTCATAGTACTCTGTTCGTGTTAGCCCGCGGTATCTGATAAGGGTTATCCATGTGTACCTGGGGCACGCAATCGCGGGCGACCCGAAAGGCTTAGTATTGGTGATACACCACCCTGAAGTATGAGTGGTAGCGACGGCGGCGGGCTGATGTCCAGTGCGGGACTGGTCCGGTATTTCGACGCTGAAGACCAGAACACGGTCCGTATCGACCCTCGAACAATCGTCGCGACCGGCGTCATGTTCGGGCTGTTGATGCTCGTGCTAAACGCGATGATCGTGTAGGCGATTCCGCACTGTTTTCCTCCCCCCGCCACTGACTCGCGGGTATGCACTTCACGCAACGCGAACAGCAAGCGCTCCGCGATGCTGGCGTTGAGCAAGCGACCATCGAAGCGGCCTCCGACGGAGTGATCGAAGCCACTGACGACGCGGCCGCGGCGCTCGAAGCCTTCTTCGACGGCCGCAAGACGGTGTACTCCGATATGGACATCGCCCACAGTTCGAGCGACATTCAGGAACACACCGTCGAGTACTGCGTCCTGTTCACCCATGCCGACGACATCCGGGGCTATCTGCGGTTCGACACTTGGGGCGTCCCGGTCGAGGGCGGACGCGTTCTGAGCGAGGAGAAGGTAGAGCTCTCGCTGGGGCCGACGGTCCACGGGCGGGTCCGCTTCGCCGACGACGAGGACGCGCTATGACCGTCCGGGTCAGGGGCATCTACGCGACGGCGCTGACCCAGTTGCTGCGCGAGGCTGGCCACGAGGTCGTGCAGGCGTCGGGACCGATCCAGAACCGCTTCGACGGCGAGTTCGCCGACGAGCGGGCGGCGGTCACCGTGGCGACGACGGACGACCAGCAGGGCGTCGGCGTCGTCGGTGACCGCGACGTTGCCGACACAATCATCGACCGCCTGACCGAAATTGGTCGGGACACGCTGCACTGGACCGATCCGACGCCCGAGGGCGCGGTCTATGCCGGCACCGTGACTGAGACGCTGGGGAGCGGCGCTGTCGTCGACCTCGGCGACGGCGAGGGCTTCCTCCCGTACTCGTCTTCGGACGAGCGAGTCGAGACGGGCGATACGCTCCGGGTGCAGGTCGTCGAAGCGAGCGCGCCGTGGACGAACGGCCGGCCGGTACTGGACGCGACCGTCGCGGTCCGCGGGTCGCTGCTCTCGCTCGTCCGTGGCGGAACCACCAGCACGCCGGGGACCGGCGGCCCGGCGATGCTAGACCTTATCGCCGCTGAGCCTCGGGATGGCTGGGGTGTCTCGTGGGAATCGGCGAGCGAGGACGCGAGCTTCGAGGCGCTGGCAGAGGCACTCGACGCAGCCAACGAGCGCGCGGTGGCCATTGACGACGCGCTTACGGGAGCCGACCCGCCCGAGGACTGCGCACCGGCCTGTTACGACGAAGGACTGGCGACGGCGTGGCTGTGGTTCGGTCGCGAGAGCCGGTTTGCCCTCGACGAGGCCCGCCGCGAGGTGACGGCGACGATGCCCGGCCACCACCGGGTGAAGGCCGGCGACCGCGCGGCCAGCGCCGCCGTCGACTACGTCGAGGCGCTGTGTGACGACATAGAGAGCGGTGAGACGGACTTCCCCTTCGCCGTGACGGCCCGGCAGTTCGGCCCGCAGGTCGGCGGGTCGCTGTCGCTGGGCCACGGCAAGCCCGACGGCCGGCTCATCACGCTGGGCAGCGGCGAGGTCCAGTCAGTCGACGACGACGGGACGGTGACCATCGAGCGCGAGATGAGCCCCGGCGGCACCTACGATGCCCTCGGCGTCCCGAAAGAGGGCGGGGACATCGCCGAAACGAAAGTCAAGGAGGGACGCTGGTGGTATCCGACGGTGTACCGCGACAGCGACGGCGAAAAGAAGGGAACCTACGTCAACGTCTGCACGCCCGTCGAGATATTCCCCGACACCGCCCGCTACGTCGACCTCCACGTCGACGTGGTGAAACACGCCGACGGCACCGTCGAGCGGGTCGATGACGACGAACTCGATGCGGCCGTCGAGCGCGGGCATCTCTCCGAGCCGCTAGCCGAGCGTGCCCGGAGCGTCGCCGCCGCTGTCAAGAGCGCGCTGGAGTGACGGCGCGAGAGTCAGTCACGCGACGCGGCGTCAGTCTCGCCGGTGTCGGGCGCGCCACGCTGCCAGCCCGACCGCCGCAACTGCCGACCCGACGCCGAAGCCCGGACCGCCGACTCCGAGGGATGTGTCGCCAGCGTCGGTAGCGCCGCTGGCTTCGTCGTCCGTGGCCGTCTGTGTCCGTATCTGTGGGTCCGGGAACGTGTACAGCCCGGGCTGGACCTCCGTCCCCTGGCTCGCGTTCGTGCTCCCGGCGACGAAACAGCCGGCGGCCCGCTGGGCGGTCCAGAACGAGGTCGTTTCAGTGTCGCGCCACTCGAAGGCGAGTTCAGGCGCGGTCGGGTCCGTCAGGTCATGGACCCGGACCCCGCCGTTGTACCACGCGGAGTAACAGCGGTTGTCGGTCAGTTCGAAATTATGTGCCGTCGTGAGGATGCCCCCCGGCGATGGGTCGGAAGTCGGTGGCGGGTCAAGCGTCGACAGCAGTTCGGCGTCGGTCGGGTCGCTGATGTCGTACAGTTCGATGCCGCTGGGGCCGCCGCTGTCGTCGTCGCCGAGGTCCCACGACTCGCCGCCGACGCCCAGCAGCGACGCGTCCTCGTCGACCGTCACGAAGTGGTCGTTTCCCGGCGGTTCGCTCCGCTCAGTGCCGGGGTCCTCGATGGCCGCAAGGTCCTCGGGAGTCCGGCCGCGGACCTTCGCCACCAACGAGATATCACTCGGGTCCGACACGTCGACGATCCACGTCCCGCCGTCCCAGTACGCCAGATAGGCCCGGTCGTCCTGGACCCACACGTCGTGCAGCGGCCAGAGGCTCGTCGGCACGTCGGTCCAGGCGTCATCGGCGTCGAGCAGCGACCACTCGCCGGCTTCCTGTTCGGCGTCGACATCGACCACGAGCAGGGGGTTGCCGTCGCGGTCGTTCGCGGTCAGGTAGGCGTAACGACCGTCGAAGTGGCAGTTGTGGATGCGCGTGTCAAGTTCGAGCCCAGCGATCCGTTGCGGGTCCTGCCGGTCGCTCACGTCGAAGACGACGAAACCGTGGGCCCCGTCAGCGGGGTGAGCGGGACCGGCGGCCAATAGCCGCGAATCGCTAACAGCGAGGTCTTGCACCCGCTGTATCGGTCCGCTGTCGCTCTCAGATAGCAGGTCGGTCCGTCGGCTGAGCAGGCGGGGGCTGGTCGGCGTGACGAGGTCGACGAGCGCGATACCATTGCCCGTCGCGACGTAGGCCGTGTGCCCGTCGGGGCTGGTGACGACCTCGTACACCGTCTCCATCTCAAGCACGCCCAGCGGGTCCTCGCCAGTCGGGGTGTCCGCTGGCGCTGGCTCAGCCGTCCCATCGCCGGTCGGCGTCGGGTGACCGCGGGTCGTCCCCGTCGCTATGCCGACGCCTGTTCCTGCGAGGGCGAGTCGTCGGAGGACCGTCCGGCGGCGCATAGCGGTTTCTGGGGGAGCCAGGGCAAGAAGGATTCCGGTGCCCGCAGCGGATCGCCGGTCAGTTCCCCTGGATGGCGTCGATGACCATCGCCGCCGCGATGATCGGCTCCTTGGGGACAGTACTGGCGTCGTCGATGGTGATCTCGTAGCGGTCTTTCAGCGAGAACTGCCCGTCGATGTTGCCGACGTGGTTGCCGTCCTGGTCGGCGATCTCGTACTTGTGGGGAATCCAGCCGCCGAACGGGACGACGTTGCGGGCGATGGTCACGAGCGCGCCCTGGGAATTGATTTCGGCTATCTTCGCTTCGGTACTGGCGTCCCGGATCTTCCACGTGTCCTGGAAGATGGAGTAGTCGTTGTCGAGGATGACGATGTCCTCGCCGGTCTTCGAGTCGGTGAGGACGTAGTTGCCGGCCACGTCGATGATGCCGCCGGCTTTGACCTGAAACACCTCGTTGTCGTTTGCATCAACAAACGGGAACTCCTCCTTCATCTTCAGCATCTTCTGTTTCCCGCGAAGGACGACGTTCCCGGCGGCGTCCATCGCCTTGTACTTGTTGCGGATCAGGCTCTGTTCGACCGTGTAGCTGTCATCAGAGAGGTCGATTCCCGTGATGTCGTAGTCGCTTGTCACACCCATACCAATCTCATATTCGATATTTGTGGTAAATCTTTCGCCATAGCACTCAAAATAAAAACAGGCCCGCGCTGGGAGTCGGTCGCCGAGACCCGAACCGACAGGGTTTCCCCCCTGCCGGCCAAGTAAAATCCAAGGATGAGCAAGGATATTATCGAGGTCCGAGGGGCCGAGGAACACAACCTCAAGGACGTCGACGTGGAGATTCCCCGCGAGGAACTGACAGTCGTCACCGGGCTGTCGGGGTCGGGTAAGTCCTCGCTCGCATTCGAGACGGTGTACGCCGAGGGCCAGCGGCGCTACATCGAATCGCTCTCCGCCTACGCACGGAACTTCCTGGGGCAGATGGACAAGCCACAGGTCGAGAACGTCGAGGGACTCTCTCCGGCGATTTCCATCGACCAGAAGAACGCCGCCAACAACCCCCGCTCGACGGTCGGGACCGTCACCGAACTGCACGACTACCTCCGTCTGCTGTACGCCCGCGTCGGTACGCCACACTGCCCGGAGTGTGGCCGCGAGGTCGGCGAACAGTCCGCTCAGAACATGGTCTCTCGACTGCTGGAACTCCCCGAGGGGACCCGCGCCAAACTGTGTGCGCCGGTCGTCCGCGACCAGAAGGGGGCCTTCGAGGACCTGTTCGACGACCTCGTCGGAGAAGGGTATAGCCGCGTCGAGGTCGACGGCGAGGAGTTCGACCTCACGCTGGACCGGCCCGAACTGGACGAGAACTACGACCACACCGTTGACGTGGTCGTCGACCGCGTGAAGATCTCGCCGGACGCCCGTTCGCGCATCACGGACTCCGTCGAGACCGCACTCGACGAGGCCGACGGGACGCTGAAGGTGATCCTGCCGGACCCGCCCGAGGGCGCGGCGGAGACGCTCGGTGGGTCGGACGCCAGAGCGACCGGAGACCTCGCCGACGGCGAGGAAGACGACGGCGCTACCTCGGACCGCGTCGTCGTCGAACTCTCCGAGGACCTCGCCTGCACCCACTGTGGTATCGACATCTCCGAGATCGAGACGCGGTCGTTCTCGTTCAACTCACCGCACGGGGCCTGCCCGGAGTGTGAGGGGCTGGGCGAGACGAAGGAGGTCAGCGAGGATCTGGTCATCACCGACCCGACGAAGCCGCTCAAGCACGTCTTCGAACCCTGGAGCTACGACCGGACGTACTACTCGCGGCAACTGGACAACGTTGCCGAGCACTTCGGCGTGGACCTCACGACGCCGTTCGAGGAGCTAGACGAGTCCATTCAGCGGCAATTCCTCTACGGGACCGACAGCAGGGTCCATTTCGAGTGGCGGACCAAGAACGGGACCCGGGAGAAGACCGAGCGGTTCGAGGGCGTCATCCCGAACCTGGAGCGGCGACACGTCGAGACGGACTCGGACCGCGCCCGCGAGCACATCGAGGAGTTCATGGCGACGACGACGTGCCCGGCCTGTGAGGGGACGCGACTCAAAGCCGAGTCGCGGGCGGTACTCGTCGACGGCACCTCGATCACCGAGGTCAACGAAATGTCCATCAGCGACGCGCTGGCGCACTTCGAGGGGATGGAGGAACACCTCTCGGCTCGGGACCGGAAGATCGCTGAGGAGATCCTCAAGGAAATCCGGGCTCGCCTGGGTTTCATGACCGAGGTCGGCCTGGACTACCTGACGTTGGACCGCGAGGCCTCGACGCTGTCCGGCGGCGAGAGCCAGCGGATTCGCCTCGCAACGCAGATCGGGAGCGGCCTCGTCGGCGTCCTCTACGTTCTTGATGAGCCCTCCATCGGCCTCCACCAGCGGGACAACGACCGGCTGCTGAACACGCTCGAAGAGCTCCGAGATCTCGGGAACACGCTGCTCGTGGTCGAACACGACACCGAGACGATGCGCCGGGCCGACCAGATAATCGACATGGGGCCCGGCCCGGGCAAGCGCGGCGGCGAGGTCGTCGTCAACGGCCCGATGGACGAGCTTATCGACACCGAGGAATCGGTAACCGGGAAGTATCTCTCCGGTGAACGGACGATTCCGGTCCCCGAGAGCCGCCGCGAGGCCGACGGCGAACTTACGATTCGGGGCGCTCGCCAGCACAACCTCGCGGACCTCGACGTGTCAATCCCGCTGGGGACGTTCACCGCCATCACGGGCGTCTCCGGGTCCGGAAAGTCGACGCTGATGCACGACGTGCTGTACAAGGGGCTGGTCCGCCGGATGAACGACACCGACGTGAACCCCGGCGAGCACGACGCCATCGACGGCCTCGACGACATCGAAACGGTGCGGCTTATCGACCAGTCGCCCATCGGCCGAACGCCCCGCTCGAACCCAGCGACCTACACTAACGTCTTCGACCACATCCGCGAGCTGTTCGCCGAGACGAGCCTCTCGAAACAGCGCGGCTACGAGGTCGGCCGGTTCTCGTTCAACGTCAAGGGCGGCCGCTGTGAGGGCTGTGGCGGCCAGGGGACGGTCACCATCGACATGAACTTCCTCTCGGACGTGACGGTCCCCTGCGAGGAGTGTGGCGGCGCGCGCTACAACGACGAGACGCTGGACGTGACCTACAAGGGCGCGACCATCGCCGATGTGCTCGACATGACCGTCGAGGAGGCCTACGACTTCTTCGAGAGCCACGGCGGCATCCGCCGCCGGCTGGAACTCCTGAAGGACGTGGGCCTGGACTACATGCGCCTGGGTCAGCCCTCGACCACGCTCTCCGGCGGCGAGGCCCAGCGCGTCAAGCTCGCCGAGGAGCTCGGCAAGAAAGACTCCGGCGAGACGCTGTACCTGCTTGACGAGCCGACGACGGGACTCCACCCGGAAGACGAGCGCAAGCTCATCGACGTGCTCCACCGGCTCACCGACGACGGCAACACCGTGGTCGTCATCGAGCACGAACTCGACCTGATAAAGAACGCCGACCAGATCATCGACCTCGGCCCCGAGGGCGGCGAGAACGGCGGCGAACTCGTCGCCGAGGGCACCCCGGAGGACGTGGCCCGGACCGAGGCGTCCTACACCGGACAGTACCTCCGCGACCTGCTACCGAACGTCGACCTGGAGGGGCCGCGGGCGGACCGCGAGTTAGCGGCCGAACAGCCGGCCGCGGACGACGACTAGGGCTGTCTGGGCGGCGAAAACAGGCAATATCCCAACCAGCCACCAACGTTTTTCAGGCTAGCGAAACCTGATAGAGCCAGCTATGGCGCAGTCGACAGCGGATCGCGTCGAACAGAAACGGGGTATCGGTGGGCTGGCGAAACAGGCGAACCCGGCGTTCGCAGCGGGGGCGGTGGCCGTCCCGCTCATCGCGTTTGCAGGGGCCGTCGCTAGCGGGAACATTCGGGCACTTACATACGTACACGTGATGGCCGGGGTACTGTGGACCGGTATCGACCTGTTCATGGGGCTCGTGTTGGGGCCGGTGCTCGGTGGTCAGGAGCCGGATGCACGGGCTGACTTCTTCGCGTCGTTCACGCCCAAGATGACGTTCCTGATGCCGACGCTGGCGACGGTGACCATCGCCGGCGGCATCCTGCTGTCGCTTCGCCTCGGGAAGTTCCCCAACGCGGACCCGTGGCTGGCAATCTTGACCGCTGCGACGCTGATTCCGGTCATCCTCCTCATCGGCTACCAGTTCGACGCGCTGACCGATCCGAGGACACTTGGCGTCCTCGGCGTCGCCGTCGTTGGTTCCGGCGCGTATCTCGCGACCACGCTGCCCGCCTTCGCGATGACCTCGTGGTGGATCGCCGCCACGCTCGGTATCGTGACCCTGCTATCCGTGCAGGGCTTCGGCGTCGTCCTGCCCGGCGAGGTCCGCATCTACCGGCAGGTCGTCTCCGAGAACCCCGACGTTGATCTGGTCTCAGAGATCGGGATGCGAAACGCCAAGCTCGGCGGCCTGCAGGGCCTGATGCAGTTGGCTATCGTGTTCGTGATGGTCGGGCTGCGCTGGTGGACGCCGTAGAGCTTTCACGTATCACGACGAAACGGGTGTAGAAGCGCTTATCATCCTGCCTGTTGACCGTTTCTGGCAACGATGGGTTGGTCGGGGCGCGCCGGGAGTCAGTGTACGTTCACGGACGACGGCACAGAGTGGGGCGAGGAACTCGAACAGGAGTGGCACTGTCCACACGGCGCAATCGAAGGCAGATCCCGCTGTCCGTTCCACTGCCAGCCCGAGAATGTCCCCGACGATGTGGACGTCTCTGAAGCCTTTCTGGACGCGATAGCCGCCGGTGACGACGGGAGTCGGCAGGAGCGGAAGCGGGCGAAGCAGTTTCTCGGGGCCACGTTCGACGCCCTCGACCTGTCGAACGCGGTCGTCGACAGCGCTGACAACCACCCGGTCGACCTCCGCGGGGCGACGCTCGGGCGGCTGGACTGCACCGACAGCGAGTTCGGCCAGCGCCTCGACCTCCGGGGCGCGACGGTCGCGGGGACCGCACGGTTCGACGGCCGGTATCACGAAATCGACGCCAGGGACGCCGAGATCGAAGATGGGGTGTTCACTGGAGTGGCGGCGGACCGGATCGACCTCCGCGACGCACACCTGAACACCGCTACGTTCGAGAGCGCGGGACTGTCCGAGATTGACGCCCGTGACGCGACGATTGGAACTGCGAACTTCGACCGGGCGTCGGTGACCGACGCCGCCTTCGACCGGGCGACCGTCGAGGAAGGGTCGTTCCAGCACGCCACACTGGAGATGGCCGACTTCGATGAGGCGCAGTTCGGGACGGGGGATTTCTACCACGCGACCTTCGACGAGGCGGACTTCCGGTGGGCGGAGTTCGGCACGGCGCGGTTCTACGGGGCGACGTTCAGCGGCGGCTACTTCAACGGGACCAGCTACGACGAGGCCGTTTTCGAACGGATCGAGGCCGAGCGGCTCTACCTCCCAGACGTGCAATTTACCGACGCGACGTTCGCCGACGCCGTCGTCTCGATGAAGCTGGTGGTACACGACTCGGCGTTCGTCGGCACTGACTTCGCCGGGGCGGACATCGCGCGGCTCGATGCCACGGACACGACACTGGTCGGAACGACCGTCACCGACGCGACCGTGGCCGACCTCCAGTTGGACGGGGCGACACTGGCGAGCCCTCGGTTCGAGGACAGCGAAATCGACCGGCTACGTGCGGCGGACGTGACCTGTCTCGGCACCGTCCGAATCCGCGACTGCACCGTCGGTACGGTCGACCTGCGGTCCGCGGCTGTCGGGCCGGCCGAGGTCGCGGTCGTCTCGCTGTCAGAGACGTCGGTCGAGGACGGCGTGTTCGGCCAGCCGGACGCCGGAGCCGCCGTGTACGATCTGGAGCGGGCGACGCTGGGAACAGTCAGGTTCGAGGGAGACGGGACAGACAGCGTCCTCGACAGAATTGTGTTCTACCGGACGCGGTTCGCCGGGTTCGATTTCCGAGACGACGACGGTATCGACCTAGAGGGGGCGAACTACCGCCTGCACGAACTCGATAGCGCGCTCCGGGACGGCCTTCGGGCCGCACTAGCGTACCCGGCCGCGCTCGACGACGCGGTCGGAGCCCTGGCGGACGGCACGGACCCAGCGGCCGACGAACCGGCGACAGTGACAGAGCGCGCAGCCGAACGGGCCGGCGACCGGGCGCTGGGACCGGACGCCGGCGCGACCTTCGAACGCCTGTCGACGGCTACGGAGGGGCGAATCGAGGCCGCCGCCGGCGAGGTGACGTACCTCCGGGCGAAAAACGGCGCGAACGACATCGCCGACAACACCACCGCCTCCGAGTTCTTCATGTCGCAGTTGGCCTACCGGCGGCGCTGTCAGTCCCGGTGCGTCCGCGACGGTGAGGCGTCGCTGCGGGAGCGCGGCCGAGCCCTCACCCGCTGGGGAATGAACGCCTTCCTGTTCGTGACGACCGGCTACGGCGAGCGGGCGTCATACACGCTCGCGGCGTCGGCGGTACTCATCGCCGCCTACGCCGGCCTCTATCTCGCTATCGCGCCGGACCTATTCGGGAGCGTGGGCCAGTATGCCCAGCTCAGCCTCGGGTCGTTCATCGCCTTCTTCCTCGGCGGCGTCGGCGGGGTCAGCAATCCGACCGTCTCCCTGCTGGCCCAGTCCGAGGCGTTCCTGGGCGGCTTCTTCGTCGCGCTGTACGTCTTCGCGCTGACGCGGTCGGTCAGTCGCTGACACCGCCAGCTTTCTTCGCTCGCGGCCGTAGTACAGGTATGCATATCGCCTACGCCGCGCTCGGTGACCGCGTCCTCGGCGGCGACAGCCACAGCGGCTGGGACGACTGCCTGCTCGGCCACGACATCGAGTGCGTCGCCGCGGGAACAGCCGAACCGGAGCGTGCCTTCGTGGGAACTGCCGATGCTGGCCTCCAGCGGACCACCGACTGCGGAGCGACGTGGGAGGCAGTCCTCGACGCCGGGGACCGCGTGACGAGCGTCACGGTCAGCCCGCACGACGCCGACGTGGTGTGGGCCGGGACGGAGCCGAGCGCGGTCTACCGGTCGACCGACGGCGGGGCGACCTGGACCGAGCGCCCCAGACTGACCGGCCTCGAATCGTCGGCGCGGTGGTCGTTCCCGCCGCGGCCCGATACCCACCACGTCCGGTGGATCGCGCTCGCCCCGGACGACCCGGAGCAGGTGTACGCCGCCATCGAGGCCGGCGCGTTCGTCCGCAGTCCCGACGGCGGCGAGACGTGGATCGACCACCCCGACGGCGCACGGCGGGACAACCACACGCTGGCGACCCACCCCGACGCTCCGGACCGGGTGTACACCGCCGCCGGCGACGGCTTCGCGCTGTCGACCGACCACGGCGAGACGTGGACCCACCCGCAGGACGGGCTGGCCCATCGGTACGTGTGGGGCTTGGCCGTCCACCCCGACGACCCGGACCGCATCGTCGTCTCGGCCGCCAGCGGCCCCCGGTCGGCGCACAGCACCAGCGGCGAGAGCTACGTGTACCAGTGGAATGGCGACCGGTGGCGACGGTCGATGGACGGTCTGCCGGGACCGGCGGGGCTGGCCCGGCCGGTGCTCGCCGCTGACCCGGACGACGGCTTTCTCGCGCTGACAAACTACGGCCTGTTCCAGTCGAAACACGGGGAGACGTGGACCCGACGAGACCCCGGCGACGGGGACTGGCCGGCCGAGTACGACCAAGTCCCCAGCGGGTTGGCTGTCGTGTGAGGTGAGGCTGAGCGAGTCGAAGGCGTCAGAGTCCGTCCGCAGCCTACACCAACTGGAGGAAAACGGCGCCGAGGCCGCTCGTAACGACCGTCGCAACGGCCGCAAGCAGGAGAATTTTCGCCGCCCGTCGCCGGTCGGCGCGGACGGCCTCGCTCGCGTCGACGCGCCCGCTGGAGCCGCCGGACCCCGAGAGGTCGTAGCGGGCGAGCGCACCGAAGGCCACGCAGAATCGGAAGTGGTCCTGCAGCGCGCCGACGTACCCGCCGAAGACGAAAGGGACGGTCGCCCACAGTGACAGGTCGGGTATCGCGCCGAGGACGGCGGCGATGGCGATACCGATGGCGACCGCGAACGAGGCGACGGCCGACAGTCTGCGGGCGCGGCGCTGGTCGGCACCGATGTTACACACCCCGGGCTGGTACTCCGTCATAGCCGTCAACAGGGGCGACACCGACAAATGCGTCCCGGTCGGACCGGCACCACAGCGGCCTGTTCGCGGTTGGTTGTGTCATCAGGGAGATGGTTTTTCACCCTATCGGACCACCGTCCGACTATGCCCCTCCAGTTCGAGCTCTCGAAGACGTGGAAATACGCCCTCATCGGCGGCGTCGTCCCCGCGCTGTTCACGCTCGCAGACGTGTTGCGGTCGTCGTCGGACATCACCTTTCAGGGAGTGGTCCTCGGCGGTGTCGTCTCGGGGTATCTAGTCAAGCGCCACGGCGGGACGGGGACCGCCGCCGGAGTCAGAGTCGGACTCATCGGCGGTATTCCAGCTCTCTGGTCACTGAAAGAGGCGTTTCTAATTGTCCCGACAATCCCGAACCCGCTGTGGTTCCAAATTGTCAGCGTCGGTATCGTGATGTCAATCGGAGCGCTGATAGTCGCCCTTCCAATGCTGTGTGGCAGCCTGGCCGGCCGTTTCGGCGGCTGGCTAGCTGAGCGACAGGGCCATCCGCGGGTCCCTACGGCGGGTAGCTGACCCGACGGTCGTCGCAGAACTCGTTGCGCCAGCCCGTCTGAATCGAGAAGGTATTTGGTTCGTGACACCGAGAGAACGTGTATGCACGATGTTGTGGTGGTCGGCGCGGGTCCGGCTGGGTCCCGGTACGCGCGTCAGGCGGCGAGTCGGGGGCTCGACGTGGTGGTGTTCGAACAGGGCGAGATCGGCAAGCCGCTGGCCTGTTCGGGCCACGTGAGCACGGACATCTGGGAGTTCACCGAGGACGCCCGCGACGAGCTGTTCCAGAACGAGATCTCTGGCGCGCGGTTCCACACGGGCGGCCCCGGGAGCCAGGACCACCCCTTCTACAAGGACGAGGTCATCTCGAACGTCATCGACCGCGTCGGTCTGGACAAGCATCTCGCCGGGCTAGCTCGCGACGCCGGTGCCGACGTTCGCGAGGGGCATTCGGTCGTCGGCGTTACCGAAGACAGGGACGGCGTCACAGTCGAGGTCCGCGGCGACGACGGCATCGAGACGCACCGAGCAAAGATGGTCGCCGGCTGTGATGGCCCGAAGAGCCGCGTCCGGCGGGAACTCGACCTCCCGGAGCCCGACGAACTGCTCCACGGCGTGCTCGGGTTCAGCGACGAGGTTGACCACGGCGACTTCGTCGACGTCCACCTCACCGTCCCGCGGTTTTTCGCCTGGCGCATCCCACGAGGCGAGGCTGGCGTGGAGTACGGACTGGCGGTGCCGCCGGGCGACGACGCCCGCGGCCGCTTTGAGGAGTTCGTCGACGGCTACGGCGTCGAGACCGACCGCCGCTGTTCGGGGCTCATCCCCATCGGCCCGCCGAAGCGAGTCACCGGCCGGCGGTCGTTCCTCATCGGCGACGCCGCGGCACAGACCAAGCCCTTCACCGGCGGCGGCATCCGCTATGGCATGACCGCCGCCGACCACGCCGCCCGGGAAATCGACCCCGAGGACCCGGCAACGCTGGGCGACTACGAGCGGGCGTGGCGCGACGACCTCCGGCAGGAGATCCGCCTCGGCCACGCGGTTCGGGCCGGCTACTCCGCGCCGGAGCCGATACAGAAAGCCGGGATGAAAGCCTTCGAAGGCGAAATTGGCGTCCACATGGACCGGCCGACGACGCTGTTCTCCCGGGAGCAGTTGGCGGCGCTGTTCTCCCGGTCCTGACGGACGTGTTACCGAACTATCGTTTGCAGGTAACGTTTTTACCGACCGCTGGAAAGGGGCGGGCGTGGTAACACGCCGACGAACCTACGTCCTCGCGGGCTTGCTCGTTCTCACCGGCTGTCTGACGACAGTCCTGCTCGCACGAGTGCTATCGACGATATTCTTCGCTATTACGGTCGCATACGTCCTGTTCCCCGTCTCTGAATGGCTCGGACGCCACGGGCTCAACAAGCGACTTTCGGCGGCCGTGACGACTGGTATCGCCTTCGTCAGCGGCACATTCATCGTCGTCCCGCTCGGGGCCGTGTTGTATCTCCGCCGTCGTGACCTGTTTTCCTTCTTCCAGCAACTCCCACCGATGGTGACCATCGATGTCGGCGGGTTTAGCTATCCGGTGGAAATCGCGCCGACGTTGCTATCAGCGCGACGGATACTCACGGATTTCGCAGTCGCCCTCGCGGCAGAATCGCCCGTCCTGGCGCTGAAAGCCGTCCTGTTTACGATTCTCGTTTACGCGATGCTCTGGCAGCCACAGGCCCCGAAAAAGGCCGTCTACCGGACGGTGCCGACATCGTATCACGAGGTCGTCAACCGACTCCACCAGCGGCTCCGGGGAACACTGTACGCGATTTACGTTCTCCAGGCGGCGACAGCGTTCGGGACCTTCGTCGTGGCGTGGGTCGTGTTCTGGCTGCTGGGCTATCAGGGCGCGTTCGCGCTGGCGGTAGTCGCCGGCATCCTGCAGTTCATCCCCGTCGTCGGCCCCAGCGTCGTCGTCCTTACCATCGCTGTCGCGGATATCATCAACGGCAACATCACCGGGGCGATACTAGTGACCGTGTTCGGCCTCGTCTTCATCGGCTTCCTCCCAGATGCAGTCATCAGGCCGAAACTAGCCCGCTACACGACCGGCCTCCCAGCTAGCCTCTACTTCGTCGGGTTCACCGGCGGCGTGTTGACGCTGGGTGTTATCGGCTTTATCGCCGGGCCGGTCGCTATCGCGCTACTGGTCGAACTGTCGTCGCTGCTGACAAGCGAGCGACAGGGGGACCAGCAGAAACTGACGTAGTGTGGACTGTGTCAGCAATTGCGATGCCGATTCAATTGGTCTCCAGCGGCCGTCCCTGTGCCTCCCATTCGGTGAGACTCCCTTCGTAGAAATCCACCTGCTCGAAGCCGAGATGCCGCAAGACGACGTAGGTGTGGCTAATGCGACGGGCGGTGTTACAGTAGAGGACGACGCGTTTGTCGGGGACGATGCCCGCATTTTCGAGGACTGATAGCGCCTCGTCTCGGGGCAACAGGCCCCGCGTTTCGTCGTCGACGAGGTTCCGCCAGTCCAGCAGGACCGCACCGGGGATGTGGCCCTCGTCGTACTCTCCTTCCTCACGTGTGTCGACCAGCACTGCGTCAGGGTCGTCCGCGGCATCAGCGACCGCGTCCGGGCCGACCAGCGGCGTCGAATCGGGACGTGCCACCCCGTAGTCGGTCGGTTCGACGACCGGCGACTCGCTCGATGTTTCCCGCTCCAGTTGCCAACTGGAGAAGTCGCCGTCGAGGAGGTGGAGCCGGTCGGGGTCGTGGCCGAACAGTTCGGCCGTGACGAGGAAGCGCGCGGCGAAGACGCCGTGGTGGTCGTCGTACGCGACGATGTTGCTCTCCGGGGAGACGCCGGCCTCCGAAAGCAACTGTGCCCAATCGTCTTCGTCGGGAAGCATCCCGTCGCCAGCGTCGGCGTCGGACTCCACACCGTGTTCGTCCGCCCGGAACGAATCGAAGGGCACACTCACCGCACTCGGGAGGTGGCCGAGGCCGTCGTACTCCCAGGCGTCGCGCACGTCGACGATTCGGATACTCTCGCCCTGGCTCACCACCCACTCCGCGGAGACGAAATCAGTCATTGTCATGGGTTGCCGCTCCGGCCGCTTGAACGCTCTCATCGCCTCCGGTCGAAGGTGGTTGCAAATATTGCTCGTTCTTACGGGAGAACAGGCCGAGCCGGTTCGGACATGGTACTCCATGGCGCGTATTCCGTCCACCGCTGGAACGACGTCTTTCGCCCCCGCCAAATAGGGGTAATATATGCCGCCAGGGTGGATGAGTGGCCGAACATGCCGAAAGTCGTGGTAATATATGTCTGGTAGACTTACGCTTCGATGCACTATGACTGAATACGCTAACGACGTGCTCGTCTCGGCCGACTGGGTCAGCGAGCATCTGGACGAGTTCCAGAGCGACGACCCCGCCCACCGACTGGTAGAGGTGGACGTCGACACGGAACTGTACGACGAGAGTCACGTGCCCGGCGCGATCGGCTTCAACTGGGAGACGGACCTCCAGGACCAGACCACGCGAGACATCCTCGACAAGGACGACTTCGAGGACCTGCTCGGTGCCCACGGCATCAGCGAGGACTCGACAGTCGTTCTCTACGGTGACAACTCCAACTGGTTCGCTGCCTACACATATTGGCAGTTCAAGTACTACGGTCACGACGACGTGAAGCTGCTCGACGGCGGCCGCGAGTACTGGGTCGAGAACGACTACGAACTCACCGACGAAGTGCCCGAGTTCTCCGCGGTCGAATACGAAGCCTCCGGCCCGCGCGAGTCCATCCGCGCCTACCGAGAGGACGTCGAGAACGCCATCGAGCGCGAACTGCCGCTCGTCGACGTTCGCTCGCCTGAGGAGTTCTCCGGCGAGATCCTCGCACCCCCTGGACTCCAAGAGACCGCTCAGCGCGGCGGCCACGTGCCCGGCGCACAGAACATCTCCTGGGCGGCCGTCACCAACGACGACGGGACGTTCAAGGACTACGACGAACTCGAAGAGCTCTACGCCGAGTACGGCATCGACGGCGACTCCACGACGGTCGCCTACTGCCGCATCGGTGAGCGCTCCTCTGTCGCCTGGTTCGCCCTGCACGAACTGCTGGGCTACGACGACACCATCAACTACGATGGCTCCTGGACCGAATGGGGCAATCTGGTTGGTGCGCCTATCGAAAAAGGCGAAGCTGAGTAAGCGAGAGCGCACGAAGCTTCGAATCGAAGCGGCGACCACGCGGGAGCCGCGGAGAAGGGCGAAGCGGACGACTAAGCGAGAGCGCAGTAGACATACTCTCGAATTTTTGTGGCGCGCTTCGGTGGGCTATAGCAACTGCATTCGAAGGAGGGGACCGTCCGAACAGCTAGCTTTGAGAAACACGTTTGCCGCCCAACCGTACATTCAAGTCAGATGCACGTCCTACACCCGGGTGTGGACCGAACGGAACTCGAACGGGAACTCCGCGACGCCTTCGACGCCGACCCGGATATCGTTACGGTCGTCGCCAGACAGGCGCGGGACCTCTCGGAGTCGGACCAGTTCGTGACCGACTTCGGGGCGGAGCTGACCGTTGAAGATGTGATCGACAACCTCGCGGACGCGCCCGAGGACTATCAACTCGCCGAGCGATGGAACTGGTGGCTGGGTGCACTTGACCTCTCACACGGCGGCTACGCGCGGTTCAGCGTGCGACAGGACATCGACAAGACATCCTGACCTGTCGCTGTCGGAATTTCTGCGTTCGAAAAACGGCGCGACGCCAGTCAGTGTACGCTAAGCCCGTGTGCCTCTCGTGCGTGTTCGAGGAGTTCCTCCGTCGTGTCGAACTCCTCACCGCAACTGCACGTGTGGTACGTCGTCGGGGGTTGCTGGCGTGTCGCCATGACAAGTAAACAATGAGCCCCGAGTATAATAATTGTTTATGCTAGCGTGATAACACTGCCCAGTCGATGTGTTATCTTCACACAATACCAGATCCGAAAGCAGCTTTCTGACGACTCATAGCCATGGAACGTCCAGATATCGTCGTGTTCTGGTTCATAGATATGACGCCGTCCCGGCGGCTACCGGCACGAGTCAGTCAGAACCGACGAACGGAAACGGGCGCGATGCGTCCGTCCCGATAATGGATGTGCAGTTTCTCGGCGGGGCGGGTGAGATTGGCCGGAGCGCCGTTCTCATCGACGAGTCGTTGCTGCTGGATTTCGGAATGTTGACCGACTCGCCGCCACAGTTCCCGGTGCGGACGCCGTCGCCAGACGCCGTCGTCGTCTCACACGGCCACCTCGACCACGTCGGAACCATCCCGGCGCTGGTGTCGGGCGACGCACGGCCCCCGATTCACTGGACGCCGCCGACGTACGAACTGGCGATGACGCTCGCGCGGGACACACTCAAGCTCCACGGGGGCACTGTCAACTGTCCCTTTACCGAGACGAACGTCAAGCGAGTCACGCAGGTGTCAGAGACCCACGGCTACCGCGACTCGTTCGAGGCCGCCGGCTATGAGGTCACATTTTACAACGCCGGCCACATCCCGGGGAGCGCGCACGTCCTCGTCGACGACGGCGACACCCGACTGCTGTACACGGGCGATTTCCACACCGACGACCAGCGTCTCGTCTCTGGGACGACGGCCCGTCCGGACGCGGATGCGATTATCTGTGAGAGCACTTATTCCGATGTTGACCACGAACCCCGAGACACGGTCGAGGAGCGGTTCGTCGAGAGCGTTGAGACGACGCTCTGGGAGGGCGGCACCGTCGTCGTGCCCGCCTTCGCCATCGGCCGAACGCAGGAGATGCTGCTCGTCTGTGAAGCACACGACATCCCGTGTTACGTCGACGGGATGGGGAAACAGGTGACCGAGATGCTCGGGCAGTACCCCGAGTTCGTTCGAGACGCGGATGCGCTCCAGCGGGCGAAGTCCCACGCACGGTTCGTCACGGGCAAGGACGGCCAGCGCAAGCGCATCACCGACCAAAAGGCGGCAATCGTCACCACCAGCGGGATGCTCTCGGGCGGCCCGGCGATGACGTATATCCCCGAAATCCGCGGCAATCCGATGAACAAGATCACGATGACCGGGTATCAGGTCGAGGGGACGCCGGGCCGGGACCTGCTGGAGACGGGCAGCGCCGAGATAGACGGCCGGATTATGCCGGTCAGCGCACGCGTCGAGCAGTACGACTTTTCCGCACACGCTGACCGGGATGGGCTGTTGGCATACCTCGATAGCTACCGTGACACGCCGGTACTCGTGAATCACGGCGACCGCTGCGAGGCGTTTGCAGCCACGCTCCGCGAGGACGGCTACGACGCGACAGCGCCTGAGTTAGGCGCAACCGTGGCCCTCCGGTAGCCAGTCATACAGGTGATCTCGGTCCCGCTCAGTCACGCTCGTCCGCGCCTTCGGTGGCACGCTGTTTCAGCCACTCGTCGAGCAGGTCGCGGATTGCGGCGTCCCGGTTGTCGCGGTGGTCGGCGAACGCCTTGTCGTCAATCGCATCAAGCAACTCCTCGTCCAGTTCGACCTCAATAGATTCGAGGTCCAGAAACGCTTCGTCCATTGATTACGGGGAGTTGGACGGCCAGAGAAATATATCCTCGTCAGACAGCCGTCGGTCAGTCGCGTGACAGAGGCTATCAGGAGAATGGGTCTGGACCTTGGTCCGGTTCCGAGGCCTGCCGTATTCGCAGTTCGTGAGCGGGTCGCTACACGGCCACACCCCCGAAAACGATTCCATGACGCAACCGGAGACACACGTATGGAGCAGGCGCATCTCGGTTTCGACCGCTACTTCGAGGTCGTCATGGAGACTTCGGAGGCACAGGCCGCAGAGATGACTGTCGAGCCCGGCCGGAGCGTCGGCGGCCCTGAGAACGATCACGCTGCCAGCGACCAGTGGCTGTTCGTGGTCAGCGGTACCGGCGTCGTCACTGTCGACGGTGAGACCCACCGGGTGGAAGCCGGTGACCTCGTCCGCATCGAGGCCGGCGAGCGCCACGGCATCGAAAACGACGGGGCCGAGCCGCTGGAGACGGTCAACTTCTACACGCCGCCGCGATAGCGGTCTCAGGACTCGGTGCCGTCGGCGGGGATGGACAGTTCGTAGCAAGTGCTGCCCCAAACCACGAACGTCACGTCCGCGGCAGCGAGCGTGTGGGCAGCATCGCCAGTGACGGTAGACGCCGCCTCCGGCTGGCGAGGGGTATCGAATCCTGCGTCGGCAGCGGTGATAGATAGCGGTTCGAGCGTTACACACCGGTCGCCGTCCGCCTGTTCGACCGAATACGTGACTACGACCGGCTTGTCGCCGGTGATCTCAAGCGAGAACACGTAGTGCGATCCGTTGTAGGCGTACACCGAACTGGTTGGCTCAAAGCCACCCACGTCGGAGTCGTAGTGGTGTTCTCCCGCTGCAATCGCGTCGAGAGCGGCGCGGCGGTGGCTGTCCGGGAGGTCTGCCACGCGAACTGTCGACTCGTTTCCGGGGTCGTCGACTTCGCTCACACTGTACTCTTTGACGTACCCGCCGGACCCGCTGGTCCGCTCGACGACTGCGTACGTCGACCCGTCGAACGCGACGCAGTCGAACTCGTGAAGCACGCGCGCCCACTCGTGGTCTGTTACGTCTGCCGGGACATTGCGGGTAGCAGCGTCGAGTTCTGTAGTCGTCTCGGAAAAGATGCCGACGGTCGCTGTGTGGGGTACTGCCGCGGCGTCGACCGGTGACAGTGCTACTGGGGCTGGGGTCGGTGTCGCTTCCTGTGTGGACGGGGTACCGAATCGGGAACAGCCGGGAACGAGCGTACAGGCGACGGTCCCGAGGACGGTCCGGCGGGAGGGCATAGTCGTCGGTTGCCGGCCAACCGGTATATGCTTTCAGCGTCAAGCGACGCCGGCTTCGGCGTCCATCGGGTCCTGGATGTCGCCGACGACTTCTTCGAGCAAGTCTGTGACCGTCACCAGCCCGACAACCGCGCCGTCTTCGAGGACGAACGCGAGTTCCTGGCGCTCGGCCTGGAACTGGTCGATGGCGTCGCTGACGGTCGTGTCCGGCGACATCGTCATTGGGGGCGAGGCGACGGCTTCGAGGTCGATGCGGTCAAGCAGACCACCGTCACCGGCCTGCTCCTCACGCTCGTCGACGAGCGCGGGGATGTAGACGATGCCGAGGAAATCTTCGAGCGTCTCGCCGACGAGCGGATAGCGGGTGTGAGGCGTCTCGGCGATCCGCTCGGCGTTGGTCGCGTCGTCGTCGGTGGGTGATAGCGCGACGATGTCTTCCCGGGGAATCATCACTTCGCCGACTTCGCGGTCGCCGACACGGAACGCGGAGAGGACCTCTTCGCGGCGCTCGTCGGATACGTCGCCGCGGTCCAGAACGGAGCCGAGTTCGTTTCGCAGCTCGCCCCGTGACTCGATGCTATCGACTTCAGCTTCGAGCCACGCGCCGGACATCTCGACGCCGAACAACCCCAGCGTCCACTTTGCGACCCCGTCACCGACGGCGATAATCGGCGAGATGAGCTTGGCAAAGTAGTACAGCGGCGTCGCGCCGTACCGACAGACGAACTTCGCGCGCTCGACACCGAGATACGTCGGCGTCTGCTCGCCATGAGTCAGATGGACGAGGTTGATGAGGAGGAAGGCGATTGCGCCGCCGAGGCCGACACCGGCCAGGACCGACGACTCGAAGTAGGGCTCAAAGATGGCCGCGAGCGCCGGCTCGGCGATGATACCGACGGCGATGCTGGAGGCGGTGATGCCGACCTGACAACTGGTGAGATAGATCTCCAGATCGTCGGTCATCTCCCAGGCGCGACGGAGGCCGGGTTCGTCGAACTCCGACTCGGCGTACTGTCTGGCTCTCGTCAACGCGAACTCGATGGCGACAAAGAAGCCGTTGGCGAGGATCAGGGCGACCCCTGCAAGCAGCCTGACCGCGATCTCGACTGGTTGCATGTGCCGGCGGGGTTCACGTTCCGGCGGTGAAAAAGTGGGGATTACAGGCTCCGCTCGCGTCGCAGCAGCACCGCCAGCCGTTCTCAGATGCGTTCGAAGTCGTATTCGACGCCAGTGAGGTCGGTCGAGACCGCCCAGAGCCGCTCGGCGGTCTCCTCATCGCGTGACGCATCGTTCGACTGCTGGAACTCGGGCGAGCCGCGCATGTCGAACAGGCCGCCGGGCCCGACGTATTCGCCGCCGATCACGTCCGAAGCGGTCGCGGCGTACAGCATCGGCAGCGCGCCCTGTTCGGCGGACTGGGCGAGCACGGCGTTGGCAATGCCCATGGCCGCGGTCCGCAGCGTCGACCCCATCTCCCGCGGCCCGCGGAACTGGAGATCGGTGTCGGCGTAGCCGGGGTGGCAGGCGACGCTTAGCACGTTGTCCCAGCCGTGGTTGCCCAGCCGACGCTGGAGTTCGTAAGCAAAGAGGAGGTTTGCGAGCTTGCTCTGGCCGTACGCCGACCACTTCCCGTAGGAGCGCTCGCGCTGGAGGTCATCAAAGTCGATTTCGCCCATCTCGTGCGCGCCGCTGGACTGCGTGACGATTCGGGATTCGCCGTCGGCGGCCCCAAGGAGGTCCAGCAGATGCCCGGTCAGGGCGAAATGGCCCAGATGGTTGACGCCGAACTGCGTCTCGAAACCGTCGGCCGTCTCGCTCCGGGGAATCGCCATGACGCCGGCATTGTTACAGAGAATGTCGACGGCGTCGTAGTCGTCCCGGAGGCCGTCGGCGAACGACGCGACGTTCGACAGGTCGGCCAGGTCACACTCCCGGACATCGAGCGTCGCGTTCGGAACGGCCTCGCGGATCTCTTCGGCGGCCGATTCACCGCGTTCGACGCTCCGGCAGGCCATCACCACCGTTGCACTCCTGCGAGCGAACGCCTTCGACCCTTCGAGTCCCAGCCCGCTGTTCGCGCCAGTCACGACCACGGTTCGGTCCGTCAGCGGGGGCATATCTTCGATAGTCCAGCCTGTCATTGGCACAATTACGGGCGCAAGACACTGAAACCCATCGACGGCGAGAGAGTGAGAGTCTTATGCCGTCGCCCCCGTGTTCCAGTGATGAGCGACGTACCGGTCACCGTCTACACGCGGGAGGACTGCCACCTCTGTGAGGAGGCCATCGAGACAATCGAGCGGGTCGCCGACGATGAGGGGGTCGCCATCGCGCTGGACCTCGTCGACGTCGATGAAGACCCCGACCTCCGCGAGGAGTACGGCGAGCGCGTGCCCTACGTCTTCGTCGACGGCTCACCGGCGTTCAAGTACCACGTCACCGAGCGACAGTTACGCGAGAAACTGCAGCAGTCGGCGTAGCGGCTTCGGGGTTCCGACAGGCCCCCTTCGGACCTATCGCCACAACTTATCACCTCTGGGAATCACGGTACCGCCGATGCCCTCCAGTATCAGCGACGCCGTGTTCAGCGAACCGTCCGGGCCCCGGGTTGCACTCGTCCACTTCGCTGGGTCGCTCGTCTTCTCCGGGCTCTACGTGTACGCCTGGGTTACCGACGGCCTTGTCCCAGCCAACTGGTTACTCGCGATGATCGTCGGAACCGGATTAGCGGGCATTGCAGAGGCGTTGCCAAAGCGCAGGCAGCAGATAGCCGGCGTCTTGCGCTCGGTCGCGATTCTCATGTTTCTCTGCCTCGTCGGTGCAGTCTTCGTCGCGCCCGACCTTCTCGGTATCTGAGACTGGCCGTGGAACCCGGTCCGTCTCGGCGGCTACCACTGGAAGCCGGTGCTATCGCCCTTGCTCGACAGCGCTGTGTAACGCTTCCGTCGCCGCTGCCGGGTCATCAGCCCTCGTAATCTCGGTGATAACAGCCACACCGTCGGCCCCGGCGTCGACGACCTCGGGAGCGTTCTCGGCAGTGATGCCGCCGATGCCGACGAATGGGACATCCACTGCCTCGGCGATAGCAGCGACGCGATCAGTGCCGATGGCGTACTCCTCGTCGTCGATATCGTCTTTCGAACCAGTGGCAAACACCGCGCCGACACCGAGGTAGTCCGCACCCGCCGACGCCGCTTCCTGGGCGTCTTCGACAGTCGAGACCGAGCGCCCGATGAGCGCGTCGTCACCCAGAAGCTCCCGCGCGACGGGAACGGGAAGGTCGTCGTCGCCGAGGTGGACGCCGTCGGCGTCGAGGGCCTGTGCGAGGTCGATACGGTCGTTAACGACGAACGTGACGCCGGCCTCGCGGGTCCGTTCCCGAAGTTCCAGACCGAGTTCGTAGCGTTCGCGTGCGGTCCGGTCCTTCTCGCGGAGCTGGACGACACCGACACCGCCGTCGATCGCGTCCGCGACGATTTCGTCGGTTGTCCGACCCGCCGAGAGTGACGCCTGCGTGACGAGGTACACATCCCAGTCGACCATAGCGAGTCTCCGAACCGATGGCCCTTGTGTGCTTTGCGTTCGTCAGGACTCCGTTTCGGCTGTTGAACTCGGCGTGTTTGCCTCGTCAGTGTCGGCTTTGTCAGCCGTGAGCGCGCCGTCGCGGACGGCCATCCGAAGCCCGAACTCGGCGATGTTCCCGCCGTGTTCCGCCGTTCTGGCGAGGCTATCGAGGGCGCGAGTGAGCCGGTAGTCGGCGTCACCCGATTCGAACAGTTGGCGGTCGAGACTGGTTATCCGCTGGCGTACGGCCCGGCGCGCGGCTAGCGTCTGTCGAGCAGTAGCGATGCAGGCGTCGCCGATGATGACACGGACAGCGTCCTCGACGACGGTGCGGACTTCCTGAGCGATATCTTCGAGGGCTGTGAGGATGCACTCGTCGGGCCGGTCGTCGAGCTGGTCGGCGACAGTCCCGATTCGCTCGGCGTGGTCGGCCACGCGTTCGAGTTCGTTCGCGGTTCCCCAGAGGGTGAACAGTTCGGGGCGCGTCAGCCCGAGCGCGTCGATCTCGTCGAGCCGTGCCAGTCCCCGCTCGAAGTAGCGGTCGATCATGGCGTACAGCCGGTCGGCCTGCTCGTCGCGGTCGTCCCACCGGTCGCTGTTCGTTCCGGTTGTGAGGGCAGCCATCGCGTCCCGATGCATCGACAGGGCGACGAACTGGAGCTGGCGAACCGACTGCCTGACCGACACTTCGCCCGCGTCGAGCAACGTCTGGACCGTCACTTGCGTTTCGGTCTCTTCGGCGATGGTTACACCGGTCAGGTTCCGGGTGACGCGTTCGATGGCCTGAAATTGTTCGTCGGTGTAGCCATCGGGGACTTCGAGGGCGACGGACTCGACGCCGGCGGCGTAGGCTGCCCGAAGCAACTGCTCGATCTCGGCCGGGTCGTCAGTCCCGGCTTCGAGCGTAACGCGGTTCCGCGCTGACGTCCGGGACTCGGGGGTCTGAATCACCAGTAGCCCGTCGATGTGCGTGTGGAGGTTCACCGTCGTCCCGGCCGTACAGTTCTCCGATTCGGCCCACTCTTTCGGCAGCGAAACGGTGTACGTGCCGCCGCCGACAGTCTGTATCTTTCGGGTTTCCATGGTTAATAGATGAGTTCCGAATCAGTTTCGACCATATACAGGGTGCGTGCCGCGATGTTGACAGCGTGGTCGCCGACCCGTTCGAGGTCCCGCACCGTCAACAGAAGTCGGGACACGTCGTCGAGTAGTTGCTCGACCGCCCAGCCGTCGTTCGTGTCGGCCTCTCGTTCGATGAGGTCCCGGGCGACGGTTTCGCTGGCCCGCTGACAGAGCGCGTCAAGCGCGTCGTCGTCAGCCGCGATATCGCGGCATTCCTCGATATCTTCCCGTTCGTAGGCGTCGATACTGCGCTCGACCATCTCAGTGGCTTCGCGGCCGATCGTATCGACGTCGACCTCGGGTGTGAGTCGACGGTCGGCGGACTGTGCGTACGCTGCGAGGTTCGTGGCGAGGTCCGCGATGCGTTCGAGGTCAGTGATAATCTTGAACGAGGCGGCGATAAATCGGAGGTCGGTCGCGACCGGCTGCTGGAGGGCAAAGAGGTCGATGCAGTCGGCTTCGAGGGCCAGATACAGCTCGTTTATGTCGTCGTCGCCGTCGATGACAGACTGCGCCATCTCCCGGTTGACGGTCCGGAGCGCAGTGAGCGCCGCTTCGAGTCGCTCGACGACGAGGTCGCCCATCTCGACCACGTGCTCCCGGAGTTCGTCCAGCAGTTGCTGGTACGACTCGCGCGACATGGGTCACCCGAACTTGCCGGTGATGTAGTCCTCGACGCGCTGGCTCTCGGGGTTCTCGAAGATCTTGTCCGTGTCGTCGTACTCGACGAGTTCGCCACCAGTGAGGAACACAGCAGTCTGGTCGGAGATACGGGCCGCCTGCTGCATGTTGTGGGTGACGATGACGACCGTGTAGTCCTTCGACAGCTCCTCGACGAGGTCCTCGATTTTCGACGTGGCGATCGGGTCAAGCGCCGACGCCGGCTCGTCCATCAGGATGACCTCGGGGTCGACGGCCAGACAGCGGGCGATACAGAGCCGCTGTTGCTGGCCGCCGGAGAGCCCGAGTGCGTTGTCGTCGAGACGGTCGCTGACCTCGTCCCACAGCGCGGCCTGTTTCAGCGAGCGCTCGACGAGTGCCCCTTCTTTTTCGGTGTCGTCACGGCCGAACAGGCGTGCGAGCAGGCCCTTGTTGATGTCGCCGTGCTTGCGGGGACCGTATGAGATGTTCTCCCGGATGGATTTCGGGAACGGGTTCGGCGACTGGAACACCATCCCGATGCGTTTGCGGAGTTCGACGAGGTTGGCGTTGGGGTCGTAGATCTCGGTGCCTTCCAGTTCGACCGAGCCGTCGATGCGGGCGGCCTTGATGCGGTCGTTCATCCGGTTCAGACACCGCAGGTACGTCGACTTACCACACCCGGACGGGCCGATGAGCGCCGTGACGCTGTTCTCGGGGATCTCCATCGAGACGTCTTTCAGCGCGTGGTCGTCGCCGTACCAGACGTCGAGGTTCTCGACCGAGAGCTTCGCGTCGCCAGCGAACTCGTACTGCCGCCACTCCTCGCGGACCCGCTCGTCGCTCTCGCCGGCCGTCGTCTCGGCGCTTGGCGAGGCGGTCGTGACCGTCTGCTCGCCGTTCGTTTCCGTGTCCGTGCTCGTCTCCGTGTTGATGCTATCACTCATAGTTGAGTTTCCTCCGGAAGTACGTCCGCGCCGTGATACCGACCGCGTAGAACGTCAGCACGACCATCAGCAGGATAAACGCCGTCGCCCACCCCATCTGTGGCGACCCCGACACCCCGGCCGCGATGACGGCCCACACCTGCGTCGGGAGCGACGCCGAGGCCGTCAGCAAGGCGTCGTTGGCGATAAAGGGCGGTCCCGAGACGAAGCGGAAGCCATCGATGACATCGACCGCCGCCGTCGCGTTCAGCGTCGACCCGAGTACGAGTATGAGCGGGGCGGTCTCGCCAGCGATGCGGCCGACGCCGAGGATGACGCCGGTGATGACCCCCGGCATCGCCGCCGGCAGGACGACGCTCTTGATCGTCTCCCACTGGGTCACACCCAGCGCTGCGCTGGCGTCCCGGTACTCGTCGGGGACGGCCTTGATGGACTCCCGCGAGGTGATGAGTACCAGCGGCAGGAGCATGAAGCCGAGTACCAGCATCCCGGCCAGCAGGGACTCGTCGCCGCCCAACCGGGGAATCAGGAACGCCGCCCCGAACAGGCCGAAGACGATGCTCGGCGTGCTCCAGAGCGCGTTCGTCGCGATTTCGACGAGCGCGGTGAACTGGCCCTGTTCGGCGTACTCGGTGAGGAACACCGCCGCACCGACCCCGAGCGGGACCGCGAACAGCGTCGCGCCGACGACCAGCCACACTGTGCCGATGATGGCAGGCATGATACCGCCAGGCTCGGCCCCCAGCGGAATGTAGGCCTGCATCACCATCGGCCACGAGAGGCTCCCTTCATTGGCGATGGAGACGCCGAGAACGTTGAACGATGTCCCGGTAACGGCCACGTGGAGGCCGACGAGCGCGGTGAAGCCGGCCGCGCCGACGAGGCCGAGCCGCGTCTCCTCGGTGAGCAGCCGGCGGGTGATCGTCTCTTCGCTGGACCGCTTTGCGACAGTCGTGAGCGTCGCCAGTGCGAGCGAAGCGACAGCGGCCCCGAGAGCGACCGCAGGCACGAGGTTCACCGGACCGACTCGCGGATTGATGCCGGCAACTGGCTGGAGCAACAGCGTGGCCAGTAGCAGCCCAAGTCCACCGAACACTCCCAGCGTGAACAGCGGTGCCTCGCGCTGTGCGCTCTCCGCCAACGTCGGCCCGTCGCTTGCGAGCACGCCGACGAGCGGAGAGACCGCTAGACCGCCCGCGGCGACCGATCCGGCGACGACGGCGGCGAACGCAAGCGTCTCGTTGAGGGGGAAGCCGAACGGAGCCGGGCCGAACACGAGGAAGAAGCCGATGAGAACGACCAGTCCGAGCACCACGGTCGGGACAGCCTGTCGAACCGAGTCGGCCCGTTCGGACTGCGTCCCGACGTTGCGGAGCGAGCCGAACGACCGGAAGAACGTGACTGCGAGCAGTAGCGCCGGCGCGATGAGCAACAGCGTCCCGATGGACGTGTCCGGCGTCACCGCGATTGCCGTATCGAGGGCCTGCCCCTGTCGGTTGACCTGAACAGTGTAGTCGTAGGCATAGCGTAACGGGGTCCCAGTGACGAGGACGCTCGCAAACATCGCGGCAAGCGCGCCGATCGCCGCCAGCGGGAGGACCCGGAACAGCTGTCGAGCGCCGGCGTTCCAGTCGTTCGTGCCCGCAGGTGTGCGAGCGAACTGGACCGCGGCGAGAAGGGCTGGCGTCAGGAGGACCAGTGCGGTGAGCGCGCCGACCGAGAGCCCGTGGACGGCGTAGCCGACGCCCTTGATCGTCACGAACACGACGATTGTCGCCATCACGGCCACCATCAGGAAGGCGTTGAGGTTGATAACGAGGAAGGCCCCGTACTCGCGGCCACGAGCGCCGAACCCGGCCCGGCACTTGGCGGCCGACCAGGCCGACAGGAGCGTCCCGACCAGGAGGAACACCGGGATGACCGCGCCGCCGGTGAAACCACCGGAGAGCGTCTGCGGGTTCCACTGCCAGCCGACACCGATAGTGCCGGTCACGATTGTCAGCCCGAGCGCGCCGACCACGATAGCCGTCGGGAGCGTCGAACCGAGGTCCTCGCGGGGGAGAATCGCCAGCAGGAACAGGCCGACGCCGGCGACGACAGCCCCGACGAGCCACAGGAGCGAACCGGAACCGGTGAGCGCACCGCCGACGGCGGCCCCCATAGCAAGACCGACCGCGCCGAGCGCGCCACCGGAGAGGAGCCCGGCGCTCATGTTTGGTTCCGTGTCCACGAGTTCGAGCCGGGAGGAGACACCGGCGGCAGTGATCGCCAGCGCTTCGGCCAGCAACACGATTCCAAGCAGCGTCGCCATCGTCACCGGAAGGACCGCGGCAAGCGCGGTCAACGCAAGCGTCGAGACGACGAGGCCCAGCCCGATGCCGCGCACTCGTTGTGAGGTGACCGGGACGACGTTGGTGTAGGAGGCGAGGCCGGTGATTCCGACTGCCCCAACGACGACAGCAAGCAGTGTCCCAAGCGCCGTGGTGAGGGCACTGCCGCTGGCACCGGGCGGGACCAGGTTCACGAGCGTGACGAGCCCGAGCGTGAAGCCGATGACGCTCAGCGCGATTGCCGTATCGAGCCCTCTGTCGTAGACGTTCGAGTCGGCACTGACGAGTCGGTCCGTCGTCGCGTAGGCGTCACTCATTGTTGCCCCTTCAGTTTCCGCTGCATGCGTCGCTCGATGTACTGCGAGACGATGCTCATCCCGGCAACGATGACGAACAGCATGACGCCGGCGACGAACAGCACGTCGACGGTGCTCTCGGACGCGCTCCCGTACTGAGTCGCGATCAGACTGGTCAGCGTCGCGTTCGCGTCGAAGATGTCGAACAGTGGGTCGGCGAACTGCGTCCCCGAGGCCATGATCGCGGCGACGGCCATCGTCTCGCCGATGGCCCGGCCCAGACCGAGAATGACGGCCGCCGAGATGCCCGAGAACGCCGCCGGGATGGAGATACTTTTCATCGTCTGCCACTCGGTCGCGCCCATGGCGACGGAGCCGTCACCCATCGACTGGGGGACGCTGGAGAGGGCGTCCTCGCCGACGGAGACGACCGTCGGTAGCGCCATCACGCCCACGACGATGCCGGCGATGAGGAAGCTCGCCCCGTCGTCGAGAAAGTTCGTCTGGATGAAGCCGTTCAGCACCTGAAACCCGATGAACCCGTAGACGATAGAGGGGATGCCGGCCAGAATCTCCACGCCGGGCTTGATGAGCTCCCGCAGGCGGTCGCTGGCGACCTCGGCGATGAACAGCGCGCCGAACAGGCCGAGCGGCCCCGCCACCGCGCCTGCGATGACGGTGACGACCACCGTCGCCCAGATCATCGGTATCAGCGAGTAGGCCCCGCTAAGCGGGTTCCAGTACGTCGGATCAGACGGCAAGACGTTTTCGAGCCAGAAGAACCAGCGGGCCTCCCCGCCCTGTTCCGGAATCAGTAGCAATCCAGTCCCGTGTTCGAGAAACGCCGGCAGCGCGCTCGCGAACAGGAAGAACGTGATGAACGCGACGGTCAGCACCGTGAGGATAGTCGCGACCAGCGTGAGCAGGCGTGCAACCTCGGCCTGATAGGTGACCCAGCCGACCGCCGTGACGAACACGAACGCCAGCAGCATGGGCAACGCAAGGGCCGGCCGAAACAGGAAGACGAGAATCGTCGCCACCAGCGTCGTCGCTATTGCGCCGACGGCGAGCGTCGACCCATCGGCTCTGTCCCCGCTCGACACCGCCTCGCCTTCCGTCGTAGGTATGTCCTCTGTCATAGTATGGAAAATCGACCGACACGGTCGACAGTCGTTCGACTATTCTCGGTTGCGGTCGATTACACCTGATCAGGGAGCTTCGCGCGCTGCTCTTCCTTCCGGCGCTTGCCGAGCTTGAAGTAGTTGTTCGGCGCGACGAAGGTGTCCTGACCGAAGTCGGACAGAATCATGTTGATGACTGCGGCCTCTTTCTCCGAGGTGCCTTCCCACGTGTACATGTGGAGGTCACGCGAGAGTGGGTAGGCCTTCGAGTCCAGACCGTTCTCGTCGTCCTGGTAGCTGTAGGTCGTCCCTTCCCACTCCAGTCCGACGGGTGCCAGGCCGTCAGTGTCGATAAACGCCAGCGCGAGGTAGCTGATGGCGTTGTCGGCCTGTGCGATGGCCTGTGCGAGGCGTTGGTTCTGGCCGTAGCGGTTGGCGACGGAGGTATCTTCCTCAGGGTTACCGAAGACGTTGGAGACGAAGGAGGTCCGCGTCCCGGAGCCCTTGACGCGGCCGAGCACCTGAATCTCGCGGTCCGGACCACCGAGTTCGCTCCAGTTGGTGATTTCGCCCTTGTAGAGGCCCTTGAGCTGGTCACCGGTGATCTTCTCGACGCCGGCGTCGGCGATCTCCTGGGAGACGACCAGCGGCTGGCCGTCCACGCCGACGACGTGGTCGACGAACTGCTCGTAGGAGTCACGGTCCGGCAGTTCGTCCTCGACGTTCCCGGAGGAGTTGCCGATGTCGTTCTGGCCGTTCATGACCTTCTCGACGCCGGTCCCGGAGTGGGAAAGGCCGACTGTGAACTGGAACGGCGGGCCGTCCTCACCGCCGGCATCGAACCCGTAGAGCCCAGCCCAGTAGTCGGCGAGATTCTGTTCCGTGTCGATGTCGTACTCGCCGTGGGGCCAGTACTCGGTGTCGCTGGCCGGCCGGTTGGCGTTCCAGTAGGAGGCCGCCGTGTTCGCGATGGGGTACACCGTCGAGGAGCCGCCGGATTCGAGTGCGGTGGTACCGCCGGAGCTACCGCCCTCGTCGGTGCTTTCGGTCGCTTCCATCTCCGTCGACACCGCCTCGGTGTCCGCACTCTCGCCGGAACTCCCGTCCGACTCGGAGTCGCCGCTGCCACTGGAACAGCCGGCGATTGCAGCGATGCTGGTCGCACCTGTCGTTGCGATGAATTTCCGCCGCGATACGAACTCTGCCAGCCCGTCTGAATCGTGCGCCATCACCAGAGTCCAGCGAGACAGGTAATAAGTAATCTGCTAAGATAGCTATATCTATTGGGTTATTACTATATATATCTAGTATGCTAAACACCCACAAACTGGCAGGCATATATCAGCGAATACGTTGTCATTATGCCTTTAGCGCCCCGAATACACTACATGTGGATGAATGCCCTCGGTGTAGCTTTTCAGCCGTTTAACTCACCTGTACCGGCGAATATCGTCGAAAAATCGACGCTCAGCCGGGAAATATGTCCCCAAATATTAGAGTCCCAATATAGTATATAGATATGAGTGGATTTATATCATCCCGTGAACGAGTGGCAGTCACATGGAGACACGCAAGGTCCAGGTGACGGGCGGGTCGACATACACCGTCTCACTACCCAAAGAGTGGGCGACAGAAAACGACGTGAGCGCGGGCAGCGTCGTCGAATTCCACGCTGAACGGGACCTGCTGTTGCTCGCTCCACAGCGGGACAACGGCCGCGTGGAAGGCAGTCTCGACGTGGAGGGACTCGAAAACAGGCACGAACTCACGCGGGCGGTGATGACGATGTACGTCAGCGGCTTCGACATCATCCAGCTCGAAGCGACTCGGATAACGGCCGAACAGCGTCGCATCATCCGCGATGCGACCCAGGGACTGGTCGGTTTAGAGATGATCGAGGAGACGACCGACCGGGTCGTCCTGCAGGACCTGCTCGATTCGTCGGAACTGTCGGTCCACAACGCGATCACACGAATGCGACTGGTTTCGCTGACGATGCTCTCCGATGCCGTCGAGGCGCTCATCGAGGACGACGACGACCTCGCGGCGGACGTGATGCAACGCGACGACGACGTCGACCGGCTCTGGTACATGGTTTCGCGCGTGTTTCGCACTGTCCTCCGAAACCCGACGACAGCTGACGAGATCGGTTTCCCGCGCGAGACCGTGTTCGATTTCCAGTCCAGTGCCCGCCAGCTTGAGCGTATCGCCGACCACGCGACCAAGATCGCCAGCCTCTCTCAGGAGATCGGTGAAATCACCGGCGAAACTGCCAATCTCCTCGATCAACTGGAAGCCGAGGCTATTGCCGTCCCCGAAACCGCGATGGATGCGCTGTTGACCGAGGACTCCGACGAAGCCGTCGAACTGGCAAACGAGGCCCGGAGCCAGATCCCTGACGTCGACGGAACCGCCCGCGAAGTCGACGGCCAGATCCGTGAGTTCGACCCACAGAGCGCACAGGTACTGGGCCTCATCGTCGACTCCCTGTCCCGGACCGCCGACTACGGCGGCAACATCGCCGAGAGCGCGCTCCAGAAGGCCGCGCCGCGACCGCAGTCCTGACCGTCGGCAGTGCGAAAACTATAGACAGTCGTTCCGTGGCCTTAGCTCGTCGAGACGATGCAGTGACGACGATGCCGCCTGATCGTGTCGAGGCAGGCGATGGTGTCAGCGAGCGCCGGACACGTCACTGGACAACCGTCGTAGAGATACCGAACGAGACTGGTCTCATCAACGCCTGAGAGGGCGGCGGCCGACCGGCTGTGGAGTTGGTGTTGGCGGGTCGCTGCCGCCGCCTCGCAGTCGGCTTCGATTTCGGCGAGCTGCGCGTCGATGCTGTCGAGACGGGCTGCGTCAGTCGTTCGGCGTGCGTTCGCGCCGAGTGCGGCCCCGCGGCGTTCACAGTCGTCGAGTGTCGCTCGCACTGACTGTAACGACTCCCGTTCGCGTTCGAGTGCCGGGAGCAGCGTCTCACGTTCGTCGCGTGCCCCCTCACTTGCGGTCAGCAGTGCCTCGTACAACTGCGGGGTCAGGTGCGGTCCCGTCGCGATCTGCATGCCGAGTTCCGGCCCGAACTCCATCGACATGTTCGCTTCCAGCGAGTCGTCGTACTCAGCTTCGAAGTGCGGTACCGCCATGACCGTCTCTCGATAGGCTTCCCGGACGGCACGCAGGCCAGCGTCGGGTTCCGTTGCCGTCGCCAGCATCGACGCCGCGCCGCCGCCCATCGTGTCGACGCCGCCGGCCGCTGGCGAGGCCGGTTCGATTGATCGGACACGCGACCGGAAGCGTCTGAATGCCGTCAGCTCGGCCTCGATGCACTCGGTTTCGCGTTCGACAACAGTGAGGGCGGTTTCGATGCGAGGGTGGCTCGTCTCAGGGCCGTCAGTATGAGACACGGGTTAGTCGGAGTGTTCTTCGAAACGGCCGATATAGATATTTTCTATGTTGTCTATATAGTATGTGGTAGCGGTGGGTAGCATGACAGGGCAATCGGTCCCGACGGAACCAAGCCGAGTAGGTTCGGCTAATCCAGCGGGGATTCAGTGCGGTGGTCGAGAAAGCGGGTCCTAACGGAGAGATTCTCGTCGAACCCTCCACTTGTACCTTCTGACGCATTCAGTTGCATCCATCAGAGAGCACAGACATTCTAGCAGAGATAGATGTGAGAGCGACAACCGTCTGACCCACGTAGGGAGAGTTTGGTGGTGGATTTGGTATTACAAGCTCTTTTATATCATTTTAAATGCTAAATTCTGATATCTAGAGTTGTTTCTACCCAATTTTAATCTAAATATCCCATATATGTGATTAGAATATCCAAATAGGGGGTCTTTTCGGTCTGGATTACATATGACGCTCGTCGGTAGGGAGTAACATCATCCGTCTACTCGAAACTCGGACACTACCACCATATGATGCAGTTGGGCCGCTCGATTCGAACGACCTCAAACCGCTCTCGACCGTTTGACCCAGCCGATGCGCGTGATGGCTTCCGCGCCCAGTTGGCCCAGCAATCCCGCGGCCTCGAGGTCGTGTTCCGCGAACGCGTCGACGACGACGTCGCCGGCGCTGAGGACGCCATGTTCACCGATCGGGACGTACAGTCCCGACTGGAGATCCCCACGGTTGTGATCGTCCTCGGTCAGTTCGTGATCCGCGTGGAGTTCGGGTTCACCCGTTCGGAACGTCCGTGCAGCGGGTGTTGCCTCGCCGACGGAATAGTCGGGGCGATCACCGGCCCGCTCTAAGCACTCCTCGGTCGCGACGACCGTTCGAAGGAGTTCGTCGTCGGTATCGACCAGGCGAACCGTCGTGTTGACCAGTCCGAGGATATTCTTCGCGGCGTCGGCGATAATCTCAGCCACGTCCTGTCGCGAACTCACGGAACGGAGTTCTTGGCTCGTCTTCCGGAGCACCTCGATGCGCTGTTCGCGCCGCTTCACGTCGGTAATATCTCGGACGGTCCCGTACAACCGTAGTTTCCCGTCTGCCGATTGACGCGGCTCACAGTGTAGCCTGATCGACCGCTCAGTCGTTCCCGCCCCGGTGAGTGCCACATCCACAGAGAACGGTTCGGTGTCTGATATCGCGTCGGCAAAGAGCCCCAGCACCGCTTCCGCGTCGGTGTCCGTATACCGGGCAACGAGCTCACCGAAAGCGAACTCCTGGTTCGGATCGAGACCGTGGACTTCCTTGGCCTGTCGGCTCCACCAGGTCTCCTCGGTCGCCACATCGTGGGCCCACATACCGACGCCGGTAAGCCGCTGGATGCTCGACAACAGTTCCAGACACTGCGCTTCGTTCAGAGGCTCCAACGGCTGTCGGTCTCGGTTGTTGCCCATCTTTCTTGCCAAGAACTCACACAGTCCCCAATTAAAAACTTTCGTATCGCGTGTCCACATTGCATTCGGAACCGTCTGCGGTAAATCGGGATACAATTGACATTCCGGTCGGCGTGTTGGTCCGACCAGTCAATATAGTCAAATGTATTACCATTTTGCAGATTCGGACAGTCGATTACTCGCGGTCAACGGGGGAGTGCTGACAGTACTTGCGAATAGTGTTCACATAATGCGAATAATATGGGGGAGAAAGCGGTAGCGTTCGCAATATGGAAATAGTTAACAAAACGGCGCAGTATGAGTAGCGTATGATCGAGAATACCGGCAGCCGAACCCTCAAGACGACCCGGACCTCGCTGAGAATTCTCACTTTGGTTCTGGAGCACGAAGGGCTCACGCTGGCGCAACTCGATGAAATGATCGAGAGTCCGAAGAGTTCGATTCTCAGTCATCTCAACACGCTCCGTGACAGTCGATATCTGGTGAAGTCGGACGGAACGTATCGCGTGAGCTTCAGGGTGGCCCTGCTGGGTGAGACGGTCAGATCTCGATACCCGAGTCGCGAGCGCGTCAGAACCGTTCTCGAGGAGTTGGCTGAACGGACTGGTGAAGAAGCGAACTTCACGATTTTCGAACACGGGCGGTTGCTGATGTTCCACGGGACGTCGGGCAACGCGGCGACCGAGGAAGACGAAGCCGACTATCGCTCGGAGTACTATCTCCACAATACGGCCGCTGGCAAAGCTATCCTCTCGGAGATCGACTCGGCCCGAGTCGACCGAATCCTGGAAAAGTGGGGGTTGCCGCGGGAGTCCGAAGCGACCATCACGGACCGAGAGCAACTGTTCAATACGCTTGAGGAGACTGCCGAGCGTGGCTATGGCATCGTTGACGAGGAGTTCGCGCCGGGACTCGTCGCCGTCGGGGCGGCAGTCCACCGTGACGACGGTACTATCCTCGGGGGGTTGAGTGTGGGGGGGCCGAAGTATCGGGTCGATAGAACCCGCATCGACCAAGAACTGGGCGACCAGTTGCTCGACGCCGTGCAATCACTGGAATCCTCGCTTCAGTCCCAGCGGGTTACTCAGTAGGAATAACGAGTGTACGTGTGTTAGTTTGTTTGGGTCTGAGCCAGTATCCCAACTGAAATAATCCTTCATCGCAGTAGGTAAACAGATGATCCCACAGCCATCGTTCGTACCTGCAGATAAGATCGGGTAGCTGGGCCGGAGGATCCCAGAACTAGACAGCAGTATTCACATAATGCGAACATTGTTGCGGAATGTCCGAGATCTGCTCGATATGCTATCTGTCCGAAAGGAACGAGGGAGAGAGACTGAAAAACATGATTGATTATGTATGTTTATACGTTGAACGGCTATCGTCAGTTCAAATCCCAGTTGCGACGTATCCAACATCATTAATATAGCAAAAATTTTAAATAGGTTGTTGTTCGATTCTTTCATGGACGTTCCAAACATGACTAGAGATGCAGAAGCGGTGGACGGGTCCAGGCGAAGCTATCTGAAAGCAATCGGGACCGCTGGCATCGCTGCCGGGCTCGCCGGCTGTTCCGGGGGTGACGGTGGCACCGGCGGAGACGGGGGTGGCACTGGTAACGGAAACGGAGGTGGTGGCGGCAACGGCGACGGTGACAGTGGAACCGAGTACGCCGCCATCGGGAACTTCCCACCCGAAGGGGATACCGTCGCCATCGGATTCAACGGACCGACCTCGGGTGCCTTAGGTCCCGACGGACAAGACCAGGAGAAGGGCTTCGACTTGGCTGTCACACACCTCAACAACGGTGGTGGGCTCGTAGACTACTGGGACCGTCTGAGCGGTGGCGGCATCATGGACCACCAGATCGAGCCATCGAAAGCCGACACTGCGGGGAGTGCTGACACCGCCCAGGACAACATCGACCGGATGATCCAGCGAGACAACATCCAGTTCTGGACGGGTGGGATGTCCAGTACGGTGACGATGGCGATGCAGAACGTCGCTCAGCGCGAGAAAGTACCGTTCATGGGTGGGAACTCAACCTCTGCAGGAATCTCCGGTGAGAACTGCTCACGGTACTACTTCCATCCGACGTTCCACGCGGAGATCATCGGGATGGCGATGGGCGAGGCCGCGCCGTCCGTGCTCGGCGAGGACCGGTCGCTGTTCCATATCTACATGGATTACTCCTACGGCCAGTCGAACCGCGACGCCGCTCGCAAGTACCTCACCGAACAGGGTCCGTGGGAGGACGCCGGCGGTGCTGCTATCGCGGAGGGCGAGACCGACCATAGCTCCCAGATACAGGCGCTCGAAGACTCCGGGGCCGACACGCTGTACTTCTCCAGTTTCGGGAACTTCGCGGCCAGCGGTCTCGCACAGTTGCGAGACGCGGGGCTGACAGACGATATCGATGTCATCATTCCGCACGTCAGCGCGTTCACGCTCGACCCACTCGGTGCGGACGCAGAGGGCGTCCTCGGGATGGAGCCGTGGAATCCCAACGCCGACAACGAGGCCAGCCAGGTGTTCGTCGAATCGTATCAACAGGAGTACGACGAGACGCCCAACCAGAGCTCGATGCACACCTACGAGTCGATGATGGTCTACGCCGCCGCGGTCGAGGAGGCCGGCACGTTCCACCCACCGACAGTGGTTAGAACGCTCGAAGAGTTCGAATGGAGCCTCGCGTGGGGCGACTCGGCGTACCGAACGTGCGACCACCAGGTCGAGCGGCCGTGGTACCTCGTGCGTGGCGTCGGCGATGACCGCGCCGAGGAACTCGGTATCCGGACGGAGATCGTCGGGACGACCGACCCGCTCGTCTACGAGTGCAGCGAGTTCCCGGCGTCCAACTGCGCGATGGGCGACAACCCGTATGGAGACGAGTAGCGACGAACGCGTCCGACGGATCTTCATCGGCAGCTTCGGTCGGCAGACTGCAGGCGGATAGCTGGACACGGAGAGGGCAATCGGGCATCCGCCGCGGTGGCTCGTTCGAGAACGGCGGGTTCCGCGCCGCTGCGAGGTCGCTCTCCCAGGTCCGTTGAAGCGCAAGATTAACATACCAGATAGAATCAGTATGAATCGGATACCCATGAGACAGATAATCACACCTGTATCGAGGTGGCAGAGATGAGTATCGACGGAATCGTCGGCTTCCTGTTTATCGCGCTGAGCGTCGCGTCCCTGTACCTACTCGTCGCGGTCGGCCTCTCAATCGTCTTCGGGTCGCTCAAATACGTGAACATGGCGCACGGAGTACTGTACCTCGCGGGTGCGTACATCGGCCTCCTCATCGCGTCGAGCAATCAGTACGGCGGGCTGTTGGGCGAGGCGGGCCAGGTCGGACTCGGCTGGGGGTTCATCCCGGCGCTGGTACTAACCCCCGTCGTTATCTTTGTCCTGGGGATCGTCATGGAGCGGTTCATCGCGAAGCCGTTCTACGAGCGCGACCTCCTCGACCAGTTGCTGGTGACGTTTGGCATCCTGATCGCCGCTCAGGAGCTCGTCGCCATCGTCTTCGGTCGGACAGGGACGATCTATCCCCGCCCCGAGTGGCTCACTGGCGCGATATCGCTTCCCGTAATCGGCACGCCACCCGGGATGAGCGCCGCATCGACGATACGCGTCCTGGTCGTCGTGCTCACGCTCTTGCTAATCCTGGCTATCTTCGCGTTCTTCAAGTACAGCGACTACGGGCTCGCAGTGCGCGCCGGGACTGAGGACTCGGAGATGGCCCAGATGCTCGGGATTCGAGTCGGCCGTCCGTTCCTGCTGATATTCGCGGTCGGGGCCGCATACGCGGGGCTCGCTGGCGTTCTCGGTGGATCACTGTTCAACGTCACCTCCGGCATCGGCATGGAGATCATCATTCCGTCGCTGGTCATCGTCATCATGGGCGGCGTCGGCAGTCTCAGAGGAACCGTGATCGGCGCGCTCCTCGCGGGGCTCTTCTTCGCGACGGCCACGGAACTCGTCCCGAGCATGACTCGGGCCAGCATTTACCTGCTGGCGATTGTGGTCCTGACGCTCAGACCGAACGGGATCTACCCGTCGACGGAGATCGGACAATGAGCATGGACACGATCCGCAACAGCTTCGACGGGGACTCGTCGGTACTCAGCTGGGAGACGTGGAACCGGATCAAGCACACCGAACGGTTCGTCGTCCTGTCGTCGGTGCTGTTCGTGCTCCTGTTCTCGTACGCGTTCGGCCGCGCACCGGTCGTCTCGGACGTGTTCCAGGGGTACCACGGACTCGCGATGACGATACTCATCTGGTCCATCTTCGCCCTCGGTTTCAACCTCCTTCTGGGGCAGACCGGGCTCCTCTCGTTCGGACACGCCATGTTCTTCGGGACGGCGAGTTACGCAGCGGCCCTCTTTGCGATCCACGTCTATAACGAGCCACTCGTCGTCGTGCTTGTCGGGATGCTGGCCGCCGTTGCACTTGGTGTGGTCTCGGCACTGTTACTGCTGCGTCTGCACACCGTGTACTTCTCTATCGTCGCACTCGCCATCGCCCAGTTCCTCTACTTCCTCGCTCGGGAGCCGCTGGTCGAAATAACCAAGGGGATTAACGGACTCGACATCCCGCGTGTTCCTCTCCTGGGAATCGTCGATCTGAACCACGAATACAGCGGTCTCGTCGGAACGCTCCTGGTGAATAACCTCTACATCTTCATCGGGATCTTCTTCGTCGCCGTGGTCGCGCTCATCACGCGCATCCGAAAGTCGCCCTACGGGCTGATATTCAAGTCTATTCGGGAAAACGAGACGCGGACGGCGTTCATGGGCCTCGACGTCTGGCGCTACAAGTTCGCGGCGTTCCTCCTCTCGGCGGCGATTGTGGGGCTCGCCGGAGGACTGATGGCCGTCAACACGCAGTTCGCCGGCGTGGAACGTCTCTACTGGTCGGTCAGCGGCGATATCGTCGTAATGACCGTTCTCGGCGGTCTGGGAACGCTCGCTGGGCCCGTGATCGGGACGTTCGTCTTCTTCTACTTCAAGGGCATCGTCAACGGGTTCCCCACGCTCGGAAACTACTGGCTGCTCCTGCTGTCGCTGTCGTTCACCGCGGTCGTGTGGGCCTATCCCGACGGCATCTGGGGGATGCTAACTGACTTTACCGCGGCCCTCCGCGACCCGAAGGAACTGCTAACGAAAACGAGACAGCGGATCGCGGATCTCGTTCCGAATGGGGGTGATCGGTGATGGCATTGCTCGAAACGCGCGGACTGACAAAGGAGTTCGGCGGCCTCACGGCGCTGGACGACGTCGACATGGCCGTTGAGGAAGGCGAACTGGTATCCCTCATCGGCCCCAACGGTGCCGGCAAGTCGACACTCATCAATACGATAACGGGACAGCTCTCGCCCACGGCGGGCGATGTCTACTACGCCGGGACCGATCTCGTCGGAATGAAACCGTTCGAGATCGCGCAACTCGGCGTCGGGCGGTCGTTCCAGACCGCATCGATTCTGCCCGAACTCACGGTTCGCGAAAACATCCAGGTCGCGTCCTTCGCGGCGGAGCATGGCTCGTTCAGGATCAACTTCCTCCGCCGCCGTGACTCGTTCGATGCAGTCCAGGAGCAGACGAACGAGATCCTGCAGACGATTGATCTCGACTCCAAGGCCGACATGGATGCCCGATCACTTCCGTACGGTGATAAGCGTCGCCTCGAAGTCGCCATCGGTCTCGCGACTGATCCGGACCTGCTGTTCATGGACGAGCCGACGGCCGGGATGTCCCCCACGGAGACCGAGATGACGGTGAAGCTCATCGGGGACCTCCTGACCGAGTGGGGAATGACGATATTCCTGGTCGAGCACGACATGGATATCGTCTTCGACGTCTCTGACCGGATCTTCACGCTTCACCAGGGAAGACTGATCGCGCGAGGGACGCCGGAAGAGATCAGAGAGCATCCGGCCGTTCGCGAGGCCTACCTCGGCGGAGGTGAAGAGGCGTGAGTCTTCTCCAGTTGGACAACGTCCACTCCTACTACGGCCCGAGTCACATCCTCCGTGGTATCTCGGTCACCATCGAGAAAGGTGAGATCGTCACGCTCCTCGGACGGAACGGTGCCGGCAAGACGACTACGGTCCGGAGCATCGCCGGCACCGAACCGCCCGACGTTCGGTCCGGAACCATCCGTTTCGACGGGACAGACATCACGGACTGGCCGGCCGACGACATTGCGATGGGCGGCATCGGTGTCGTCCCCGAAGGACGCCGTCTGTTCAGCGAACTGACGGTCGAGGAGAACCTCGAGATGTCCAAGATCACGCGCGGCTGGTGGAATACGATCCGCCGTGGCGGGCTCGGTGGTGACGATAGTACGATGTCGCTCACGGAACTCTACGACCTGTTCCCTCGACTTGAGGAGCGACGAGAACAGGAGGCCGGAACGCTCTCCGGTGGCGAACAGCAGATGCTCTCGATTGCCCGGACGCTCCGATTACCTGATCTACAGCTGTTGTTGCTGGACGAACCGACCGAGGGGCTGGCCCCGCAGATCGTCGAGACGGTCGGTAACTCGATTGAGGAGATAGCGAGCCAGGGACTGACGGTGCTGCTCATCGAGCAGAACGTCCGTGAGGCGCTTCGCATCGCGGATCGGGGCTACGTCCTCGACCAGGGAGACATCGTCTACGAGGGGTCCGTCGAGCAACTCGAAAACGAGGACCTCGACGAATACCTCGTCGTTTGACGACGGGTGACTGCGGACGTCAGCAGCCGATAGCATTATTTTCCCCGCGTCGATATGTGTGATAGATGTCGAACAGAACCCGTCGACAGTTTCTCGCTTCGATCTCGGCGACTACAGTCACCGTAGCTGCCGGCTGTCAGAGTCCGGGATCCGTGCGAACGACCCATCCCGTCTCGGAGCCGATCACGTCGTGGCCGTCGTTTCGGGGGGGTCGATACAACACCGGCTACACGGGCGGGGCCTCGTCGATTGGATCGAGCCCGTCGATCAAGTGGACCTACGACGCCGACGGACCGTTCTGGGGCAGCCCGGTCGTCGCCAACGGGACGGTCTACGTCGGCAGCACGGACAATTCGCTGTATGCAATCGACGCCCAAACGGGAACGGAGGAGTGGGCGTTCCCGGCACAGCACCGGATCGAAGCGACGCCGGCCTACAGCGACGGGACGGTGTACGTCGGGTCCTACGACAAGCACCTGTACGCCGTCGACGCGACGGACGGAACGGAGGAGTGGTCCCGGTCGTTCGACGGTCTGGTCAGAGGGAGTCCGACAGTGTGGGACGGCTCGGTGTTCATCGGCGTCGGGTGTCACAACTTGGCATGTGCATGGTACGCCGACGAGACTGACGTTCCGGAGAACGGCTGGGTCTACTCACTCGACGCCGCATCGGGCGAGACGAACTGGCGTTACGAGGTCGGCACCGAGGTCGTGAGCAGCCCGGCTGTCACCGACGAGGCGGTGTACGTCGGTGCGTCGGACGGGACCCTATATGCACTGACGCCCGCGTCGGGCGACATCAAGTGGACGTACGACACCCGGGACATGATCTGGTCGAGCCCGGCCCTCGCGTTCGGGACCGTGTTCATCACCGATTGGAACGGGAACGTCCACGCCGTCGACGCGGCCACGGGGGACCAGGAGTGGCTCGCGGACACGGCTGGCAGGTACATCTCTGGGTCCGTAGCCATCGACGAGGAAGGCGTGTACGTCGGCCACACGCCGTACAACACGCTCGACGATCCCACGACGAACCACGCCAAGGTCTTCCGATTCGACCGAACGACCGGCACCGAAGAGTGGACATTCGAGACGCCGGCCCTGGAGATCGGGAGCAGTCCCGTCGTGACGGAAGAGCGCCTCTACGTCGGAAGTCACCGTCAGACCGACGGCGAGGACGTCGGTATTCACGCTCTCACAACCGACGGTGACGAGGAGTGGTTCCTCGAAATCGGAAACCGAGGCGTCGGTTCCAGCCCGGCACTCGTCGACGACGTACTCTACTTCAGCGGGACCGACGCAACGGTGTACGCAGTCGAGTAACGTTCAGGAGTCGCCACAATAAGCGGCGGCGGGACAGGCTGGCGAGCAATCCTCCACGCTCTGAACGGTGATGATTTCGTCTGGCCTACGCGTCCGGGACTTCACCCGGAGGGAAGACCGTCGCTTCGTCGAGGTCACGTATCTCGGCTTCCGGTCCAGGCGGGCAGTACACGGCGATGAAGCGAAGCGGCTCCCAGGACGTGTTGACTGTGCTGTGTTCGACACCGCTCGGGATGTAGACCATCTCACCCGCGCTGACGGACCGCTCCTCGTCCGCGATGGTCTGTTCGCCCTCGCCGCTGAGGAAGTAGAGTATCTCTTCACTATCAGGGTGTGTATGTCGCTCGTGCCCTTTTCCGGGTTCGAGGACCACGACTCCCGCACTGAACCCCTCTGAACCGGTGACATCGGGAGTGTTCATCCATTTCAGGGTTCCCCAGTCCAGTTGAATCGTCTCGACGTCGTCCGGTCGGACGAACCGCTCGTCTGCTACCATAACGTGTGATATCGAACAGCAAAGTATATTAAATATTTTGGTCAGGTCGATTTCCGGCAACCGACGACATCGCCAGAACGAACTGTTCAGTGGTTCGCCGCTACTGAACCCCAATCTTGATTAGGGATTCTACCGATTACTCGGTTGCACTATGGAGTTCGCACGAACGGAGTCGCTAGAGCGACTGGAATCGACCGTACAGGACGACGAACCGATCATCGGAGCGGGAGCCGGGACGGGAATTTCGGCGAAGTTCGCTGAACGCGGCGGAGTCGACCTCCTCATCATCTACAACTCGGGACGGTACCGGATGAACGGGCGCGGATCGCTGGCGGGACTGCTCTCGTACGGCGACGCGAACGAGATCGTCTTGGAGATGGGCCAGGAGGTCCTGCCGGTCGTCGAGGACACGCCGGTACTAGCGGGCGTCAACGGTACCGACCCGTTCCGCGAGATGGACGTCTTCATCGAAGACCTCCGACGCCGCGGCTTCTCTGGCGTCCAGAACTTCCCCACCGTCGGACTGATCGACGAGGACAGCTCCTTCCGGAAGAACCTCGAAGAGACCGAAATGGGGTATGACAAGGAAGTCGAGATGATCCGAGAAGCCAGCGAGCAAGGGATGCTCACCTGTCCCTACGTCTTCGACGAGTCACAGGCTCGTGAGATGACCGAAGCCGGTGCAGACGTTATCGTATCACACATGGGACTGACCACGTCCGGCGACATCGGCGCAGAGACGGCACTGAGCCTCGATGAGGCCGCCGAGCGGGTTCAGGCACACCACGACGCCGCCAAGAGCATCAACGACGACGTAATGGTTATCTGTCACGGAGGCCCTATCGCCTGGCCCGAGGACGCCCAGTACGTCCTCGACAACACCGACGGCGTCGTCGGCTTCTTCGGCGCGTCCAGCATCGAACGCCTCGCTACCGAAGACGCCATCGAAAAACAGGCACGCGAGTTCAAGGACATGACCGTCTCATGAGCCGACAGACACGGGAGAGGTGGACACGATGAGTGTCGTCATCGTCGGCACGCTCGATACGAAAGGTGAGGAGATCGGCTTCGCACGCGATGTCATCGAGTCCCAGGGCGTCGAGGTCCACTTGATCGATGTCGGCGTGATGGGCGAGCCGGAAATCGAGCCGGACACTACCGCGGCCGAGGTTGCGGAAGCCGGGGGTTCGTCGCTCGATTCGCTCCGCGAGGACGGGGACCGCGGTGCGGCGATGGAGGTCATGGGCGACGGCGCAGCGGCTATCGCGTCGCGGCTCCACGAGGCGGGCAGCCTCAACGGCATCCTCGGCCTGGGCGGGTCGGGGAACACGTCTATCGCCACGAACGCGATGCGTGCGCTGCCCGTCGGCGTTCCGAAACTCATGGTCTCGACGATGGCCTCGGGCGACACCGAACCCTACGTCGGAGCGACCGACATTGCGATGCTGTACTCCGTCGCCGATATCGAAGGCCTGAACCAACTCTCACGGACGGTCATCGCCAACGCCGCACTGGCGATGGTCGGCATGGTCGCCAACGACCCCGGCGTGGAGCTATCCGACAAGCCGACCATCGGCATAACGATGTTCGGCGTTACCACGCCGTGTGTCCAGACGGCACGCGAGGTGCTGGAAGACAGCGGGTACGAGACGATCGTCTTTCACGCGACTGGGACCGGCGGTCGAGCGATGGAGAATCTCATTCGAGAAGGCGTCATCGATGGAGTCCTTGACGTGACGACGACTGAGTGGGCCGACGAACTTGTCGGCGGGGTGCTGTCCGCCGGCCCCGACCGACTCGACGCCGCTGCCGAACGGGGAATCCCGCAGGTCGTTGCCCCCGGCGCACTCGACATGGTCAATTTCGGCCCGCGTGAGTCCGTCCCCGAAAAATTCGACGGACGAACCTTCCACATCCACAACCCACAGGTGACGTTGATGCGAACGACACCGGAAGAGAACGCCGAGCTCGGGCGGATTATCGCAGAGAAACTGAACGGCGCAACGGGACCGACGGCGCTTGCGCTTCCGCTCGGTGGCGTTTCGATGCTCGATGAAGACGGAGCGGATTTCGATGATCCCGAAGCCGACGCGGCGCTGTTCGATGCGCTTCGTGGCACGCTGGACGAGACAGTCGAGTTGATCGAGTCCGAGGCCGCGATCAACGACGAAGCGTTCGCACAGATGATCGCGGACAAACTCGACACGTATATGCAAGACAGATAACGCATCTGATCCAGACAACTGACCCTTGTGGTCCGTGAGCGGCGCTCAGCGACTTCAAGAGGCCTTTTCGGTTACCGTCACGATGGCGACAAACAACTGAAGTGCGATATCGTAATATACAATTACCTTCCAGTGGGATAGAAGTACAAGTGCAATTTTTGTGACCGTTGTTCGCTTTTTGTATATTTAACTCCCAAATACAGACTCATATATTCAGAAGGGGTTTGAGATTTTAATAATTCATATGTCGACAATACAGTTATTATCTTAGATACCAACGAACAAGACACAATAAGAGAGGCATGAAGTCAGATGTTACCCCGTCCAACAGCGAGTAGCATCCCGGAAAGTATCGGTCAGTGCCATAAACTAGGAGCGTGGACGAACGCAATTCGCGCCACGTTCGATGAACGAGTTTTTCACCAGTGATAGGCTACCAGGAGTTGGTGGCGATGACGAGATGTTACCCCCGCTGAGCCCCTTGTGACGATGGACTATTCCTGAGCCACCATTTCACTCCGAACAGCGGTTAAAACGGTGCAGCAGGGCCTTCGTCGGTGTCTCCGTCAGCAGCCGCAGTGTCTGCCGTCGCCTCCCCGTCAGCGTTTGCACGTTCTAGCGGCCCGTCCCAGCCGTTCAGTCCGGGTTCAAAGCTTACCACGTCGCCCTCAAACCCTTCATAGGACGCGATGAGCCGGGCGGCCTGCACGCTGGATTTGCCTTTCGGGCAGACTGTCACCACCTCGTCATCGCCTTCGAACCGTTCGACTTCGTCGACGAGCGACGGGAACGGAACGTTCTCGCTTCCAGGAATGTGGCCCCGCTCGAACGCGCCGGGCGAGCGGATATCGACCACCCGGACCGCCTCCTTGTCGAGTTTCGACCGTAGCTCGTCGGTGTCGATTTCGCCGTCCATACCCAGCCGCTAGCGGGCGATACCTAAACCTTCACCGGCTACAGCAAGCCGTCAGCCTGTGCCAGCAGGATGCCTTCGATGGTCGCGTCGTTGGCCGGTTCGCGCCGGGCGACCTGCAGCGCTTCGTCGATGGGCACAGTCGTCACCGAGAGGAATTCGTTGTCGTCCAGTTCCCGGTCGACCGGTTCGAGCCCCTCCGCGAAGACAATGCCACGGCGGTGCCGAAGCACGCCGGTGGAACACGAGAACTCCTCGATAAGTGAGACGCCGGCGGCCTCGAAGCCGGTTTCCTCGCGGAGTTCGCGTGCCCCGGCAGTCGTGTAGGACTCGTCGTCCTCAACGATACCAGCCGGGAGTTCGAGGCACTGCTCGCGAATGGTCGGGCGGTACTGGTCGACCATGACGAGTTCGTCGCCGGTCGTAGCGACCACGACGGCCGCGTCGGGCAGTTCAGCCCAGTAGTAATCCTTTTCCGAGCCGTCGGGCTGGCGAACCCGGTCGTAACCGCCGGTGTACCAGCCGGTCTCGTACTCGCGCTCGCTCTCGACGACGGGCCACTCGTGGGCGGGTTCGCGGGTCATACGTCCTGTCGGACCGCGACGTGGTAAAACGTGCCGTTGTGCCGGACGACGACGCCGTCGTCAGTCACAGCCCCGTCGTGCTGCTGTCGCAAGGCATCGCGTTCGTCGAAGGGCGAGTGGGTGAACGCGCCCTTGAATCCGAGCGGTCCGCGCCAGTACGGCTCTGACTGCCCGGCCGTCGACGAGGATGCCTCGGCCAGCGCCGCGCTTGTGTACGGGAACCGCCGCTCGGACTGGGTACTCCAGTTGATCGCCGTGCCGTTGTCGACGCTGTATTCGCCGTTGGTCGGCGTGGCGACAGTGTAGTAGGGGTCGCCGCTCTTGAGAAGGCCCGGGAGCGCACCCAGCGCCAGCAACAACACGACGACGGCGATAATGCCGAGCAAGGTGTTCCGTGTGACCGGACGCATCAGACGACCTCGCGGTAGATGCGGCCGAAGGCCTGACGGCGGAGCGTCCCGACTGCTGCCCGGCGTTCGTTCTGAAACGTCGCCGCAACGGCCTGCTCTGCGAACGGGGCGGCGTGCCAGACGACGTTGTCGACGTTCTCCGCGCCGACCAGCGACACCTCGCAGTCCGTGTCTTCGCGCCACTCCTCGAACTCCGCCATCGAGCCGACCTGAACTGCGAGCGATTCAGCAAACAGTACGTCGCGGGCGGTTTCGACCACCTCGCTGGTGACTCGCTCTTCGTAGGTCTCCGGGTCGAGACCCATCGCCTTCGCGACTTCCTTGACGACCACTTGCGCCGTCGGCCCGAACGCGTCGTAGCGCTCGCGGGCCTCGGCTGCCGATACCGGCGCGAACTGCCCCTCAGTGTCCATACGTCTTCTTGCTGCCGGCGGGACTATTCGGTTTCGTCTCCGGTCGCGCCCGTGTCGTCGCCATCGCTGGACGTGTCGCTGTCAGTGGCGTCCGCGTCGTCCCCCTCGTCGCTATCACGCAACATCTCCCGCGTCAGGTCCCGAGCCTCGGCCAGCACCTCACTGTCGTGGTCGCTGAGCGCGTTCGATCCCCGGTGGCGGTCCGCGCCCTGCGGGAGGTCACCGTGGCCGTGACCGTGCTCGTGGCTATGCCCGTCGTCGCTGCGGTCGACAGTGTCCTCGAACACCTGTGGAAACTCCGTCTCCTCGGCGTACTCGACGACCTCAGTGGACAGTTCGTCCTCGCCAAGCTGGCCCCAGTCGGGGACGCGCTCGTCGAGCCACGCTTCGTGGTCGTCACCGCCGGTCATCGCCGTGAATGCAAGGTGGTTCGCCAGATGCACGTCGTCGGCTTGCGGGTCGTCACACACTGGACAGGCGTATCCCATCGGTGTGCGAACCGTGGATGCGGAGCCGTATATGCAGTCGGGGTCTCGGAGCGGTGGTCGGTTCGGAAGAACTGGCTGTGCAGGGCCGTCCGGCAACAGACAGACAGTTACCACAGCGCTCAAACCGTCCCAGGCGTAGCTGACACACTCAAAGTAATCGGACCATCACAAGCGCGTCCTCGCCGTTGCTGTAGTAGTTCGGAATGGTCTTGCGGTGCTCGAACCCGAAGCGCCGGTAGAGCTTTCGTGCACCGTCATTGTCGGCTCGAACTTCCAGCTTAACCGAGCCAGCACCAGTCTCGCCGATGACCTCCAGTGCACGCGTCAACAACGCGCTCGCAACCCCCTGCCGGCGGTACGTTGGCCGGACCGCGAGGTCCTTGATGTGGCCGAGCGGGGTACCGTGGTTCGGCACCGTGTCGGCGATGACGTAGCCCGCGACGGCGGGCGGGTTGCCGTCGTCGTTGCCGGTTTCGGCGACGAGAAATCCCGTTTCGTCGAGATAGCTCTCCAGCGCCGAAAACGGCCACGGCTGTGGAAACGACGCCTGCTCGATGCGGTGTATCTCGATGAGGTCCGCGCGGACGGCTCGCCGAACCGCTGGCGTATCCGGCGTCTCCGGCCCATCAGGAGCGACCGTTGTCACATGTGTACTTCGGTGTGGACCTACATATGCGTTACCGCCGACCGAAGCTACCCGGTTTCTGACTGTTTGTCGATAAGTACTGATAATTCATGCATCGATACGACCGAGACAAGGTTAGAAAGGCGGAAGGTTCTTTAGGCTGACGAGGCTACTTATAATCGCACCCATTTTGGGTGCCACCACCCCCACCCCCACCCCTCTTTCCAAACTTTTCCATCGCTGCCGAGGTGTACTAGAGATAGATTCTGTCAGATCCGACTGCACGCGTCGTGATGAAGGGATCTGGCTACAAAATGAGTCTTGTTTGTTTGGTACTGTTGCGGGGCAAACTTCTGATAGTACCGTTACCTAGGGCAAATGTAGTCCTCAGCCCCGTTTCAATGTTCGAAAAATCGCGGTCAGAAGGCGACCGCGCTGTCTCACAGCGCGAAACGCCGTTCGACCTGAAAGTGATTCCTCGCTACGCTCGGAATCGCTCCGTCGCGGGTCGTTCCTCCCCGTCGTCGGGCGTCGATGCTGCCCGACTGCCTGCGGGACCGTAGGTCCCGCTCCGGAATCTGAGGTCGCGAAGCGACCTCGTGTTAGTCGTCTGCAGGTGCAGCGCCGCCTTCGTCGTGCTGCTGTTTCGTGTGTGAGAGCTTGCCACCGGCGGCGAGGATCTCGCGTTCGCGCTCAGAGGCGTCGAGCTGGCCGGTCGCTTCCCAGTCGTCGTTCACGCGGATGGTGAACTCCGTCTGACCGGATTTGACGGCCTCGGCCGCGTCGTCGACGATCTCGATGTCGTCGCCCTGCTCGATCTTCTCGTAGGTCTCCTCGTCGATGGTGAGCGGGACGATCCCGAAGTTGAACAGGTTCGCCTTGTGGATGCGGGCGAAGCTCTGTGCGAGGACGGTCTCGATACCCAGGTACATCGGGCACAGGGCCGCGTGTTCGCGCGAGGACCCCTGACCGTAGTTCTCGCCAGCGACGAGCACGCCGCCGTCAGATTCGAGTGCGCGCTCCGCGAACGTGTCGTCGACGCGCGAGAGCGTGAACTCGGAGAGCTTCGGGACGTTGGACCGGTACATCAGGATGTCCTGTGTGGCCGGGATGATGTGGTCCGTCGTGATGTTGTCCTCCATCTTCAGGAGGGCCTCACCACCGACTTCGGTCTCCAGCGGGTCCTTCAGCGGCACGTCGCCGATGTTCGGGCCCTTGATGAGCTCGTCGTCGACAGCGTTTTCCGGTGCGATGAGGTCCGACTCGGAGTTGCCGATGTAGGAGTCGGGCATCTCCAGACCCGGCGCTTCGAGGTCGCCGAGGTCGTCGGCGAGGTTGCGCGGGTCGACGATTTCGCCCTTGATGGCCGCCGCGGTGGCGACCTCCGGCGAACAGAGGTAGACGTTGTCGTCCTCGATACCGGAGCGACCCTCGAAGTTGCGGTTGAAGGTCCGCAGCGAGACGGAGTCGGAGGCCGGGACGTGACCGATACCGATACAGGCACCACACGTCGCCTCGGAGAAGTTGACGCCAGCGGCCATCATCTCCGCGGTCCAGCCCTCGCGGGCCAGCATCTCGGAGGCCTGTTTGGAGCCGGGGGCGACGATCATCTCGGTCTTCTTGTCGATGTTGCGCCCTTCCAGCATCTTCGCGGCCGGGAGGATGTCCTCGTAGGCGCCGTTCGTACAGGAGCCGATCATGACCTGCTCGACGTCGACGCCCTCGACCTCGGAGACGGGCACGACGTTGTCAGGCATGGACGGCTCGGCGATGAGCGGTTCGAGGTCCGAGAGGTCGACGACGATTTCGTCGGCGTACTCGGCATCCTCGTCGGGGCCGATCTCCTCGAAGACGTCCTCGCGGCCGAGGCGTTCGAGGTAGTCCTTGGTCTGGTCGTCCGTCGGGAAGATCGAGGACGTGGCACCGAGTTCGGTCCCCATGTTGGTGATGGTGGTCCGCTCGGGGACGGTCAGCGTCTCGACGCCGGGGCCGGTGTATTCCAGCACCTTGCCGACGCCGCCCTTGACCGACAGCCGGCGGAGCAGCTCTAGGATGACGTCCTTGGCAGTGGCCCATTCGGGCAGTTCGCCTTCGAGGCGGACGTTGACGACTTCCGGCATCTCGATGTAGTAGGCACCGCCACCCATGGCGACGGCGACGTCGAGGCCACCGGACCCGATAGCGAGTTCCCCGAGGCCACCGGGGGTCGGCGTGTGCGAGTCGGACCCGAGCATCGTCTTGCCGGGTTCGGCGAAGTTCTCCTTGTGGACGTTGTGACAGATACCGTTGCCGGGGCGCGAGAAGTGGGCCCCGAACGTGCCTGCCGCAGAGCGGAGGAAGCGGTGGTCGTCAGTGTTCTTGAAGTCGAACTGATACGTCTGGTGGTCACAGTACTGGGCGGCCAGTTCCGTCTGGACCTCTTCAAGGCCCAGCGCCTCGAACTGCAGCCAGACGAGCGTCCCGGTCGTGTCCTGTGTCAGCACCTGATCGATCTCGATCCCGATCTCTTCTCCGGGTGTTAGCTCCCCTTCGACGAGATGGTCGTCGAGAATTTTTTCCGTAAGCGTCTGTCCCATAACGTGCGTCAATGGATGGCGCGGCGGTATAAATCCCGCGTATTCCGTCGTATTTTTCATATAAAAACCCGCTCCGTCCGTCACTCAGAAGCGAGTCAACAGGTCGGGACAGCGGTCGGCCAGACCGGCAGTTCTTTCCACGACACTCGCACAGAACCGCGTATGTTCAAAAGTGGGCGGTTCGTCGCCGATGCCCTCGGCGACCTGAGAGAATCGCAAGTGCAACCGAACGGCGTCGACCTCACGCTCGGGGCCGTCTACGAGCAGGTCGAACCGGGACGCATCGAGCGCGAGGGCAAGACCGTCGGCGACCGGCGGGAAGTGGCCAGCGACGATGGCGTCTATCACCTCGACCGCGGCGGCTACATCGTCGAGTACGCCGACCGTGTCGTCATTCCGGAGGGGCATATCGGCTTTCTCCTCCCGCGGTCGTCGTTGCTCCGCAATTCCTGTATGCTCGATACGGCTGTCTGGGACGCCGGCTACGAAGGGCGGGGCGAAGGGCTACTGGAAGTCCACCATCCGATCGAACTCGAACGGGGCGCACGGATCGCACAGCTCGTTCTCGCTGATGCCGCTCACGAGGGGACGTACGAAGGGTCGTATCAGGGTGAGAATCTCTGATGCATAATCGCGGTCCCAGACGTGTCTCATAACCCGAGACATGGTAGGCCATGCTGTGAATTTAAGTGGATTTCCTGAGTGCTATCGATTGGTGCTTGAAGCAACTATACCCCGGTCCATACCGCCGTCAGCCTCCAGTACCCGGAAATTATACAAGCACCGTTTTCAGGTACGACAACTGTCTGACCGGGATTTATCACCGTTGCTGCGTGACAGTGAGACATGATAGTAGAATTTCACATCGATGCCCCCCTCTTGCAGCGAACAGCTGAAACGCTGAGTAAAGCAGCGATACGGATACAGCGACTTCACTGCGAGAGTGGCGACTGCCGTGCCGTCGCCTGGATTGGCCCCATCGAGCGGCCCGCCATCGAAGCGAATCTGGCCCAGGACGAGAGTATCACCGACTATGCCCACGTAGCGGCAGAAGGAGATGGTCACTGGTACACCCTACATACAACTGATACGATAATCGATACGATCGGAGAAGCGTTGTTGAACGCGGACGGGTTCCTGCTCGGTGCCGCACAGACCGGTGACGACTGGGTGTTTCGAGCCCGGTTCCCCGAGAAGAGTTCGGTGCTGTCGTTCCGTGACGTGCTCGTATCCAGTGATATCAACATCGACATTCAGACCATCACTGACGACACGGAAGCCTCCCCACAGTTCGGCGTGACGGACCCACAGCAAGAAGTGCTGTTGCTCGCGCTCAATCGTGGGTACTTCACCGTCCCGCGGGAGTCGTCCCTCTCGGACCTCGCTTCGGAGCTCGGAATCTCCAGTCAGGCCGCCTCGGAGCGGCTCCGTCGCGGGACGCGAACGCTGGTACAGAACACGCTGGCGGCCCCCGAGCGGCCGCTTGTCGGCTCACCGCCAGAGTAACCGGGACAAGGACGGCCCCCGGTTGGTGGAAAGTGAGGATGGTGGAACGCCGCCGTCTGTGAGCAGCCGGTCTAGGGGCGATATATTGCCGAATAGCTGCGTTTTGTGTCGCTTGAGCCGACAGTGTGGGAGGACGTAGCGTCTGGTCCGTCAGTTGACCACCGGTTACTTCAGACAGTGAAACAGCTCATCCGCTGTTATAAGAGAAGGGAGCGTATGCTGGAGTATGAGTTCGAACGAGGGGACTGTGTATATGTTGCGGAACCGGGCTACGGAGGGGTCCGACGACTGGGTGAGCCCCGAACCCGCAGGAGATATTATTGCCGATGCGGTGCTTGAAGCGACAGATCTAGATGCAGCTGATATTGACGGGCTGGATGCGTATGTCGACAGCAAATCACTCCGTGCGGTCGTCGGGGAGGGGACGACGGAGTCGCTGACGTTCGCTGTCGAAGGACACGACGTGACGATAACTGCTGACGGAGAGATTTCTGTCGACGGGTAACCGGCGCTGACACGGTCCCGTCCCAATGACATAAGACGATGGCCCGAGAGCCCCAGATATGACCCGCGTCGCACTCATCGCACACGACGACGAGAAGCCCGAGATGATCGATCTGGCACAGAGTTACGAATCAACGCTTTCGGAGTTCGATCTCGTCGGAACTGGCACGACGAGCAAGCGCATCATGGCAGAGACGGACCTCACGGTCGAGCGCAAGGAGAGCGGGCCGATGGGGGGCGACACGCAGATCGGCGCTGAGGTCGCCGAGGGCCGGATGGACGGTATCATCTTCCTCCGAGACCCACTGACGGCACAGCCCCACGAGCCGGACATCTCGGCACTCCTGCGCATCTGTGACGTCCACGACGTGCCGCTGGCGACGACCCGGACATCGGCGGAGTACATTCTGGACGGGCTGGTCCGGGACGAAGCCGACGACTAGCCTGTCGGGAGCGGGAGACAGCCGACTGAACGTTGCTTACTCAGCGTACGTCGGTCGTTCCGCGTACTCTATCGGGTCCCGTTCACCGATGCGCTGGAAGGCTTCGAGCCGGAACGCACAGGCATCACACGTTCCACAGGCCGGTTCGTCGTCACGGTAGCAGCTCCAGGTGTCTTCGTAGGGGACGCCGAGTTCGACACCGCGTTCGGCGATGTCGGTCTTGGACCATTCGACGAAAGGTGCAACGAGGTCAATGTCGGTGTCAGGCTTCGTACCGGCGTCGATGACGCCCTGAAAGGCGTCGAAAAAGGCGGGCCGACAGTCCGGGTACCCCGAGAAGTCCTCGCTGTGTGCGCCGATGAAGACGGCCCCACAGTCGTTGGCCTCGGCGTAGGAGACCGCCATCGACAGGAGGTTCGCGTTGCGAAACGGGACGTACGAGGTCGGAATCTCGTCGCTGTCGGTGTCGGCGTCCGCTACCTCCATCGAGTCGTCAGTCAGCGACGACGCGCCGATCTGGGTGAGGTGGCCGGTCTCGACGTGGAGGAAGTCCGCCGCGTCGACGTGGTCGGCCAGTGCGCTGGCGCATTCGTACTCTCGGTCCTCTGTGTTTTGCCCGTAGCTCGTATGCAGCAGGTACAGGTGGTCGTAACCGCGGGTCTGTGCTTCGTAGGCCGCCGTGGCGCTGTCCATGCCGCCGGAGGCGAGCACGACAGCGCGGGTGTCGTCAGTCATCTGTTGGATTTGGGGGTAGTCAGGTTCCCGGTGCGTCGTTCCAGAGGTCGACGTGAAGCCGTGGCGTGTACCGGTAGCCGTACTCCAGCGCGAGGTCCGCGACCTCTGTCCGGGTCGCTTCGAGTTGGTCGCGCGTCTGGCCTTCCGGCATCAGTAACACGTCGTCGTCACGTACGCGGGTGGACGCAGCGTCGCGGAGTCGCTCGACGAGGCGCTCGATTTCGGCCATGTCCTCGCGGCCCGTGACGACGAACTTCAGTTGTGTGTCGTAGGTTTCGACGAGTTCGGCCAGCGTCGGCAGGTCAAGCCGGCGCTCCTCGTGGCGGTCCGCCCACTCGCCGTCACCGTCGGGGTCGCGTTCAGCCGTCGGCGTGCTGGAGGCCAGTTTCGGGCTGACGCTGGCGAGGTCGATAGGGGCGTTCGGGACAACGGTCCCGTTGGTCTCGACCGTCGTGTGATAGCCCCGGTCGGCCAGCCGCTCCAGCAGGTCCGCACTCGCGTCGTGGATGAGCGGTTCGCCGCCGGTAAGGACGACGTGGCCGGCGTCGTACTCCTCGATAGCCGCCAGCACGTCGTCGACGGTAACCCAGTTGTGGGTCGGCTCCCACGAGGTATGATAGGAATCACAGAACCAGCACCGCAGATTACAGCCGCTGGTCCGGACGAACACGCTCGGGACGCCCGCCAGTCGGCCCTCGCCCTGGAGGGACTGGAACAGCTCGTTGATGGGGAGGTCGCCCGTCTCGGCGTCGGCATCGGTCCCCTCGATATCGACCCCGGGCGCGTCGTTCGCGACCGGCATCAGCGGATACAGAGTTCGCTCGTCTCCCGAACAGAGACGGCTACATCCGACACCGTCTCCGGGAGGCGGTCGGCGAGACGCTGTTCCAGTATCGCGGCCATGACCTCGGCTGTTGGTGGGTGGTCGAGGACCACCACGGCATCGCCGTCGCCACTCGCGTCGAACGCCTCGACCAGCGGGTCGCCAGTCTCAAGCAGGAACCGGTGATCCCACTCGTCGACTACGTCCGTGATTTCGCCTTTGTCGACGACCCACCCGTCGTCCGTGAGTTCGCCGGTGACGCGGACAGTGATTTCGTAGTTGTGCCCGTGCGGGCGCGAACATTTCCCGTCGTGGTGTAGCAATCGATGGCCCGCAGAGATCCGGAGCGGCCGGTCGCCGCCGACGACGAGTTCACGTTCGCCCGCGTCGGCGAGCGTGTCCTCGGCCTTCGATAGTCGCTGAGACATACCACGGTATTATCGGTCGATGGCTTAACTCTCACGGGAGCTGGCCCGCCAGTGCCTCGGTAACACGGGAACCGAGACAGAAGGGAGTCCAACAGTCACTGTCCGACAGTATGAATGCAGTGGCGGACGGTATCGAGAGCAAATAGACAGCGACTAGAGAACAGCTTTCACCACGGGCTGGCGCTCAGCAACCTCCAAAGCCGGTTCTGCGTTGGTGTGCTAGCCAGATCACTCGGAGATTGTTCCGTCGTCGACGGCTGCAAGTCGTCGGTTCATCGCTCGTAAATACTCGGCGGCAGCGTCAGGATGGCCGGTATCAAGCGCGGTGTGCACTTGCTCGCAGCCGTGCAGCAACTGCGAGCGCAACTCACACTCCGGGAGTTTGTTGCGGCTGACCGTCTCAGCCGTCGCAACTGTCTGTCGAGCCGTATCGAACTCCGCGCCGCTGATCGCCGTCTCTCCCTCTTCAGCGAGTTGTGTCAGCACCGCGTGTACGTCGCTGGGCAGGTCTCTGGACACAGGCGTTGTTAGGTATGCACAGTGATAACAGTCGTGTTGGATGTACAGTGGAGCAGCGAGTCGCAAGCCCCGGACAACAGTTGCGGCGAACCAACACTATCCGGACACATATTGGAGGCCGGAAGGAACCTGGAAATACACCAGTCGGCGGCGGTGGGCGGCGCCCCGTCTCGCAAGCGACTATCGCTGGCGAACATCGGCGTAAGGGATAGGTCACTGCAGCCCACAGAGTCGGGTGTGACACGACGTGCCGTCGAACGGGAGTTCGAACGTTACCTCTCGCAGTTCGTCGACGAGACGTACGCGGCGTTCGACGTGGCAGCCGTGCTACGCGGGTCGAGCGGGGGCCGCGTTGCAGGCAAACTGCTGAACAACAGCCGCCCGCTAGAACGCCACGTTGTCCGGCCAAAACTCCAGTCCTACCAGCAACAGATACTCGACCAGCTGGAGCCAGTGCTTGATTACGCCGCCACTGATGCGGCGTTCGACACCTATGCTGACGAAGTGCTGGCCCGGGATATCTACTGGAACGCGCTCCGTGACACCGTCCGTGGCGACCGACGAGACCAGATCCGGGAGCGGCTGCTGGCCCGCCAGCAGTCGTTCGGCGAAGACCTCGAACCGCTGGTGGCCGCCGACAGCGACGACTTCTGGACTGCTGTCACCGACGCATACGACCAGGAGACAGCGACGGGTATCGTCCAGACGCACTTCGAGTTCTCCGTCCCACTGCAGGAGGACCAGAACGCCTTCGCCTTCGAACTGAGCATCGACCCCGGCGAGGTGCTGGGCGGTCTGGCACGGGCACTGCCCACGCTTGATGTCGAGTTCACCGACGAGGCGTTGCGGTCGATGCGCCGCGCTGAACAGCAGGTCATTCCGTCGGCGAAGGCTGACGTAGAACAGGCTTACGAGTCATAGCGAGGTTCTGCCGCTGAGTGCTGTTTTGCACAGGACGCGGCCGGTCGGTGTTCCTCAGAGGTATTGTCCGAAAGTGGACACAGCGGCCGTCTTGGCACGTGGACGGCCGTTGTGTCAGGTATTGGTGTTGGTGTTGACTGACGACGGCAGGGATGGTTTACTCACGTCGGCTCGGCCTCGGACTCCGCGAGACCGAATAGCATGGGAGCTTGGCAGCGAACGCCGGTGACGGCGTTCACGTGCGGGCTTCAGTACGTAGACCAATCGACCTGCCATCGATTTCCATGTACCCATATGGTAAATAACCTACGGAATATGTTACTTCTATACTGAGTAAATCATTATAGTCGATTCTCAGCGACCAAGACGCCGGAACACAGGCGGGGGAAGAAATACTAGAATTCTGGTAATTCTTTATCACAGGTCGCAGGCGTCGAACGTGGCGGTGACGGGACCGGCGTTACGTCAGTCATCGAAGGGCCAATCACCGGTAATCCGCATCCCTTCAGCGAGGTTCTGGGCTTCGAGCGCATCGGCGATCTCTGCGGGGTCTTTGTGAGAAGGCTGGACTGAGTTATCTGCAAGCGTCACGGCGAGTTCGGTCAGGAGGACGGCCTGCTCGCGGAACGTCCGGGGTTCCAGTTTGTCCAGTGTATCGGCATGCGTGTGGCCCCAGCCGCGACCCTCACCGCCCGTTTCGCTGGTCACGTGATAGCCGGGGACGCCCCGCTGGACGAACGGCCAGTGGTCGCTGTGGGGACCCTGCTCCGGCGTGAGCGAGATAGGGTGGTCGAGGCGGTCGGCCACATCCTCGGCAGCGGCCGATAGCGCGTCGAAGCCGTGGGTGTAACATTTCAGCGTGCGACCCTGCACGACGCCGTCGAAGTTGAGCACGGCCGTTAGGTCGTCGAGCCCAGTTTCGTCGGCCAGCCGGTTCGAGCCGACCAGACCGACCTCCTCGGCACCGAAGGCGACGAACTCCACGCGTGTCTCCAGTTCGTCCTCGCGACCGGCCAGTGCGCGAGCCACCTCGACGACCATCGCCGTTCCGGCCCCGTTGTCCATCGCCCCCTCCGCGATGTCGTGGGCGTCGACGTGACTGGTCACCAGCAAGCGCTCGTCGGTGTCAGGTCCCAGTTCGGCGTGGACGTTCTGGCTCGTGGCATCGGGCGTCTCGCAGTCGACGCTGAGAGTGATATCGTCGCCCGCGTAACGACGGGCCAATCGTGCGCCCGTCTCGCTGGCGACGCCGACGGCCGGAATCTCGCCGATGGGTGCGTCTGCCGTCCCGACGCTCCCGGTCGGCGGCAGCACGCCGTCGACGTGATTCCGGTAGATGAACCCGACTGCGCCGGCCTCGACGGCGTGGTAGTACTTCTCCCGCCGGTGGATGTACCGGTCGTACCAGTCAGGCACATCCGAGCGGGCCAACACGATATGGCCCTCGCAGTCGGCGTCCTCGAAATCCTCCGGAAGCCCGTGACCGACGTCGACCAGTTCGCCGGACACCTCGTCGGTCGGCGACCGCGGCAAGGCGATACACTCGTGGGCCTGTGTCGCGACCGGTGACCCGTCGGCGTGGACGGCGCTGTTGCCCCGTGCCCAGCCCTGTATCCCGAATTCGGAGAGGCGGGCGTCGCGAGTAAATTCTGCCAGCGCGTCCCGGGTCGCCTCGGCGGCCACCCGTTCGCCGTCGCTACCCGCCATCCGGTTCCCGATGTCGACCAGCGTCTCCAGGTGGTCCCACCCGACCGTGCTGGTGAACGTCTCACCGATCCAGTCAGTGTCGTCCATACGTTTCGGTGGGACCGTGCCGGCTTTGAAATTAGGGGTCGGCGGGCGACTGAGGAAGCAATTACGATGGGGCGAGCGGGCCGTACCGACTGGTGAGTCCGTACCCCAGAACCGCCAGTGCAGTGATGGCGAAGCCAAAGAGGAGCAGCGAAAACAGGAGATCGAGCGGCGTGACGGCTATGGCCGGTTGGTTCAAGAGGCGATAGTACGCCGAAAAGAGCTCACTACCGAGGACGCTCGCGGCCAGAAATCCGGCGAAACTGGCGAAACCGACGACCGAGGCGGCGGCAGTCCGGTACCGCCGTGACAGGTCACGCCGCCTGGCGTCAGCGTACACCAGCGCGGCGACGGCTGGCGACACGAACAGGGCGGCGACAATCGGGAGGAGGGTCATGATCGGACAGTTGGCCGCAGGGCTACATAAACTCGGCTCCCGGTCAGTAGTCCGGGGTCGCCGTCCCCCGGTATTTTGCCAGGGGCGCGCGAAGCCGGTCCATGCGCGCAGCAGTGCTTGAGGCGTACGGCGAACCGCTCGCGGTCCGGGACCGGGACACCCCGACGCCGGACCCGGACGGGGCCGTCGTCGCGGTCGAGGCATGTGGAATCTGCCGGAGCGACTGGCACGCCTGGCAGGGCCACGGCGACTGGGCCGACGACGACGTGCCGCTGGGACAGGTGCTGGGCCACGAACCGGCGGGCCGCGTCATCGCAACGGGCGATCAGGTGACGACAGTGTCCTCCGGCGACCGGGTCGTCGTACCGTTCAACCTCGGCGACGGGACCTGTGGCTACTGCCGGAACGGGCACGGCAATGTCTGTACCGACGGATGGGCGCTGGGCTTCGAATCCGGCGTTCCGGGCGCGTTCGCCGAACAGGTCGCCGTTCCACGAGCCGACTACAACCTCGTCGGCCTCCCCGAGAGCGTCGGCTTCGATGCCGCGGCGGCGCTGGGCTGTCGCTACGTCACGGCCTTCCACGCGCTGGCTCATCGGGCTGACATCGCCGCCGGGGACCGCGTCGCGGTGCATGGCTGTGGCGGCCTCGGACTGGCGGCGGTCCAAATCGCGTCGGCGCTGGGCGCGAGCGTCGTCGCCGTCGACATCCGCGAGGAACCGCTGGCGATGGCCCGCGACGTGGGCGCGAACACAGTCGTCGACGCCAGCGCCGTCGCGGACGTGCCGGCGGCCATCGAGGACGAAACGGACGGCGGCGCGGAGGTGTCCGTCGACGCGCTGGGCCGGGCCGAGACCTGCCGGAACAGCGTCCAGAGCCTCCGCCCACGGGGCACGCACGTGCAGGTCGGGCTGACGACCGACGCCGAGCGCGGCGAGGTAGCGCTGCCGACCGACTGGATCACCCGCTGGGACATCGACGTGCTGGGGTCCCGTGGCATGCCGCCCTCCCGGTACGACGAACTCCTCCGTCTGGTCGCCGACGGGACGCTCGACCCGGGCGCACTGGTCACTCGGCGGGTCAGCCTCGATGCGGTCTCGGATCGGCTGGCAGCGATGACCGACTACGGAACCGACGGCGTCGAACTGGTGAGCGAGTTCGGGCCGTAGCGGGGTACGCTTTTGCCGAGTCCGTCCGATTAGTCGGGCATGTCCGACACACTGCGCGACGCGGTCGCCGAGCCGGTCCGGGACGCCGTGCCGTTCCTTGTCATCACCGCCCTGTGGATCGTCGTGATGGTCGTCCTCTACGGCCTGTTTCTCGCGACCAAGCCCGGCGACATCACCTACGACGCCTGGGTCCACGCGACGGTGTTCGTCGTCCCAGCTATCGGATTTCTGGGACAGATCCTCCAGCAGGCACTGTCGGGCTGAACGGATCCGGCACGGGAGCGTTACTTCCAGGGGTTCGGCACCAGTTCGGCCTGCACCGTCGCGCCGACGGCGAGATGCGTGTCGGTCGTCGGCTCGGCGATACAGAGCAGGACGTAGCCGTCCCGCAGATGCCGGTCCTTGAGCGCCCGCGGCGGGCGGCGATGGGTCACGTCGCCGGACAGCAGACGAGCCGTACAGGTCCCGCACGCGCCGGTTCGACAGCCGAACGGAAGCGAGACACCCGCGGCCTCGGCGGCGTCGAGTACCGTCTCGTCGTCCGGCACCGAGACCGTCTCCGTTCGCCCGCTGTCCTGCCACTCCAGCAGGACCTCGGTCATCGGCCGCCCGGTCGCAGCGTCGTCATTGCCACACGTCGCTGGTGCAGTCCCCGTCGGGCCACCGGATCTCGTGGGCACGGGCCGGCCCCTCTGGGAGATCCCCGAAGTCCACGAGGAAGTCCCGGTCTAGCGACATCGTTCCCTTCCGCGGGTCTACATCGGCTTTGAGCATCACCGAGCCGTTCTCGGCCTCCTCGGGGAAGAACTGGTTGTCCCACGAGGAAAACAGCGAGGTCGTCCAGTAGAGGCGCTCGCCGTCAAGTGAGAGCTGGAGCATCTGCGGGCCAGCAACCAGGTCCCGACCCTGGATCTGCTGGATGTCGCCGAAGTAGCCGCCGACGGAGATGGAATCGGCCTTCCGGGGGTTGCTCGGGTCCGAGATGTCGTACATCCACACCTCGCCGTGGAGCCAGTTCGACCCGAACAGGTAGCGGTCGTCCATCGAGATGAGGATGTCCGTCACCAGTGCCGGCACCGGCATGTCCCAGTCCTCGTGCTCGCGGTCGTCGAATTCGATGACCGGTTCGGCGTGGTACTCGCCGCCCGACTCGTGAAAGTGGATGATGTTCGAGGATAGCGCCGCCCCGACGTAGCCGTGGGTGCTCTCCGGGGTGTGCAGGAAGCGGGCCTCCAGCGGAATCAGGCCGTCCTCGCCGAGGTCGATGGTTTGCTCAACGGTGCCGGCTGCCCAGTCCCAGAAATTGAGCCGCTGACCGTACTTGCCGTCCTCGACGTCCTCCAAATCGAAGCCGGGGTAGTAGGTTTTCGGGGCTGCCCACTCCGTCGACAGCATCACGTTTTGGCGGGGCTGGTACCAGTAGTCGTAGTTCATCTCGATCTCGCCGGGGGTGTCCCACCGGCCCTGAACCTCGAAGTCGTCGTTCAGTTCGAGGAAGCCGCCGGGGAGGTCGCCGTCGGCGTCGCCGAGCATGGAGATGAGGATCTCACCGTCGGGGATGCAGTGGACGGTGTGGGGCGCGGAGAGGTCGTGGTCGTACACCGCTTCCGGTTCGATGACTTTCGTCAGTTCAGGATCACGTCGCTCCTTGGTGTCGACGATGTGAATTCGCGAGGACCGCTGGCCGGGAATGATGAGATGCCGGCGCTCCAGCCCCTCCATATGGCACGAGGAGGAGCAGGCGTTCCACCCGAAATGATGGAGTTCGTCGCCCTTGTTCGGCATCTGGACCCGATTGACGATTTCGCTGTAGGTATCGGAGTCGGGGTCGACGTCGACGACAGCCAGGAAGTCCGGTGCGTCGACGTCCTGACCGACGTGCAGGCCCATCACGTACGCGGTCCGTTCGGGTTCGGCTTCCTCGATAGCGGCCTGCGGAGTGGCATAGCCCGGTCCCTCGTGGTCGTGATCGTGATGGTCGTGTGTCCGACTCTCAGCTGGCTGCTCTGCGTCACTCATGCATGTTAGTTACATACACATTCCGTTTTAGTAACGTGTTCCGGATGAAACGGCCGCTACATGCGGCGCGGTAATGGCGGCGTCTGGATCGATGTGCGGGCCACCACTGGCTTCACACCAGTTGCCGCCAGCTCCAGGTCGGCTCCCAGTCGAGCAGCCGCTCGGCTTTCGTCGTGTCGATGAGCGGTGCATACGGGTTCTCGTCGTCGGCTGTCGGCCCCTGATAGTCAGCATCAGGGTACAGTTCCGCCGCGAGTTCGGCGCTTGGTGTCTCGGCGCTCGTATCTGGTGCCGAGATCCAGATGCGTTCGTGGCCGTCGAACGACGCAGCAACGGTCCGCTCGACGAGCCTAACCGCGTCGGTGGTGTGGACGTACGCATACAGCGTGTTCCGTTGGGTGTGGAAGTTCGTTGACGCCCGAGACCCGGCGAGTGTCCGGTCTGGCGCGACGAAGGTCTCTCGGGCCAGGTCGTCGTCGACGACCCACGGAAGCCGAAGCGACGTGATAGTGTCCGGCGCGTCTGTGCTCCGGCGGGCGAACCCGTCGGCAGCGATCTCCAGTGCCTGTTTCCCCATTGCATACGGGTTCGACGGCGTGAGGCGGTGGTCCTCGTCAATCGGGAGGTAGTCAACCGCGATGGGGTCCGGTTCGAACCCACCGCCGATAGCGCTGAAACTCGACGCCAGGGCAACCGTATCGACACCCAGTTTGCCGGCGGCCTCCAGCACGTGATAGCTGGACATGACGTTGCTCTCGTAGGTCCGGTATCCCGGCGTGTGGTCGGGCGTGGGAATCATCCCGAGATGGACGACCGCATCGGCGTCGGATTTTGCGAGTGCCCCGTAGACCTCACCCGCATCCAGCATGTCGGTCCTGACATATGCGTCCGAATGGTCTTCCTCCTGTTTCCCACGGGAGAGGTTGACCGTTCGATACCCCTGTGCGGTCAGGTGTTCGAGGACGTGCTGGCCGACACGGCCGTTGCCACCAGTGACGGCGACCGATTCGGGCATACCTACGTCTGCACTGCACAGCCCCAAAACAGTCCCGCAGGGGCCGGTCGCCGCCTACGACTCCATCAGCGACCGCCGAACGGCGTCCTTGATCGGCGTTTGGTCGATCGGTACGACGTCCTGCAGGTCCATTTCCGGGTCGACCGTGACCGGGTTCCGCATACTCTCTGCCAGCGGCCGGGCGATGGCGTACTGCACGTCTGTCGTGAAGCGGAGCCAGTGCGAGGACAGCCCCGGCGTCATCACCGGCACGGCAACGATAAACACCCGCTTGCCCTTTTCCGACGCGGTGAGCTTCAGCAGTGACTCGTATGACCACACCGATGGCCCGCCGATGTCGTAGGTCTCGCCGCGAGTCTCGTCAGCGTCGAGTAACGCCACGAGGTAGCTAATCGCGTCGTCGACACCGATGGGCTGACACGGCGTTCGGACCCACTTGGGGACGAGCATCAGCGGCAAACGGTCGGTCAGGTCGTCGACGATCCGAAAGCTCGCGCTCTCCGGGCCGATGATGACCGCCGCCCGGAGTACTGTCAGGTCGAACGACCCCTCCGCAAGCACCGATTCGACTTCGCGCCGCGACGCCAGATGGGGCGAGAGATTCTCCTCGTCACCGCTGATACCACTGAGATAGACGACACGGTCGACATCCGACGCCGACGCTATGTCGGCGAATCGACGGGCGTAGCGCCGGTCCAGCTCAGCGAAGTTCTCCGAGGTGAGCGAGTGAATGAGGTAGTACGCGACATCGATACCGTCACAGAGGCCGTCGAGGGAGTCCGGTTCGCCAAGGTCGCCCTCGAACGGCTCGACGCCATCGGGAAAAGATTCCTCACTCGCGCTCCGAGAGAACGCCACTACGTCGTGGCCTGCGTCGTCCAGGGTGCGGACCAGTCGCTGTCCGATAAATCCGGTCGCACCCACAACGAGCACACGCATACACTCGTACCTTGTGTCGGAACCCCAAGGACGTTGCGGCGATTCCGTGCTGTGACAGTCGACGGAGCCGTGAGAAACAGGTCGAGTGGCGCTCACGTCTTTCGTGACGACGTGACTTCTCGCTGCCGGTTCGCTCACCGCTGGTAAAACCCGGGTTCGCTATCGCTCGGCAGGTTCGTTGCACGGGCGGTGAGTCATAGCAGTTCTTCGGCATGTAGAATTTCGCGGGGTGGTGACAGCGTCACTCTTGTAGAATATGTTCGGCGTTGACCTGGCGGATTGCGAGCTTGGTCCTGGTTATATACGGGTGCTGTTGCGGATACGCGACCTTCTCACCCTATCGGCACGGTCGTTTGGTCTTTTCTCGTAGGCATGCTTTCTCCGAAAACCGGCTGTCGTACCGCCCGCTTTCGGGCTGAGGTTTCCGCCGGGCAGCCTGTGGTGGAAACGACTGCCTCTCTGTAGCCGCGACTCACTGTACCCCGTCCCGGCGATAGCCGAGCCAGCCAAGCAACAGCGATAGCGAGACGACAACAGCGGCGAGACTGAATCCGGGGCCGGAGCCGTCCGTTGTTGTCGCCCGCGTCTCTGAGACGGACGTTGTCGTGCCGGTCCCAGTGTCCGATGCTGTTGTCTGTGCAGTAGTCTGCGATGCAGTGGCCGTCCCAGTATCGGGTACAGTGGCCGACGCTGTCGAATCTGATGTCGGTGAGACAGTCGCAGTTGCTGTCCCATTTGTTGTCTCGTTTCTAGTTGCGTTCATCGTCCCATTCGTGGTGCCGTTGGCCGCTCGAACAGTCACGTTACCCACATTGGTTGTGTTGAGTTTCACGGCGTGGACACCGGATGAGTTGAACCGGACTGTGAGGTTCACCTGACGCTGTTCTCCCTCCGGGATTTCGAGGCTTGCATTCGCCCCCGTCACCGTTCCGTTATCGTAGACACGCGCCTCGAACGTCCCGTCATCGTCGCCATCATTCTCGATGGTTCCGGACACCATGACCGACTGTCCAGGCGCGGCCGATGTTCTGTTGAGCGACGTGTTTATGATCGAAAACGAGGGTTCAGGTGGGGAGATAGCACCGCCTCCACCCCCACCGCCCCCGCCACCGTTGTTATCATCGTCGTCGTTAGCGTTGCTATCATCATCAGTATCGTTGTTACCGCCGTCGCTGCTGCCATCAGAGCTGTCAGTATCGTTTCCTGCTCCGCCAGCAGTACCGGTTGCTGTTTCCGTAGCCGTTGGCGTGTCCGTTCCCGACGGTGTCGTGGTGTCTGTTGGAGTCGACGAACCGGTGTCGACGCGTAGCTCAATACTGTTGTAGGCTTCGGGTGTGACAGTCTCGCCGTCGCTGTCGGACAGTTTCGTGTCCGCGCCGACGAAGGTGAGCTGTGTGGACCCAGACGCATTTTCGGGGACTGTGAGCGTGATTTCGGCGAGAACAGGATCGTCCGTCTCGCCGGGCCGGAGCTGATTGAACGCAACCCAGCCGGCCTCGTTGTTCACGTTTGTAACGGGGTCGTCGAAGTCGTCGCTGCCGGCAACGCTGTCGATATCCGCGATGGTAGGGTCGAACGTGATATTGGTCTGGTAGCCACGCACCGCTGTTGCGTTGGTCCAGACCTGTACAGTGACCGTTTCACCGGGGGCAACGGCGACCCCGTCGCCCGACGTTTCTGAGACGGTGGTACCGACCGAGATCGTGCTCGCAGACCCCGGTGCCAGTGCGGCGACCGCCATCGGGAGCGTCCCGACTACGACCGTCAGGGCGACGGCGACAACAATCGTTCGGCCCGCCCTCATTGATTCCCCTCCGCCAGGTTCCGGGCGGAAACAGCATCACCGATGTCGACGTCACCGTCGCCATCGACGTCTGCTGCGTCCCGGTCGATGTTACCGTCCTCGCCGGCAACTGACCGCTGGATCCGGTCTACATCATCAGTGTCGACGTCACCGTCGCCGTCGGCGTCGCCGGCCACGGTTTCTCCAGGGGTGTAGCTGACAGTCAGGGTCGGTGGTACGTCGCTGTCGGCACTCTGGATATCCCAGCCGTCGTTCCCGAGCGGGCGAAATACCCACCCGGCGTTCTGTGCGCCGTTTGCCCATGCTTCCACGCTCGCCGTCACATCAATCGAACTCTTACCTGTCTCTACCGCGCCGGTTCGTGTGACCGCATCGGTGACGGCCTGGGAGCCGTCCGTCTGGACGCCGCCGTCCAGCGACGCCCACGTCGAATCGGCGCTCCAGTCCGTTCGCAGTCGATGGACCGCCGCGCCATCCCCCTCGCCCGACGTTTCAAGCGCTACAGTGGCCTGTTTCACGTCCGACCCGGGCGGTATCTGCCCGCTGTCTGTACCGATGATACCATCGAACCGGAGGAGTGCTTGTGTGCTACTGCCCGACCCCTCCGGGTCACTGCCACCGATAGATAGTGTCTCAGCGGTGCCGTAGCTCGTCTCCGGCTCAGCAGCGCGTATCATCGTGTCAGTCGTGCCGCTGTAGCCATCCGTCCGCTGCTGGAACGTCGCCGTCGGTCCGTCTGGCGTCTCGGGTGTTTCCGTTGGTTCCGGCGTCCCGGGCGACGACCCGAATCGGGCGTCAAAGTCGATATCGAACCCGAACTGCGAGTCGCTGTCGGTCTGTTCCTCGTCGGTACTCGGCGAGTACGTCCGGATCTGGATCCGGTCCGGCGCGTCAGAACCGTCTCCCGGACGGAACTCGATGCGGCGAAGCAGGCCGTGCCCGCCGTCGTCTCGGAACTGGTAGTTCGCAAGTAGCTCGTACACTGACGAGCCTGCATCGTTCGTCGACACCTGATGGGCCTCCCCGCCGCTCTTGCCCGTCCCATCGTGCCAGTGACCACAGAGAACCATGAATATCTGGCCGTTCGGTGAGACGAGGTTCTCCCAGACGGTCCGGCCCGTATTCCCGACCTTGCTGGCCTCCTGCAATTCCCGTGTCCGTTGCTGGGGCTCGTCACGGAGATACGAGTGCGTCGTGAGTATCGTCGCCCGGTTCGGATACCGGTCGAGAACGCTCTGTGCCCACCCCAACGTTGTCGACGGGTCGTCCACCGTTCCCGGCGGCTCCCACTCCAGGGCGAGATGGAGGAAGTCGTAGCCGCCGGCCGAAAACAGCTGATAGGTGCTGAGGTTATCCCGACCTTCATCACCGTTGGTCGGGCCCGCCCCGCCGAACCAGTCCCGGCCGTCGTACCGCGAGAGGCCGAAGTACTCCTTGTAGTTGGCAACAGAGGAATTCCGATCCCACAGCGTCGCGTAGTCGTGGTTGCCAGTCACGGTGGCGTAGGGGACCACCCCGTCGAGCGTGGACATGGCCTCATCCATATACTGCCACTCCGCGTCGTCGTCACCGTGGTCGACCACATCGCCTTCGTGGCTGACGAACGCGATGTTTTCGGCGTCCGCGTTGTCGGCGATCCACTGCGTCTGGTCCTTGCCGTAGGGCGTCCCCTCTTTGGCGTACACTTGTGTGTCCGGCAGTGCAACGACCGTCCAGTAGTCCGTCTGCTGGCCGGTACTGGCAGTGGTTCCCAGCGCAGTGAGGCCGACGCCAGCACCAGCAGCTTTGAGCACCCTTCGTCTTGTCGTAGTGGCCGACCGTTCGAACCTGTCGCTACTGTCCATACTCACACCCGGCACAGATCCTGCGATGAGTCAGGGCACAACCCGGCCGCTTCCCTGTGGTCCATCCGTTGTCTCGGCCGCTACGATGGCACCGTCGCGTCTGCCATCGGCCGGCAGTCTCGGCATATGGTCGATACATTTCTAGGCTCTCGAACACAGACCCGTTCGCAGGACGGCGATTAGTTATTGCTCGGTTACTGCGAGTATGCTGTTGTTTTTCGGCGCTCTCGCGATAGGGACTCTTTGTCGCAACTATCCACCGACGCATAGCTAAGGGCTCACTGTCACTCTCGGCTGGGATCGCGGTTTCATTCCGTTTTCACGACGCATATACGATACTCGGCTCAATCCATCGCCTTGATCACGCGCGGCGAGTCAAGCGATTTGACGGCCTCGACGATGGCGGTGTCGAGGTTGTGGTCGCCCCAGTTCCGTTTTCGGGGGATGTGTGCGCGGTAGGTCGCGACATCGTCGAACAGTTCCCGGAACGTCGCCCGCTCCTGTTCGACGACCGCATCGAGGGTGGCGACCATCGAGCCGTCGTCAACGAGTGAATCGTAGGCGTGGAAGTATTCCCTGAGCCGTCCGTCCCATTCGAAGTTACAGATCGACGACGTGGCCGACATCGCGGTGTCGGTCGAGATGCCTTCCACAGTGACTGTGTCGGCGTTTGGCGTGGCCTGGAGGAACACGACGTTGTCGACTGTCGATTTGTCGACATGTTCCGAACGTGGATACAGGTCCGAGATACTCGTGAAACTCCGGCTATCGTCGCCGAGAAACGTCTCGTTCAGGAAGTTGAGCACTGTTTCCGGAAACGAACCGGCTCTATCGACTCGCTCATCGATAACTCCGTGAAGCTCACTACGCAGCCGGTCCCGCTCTGTGTCATGCTGTCGTTTTATTTCGGGGAACGACTCGATATTGAACGGTTGGAGGTTCACACCGAGCGGGTAGCCGACAGCCGTGCCATCCGCGCCGACCCAGAGTCGATCATCGGAGAGGAAGTCCGCGCCCTCGCGCAACAGTGACAGCAGGGTATTGGTCTTCCCGGCTCCACGCCAGGCCGGGAACAGCGTCGTCCGGCCGTCGAGTCGCACGCCCGAGGCGTGTATCAGGGCCTGCTGTCGCGCAGCCCGCTGCTGTCGAATGTGGAATTCGACCGGATAGATGGAGTAAAACGGCTCAAAGCCGCGCGTCACTCGGATATGCTGCCAGCCCGGCGAGACCGCCATGAAGTCCGCCCCGTTTCGGATGACGAACTCGTCACCGGTCCAGGCATAGTGGTCGTCGGGGCTACCGAGAACGACCTCCGCGTGGACCGCCTCGGTCGTCTCCTCGATGACGATATCTGGGTCGTTCGCAGGTGTATCGGTCTCGAACTGGTCATACATCCTCCGGTATTGCCGGCTCGTCCGCCCGCCGTCCCCGAGAACCGTTACGACAACGTCGCCGAAGAAGTCATACGAACGTTGGTTCATAGCCACCTCGATAGATGCTGGCCCGGTGTCGGACCAAGATAGACAATCATCTGACTCATCGTTCCCGTCTGTACGCGGTTACTGCATATTGTTATATATGCGACAATATACCGCGGTTCACTACTAATGAATAATTAGTTCTCGAAAGTAGCACATACATGCCGAGACAAAGCATGATGGTAAACGCCGGCGCCCTGCTGTTACACCGTGGAATTTTGCGTAAGGCTGGGTTATGAACGGTTTAGCCGGTTAAAAGAACTGAAACAGGTCGTCCCGCTGGACCTCGTGGAGGTGGTGTCGGACGGCCTCGTTCAGCGGCTCGGTGGAGCCCCGCTTTGCGCTGATCGGTGCGATAGTTTCCTGCCACTGCTGCCACGGCGGGTGCAGTCCGAGCCGATCACAGAGTTCATTCAGGCGCTCATCCGTGTCGTCGACCTTGTCCATCTTGTTGACGGCGACGACCGGTTCGACGCCGACCTCCCGGAGGAAGTGAAACATCTCCACGTCGTGGGGGATTTCGTCGGGACCGGAGTGGCGGTCGATGATGTCGATGACCGACTTGCCGTCCACGACGAGAATACCGACGAGAATATGCTCGGCGTTCCGCTCGACGTACTGGACCACGTCAGTCTTGATTTCCTCGCGGACGTCCTCTGGGACGCCCTTCATGTACCCGAAGCCGGGGAGGTCACTGATGACGAAGTCGGCGCTGGCCCAGTCGAAGTGATTTGGCGAACGCGTGACGCCGGGCCGCTGGCCCGTGTCGAACGTGTGGCCCGTTATCTCGCGCATCAACGTCGATTTCCCGACGTTTGACCGACCGATGAGCACCACCTCGGCGTCCCGGTCCGGTCGTGATTCGAACATACCCCGTGTACTCCGCCAGCGGGGAAAAGCGCGTCCGTTTAGCGGGGACCGACGATTCCGGAACAATAGCCGTGTGCCTTTCAGCCCCGCACCTGAGACCCGCTGACTAGCCGCCTTTTTATCCTCGGCGGCCCCACCGAGAGCCGTGCGGCTGGTACAGCTACTGATTCCGACCGGGAAGCGTGATGCCGTTTTAGGTGTGTTAGCTGACGAGGGCATCGATTACGTACTCACCGACGAGACGAGCGGGCGGGAGTTCACCGCCGTGGTTACCTTTCCGGTCCCGACAAACGCACTCGAACCTGTCCTCGAAGAGTTGCGGGATGTCGGCATCAACGACGACGGCTACACAGTCGTCGTGGACGCGAACACTGTCATCTCTAGCCAGTTCGAGGAACTGGAGGAGACGTACGCCGAGGAGGAAGACGAGGACCGCATCGCCCGGGAAGAACTCACGTCGAAGGCAAACGATCTCGCGCCGTCGATGTCGAACTACGCGCTGATGACCGTCATCAGCGCGATTATCGCGACTGCGGGGCTCCTGCTCGATTCCCCGGCTGTCGTCGTCGGCTCGATGGTCATCGCTCCGCTCATCGGCCCGGCGATGACTGCCAACGTCGGCACCGTCGTCGACGACCACGAGATGTTCGCCCGTGGCGTCAAACTCCAGGCTATCGGGCTCGGACTTGCCATCGCAAGCGCGACCGTATTTGCGTTGCTCGTCCAGTATGCCAACGTCATTCCGCCGCTCGCCGACGTGACCTCGGTCGGTCAGATACGCGAGCGAGTCGCCCCCGATTTCCTCTCGCTGGTCGTCGCGCTCGGTGCTGGCGCGGCCGGCGTCGTCAGCCTCACCAGTGGTGTCTCGACGGCGCTCGTCGGCGTCATGATTGCTGTCGCACTCATCCCGCCGGCGGCCACGGTCGGCATCGGCATCGCGTGGGGCCAGCCGCTCGTCAGTCTCGGGTCAGCCGTGCTCCTGCTGGTGAACGTCCTCTCGATCAACCTCGCGGTGCTGGTCGGGCTCTGGTACCAGGGCTACCGCCCGGAGCACTGGTTCCGGGAGAGCGACGCCCGGTCGGCGACCGTCAAACGGATCGGCGTTCTCGCCGTGTCGATACTCGTCCTTTCGGCGTTTTTGGGCGGCGTGACGCTGGATTCCTACCAACGAGCGGCGACGGAGTCGGACATCCGCGAGGGCATTGAGGAGAGCATCGATCCGCCGGCGAGTGTCCTGTCGGTCGAAGTCGAGTCGACGAACACTGCGATCTTCCAACAGCCGCGCCGTATCGTTGTCACCGTCGGCTTGCCGCCGGACACGGAGCAGCCGTTGCTTGCTGACCAGATCGATACCGTGGCCGACGACGCGGCCGGTCGAGATGTCGCGACGGAAGTCCACTACGTCACCGTCGAGCGGAACGGCTGACGCTCAAAACCGACTTTTACCGTTCGATGACATAAATAGGGCCGGGCGTGTTACGGATGATATGGTATCACGACCACTCGCAATCGCTGGCGTACTTGTACTGCTCGTCGCCGGTGGCGTCGGGTTCGCACTCGCGGACACCGGAGCCGTCGCGTCGTCATCGAACTCGACTGTGAGCGTCAACGCCGACGCCACCGTCGAACGCGCGCCCGACCGTGCAACTGTCACCGTCGCCGCGGTGGGCCGCGGTGAGACCGCCGAAGCGGCACGCAACAACCTCACCGGCGACGCCGACGCCATCACGTCGGCGCTGGAAGACGAGGGCGCAGACGTGACTTCCTCGCGGTTCCAGATACGCCCCGAGTACGAGGAGAGTAGAGAGGGCCGCGAACAGGTCGGCTACGTGGCGATCCATACCGTCGAGGCCGAAACGAGCAACGTTTCGACTGCCGGGACACTCATCGATGCCGCCGTCGACGCCGGTGCGGACCGCGTTGAGGGTGTGCGCTACTCCCTGAGCGAAGAGACGCGACAGGACGCCCGTGAAGAAGCCCTGACGACCGCTATGGACAATGCCCGGACGGACGCTGAAGTCGTCGCCACTGCGGAGGATCGCTCCGTCGGTGACGCTGTCACGGTCCAGACCAGCGACCACGGCCGCCCCGTCGTGTACGCGGAAGCGATGACCGCCAGTGATGCCGGCGGACGAACGACCATCCAACCCGGTGAAGTCACTGTTGACGCCTCGGTCAGTGTCACGTACGAACTAGAATAAGCCGTCCTTACTCACCATCGCGGTTCCTTGTTCGGCCGTTTCGACATGCCATCTGCCGGTGACGACAGCCCCCGCGATGGCGACCGCAGTCCTCGCGGGTCGCTGTGCTCCCCGCTCGGAGTCTACGAGACGCCTCCCGCTGGTCGGCGGTTTATTCAGATAGCAATCACAGCCCTCGCGGGTCGCTGTGCTCCCCGCTCGGAGTCTACGAGACGCCTCCCGCTGGTCGGCGTCTCGCTATGTCTCGCTACTCGTCAAACGGCAGTTCGAGTTCGTAATCCACAGCGTCGATAGCGGCCTGCAACACGCCGTCGACGTTGTCGTCTTCGGTGACGCTCATGTAGTGGTCGGCCTCCACGTCCGTCGAGAGATCGCTCTTGTTCGCGATGGTCAGCACCGGCACGTCGAAGCGGGCTTCGATGTCGTTGCGCAGTTCCAGCTGGTCCGCGAGCGGATAGCCACACTCGCCACTTGGGTCGATGAACACGAGAACCGCGTCGGCGAGGTGTTCGAGCGCGCTCACGGCCTGTGACTCGATCTCGTTGCGGTCCTCCGGCGGGCGGTCGAGCAGGCCGGGCGTGTCGACGAGCTGGTAGCGAATCCGCTGGTCCTCGAAGTGACCGACGCGGATCTGTGTCGTCGTGAACGGGTACGAGGCGATCTCGTTGTCGGCCCGCGTGACGCGGTTGACGAACGACGACTTGCCGACGTTGGGGTAGCCGGCGACGACGATAGCTGGCTCGTCCGGGCGGATGTCGGGGATGTCTTTGAGGGCGTTGTGTGCGGTCGAGACGGCGGCGAGGTCGTCTTCGACTTCCTCGACGACGTCGGCGATACGGGCGAAGGCCTGCTTGCGGAGCTTCCGGGCGGTGTCGATATCGCCGCGGGCGACGCGGCTCTCGTACTCCTGCCGGATCTCGACGACCTTGTCTGCGGCCCACGAGATCTCCGAAAGGTGCTGTTTCAGCGCGTCGATACCGGGGTCGTCGTCCGCGGGGTAGGCCTCGCCGACAACCGCGTCGGCGAGTTCGACGTAGAATGGGTCGAGGTCGTCAATCGTCGGCCACGCGGTCACCACGTTCTCCATGTTGTCGGAGGCGATGTTCGACGCCGTCATCAGCATCGACTGCTGGGCTTCGTTCCCGTCCTTGGCCCCGCCGGCGCGCGACGCCCGCGAGAAGGCTTTGTCCACGAGCTCCTCGGCGGTAGGCGTCGTCGGCAGACCCTCGAAGGGATGGCTCATAGGTTCCGTTGACGGCCGGAGCGTAAAAGCGCGTTCAATCGCTCCCCAAACTGTTGCGAGTCACGCTTTTCAGCGTCCCGGACACAGTTCCGGTATGGCACAGATTGACGCCGGCGAGATTCTCCCCAACGACCACGTCCAGCAGATGGCCGCCGAGGGGCGGGTCACCCAGATGCACCGTGGTCACCAGTACGCTGATGAGGGCGATACGTTCGAGATCGACGGCACTGAGTTCGAGGTGACAGACGTAACACACCGGACGCTGGGCGACATGACGGACGAGGACGCACAGCGAGAAGGGTCTGAAGACCTGGCGGCGTACAAAGAGCGGATGAAAAAGGTTCACGGCAGCTTCGAGTGGGACGATGACAGCGAGGTCGTCCGGCACCGATTTGCGCCCGTCGACGAGTGAGACGGGGGTCTCTGATGACAGCCGGCAATTGAATCGACAGCCGAGCAGACTGCCACCGCATCGCAGACAACCCTTATCAACTCCGGTAACTATCAGTAACTACATGACAGAGACGATGACGAAGTCGAAAGCGGACGACCCGGAGCGGTCACATCTCGCAGACGTTGAAGACGGCTGTGGCTGTACCGAAATCTGGGAGCACATGAGCGAAGCCCGCGACGAAGACGACGACTGAGCGCCCTATTCTTTCGATACTACGTCGACATCAGTAAACTCGAAGCGTGCACCGCCGGTGTCGCTTTCAGTGAGCGTGACCGTCCAGCCATGCGCAGTGGCGATCTGTGAGACAATCGAAAGCCCGAATCCGGTGCCGTCAGTCGTCGTCGAGTAGCCGCTTTCGAACACCGTCTCCCGGTCGGCTTCGGGGATACCCGGGCCGTTATCCGAGACGGCGAACCCGCCCGGAATCTCACTAACCGTTACTGTCACGTCCGGACTGCCGTGGTCATCGGCACCGCCAGACTGGATTTGACTGCCCGTAGCGCTGTGCTCTACGGCGTTTCGAAGCAAGTTCTCCAGCAACTGTTTGAGCCGCGTCATGTCCGCCTGTATCTTGCGGTCGGTGTCGACCACCAGCGCCGCGTCGCCGGTATCGACGACCTCCCAGCAGTCAGTGACTGCCGTCGCCAGTGCCACCGTTTCCATCTCCGCGACGCTGTCGCCGGTCCGGGCCAACAACAGCAGGTCGTCAATCAACGTCTGCATCCGGTCGAGTGCCTGCTCTACTGCGGCGACGTTATCGTCATCGACCTCCTGTTTTAGCGTTTCCAGTCGGCCGATAGCGACGTTCAGCGGATTGCGGAGGTCGTGGCTGACGACCGTGGCGAACTGTTCCAGCCGGTCGTTTTGCATCGACAATTCCTGCTCACGGTCGCGGAGTTGCTGGTCGCGTTCGACGGCCGCGAAAGCCGCCTCCATGTTCGCCGCAAGGACCCGTCCAGCGACGATGTCCGCCTCGTCGAAGGCGTCGACAGTCGTCGATGCAGCGATGAGAATGCCGTGTTCCCCCAGTGGCAGATACAGCTCGCTGCGTATCGGCGTCTCTGGGTTCTGCACGTCCGCTTCCAACCGCACGTCGGGAACTGCAGTCACCTCGCCGCGTTCGTACACCCGCCAGGCGATGCTGTCGTCCGGCCCGAACGCCGGGATGTCGCCGATAAGCTCCTTGAGCGACGCGGTCGCGGCGACAGGCTCCAGCTGGCCGTCGTCGTTGACGAGGTGGACAGCACTCGCATCGAGGCCGATGATCTCTGCGGCGGCGTTGACGCCGATGCCGGCGACTTCGTTGCGGACTTCCGCGGCCATCAACTCCCGCGTGGCCTCGTGGAGCGCTTCGAGTCGGTGGTCGCGCTCGTCGCTATCGCTTCGGTCGCTGATGACCGCCACTGTGCCGTCTTCGCCGTCCCAAGTCACGTCACACGCTGTGACGCTGGCCTGGATGCTGTTACCGGCCATCGTCCGTATTATCCGTCTGACCTTGTCGGCCGTCGGGCCGTTCTTGACGACGCGTTCGACAGCCTCGGTCCCGCCGTCCACCGGTTCGACGAGTTCAGTCAGTGGCCGGTCGCGGAGTTCGTCGCTGTCGGCGGCGCCGAACAAATCCACCGCCGCCGGGTTCACGTACACGACGGTGTCGGCGACGCTGACGAGAACCGCATCGCTCGTCGCATCGAGAATCCGTTTCGTCCGTTCCTGTGCGGTGTCGGCCGTTGCTTTCGCTCTGACTCGCTCGACTGTGTTTCGGATTCGCTGGGCGAGCACGGCGTACTGCTGGGTCCCGTGCGTTTTTTGAATATAGTCAGTGACGCCGGCTGTGATCGCCTCGCTTGCGAGCGACTCACTCCCCTGACTGGTAAACAGCAGGAACGGTATATCCGGATCTCTGGCACGGACCGCCTCCAGAAACTCCAGTCCGTCGATGCCGGGCATGTCGTAGTCGCTGACGATGCAGTCCACGTCGTGCTCAGCTAGATACGACAGTCCGTCTGTCGCGCTCGTGACCCCGGTGGCGTCAATCGCCTCGTCGTTGGATTCGAGATGTGTCGCGATCAGGTCTGCGTACGACGGTTCGTCATCGACACAGAGGACTGTAACGCCCGACGCCACATGGCCCATACTCCTGATATGAACTGTGTCAGTGTCAATCTATCGCGCTCCTCACCTGGTGAGGGGTCGCCTTACCGCCGCTTGGCCAGTTCTGATCGCAAATCATCGACATCCATTTCTTTCATCGACAGCAGGACGAGCAGGTGATAGACGATATCGGCCGATTCGTGGGCGAGCTCTTCGGTGTCGTCGTCTTTGGCCGCCAGAATCAGCTCCGTCGTCTCCTCGCCGATCTTCTCCAAGACGGCGTTTTCGCCCTTCTCGTGGGTGAACAGCGACGCCGTGTAGGAGTCCTCCGGGAGGTTCGCCTTGCGATCCTCGATGACCGCGAACAGTTCGTCGATGACGTCGCCGGTGTCGTCGCTCATAGCCGCCGTTCGGTTAGCGGGGCCTTCAGGCCGTCGCTACGACTCCACGGAGTCGAAGAAGGCCAGGTCGTGGATGCGCGGGTCCTCGGTCAGTTCGGGGTGGAACGACGTGCCGACGACCGGCCCGTCACGGACCGCGACCGGGCGGTCGTCCCACGCCGCCAGTACTTCGACGTCCTCTCCGACGTAGTCAATGACCGGTGCACGGATGAACACCGCCGGGAACGACTCGCCGAGTCCGGTCACGTCAAGCGGGGCCTCGAAGCTGTCTTTCTGTCGTCCGAAGGCGTTGCGTTCGACGGAGACATCGATGACGTTCAGCGTGTCGACGCGGTCGTCCTGTGCGTCGGTCGCGCTGACGATGAGCCCGGCACACGTCGCCAGCACCGGCTTCCCGGCGTCGACGTGGGCCTCGATTTCTTCTGCGATGCCTTCCCGGTGGATAAGCCGTGAAATCGTGGTCGATTCCCCGCCCGGTAGCAACAGGACATCGCAGTCCGGGACCAGCCCTGCCTCACGTATCTCGACGACCTCCGCGGTCCGGTCGTGGGCCGCTGCTGCCCGCTTGATTGCGTCCCCGTGTTCAGAGACGTCGCCCTGAACCGCGAGTACACCCGCGCGTAGCGTCATACATCCCCGTTAGTGAGCCTGTGCGAAAAGCTTCTCGTCTCCTGCAAGTGTCTGTTCTGGCAGGGGCTGTCCTGACTAATCATAGTGTCAGCCGTACCGCCACCAATGCTCGTTCGGGTCTAACCGAACCAAACGGTTAGGTGAGGCGGACTGTAGACGTGGCACATGGGAAAGCGACGGCAGGACCCGGTTGAGGTAAACGCGGATGGGTCGGCAGACCTCTACGAGATATCGACTTGGGAGCCCCGGTCGACACTGGACCGGTTCGCCCACTGGCTCTACCACATCGGAATACGGACGCTGCGGTATCTGGTTGTGCTCACAGCTATTGCGATTCTCCTCCTGCAGGTCGCGTTCGGGAGCCTCGGCGCGCTCGGCGACCAGCCGCTGTTTGCTGGGATGGCGATTCTCTCCGCCGTGCCGGCGCTCGGCCTTGCGGCCTACATCTACTACGCCGACGTGACCACGCAGGAACCGCTAACGCTGCTCGTGGGGACGTTCCTCCTTGGCGTGCTGTTCGCCGGTTTCGCGGGCGTCCTCAACGGGTTCCTTGGCGAGCCGGTGCAAATAATCGGCTCCGGATTCGGTCTGGTCCCGTTCCTCGGTCAGGTGTTCGTTTTCTTCCTCATCGTCGGTCCCGTCGAGGAGACAGTGAAGTTGCTGGCGGTGCGCCTGTACGCCTTCCGTGACAACCGCTTCGACGCCGTCGTCGACGGGGCAGTGTACGGTGCCGCCGCCGGCCTTGGCTTTGCGACCATTGAAAACGCGTTGTATATCACCCAAAACGCCGAGATGGCTACGGGGACGGTTGAGTTACTCGCGGCCAGCAGCAACATCACCGCGGTCAGAGCGCTCGCGGGACCGGGACACGTCATCTACTCGGCCTTCGCCGGCTACTACCTCGGGCTAGCCAAGTTCAATCCGGACGATGCCGGGCCGATTGTCCTGAAAGGGCTGCTCATCGCTTCGCTCATCCATGCCGTCTACAACACGCTAGCCGGCCCAGTTACTGCCATCGTGGCCACGATATACAACGTCGACTTCCTCGTCGCGTTCTTCGGATTCGTCATCGTGTACGATTCGTTCTTCGGCCTGCTGTTGCTGAAGAAGGTTCACGCCTACCGGCGGGCCTACAAGCGCGCTCACGAGGACCCGGACGAGACTGCGCTTCGGCCGGAACAGACTGAGTTCGACCCTTAGGCCAACTGTTCGACGTACTTTGCGACCACGTCGACCTCCAGATGCACCGGATCGCCGACCGACTTCTCAGACAGCGTCGTCTCGGCGTAGGTCGTCGGGATAATCGCCACGTCAAACTCCTCGGAGCGCCGGTCAGCGACGGTCAGGCTGATGCCGTCGACCGTTATCGACCCTTTCTGGACTAGATAATCCCGATGGGCCGCAGGCAGGGAGAAGGTGAACGTCCAGTCCTCGCCTTCCTGCTCGATACCGACGATTTCGGCCGTCGTATCGACGTGGCCCTGCACGATGTGGCCGTCGAACCGGCCGTCGGCGGGCATCGCCCGCTCAAGGTTCACCCGGTCCCCACCGTCGAGGTCGTCGAAGAACGTCCGGGCGAGGGTTTCCTGGGCGAGAAACACCTCGAACCACTCGCCGTCGGCCGCCTTCTCGACGGTGAGGCAGACGCCGCTGACGCTGATTGACTGACCGTGGTCGAGTCCCTCGAACGGCGCGCCGATCCGCATCCGACGCCCGCCCTCATCGTCAATAACTGCCTGCACCTCGCCGGTCGTCTCGACGATTCCGGTGAACATATCCCAGATACGGCGCGGCTGGCGGAAAGCACTTCGCTTCCCGGAGACGGAATATAGACTCGGAATCGAGTAATTATATTCACCAACATTGCAGAAGGAATTTATTCCCGCCGCTGATAGCGCGGTGTATGGCAGCTACGCCCGACGCTGACCACGACTGGACTGGCCGTCACGCACGGACGGAGCCGACCGAAACCGGTCGACTCGTCGAGGTACCGGACGAACTAATCGAGGACTGGGACCTGCGACACGCCGAGACGAAAGGCCGCAGTTAACGCTGCAGCACTTCGACGCCGACCAGTTCTGCGCCGGTCAACGCCCGGATGTAGGCCCCGCCCGCGATAGAGACGTGGCCGAACTCGTTCTCTTCCATCCCGTACATCTCGATGGCTCGTGAGGTGTCGCCGCCGCCGACGACGGAGAAGCAGTCGGTGTCGGCGATGGCCTCGAGCACGCCAGCGGTCCCGACCGAGAACCGCTCGTCCTCGAACATCCCCAGCGCGCCCTTCACGAAGACGGCCTCAGAGTCGCGGATGACCGGTGAGTACTCCATGACGGTCTCGCTGCCGACGTCGAGGTAGGAGACGCGCTTCTCCTCGATATCGTCGACGGCCTGCTCGGCGCGGTCGCCGTTCTCGTCCTCGTAGGCCAGGTCGACCGCGAGCGTAATTTGGTCGCGATGGTCTTCGAGCATCGTCTCGATCTTCTCGCTGTTTTGCTCCCACTGCTCGTCATAGAGGTTCGCGTCGTCGATGTCGTAGCCGACCGGGTAGCCAGCGGCCCGCAGGAACAGTTCCCCAGCGATACCGCCAAGCAGGAAGTCGTCGACCTTCTCGTCGAGGTGGGTCATCACGTCGATGACGTCAGTAGCCTTCGTCCCGCCGACAACCATCGTCACCTGTCCGTCGAACTCCTTCTCGGCGATGGCCGTGTTGGCCTCGTACTCGGTTTCCATCACGCGGCCGGCGTATGCGTCCATGACCAGCGGGAAGCCCACGAGCGAGGCGTGCGAGCGGTGAGCCGCCGAGTACGCGTCGTTGATGTAGGCGTCGAACTCGTCTTTCAGCGTCTGGACGAACTCCGTCTGTGACTTGACTTCCGGGTCCTCCTCGGGCAGTTCGTCGTCGCACATCCGCGTGTTCTCGAGGACGAGCACGTCGCCGCTGTCGAGGGCCGCGATGTCGTGAATTGCCTGTGGCCCGTAGGTCTCGTCGACGAACTCGACCGGGTGGTCGATGTGCTCGGCGAGAATGTCGGCATGCTGGTCGAGCGAGACAAAGTCGTCGCGGCCCGGGCGGCCCTGGTGGGCCAGCACCGCGACCTCGAACCCGCGGTCGACGAGTTCACTGATCGTCTCCGTGTGGCGATCGAACCGTCGATTGTCCTGTACCGTGCCGTCCTCCACCGGTGAATTGAGATCGAGTCGGACGAGGACGCGCTGTCCGTCGTCGAGGTCATCGAGCGTCTGGAAAGTCATCACTCGGGAGGAAACCTGCCGGCCGCTTAACGGTTTCCGAGTCCGACAGCGGGCGGCTTACCGACCGAGCCATACTGCCACTACGTCTTCTGTTTCGACTGCTGATTTGGAGAGGGGAGAAAGAATGGGGTGGGAGTGGTGGGTCCTCATCCGCTGTACCTAACTGTGGGTCACGGGCCACCGACTGCGCCGACACACAGAGCTTGCCAGTTGCGTGAGTCCGATTCACACTCTGTGTGTATCAATATGGTTTGCGAACAAACCCCATAATCTTTTCTTATATTTTAACCGGTTTCTGAACAGAACGGCCGGACGATGATTACTCTGTGATGTACTCGGCCACGTCGAGCATCCGGTTCGAGAAGCCGTACTCGTTGTCGTACCAGGTGAGGATTTTCGTCATCCCGGAGACGACGTTCGTCGACTGCAGGTCGACCTGCGTGGAGTACGGGTCCCCGAGGATGTCGGAGGAGACGACGTCGTCGCTCGTGACGCCCAGCACGCCTTCGAGTTCGCCAGCGGCGGCCTCCTCGAAGGCGGCGTTGACGTCGCTCTCCGTCACGTCGTCGTCAAGGTCGACGACGAACTCGGTAATGGAGCCGTTCGGCACCGGGACGCGGATGGCCATCCCGTCGAGCTTGCCCTCAAGCTCGGGCAGGACCTCAGTGGCCGCCTGCGCGGCACCGGTCGAGGTCGGGATGATGTTCTCGGCGGCCGCGCGGCGACGGCGGGGCTTGCCGTTCGGGCCGTCCATCAGGTTCTGGGAGCCGGTGTAGGCGTGGACCGTCGTTAGCTGGCCGGCGTTGATGCCGAACTCCTCGTCGAGGACCTTCGCGACCGGGGTGATGGAGTTGGTCGTACAGGAGGCGTTCGAGACGACGTCTTCGCCGTCGTACTCGTCGTGGTTGACGCCGTAGACGAGCTGTTTGACCGGCTCGTCGCCCTTCGGCGGCGCGGAGATGAGGACCTTGTCGGCCCCGGCATCGAGGTGCTGGCTCGCGCCCTCCTTGGTGCGGAAGATGCCGGTCGCTTCGAAGGCGACATCGACATCGAGGTCGTCCCACGGGAGCTGTGTGGGGTCGGTCTCGTGGAAGATACCCGCCTCGAAGTCGGTCCCCTCGACCGTGAGGACGCCGTCGTCGACGCTGGCACCTTCGAGCTCGCCCATGACGGTGTCGTACTGGGCGAAGTAATCGATCTCCGAATCGTCCATCACGTCGTTGATGCCGACGACCTCGACGTTGTCGTTGTGTAACGATGCGCGGAATACGTTGCGGCCGATACGGCCGAAGCCGTTGAGGCCGACGCGGACTGGCTCACTCATTGGTGTCTAGAGAGGCAGTCGGTCAGTGTAAAATGTTTTCGGATTTGTTGTAAATTTGTGTTTGTTTATGCGCGTTCGAGCTCGAATGATTAATGGTGAAGGTGCCCAGTCGTGTGAGAGGACTCCCTCGACGGTGTCGATTAACAGGGACAATATTCGTCCGAAGGCTTTTGAAACGGACGGACGTACTGGTCTATAGGAATGAGACGCGATGACAGTGACGACCCGTTCGACGAGTTCTTCCGGGAAATAGAGCGGATGATGGACGAGATGATGGGGGCCGAAGGCGACGTCCACATCGACCGGGACACCGGTGGTGGTGGGGCCGACCTCCACGTCGACGTTCACGAAACCGACGAGGAGATCCGGGTCGTCGCCGACGTTCCGGGTGTCGACAAGGACGCGATCGACCTCAAGTGCGACGGCACTGTCCTCACGATCAACGCCGAAAGTCCAGAGCGCGAGTACCACGAACGACTGACCCTGCCGACCCGCGTCGACGAACACTCCGCCGCCGCGACGTACAACAACGGCATCCTCGAAGTCACCTTCGACCCCGAAGAGGACTCCGCGGACATCGAACTGTAGCGCGCCCGATACGCGGTTCTGGTTTTTCGCGTGCCAGCAACAGCACGCGTGTTTTGCTACTGCTCAGCCGTTTGCCGTATCAACGCCGCCAAGTCGTCCCAGAAGCCGTCCTCGTACTTTGTCGCCGAGTCGATCGTCGGGCGGGCGTTCGTCTCGTTGACCACTGCGCGGTCCGCGGTCACCAGCAGGTCGACGCCCAGATATGGAATCCCCAGTTCCTCGGCCGCGTCTTCGGCCAGTTCCCGTAGCTCGGGTGGCAGTTCCCGACCTTCGGCTTCGGCCCCACGGTGGACGTTGTGCTTCCACCGGCCCCGTTCGCGGCTCGCTTCGGGGAGGCGGCGCTCGACCGCGCCGACGTACTCGCCGTCGACGATCATCACGCGGTAGTCGGCGGCGTCGGCGATGTACTCCTGTACGAGAAACGACTGGTCGCCGACCGCGCGGTAGTCGTGAACCAGATCGAGATAGTCGACGATGCCGAGAAACGAATCCAGATCGTGAGCCTTGGCCACGCCGACGCCGCGGGTCGTCGAGTTCGGCTTCACGACTACGGGCGGGTCGAACCGCTCGAACGCCGCCGTCAGTTCGGCCTCGCTCGCCGGGTTCGACACGACGACGGTCTCGGGAACGGGAATTTCTGCGCGTCCGAGGCGCGCCAGCACGTCGGCCTTGTTCCGCGAGCGGAGGATAGCCTCGCGGTCGTTGACCCACGGCACGTCAAGCATGGCATCGGCGACTGCACCTTCCATAATCCGCGAGGGGTAGACGAAGCCCACGTCGTACTCGCTGTAGGGACTCTCATCGAGCGCCAGTGTCCGCTCGGCCGTCTCGACGTGGCCCACTTCGATATCCCGGGCCACCAGCGGGGCTTGCATCCGCTCGAAGGTCTCGGCGTTCGTGGCGACGGCCAGCCTGTGCATGGATTTTCGTTGTCGTGGAGGAATAAAACACGCTCGCAGCCACACAGTCGAAGCCCTGTCGCGTGCCGCGCTCCGGCCACCACAATCCGCAGAATAACGGGTAGAGTGGATGAATACAGGACTATATTCGAAATTGTCAGACAAATACTAAGTATATTGGGGAAAAATAGGCCACGCGTGTACGGCGATATTCTCTTTCCGACTGACGGGAGTGACGGTGCAGACGAGGCGCTCGCACACGCGCTCGAACTGGCGGAGACGCACGACGCGTCGATACACGTGCTCTCTGTTGTCGATTCGACGTATCTCGGGAGCGCCGCGGCAGAAGCAACGACTATCGAATCGCTGCAGGAACAGACTGAACAAGTCATCGATGAGACTGTCGACGATATTGCCGACCACGGTGCGGCCGTTGTCGCCGAGCACCGAATGGGCGATCCGTACGAGGAGATTATCGACTACGCCGAGACTACGGGTGTCGATATGATCGTCATGGGAACCCACGGCCGGAGCGGTCTGGACCGGTTTCTGCTGGGGAGCGTCACTGAGAAGGTCGTCCGGACAGCGGACGCGCCGGTGTTGACGGTCCGGCTATCTGACGATACGTAGCGGGCAACCGGTAGTAGTGCCGGTCAGCAGTGTGGTGTGGCGATCGTTGCCCAGTTACTTTGCCGAGTCACTCGCCGCTACGACGCCGCCGGAGCACCCACAGCACGAGAAGCGCGCCTTCGACGCGGGCGGCGCTGTACACCCACGGGCGTAGGTTAATCTCGTCGCCATCTGTCGTCGCGAGTCCCATCCAGAAGTCAACGACCTTCCGGGGCCGGAGCAGTTCGAGGACGCCGAGGGCCAGGAGTGCGAGTCGGAGTACCATACGCGGAGGTACGCGGGACGGGTGCAAGAGTATTGTGGGTAATGGTAACATGAAACAAGAAAGTGGAGGTACCTGCGCCATCCAGCAACTGGGACGTTACTCGGGACTTTTCGGAGCGGCGCTGAAAAACGAAGTCGGGCGGTTGTTCCACCGTACGAACGGTGAGCGAACGCCGCTGTCCGACTTACGCGATACGCAGTTCTTCGCCGTGTTCTGCAAACGGTGAGAAGACGTTGCTGATTGACTTACGCGATCAGCAGTTCTTCGCCCCGCTCGACCTTGATGCGGCAAGAGGGCGTAATCTTGTTGTAGGCACGGCGGAACGCTTCCTTGACGTGCTCTGCGTCCTCGACGTTGCAGTAAGCAGTGAAGAGCTGTTCGCCAGCCTGAACGCGGGCGGCGGTGCCGACGATTTTCCCGAAGGCGGCACGCATCCCGTCGGAGACACGGTCGGCCCCGGCACCGGTCGCCTGCTTGTTCTCACGCAGGACTTGGTGGGGGAACTTCCGCAGCATCATCTTGTAGTCGCCCTCTTCGCCGAGCTCCTTGATCATGTGGCGGTTGGCCGACAGGCGAGACGCCTCCAGCGAGCCGTGACGGAGCTGGACGGTCTCCTCGACGATGAGGCTGATCTGGACGGGGTACTCGTCGGCGTCCTTCTGTTTGCGGCCCATCTTGTGCTGTGCGATCTTCGACCCGGGAATGCCTGTGATGTATTCGCGTCGGGTGTACGCGGGCTTGTCGATGTCCCGGTACATTGAGGCGGGTTTGTCCGACATAGGTACTCTTGGAGAATACGTCGCCGAGCGGCCCAATAAGGGCTTCGAACCCGCCCGGCGGCGTGTCGTGGTATCCCATACACCGGCTCGCAACCGTGAACGGGCCCAAACTGAACGGTACTGTGATGCCTGTGTATATCGCAGTACTGTCCCAGTAACACCGCTGTCACCGCGCTCTTTTAGGCTTCGCGCGCCTACGGACGGTAACCAATGAACATGCTCGTCGACGGCGAGTGGCGGACCGACGCGTACGAAACGACGGACGAGGACGGGGCTTTCGACCGGCAGGACACCACCTTCCGTGACCGGGTCGAGGACGACCCCGACGCGCGGTTCCAGCCCGAGGCGGGCCGGTACCACCTGTACGCCTGCCGCGCCTGCCCGTGGGCTCACCGGGTTCTGGTCGCCCGGAAGCTCCTGGGGCTCGAAGACGCTATCACCGTCGACTACGTCGACCCCTTCCGCGGCGAGGACGGCTGGCAGTTCACGCCCGAGAAGGACGGCTGCACGCCGGATACGGTCAACGGGTCGGACTACCTCCGCGAGGTCTACGTCGCGGCCGACCCCGACACCACTGGCCGCGTGACGGTCCCGGTGCTGTGGGACAAGCAGGAAGAGACCATCGTCAACAACGAGTCCGAGGAAATCCTCCGGATGCTCGACACCGAGTTCGACGACGTGTCTGACAACGATGTTGACCTCTATCCCGAGGGCTATCAGGACGAGGTCGACCGCATCATCGACGACATCTACGAGCCGATCAACAACGGCGTCTATCGGAGTGGCTTCGCGAACAGCCAGTCGGCCTACGACGAGGCCGTCGAAGAGTTGTTTGACGCCCTGGACCACTGGGACGTTGTCCTCGAAGACCAGCGATTCCTCGCCGGTGACCGCCTGACGGAGGCGGACATCTGCATGTTCACGACGCTCGTGCGCTTCGACGAAGTGTACCACACCCACTTCATGTGCAACCACAAGCTCATCCGCGAGTACGATAACCTCTGGCCGTACCTCCGGGACCTCTACCAGCTCCCCGATGTCGCCGAGACGGTGAACATGGACCACATCACGGAGCATTACTACACCACGCACCCCGACGTGAGCCCGAAGCGCATCATCCCGATGGGTCCCGACCCCGACTTCGAGGCCGACCACGACCGCGACGACCTGCCGGGCGACCTCCCCGAGACGCTCTTCCCGACAGCGTAACCGAGCGGTTTCGCGGCCGGATATCGAACGCTGAGTCGACGCTGTTCCTTTTATATACCCAGTTCTCACCTGTGGTCAATGAGTCGGGTAGATGGGCGAAGTCGGGCCGTGAGCCCAGTCATTGGTGTTGTTATCCTCGTCGGCATTGTTGCAATTCTCGCCGCCACTATCGGCGTGTTCGCGCTCGGCTTCAGCGAGCAACAGCCTACGCAGGCACCCCAGGTCGCTATCGTGGCCGACTACAGCGAGCGAACCACTGGCAACGGGGAGTATCTGAACCTCAGCTTCAGCAGCGGTGAAACCGTCTACCGGGATACCCTCACTGTCGTCGTGTCGGGCGCAAAAAGCTCCGACGGCAGCGACGTGACGCTGGCCAGCGACCCGATACGGGCACAGGCCTCGACACGGATTACGTCGGGGACCCAAATTACGATCCATCGGGGGCAGTTCACCGGCATCGGTAGCGGGGAGCACCTGGACCTGGGCGATGCGACGCTTTGGCTCGTCTGGAACCCCGTGGATGAACCGGCGTCGGAAACGTACGTCATCTATCGCTGGCCGGACCCGAGCCAGCGTAACTGAGTCGTCGGTTCGACCCCTCTAGCTGCCGGTGGGTCGGCTCTCGTCACTCGGCCAGCGAGAGCGTGACCTCGTCGGTTTCGTAGTCCTCAATGAACGACCCGGAGCCGCCAAGCGAGACCGTCCGGTCGCCGATGTCCACAAGCAGCGTGTGTTCGATGGGGTAGGAGTTGGTCTGTGGCTCGGCCACTCCCTGTTTCGTCTCGACGACGACCCCTTCGATATGAGTGGTGTCGTCCTCGGCCTGCACCGGTCGCACTTCCGCAGAGACTTGCACATCGTGGCCCGCGCGCAGGTGAAGCGTCGCCTGGAGGACGGCGTGGCGGAAATCGTGGTAAGTGGCCGGGAGCGGGGCCGGGTCGGTGACGGTCTCCTCGGTGGCCATCAGCCAGTAGTTCCCGAGGAACGACCCAGACAACACGGGGACGAGCTGTTGCTGGACGAAGGCGATGGCGCGCTGGTCGGAGTTGGTGCGTGTCACCATTTCGGTTGGAGAGACGAGGCCGAACTGAGCGTCGACGGTGAGCATTATCGGCATCGGCTGATCCCAGGACCGGACCACGGAGGCCAGCCCACTCGCGTCATCCGGACGCAAGCCGTCGGCGCTACTGACGACCAGCATTACGAGGACGCCCCGGTCGACGGCCGCGGCCAGTTCCTCCGAGATCTCCGGGAGGTATTGCTGGGGAACCGACAGCATGATCTCCCGTTCCGCGTTTCTGATGTACTCCGTGAGTCGCTTGATGACTGTCACCCGCGACTTGATGACGTCGAACTGCTGGGGTTCCCGCGCACTCGACGAGTATCGGGAATCGAGCGCCCCGCTCATCTCTTCTAGCCGGTCGGTCAGGGCGTCGATGACCTCCTCGGGCGGCCGGGCGCGTATCGTCGTGGGCACGACGTGGTCGTTGACCTCGACGAACCCGCGGTCTTCGAGCGATTCACTGATGCTGTAGACGTACCGTTTGGAGACTCCGGTGTCGTCGGCGATTTCGCTGGCCGTGGCCTCGCCGCTGCCGAGAATCGACAGGTACGTGTCGACTTCCTTCTCCGACAGGCCCAGTTGCTCCAGCCTGTCCCTGAGAGTCGAATCGTCCATCTGTTCACATCTGGTAACGGCGGCGGATAACTGTGTTTCGGTGCTGTATGGCCCACCAACGCCCCCGAAGCCGCCTCAACGGAACCGTATCGTCGACTAGCCCACCACCACCGTTCACAAGAATGAAAAACTATTACACCATATTTTATATTCCCCGCAGTGGTGTCTCTCATCAATGACGCTCCGGACGGCACTTAACGACTTCAAGCGGACCCGGGACCGCCGTCACCAGTTCCCGGGCGAGTTCCGTTCTACGACGGGTACTTTCTCCGGACTCGACAGCAGACTGGTCCACGTCGACAGCGACGGCTCACTGCGGGACTACTCCTATCCGCTGTGTGGGCTCACGGGGATCGACCGCTCGCGGTTCGGTATCGACACGGGTTCGACGACGTGGTTCAGCGCCGACGCCGACCAGCGGTATCGCGGTGACGCAGGCGTCGTCGAGACCATCCACGACTGCGGCGATTGGGCCGTCGTCCAGACGGACTGCACCATCGAGCAGGCTCACGTCACCCGGTTCGAACTTCGTGGCGACGCACCCACTGACGTATCGCTTCGGGCGTTCGTCGATTTCGCACCCGACGGGCGGGACGGCCGACAGAGCCTGCTGATGCACGGAAACACCGTCGAGGCCTACCACCGGTCCGAACACGACTTCGTCGGTGTCTCTACCGAACTTGACGCCGTTCAGGGCCAAATCCCCGAGCGGTTCCCCGAACTCGTCGACGACGACCCGGTCTCGTTCCCCCGAGCAACCGGGGAGCGCCGGTACGAGGATACGACGCTGACTGGTAGTGTCCTGCTGTCCGCACCCTTTGTCGACAAGGGCGTCACGCTGACGACACTGCTGACTGACACGAACGACATCGGCCGTGACGCGGCGCTGTCGACCATCGACCGGCTGGTGAGCGACCACTATACTTCTGAGACGCTGCTCGAAGCGGGCCAGGCACAGCGCCAGTGGACTGTGCCTGCGGACACGCCGAGCCGCGAGAGCGTCGTGGCCGATCTCCGCGTCCTCTCGCTGCTTTCAGCCACGAACGGGGCCAGAATCGCCGCGCCGGACTTCGACCCGTACTACGTCACCTCCGGCGGGTACGGCTACACGTGGTTCCGCGACGACGCCGAGATATCCGCGTTCCTGCTCGAAGCCGACGGGACGTTCGACCTGGGACTTGATGCGTGGCACCAGCGCTCTGCTGAATTCTACTGCCGCACCCAGCAACCGGACGGGAGCTGGCCTCACCGGGTCTGGCCCGGCGATGAGACGCTTGCGCCGGGCTGGGCGAACGCCCGGCTCGAAAGCGGTTCGGACGCGGACTACCAGGCCGACCAGACCGCGAGTGTCACCACCTTCCTCGCGACGTACCTCCGGACCGACGAGCCGGCCGACCCGGAGCGCATAGAAGCCACGCTCGGGCGCGCCGTCGAGAGCATCGACGACACACTGGCCGACGACGGCCTCCCCATCGCCTGCCAGAACGCCTGGGAGAACATGCAGGGCCGGTTCACGCACACCGCCGCGACCTTCCTGCACGCCTACGCGGCCGTCGCCCGCGCGCCCGTCTGTGCCACGCTCCGAGACCACGCCCGGTCACAGGCCGAGACGGTGCTGTCCTCGCTGGATACGCTGTGGACCGGTGACCGCTACGCCCTTCGTGAACACGACGGGGCCATCGACGACCGACTCGACTCCGCGACGCTGGCCCTCCCCGCCGCCTGTCGCGTCGCCGCCGAGGCCATCGACCTGCCCGCGGGGACTCGCGACCGGCTCTGTACCCACATCGAGACGACGCTCGACGGGCTGGAACGGGACACCGGCGACATCCGCGGTCTCGTCCGCTTCGAGGACGACGACTGGCGACGCGGCTCGCAGGACCGCGAGAAAATCTGGACTGTCTCGACAGCGTGGGGCGCAAACGGGGCCGCTCAGCTGGGCGCGCTCCTGCGTGACGCCGACGACACCCGAGCGGCGGCGGCCTACGCCCGCTCTCGGGACCTGCTGGGCGAGATCCTCCCCGGTGGCTCGCTCGTTCAGTCCAGCGGCTACCTGCCCGAGCAGCTGTTCGACGACGGCACGCCTGACTGTGGCACGCCGCTCGGCTGGCCCCACGCGCTCCGACTGGCAACCGTCGCCCACCTCGCTGACGCCGGGGAGCTCACTACCGAACCGCTGAGCGCCCGCGAGTAACCGCCGAGTCACTGAGCGTCCGCGGGTAACCTCTTTACGCGGACCTCGCTGCTTGAGTTCGAAAGCGTACCGGCTGGCCGTAGGGACTCTATAACTAGTCGAAAACAGCGACTACGTTCGAACGCGGAGCACTGGCTATCGACCTACTGCGGTGCTGCGACGGGCGTGTCCTCGCCGGGCGTGACTGCCTCGCTGGTCTCCGAATCGAACAGATGAACCGCGGACTCATCGAACGACACCTGCACGCGGTCGCCGATGGCCGGCTCCACGTCGGTGCGCACCCTGGCGATGAAATCCGGCGCGCCGTCGCCCTCAAACCCGGTCTGTGACCCACCCAGATCGAGATACAGGTAGTTGTCGCTGCCGACGGGTTCGAGCACGTCGACCGTCGCTGGGACGGCGTTCTGGTCACCGCCATCGCTGACGGAGACGTGTTCCGGGCGGACACCCAGCACGTACGAGCCGGGCTGGATGTCGCCGAAGGCATTGGTTCGACCGCCCGTGAGGTCATAGACGAAGTCGTCGTTCGCGCCGGTGAGCCGCACACCGCCGTCGAACGGCTCCGCGGTCACGTCGAGGAAATTCATCGAGGGCGAACCGACGAAGCCGCCGACGAACTGGTTCGTCGGATTGTTATACACCGTCTTCGGTCGGCCGGCCTGCTGGAGTTCCCCGTCGTTGAGGATGACGATGCGGTCCCCCATCGTCATTGCTTCCTCCTGGTCGTGGGTGACGTAGACGGCCGTGATACCGAGCTCCTCCTGCAGGCGCTGAATCTCCGTTCGCATCGTGGTCCGGAGCTTCGCGTCGAGGTTCGACAGCGGCTCGTCGAAGAGGAACACGTCCGGTTCCCGGACGATGGCGCGCCCGAGCGCGACCCGCTGTTTCTGGCCGCCCGAGAGCTGGTCCGGCGTGTCATCCAGCAGGTCGCCGATGCCCATCATCTCGGCCGTCTCGGTGACCAGCTTTTCGCGTTCCGCCTTCGAGAGGTCAGTGCTCATTCGCAGCCCGAAGGCCATGTTCTGCCGGATTGACTTGTGCGGGTACAGCGCGTAGTTCTGAAAGACCATCGCCACGTCGCGCTTGCGGGCGTGAACGTCCGTCACGTCCTCGCCGCCGATGCGGATTCGCCCACTCGTCGGCCGTTCGAGCCCGGCAATCATCCGCAGCGTCGTCGATTTCCCACACCCCGAGGGCCCGACAACCGTTACGAACTCCCCATCGTCGATGGACAGGTCGACGTCGTCGACCGCCACGATGGAGCCGCCGTCGAACTCCTTGCGGAGACCGTCTAGTTCGAGACTCGCCATTACACAGAGTCTCACACTCATCGCTAATAAGTTTGATGGGATTTTTCATAGAAGTTCTAGCGTCGGGCAGATGCACCGCTTGGTCCGTGAGCGCAGCCGGCTTAGCTGTCGGCCGCCGGTACCACGACGACATCCCCAACCTCGACCGTCCCGTCGCCGCCGACCTGGTCATCGCTGAGCAGGTCAGTGTCGCCGACCGGGGTATCGAACGATACCGTCGCCGTCCCGTCGCCGAAGTGCAGGACTACCACCAACGTCTCGTCGCCGTCGGTGCGCTCGTACGCGACGACCCTGTCCGCATCGTCCGTCTCGACGGTGTGGAGAACCGGGCGTACGGCCGGCGCGCGTAACGCAGCGTAGTCGGTTCGCAAGTCCACCAGTCGCCGGTGGAAGTCCGTCAGCGCGTTGTCGCCGTCGTGCCAGCGCATCGTCCCGCGCTGCTTTTCCACGCCGCGTTCCTGTCCTGCGTAGATCATCGGGGTCCCGGGGAGCGTGAACGTGGCTCCGACGGCCGCCCGCAGCGGCGCGGCCCCGCACTCGTCGATGTAGCGGTCCTCGTCGTGGTTGTCGACGTACCGCATGTGAGCGGCACGGTCGGGATAGCCGCGCTCGGGTGTCGCGTCGAGCGCCTCGAACAGCGCTGTCGCCGGTGCCTCCCCAGTCCCGATGTCACGGAGCGCGTCGAACAGGTCCTGTCTCTTATACACATCTCTGAGCGGGCTGGCAA
>NZ_AOLY01000006.1 GCF_000336635.1 Haloarcula japonica DSM 6131 | reverse complement strand
ACCGCTCTTCCGATCTCATTCGTTCGAGCGAGTCGTAGTTGAGGTTCGGAATCCGCGTCCAGTTGAAGTAGTGCCCCGGTGCGTCCTCGCCCGCCCAATCGACGTCGGAGACATCTTGCGACGCCGGGATTCGCTCGTAGTAGTCTTCGTACTCGGGGACGCCGGCTCGGTGGAGCTGGAACGCCGGATGGTCCCGCGAACTGTGGTTGATGACCAGATCAAAGATGACTCGAATCCCGGCGTCGTGAAACCGGTCGACCAGCGATTCGAACTCCTCGCGCGTCCCCAGGTCCGTGGCGGTGTCGAAGAAGTCCGTGATGTGGTAGCCGTGCCGGGTCGGACTCGCCTGGATTGGCGTGAGCCACACCACGTCGACGCCCAGCGACTCGATGTAGGGGACCCGCCGCTCGATGGCCTCGAAGGTCGTGTCGACGGTTTCACCGGCGAACGACCGGACGAATATCTCGTAGATGGTGGCGTCGCCGGCCCAGGCCGGCGGGTCGGCCGGCCGTGAGACGGTCGCTGTGTCGTCAGCGGTCGCCTCTCCAGTCTCACCGTCGTGCCCTATGACCAGCGTGTCTGCGACGCTGTGGCGTTCGGCGACGGCCACCGCGTGAATCCGAGCCGTTTCGGGCAGGGCTTCGCGCGGCACCCGGAGTTCGTCGCCGTCGATAATCACGGCCGACTCCGCCAGCGCGTCCCGGCCGTCGAGGTAGAACTCGACTTCCGGCTCGCTCCCCGACGGGGCCGCGTGGGCGTCCGCCGAGACGACGAGGACCTCATCTACCGTTTCACTGGTGAGTTCGACCCGCGGTCGACCGGGGCCTTCGACGGTGGCCTCGTCGGTCGCGGTCGACTCGAAGGAGCCGTCGAAGCTGAAGATAGCGTGGTGGGTCCCCGGCGGCAGGTCGGCCTCGATAACCCACTCGTCCCCGTCGCGTTCGGCCCAGTGGGTCCCCATCGTGAAGTCGTTGAATTTCCCGATGACGATGGCGCGGTCGGCGAGGTCGGCGGTATCGCCGTCGCAGTCGAAGTCCTTCGCCGTGACGCTGAATCGGGCCGTCTCGGTGACTGCCGGGAACGCTCGGACGACCTGTTCGTGTGTCTCATCGGCTGTCGACACCGCTGCTCGGTAGACGCCCGGCACGTCGGGTTCGAGGTGACAGACCGGGCCGTCGCCGAGCGTCGCCGTGCTCGCTGCCGGTCGCTCGGCTAGCCGCCACTCGGCGGCCATGTCGGGCTCGGGCTGACGCGGGGCCAGTTCGACAGATTCGCCGACGGCGGCGAACCGCGGCGGGCCTGGATGGTGCATACGCCTACGGTACGGGGTCGGTCCGATGAGTGTTACGTTTCCGGTTGAATTTGAGAATGATTATTACTTCGTATATATTGACCTGCCCGACTCCACTGAAACCGACACACAGCGGAGCTATTGCGTGTCGATCTCCCGAATCTGTCATCATTGTCTCCTTCGATTTCCGAATGATTTAAGTTATGAAGGACTATTTCATCCCATATCTATCCATGACAATGGAACGACGGACGGTGCTCAAGCGGATCGGCGGCGTTGGCGCGGCTGCAGCCCTGGCTGGCTGTAGTGTGCAAGAGCAGGGGAGTGGCGGCTCGGACGGGGAGCAGGCAGCCGGTGACGGTTCTGGCGACGGAGCCGACGGCGGGACGCAGCAGTCGGGCGGGACTGCGACGGCGTGGTACCAGCTTCAGGACTCGGAGCAGCCCGCGCGCCAGGACGCGATCCGGACCTTCGAGAGCGAGACGGAGTTCGGCGTCGACGGGTCGGACATCTCCGACATGGAAAAGAAGACCACGAGCGCGATTCCGGCCGGGCAGGGGCCGGAGATCTTCGAGTGGGCGCACGACTGGGTCGGCGACTACTACCAGCGGGAGTTCGTCGTCGACCAGTCCGATAAACTCTCCGTGAGCCTCGACCAGTTCACGGACGCCGCCGCCTCGGCCGTCCAGTTCGACGACGCCGTCGTCGGCCTTCCGCACTCGGCGGAGACGGTGACGCTCATCTACAACGCGGACGTCGTCGACGAAGCGCCCGAGACCATCGACGACATGGTGGCGGTGATGGAGGAATATCACGACCCGTCCAGCAGCCAGTACGGCCTCTCTTCGCCGTTCGTTCCGTACTTCACGAGCGGCTGGATCCAGGCCTTCGGTGGCTACATCTTCGATCCGGACCGGGACCCGGCGCTCGGGCTGGACGCCGACGAAGCCATCGAAGGGCTCCAGTTCGCTCTCGACACACTCCGCCCGTACATGCCCGACGACCCGACCTACGAACCGCAGGCCGCGACGTTCTCGGAGGGGAACGCCGCCTTCGCGGTCAACGGGCCGTGGTACCTGGCGACGCTGAACCAGAACGACGTGAACTACGAGGTGGCGACGTTCCCCGAAATCGACGGCGGCGAGGTGACGCCGTACACCGGCATCTCGATGTGGTACTTCGCGGACGCGATGAGCGAGAGCGGGGCCGACGCGACGGCCGCCCGGAACTTCGTCGAGTGGTTCGCCACCAACGAGGACCACGCCACGCGGCTCGCCGAGGAGCAGGGCGCGATTCCGGTGCTCGACAGCCTCGTCGGCAGCGACGAACTCCCCGACCACGTCCGGACGTACTCCCAGACCGTCAGTCAGGGGGTGCCGATGCCGACCGACCCGCGCATGAACAAGGTGTGGTCGCCGCTTGAAAACGCCCTCATCGAGGCGTTCAACGGCGACGCGACTGCCGAGGGGGCGCTGACGGCCGCCGCCGAGGAAATCCGCAGCAACTGGGAGTGAGAAACGCCCATGAGTACCGTTTCACGAGCGGCGGACCGCATCGAGTCGGTCCCGTTTCTGACGCGGGACGACGCGTCGTTACTGCTAGTGCTCCCGGGGCTGTTCGTCTTCTCGGCGTTCATGCTGTTCCCGGTCTTCTACCTGCTGGGTATTTCCTTTACGAACGCGGAGCCGGCGAACCTGTTCGCCGGCGAGGGCGTCGTCGCCGTGCTCACGTTCGGTGACGCGCTGTTCGTAGGATTAGAGAACTACGCCGACGTGCTGACCGACGGCCAGTTCTGGAACTCCTTCGGCGTCACCTGGCTGTTCGTCGCCACGAGCGTCACGCTCAAAATCGGGGCGAGCCTGGCGATCGCGCTCGTCGTGACCAGCGACCTCGTCCGCGGCAAGCGCGTCCTGCGTTCGCTCATCATCTTCCCGATGGGGCTGCCGCCGATCTTCACTATCACCGTGTGGCGCGGCATCTTCAGCTCCGCCGAGTTCGGGCTGATGAACCAACTGCTGACCGCGTTCGGGGCGAGTTCGGTCGCGTGGCTGTCGGGCCGCTGGACCGCCTTCGTCGCGTACAACGTCACGGAGGCGTGGCTGGCGTACCCGTTCATGGTCATCATCACCGTCAGCGCGCTCCAGGACGTGCCTGAGGAACTCCACGAGGCGGCCGTCGTCGACGGCGCTGGGTTTCTGGCACGCTTTGCGCACATCACCCTACCGTCGATCAAACGGCCCGTGCTGTTCGCGTCGATTCTGACATCTGCGGCGTCGTTCCAGCAGTTCCTCATCCCGTTCGTGTTCAATCAGGGCGGCCCGGCGCGGGCGAACGAACTCATCGTCGTCTACGGCTACCGTGAGGCGCTGTCGTTCCAGCAGTACGGCCGCGGTGCGGCTATCAGTATCATCGCGCTCGTGTTCATCGGCGCGTTCATGTGGCTCAACGTCAAGAAAGGAAAGCTCGCCGACGGGGTGAACGACTGATGTTGCTCGGTGCAATCGCCAGAAAGCTCGGCGACGACATCAAGACGTTCGCCACGATGCCCGCCCGAACAGTTCGAAAGTGGTCCTACACCGTGCAGGCCGTCCGTCGGGGTGAGCTACCCGCATCGGAGGTTCTGAAGGTCATTCTCTCGACCATCGGCGCGACACTGGTCGTGCTGGCACTGCTCTTCCCGATATACTGGATTCTGATGGCGGCCCTCTCCGGTTCCGGAAGCTCGCTGTACACGTCCGAGAGCTTCTCACTGCTGCCTTCCAATCCAACGATCAAGCCGTTCATCTGGGTCATCGGTGACCTCATCGTCCCGTCGTACTCGATATCTGCGGCCATCCCGTTCACCGATCTCGCCTTCGTGTTCCAGACGCCGGGGATCGAAATTCTGGACGCCTCAGATTACGGCGTCGACCGCCCGTCGGAGTTCAAGCGCTTCCTCTGGAACAGCCTCATGGTGGCGATTCCCACCGTGCTGATCGCGATGTCGCTCATCGTTCCGGCGGCCTATGCACTCTCGCGGCGAAAATTCCTCTTCCGTCGGAAGATACTGTTCCTCTACGTCCTGATGACACAGGTCGGAGGCGGTCTGGGGGTCGCCCTGCTCATCGGGATGTACGCGCTGTACGTCCAGTTCGGCATCAACGACAGCAAACTGGCGCTCGCGGTGTACTACGCTGCGACCGCCGTACCGTTCAATACGTGGCTGCTGAAGACCTACATGGACGGCATTCCGGTCTCCTACGAGGAGGCCGCCGTCGTCGACGGCGCGCCGCCGTGGCGGGTCGTCACCGAGGTCATCATCCCGATGTCGACCGCTGGGCTGGCGACGGTGTTCATCTTCGTCTTCCTCACCGGCTGGACGGAGTTCGTCGTCGCTCAGACGCTGCTGGGAACGGAGAACTACACCCTGCCGGTCGGCCTGTACGCGATGGTCGACGAGTACTCCATCCCGTGGGCGCGCTTCTCCGCGTTCGCGCTCACCTTCGCCTCGCCGATCATGCTGGCGTATCTGTTCGCCCAGCGTTACATCGAAGGCGGCCTCTCGTTCAGCGGGATGGAAGGTTAGGCCGGCGCGACGCCCGCCGTCATCCAGCAGCCCTCGTAACGCCCTTCGGTCTGCTTTTCGACCGTCCACCGATAGCTCGTTGTCGTTCCGTTCTCGTTGACGACCGTGACCGGCTGTGACGCGGTGTCGCCGTCGCGGTCGAGCGGCCCGTACCGCACGCCCGTCGCGTTCAACAGCGGCTCGAACCCGCTCTGGATTGTCCGGACGAAGTTCGAGTACGGTCCCGTCAGGTCCCGGTTCGACGGGGACGCGAACTGCCAGGTCGTATTGATGCCCTCGTTCGTCGCCGGGTCGTTGTTCTGCAGCGCCAGCACCTGGATGTGGACGACGAGTCCCGGCGGCCGCTCGCAGTTCGGTCGCAGTTCGAGGACCCGCGGCTGCGTCACCGCCGATCTGTTGGCGTCAACGGAGACGTTCCCCCAGTACTCCCGTTCGGCTCCCACCGGCTCGACCGCTTGCGCGTCCTCTGTTGGTACTTCGGCGGGTGTCACCGTCGCCTCGGTCGCTGCCTGCTCGCCGCTGCCGAACAGCGACCCACAGCCCGCCAGTGAGACGAGAACGGCGAGCGCGACGAACACCAGCGGCCGAACGGGTGTCATACCCCTGTATTGGGGTGGAGCCCCTTCGGTGTTCTGTCACCGCGTACCGGGCGTCGGTTCGCTCGTCAGCGGTCGACGCTCTCGCCAAGTCGCTGTTCGACCGCCTCGATGTCACTCGGTTCGTTGACGTTGTGACACCAACCGTCGAGTTCGACCGCCTCGACGTGGTGGCCGGCGCTCAGCAACAGGTCGATTGCGTCGGGGAGTTCGTACTCACCTCGGTCAGAGGGGCGCGTCAGCGCGCAGGCGTGGCCGATGGCCGGTTCGAACACGAAAAAGCCCCGCGTCACCAGTGTCGACGGCGGGTCCGACGGCTTCTCGACGAGGCCGGTCACTCTCCCCTCGCCGTCCGTTGTGACGACGCCGGTCGACTTGGCCACCGCCCGCGACACGTCCTCGACGAGCAGCGTCGCGCTGGCGTCGGTCTCGCGGTGGCGGTCGAGCGCGTCGCCGGGGTTCGCCCGGCAGACATTGTCGCCGTTCAGCATGACGAAGGTCCCGTCGACGGCGGAGCAGGCCTGTTCGAGTGCGTGGGCGAGCCCCAACCGCTCGTCCTGCCGGACGTACTCGACTGGCGCGTTCCGGTACTGGTCGCCGTAGTGGGCCACGATATCGTCGCCGCGGTAGCCGATGACGACGACCAAGCGGTCGACAGCGATTGACAGCAGCGTCTCGAAGCAGTGTGTCAGCAGCGGCGTTCCGGCCACCTCGACCAGTCCCTTCGGTCTGTCCGCAGTGAGCGGTCGCATCCGCGTCCCTTTGCCGGCAGCGAGTACGACGCCATCCATATCCGGCCTGACGCTCGGGCCGGCTAAATGCCTGTGGACGAGCGGGTTTTGTCTGTGGCCTGCCAACAATCTGTATGGTCGAGGAGTGTGACACCTGCGACCGGTCGGTCTCCGCCGAGGAAGCCATTCGCCGGGAGACGTTTGGCGACCTCGACGCCGACCGCTGGCAGACGCTGTGCTGTCCGAACTGCGGTGCACGGCTCCGGACTGTCTTCGTCGGGCCGTACTCCTGACGGGGAAAGAGACAGGTGGGAGCAGCGTGTGACTCAGACACATGGAAGACGAAGCGTGGCGCTCGGTGGACATCATCCGGGACAACGACGGCGTTCCCCATGTCCTCCAGCAGAAGATGCTGGTATTCACAAGCGGGGTCTCCGAGGAGTCGGCCGGCTACACGAAGCCGGCGATGGCACACCGGCTAGTGCCGCTCAAGGACCTCACGAAGTTCGGACGGTCGTAAGCGACTTCGGACCGGCGCAGTCAGCGTTTCGACAGATAGCTGGAGCCCGGACCAGTTGGATCAAAAACACCTCGGGATACACTTTTGCGTCCGTCGGAACGAGTATTCACAATGGCGGAACCGCTGTACGTCGGCGTCGACCGGAGCGACGGGGCATGGGTTGCCGTCGCGTTCACCGGCGACGGCTTCGACCACGCGTCGGTGTTCGACAGTATCGGCGAGTGCTGGTCAGCCTACGACGAGCGTGCTCGCCGGATACTCGTGGGCGTCCCAATCGGACTCGTGGAATCCGGCGAGCCGGACCGCCGATGTGACGACCTCGCCCGGTCAGTCCTCGGTGCGCGAAGCACGACGATCCGCACACCGCCAGTACGGGAAGCGACCCGGAAACAGCGCTACTCGACGGCCAACCGCGTCCACAGGCGCAAGACCGACCACGAACTCTCCGAGACGGCGTTCGCACGTAGCGACAGCCTTGCCCGGGTCGACGAACTCCTACAGGAACTACCCGAGGCCGCTGCAGCCATTCGGGAATCTCACCCGGAGGTCTGTTTCCGGGCCTTCGCCGGTGAGCCGCTCAGCTACGCAAAACACACCGCTGGGGGATACGCCGAACGGATGCGAATCCTCGCACAGTACGACCGCGACGCCGCCCCGACAGTCCAGAAAGCCGCCGAAGCGACCGGTGGTGCAGCGGTGGCCATCGACGACGTACTGGATGCCGTTGTGCTCGCGTACACGGCTGCCCCGGGTGATGGGGAGCTGTACACGCTCCCGCCTGAGCCGCCGCGGGACGCGGTGGGCCTCCCGATGGAGATCGTCTACCGGGCGGCGTCGCCACTACTCACGTAGAATTATCTATCGAGCGATGTCGCGACTGCTCACGTAGTGACGTGTCCCGGTGAGCGCCGTCGCTCGTCGTGAGTTATGTACGTGCCAGCGCCACCGTCGTGTACGCTATGGTACACCGCGACCGCTGACAAGTGATTATAGTGCTAGACTGTAGACAGAAGCCGTCTTACAGTCGCGTGAGGTTGGTCGCACGCGGACCCTTGTCCGCCTGCTCGATGTCGAACTCGACTTCCTGCCCCTCTTCGAGGTCAGGGCCGCCGACGTCTTCCATGTGGAAGAAGACGTCTTCGTCCGCATCGTCGGTTTCGATGAAGCCGTAACCACCAGTGTCGTTGAAGAAGTCGACAGTGCCTTCCGCCATTGTTAGAGCCGTGTGACGTTGTTGGCGCGCGGACCCTTGTCCGCCTGCTCGATGTCAAATTCGAGCTCCTGTCCTTCCTCGAGGTCCGGGCCGCCGATGTCTTCCATGTGGAAGAAGACGTCTTCGTCCGCGTCCTCAGTGTCGATGAAACCGTAACCGCCAGTGTCGTTGAAGAAATCAACCGTTCCTTTCGCCATTGCAACCAAAGAGATGCCAGCACCACGGATAACAGTGTCGGTACGATGCTATGGTGGGAAACAGAGAAAATCGACCGCAGTCTGGCGATTAGGGAGTGTGTAATACTGTCATACCACACACGCAGCCGGCTCTCCCGGCTGGCTATAGGCGCTCCAGCGCTGGTCTGGTCTTACCGGCTCACTAACCGAATGGAATTAGCCATTCGAGCACAAGTGGTAACCATGTACCGTGGTGCCCGGGCCCGCCTTGCGCCGTGGCTGCTCGCTGGCTTCGGTCTCGCTCTTACAGGTGCGGCCATCGTCTGGCACCTCGGTGTCGAGACACAGCGCATCGGACAGATCGGCGGCCCCGCGCTCGCTCTGGTCCTCGACGGGCTACTACCGTTGGTGTTGGTGTATGGCAGCTATCGCCTCGTCTCGTCGTCGACACCGGGTGAGCAGATCTGGACCGTCTTCGTCTGGAGCGTTGCCGGGAGTGTTGCGGTCGGAGCCGTCATCGGTTTGAGCGTCCTCATCCGCATGATGGAGGGCCGAGCAATCGCCGAACCGGTGTTCGTCACCCTGTTGGCGATAGAGACGGGCGCTGTCACGGGACTCATCGCGGGCACGCTCGCGGTCCGGGCCCGTCAGGATGCCAGCCGTGCGACTCGAACCGCGAGCACGCTGTCGTTTGTCAACGACCTGTTTCGCCACGATATCGCGAACGGGCTGGTCGTTATCGACGGCCGGGCCACGATTATCCGGCGTAACGCCGACTCGGAGACGGTTCAAACGGCGGCGGACGCGATCCAGGAGCAGGTAACCGAACTCGACAATCTGGTCGACAACGCCGGAGCTGTCGTCGAGACCCTCGGTTCCGACCCGTCCTTCGAACCGACTGACATCGTCGGGATCGCCGAGGCGGTAATACAGCGCATCGAGCAAACACATCCCATCGCCATCGAGCTTCGAGCCCCGGAGAGCGCGATGGCATACACCAACGAGGCCGCTCGCCCGGTTTTCCGGAACCTCATAGAGAACGCTATCGAGCACGGGACGCCAGCGACCGAACTATCGGCCGAGGGGACCGCGACGGATGGGGCAGTGCCGCAGGACGAGGCACAGCGAGCGGAGACGGTCCAGCCGACGGGAGACGGGCACGATCACCCGTCGGTATTTGTCGCGATCCGCGAGACCGACGATGTCATTGAGATCCACGTGATCGACGACGGCCCAGGGATTCCCGAGGGCCAGCGCGACAGGATTTTCGACCCGCGGGCGGGCGACACACACGGCGGCGGACTCCATCTCGTCGAGACGCTCGTTATGAGCTTCGGCGGCGATATCTATCTCGCTGACACCGCCAGCAAAGCCGACACGGACTTCCCCGGCACCGACCTCGACGGCGCACATTTCGTCGTCGAACTCCCGCGGGCATGACACCGGTCCGCACGACCGACGTTTCTTGATTGTGGGCGGCACAGTGAGGCGTATGTTCCCTCGCTTGCGCGCACAGGGCCCGACTGTACTCATTCCGCTGGCGTGGCTGCTCGTGGGGCTGGCCCATCTCGATGTGGTCACTGACCGGACAGTGCTGATCTTCCACGTCGTCGCTGCCGTCCTCATCGCTGCGTTCGCCGCCCTCTCGTGGGACGAGATGGAGACGGGCGTCCTCCGGATCTGGCGTGATATTCTCCTCGTCGGACTTTTGCTCACTCTCGGCGGCATCGTCGGTCTCCTCTACTCGCCGCTTCGGGTCCCGTTCCTCACGACGACAATACTGGGGTGGATGGCCGTTCCCGGCATCGGCCTCTACTACACCGGGACGCACGTTCCGGTGGGCCAGCGGATGTACACGGCCGGCGCAGTGCTGAGCGTTCTCGGTGCAGCGGTCTATGCCGGCGCGCTGTTCCCGGCGGCGGAAACCGCACTGCTTGCCGGCATCGGACTGGCGCTAGTCGGCCAGACGGTCGGCATCGGCCAGGCGGTCCGCCAGTCGGCCGAAACGCCGTCAGGCTAAGGCTGCATCGAGTTTCTCTACCGGATGCGGCGGCTCGCCGTCGCTCTCGTCCCAGTCCTCTAACTGCGTCCGACAGGACGCGCCGGGCGCGACCACGGTGTCGCCGTGGCTCTCTCCGATCTGGTCGAACAGGATAGAGCCGATGGCCTTGCTCATCGAGAAGTGCTCGGCCTCGTAGCCGAAGGAGCCGGCCATGCCACAGCAGCCCGAGTCCAGCGGGTCGATGTCGTAGCCGGCCCGCCGAAGGACGCCGACGGCGTGGTGGTCCTTCTTCGTCGCCTTCTGGTGGCAGTGGCCGTGATAGGTCAGCGTCTCGGCCGGCACGTCCCAGTCGGCCGCCTCGTCCAGTCGGAAGGTGTCGAGGTACTCACAGACACCGTAGGCGTTCGCGGCCAGCGTCTCCACGTCCTCACCCGACAGCAGGTCCAGATAGTCCGACTGGAACATCACGGCGTCGCTCGGTTCGACCAGCACTACGTCCCAGCCCTCCTCGACGGCGGGGACAAGCGCGTCGACGTTGTCCCGCGCGGTCGCTCGGGACTGGTCCAGAAATCCCTTCGAGTGGGCCGGCCGCCCACTGTCGGTCCGATTGGCTAGCTGGACGTAGACCCCCGCGGCTTCGAGCACGCGGACGGCGGCTTTCCCGACCTCGGGATGGCTGTAGTTCGTGTACGTGTCGGGGAACAGCAAGGCTCGCCGCTCGGCCTCATCGGCCGGGACTTGCGGGCCGCGCTCGTCGAACCAGTCCTGCAGCGTCGTCCGCTGGAAGCTCGGCAGCGTCCGGTCCGTGGCGATACCGACCGTCTTTTCCAGCACTGTGCGAGCGCCCGGCACTTTCGTCGCAAGGTTCGACAACGGCGCGAACGCGCTTCCGAGTCCGGCGAGCGCATCGACGTTCGCGAACAGCTTGTCCCGCAGACTGGAGCCGTGTTCCTGGTGGTAGGCGTGGGTCACCTCGGCTTTGAGCTTCGCCATGTCGACCTCGCTCGGGCAGTCCTTCGCACACCCCTTGCAGCCGATACAGAGGTCGAGCACCTCATGCATGAACTCCTCGTCCGTGGGATCCTCCGGCAGGTCACCGCTCATGGCCTGCCGGAGCATGTTCGCGCGGCCGCGGGTCGCGGTAATTTCCTCCTCGGATGCGCGGTAGGTCGGGCACATCACGCCACCGGTGGTCTCCTGCGGGCCGCGACAGCCGCCACAGCCGTGGCAGAGTTCGACCATCCCCTGCATCCCGTTGTCGTTGTCCCACTCCAGGGTGGGATCGAAGCCGGTGTCGAACTCGTACTCCGGGTCGAATCGGAGGTTCTCGGTCATCTCGACCGTGCGTGCCCGCTCGGGCATCGCGCCGGACTCGACCTCGCCCGCATCGACGCCGACGACCTGGCCGGGATTGAGCAGCCAGTCGGGATCGAACGCGGATTTGAGGTCCTGGAACGTCTCCCAGAGGTCCGTGCCGTAGAGTTTCTCGTTCCACTGCGTTCGGGCGCGGCCGTCGCCGTGTTCGCCCGAGACGCTCCCGCCGTATTTCACCACGAGGTCGGTTACCGCGTCGGCGATGGACTCCATCGCCTCGACGCCCTCGACGGTCTTGGTGTTGATGAGCGGGCGGATGTGGAGCACGCCGGGGCCGGCGTGGGCGTAGAAACAGGCGAAGGTGTCGTGTTTCTCCAGAATTTCCTGGAAGTCGGCGACGTACTCCGGGAGGTTCTCAGGCGGGATGGCGGTGTCCTCGATGAACGAGCCGTGTTTCTCGTCGGTCGTCCGCGAGAGCAGTATCGGGAGGCCGGACTTGCGCATCTTCCAGAACGTCTCGCGTTTCGCCTCGTCGTGGGCCTCCATGGCGTCGAAGGCCCGCACCGGCGCGTCGACGACGGGCCGGCCCTGGGTCGGAGTGGCTTCGGGGTCGACCCCGTTCGTTCGGTCCGCCAACAGGTCGGCGACCTTCCGCCGCCCGCTCTCCTCGTCGTCAGCGTAGAACTCCACGATGAGGACCGCCCGGGTCCCGTCGGGCAACAGTCCGACCACGTCCTCGAACTCGGCGGTGTCCCGGGCCAGGTCGATGAGTACGCCGTCGAGCACCTCGACGGCCGCCGGGTCGTGTTCGAGGATGTCCGAGACGTCTTCCATCGCTTCGATGAGCCCGTCGTAGGTGAGCAGGGCCATCGACTTGGTCTCGGGAATCGGCTCCAGCGAGATCTCAGCCTCCGTGACGATTGCCAGGGTCCCCTCACTGCCGGCCAGCAGCGAGGCGACGTTGACGGTCCCGTCCTGTGCGTCTTCGAGCACCCAGTCGAGGTTGTACCCCGAGACGTTGCGCTTCAGGTCCGGGTAGTGGCTCTCGATATCCTCGGCCTCCTCAGTGAGTATCCGCTCGATTTCGGCGTAAATCCGGGCTTCGAGGTCGCCCTCGGGGTCCGCCCGCACGCGCAGTTCCCCGCGGGTGACTTCGCCGAACGTGGTGACGGTACCGTCCGCAAGGACGACCTCGCATTCCTCGATGTAGGCGTCGGTCTTGCCGTACTGCAGGGAGTGGGCCCCGGTAGAGTTGTTGCCAATCGCGCCGCCGAGCACGCTCTTGTCGCCCCACGCCGGGTCTGGTGCGAATTTCAGCCCGTGGTCGGCCAGTTCGGCGTTCAGATCGCCGAGCTTGATGCCCGGCTGGGCCCGCGCTCGTTGGTCGTCGGGCCGGGCTTCGATGAGGTCGTTCATGTACCGCGAGAAATCCAGGACGACGGCCTCGTTGACCGTCTGGCCGGCGAGACTCGTCCCGCCTCCTCGTGGCAGAACCGGAATCTGCCGCTGTGCACAGTAGGACATGGCCGCGGCCACGTCCTCGGTCGACCGTGGATAGACAACGCCGATTGGCAGTACCTCGTAGAGGCTGGCGTCGGTCGCGTACAACTGCCGCGAGTACTCGTCGAACCGGACCTCGCCGTCGATACGCGTCTGCAGGTCGTCGACGAGGCCCGACCGGGCGACGCTGTCGTTCTGATAGTCGTAGTTCGATACCTCGTCGGCCGAAGGGTCTATCCGGGTGCCGGAATCGGTTGCCATGGTGTGTTTCGTGTCCAGTTGCCCGGTTACCAACGGACCGGGCACTCGGCAGTTATCTGTGGCTGATCTAGCTGTACGCCTGACAAAACAGTTCCGCTACGGTATCCCATCACGCGCCTTCGAGTCGTCGAACGCGGGCCGTGGACGGTACTTCCGCCTCCCTATGATAGCACGTGTTACGCAACTGTTAATATCAGTACGAGCTTATATATGGTGATTATGACACCCAGCAACGACCCCTTCGAGACGATGCTCCGACTTTTCGCACAGACGCAACAGGAGATGATGAACGACAGTTTGAGCCGGCGGATGGGTAGCGATTTGGGACGCCGAACAGACGACCGCTCCGAATACCGCTCCGACCGGCCGGCCACGGGCCCACGCGGAAGCAACCACCGCCGACACGGCATCGACACGAACCTTCACGTCGACGAGGCCGACGACGGGTACGCCGTGATGGTCGACCTTCCGGGCTTCGAGCGCGACGACCTCGCCGTTCGCTTCGAAGACGGCGTCCTCAGCATTCAGGGCGAGACCACAGTCGCTACGGAGACCAGTGACGGCGCTCGCCGCCACAGCCGACGGGTCGCCGAACGGGTCGCCGTCCCCGAACCGGTCGTGGACGACGAGATAACCGCTACCTACCACAACGGGGTTCTCGAAGTAACCCTGCCACGCGCAGACGACACCGACGATTCGAACCGAATTGATATCGAGTAGACCCGCTTTCCCGCTGTTGTCTGCCGATGTTACACGACTGTCCCAGTGCGAACGCCCTTAGCAACCTGCTATCCCGGTATTAGTCAGCTACTGCTGCTTTCTTATCGCCTCTATAGTTTCCTGCGACCGCTGTCGACTCCGTGCTGTGAGGCCATGATATGTCCGAAGCGACCTGGGACGTTCAGGACGGTGCAATCGTCGAGCAGCCACGGAACGTCCGAAAGCACCCGCTGTTGCACCGAATATACGAACGACATGACGGGCTCATAGCCGAACAGCTTCCGCCCGGCCGAACGCTCGAACTCGCGTTCGGCCAGCATATGCATCCCCGCGCCGATGTCGGACTGGAAGGCTGGCCGTCGAACGCCGAAACCGTCCGCAAGCCGGCACTGGCTGGTGATGCCCGCGCGCTGCCGTTCGACGACGACTCCTTCGACGCCGTCATCGGCCGCCGATTCCTCCATCACGTCCCGCCCGCGGACCGTCCGGAGATCATTCGCGAAGCCGCCCGCGTCCTCCGTCCTGTTGGCCGTCTCGCTCTGCTCGAAGGGACGCCGGGGCTGTACCGCAAGCTCACGAAAGGTGCTGCGTTCCGACTGGGGCTTCTGGAGGAGGACACAGATATCTACGGCCACCTCTCGGAGACCGCCGTTACTGACCTCGTCTCCGACTCGTTCGAGGTCATCGAGAAACAGACGCTCGGATCGCCGCTGATGCTCGCGAGCATCTCCGAGTCGGATGCGTCGGCGCGGCTTCTCGACCTCTACGAACGGACGCAGTTCGTCAAGTGGTGGACGCTCGTGGTGGGCGAGCGTCCCGAGTCCGGCGCGTGACTACAGGTCGACAGTCACACGCAGTTCGCTGTCAGTGATTGTTCCGATGGCGTCGGCGGCGACCTCGATATCGTCCTCGTCGGCGTCACCGAACCCGAGCCCCTGCACCCAGGCCTCGGTGAGGTCCGGGTCCGGTTCGACGTACGCAATCTGCTCCTCCGGGTCAACCTCGGTCACGATACCGATCTGTTCGCCCTGTGCGTCCATGAGGAACTTCCCCTCGTCTTCTGTCGATAAGACTGCCATTTCGTCTGACACCACAGGCTGGACCCAGTAATAAACGTCGGTCACGCCGACGCCGACCACCCGTGTCCCTACCGTCTGCCGTCAGCCGGTATCCGCTCTTGCTCGCTAGTACCGTGAGAAGTTATCGTCGGGATATATCCCCTCGTCGGTGATGTCCACCACGTCAAGCGTCGCCAGTCGACTGAGACGGTCCGCCGCGTCACCCTCGTCGACACCCAGTTCTACCGCCCGCGCCAGCACGCGGTCGCGGCTGGGTACGGCCTCGATGAAGCCGTCGCTGTCCGTCTCCGTCTCCTCTGCGATGATTGCCTTCAGGATGGCACCGTGTTCCCGCTTCGACGGTGTCGTGCTGTCGCCGGTCCAGTCCACGCTTAAGGTCCCATCTTCGTTGACATGGGAGACGACGAACCCGTCCGGCAGCGCTTCCGTCACCGCCGCCACCAATGCTGCCCGGTCGAGCCGTGCCTCGAACCGGAACCGCTTGCCGTCCTTGGACTGTCCGAGACTCCCGACGTTCGTCCCCGCTTCTGCTATCGCCTCCGAAACTGCGTCGGCAAGCCGGTCCTGTACTGACGCCGCGACGGCGTCCCGCTCTGCACTGAGTGCCGTGAGTTCGTCTGTCAGGGTCGCGTGGCGCTCCATCTGTTCGTGTGCTGGCTCCTCTGTCATACCCATGCTACTCGTCGCTACGGAAGTACCTGTTCCGGCGACCGCGGCGAGTCAATAGGGCGATGCAGTGGTCGCTACTTAGCCACCTCGTTCAAATCCGTTCGAGAGCGTGTTCACTGCTCACTTTGTTCGTAGAAAAATGCCGCCTCCCGGATTTGAACCGGGGACAGCTCGATCTTCAGTCGAGTGCTCTCCCAGTCTGAGCTAAGGCGGCGCGCACTCCAATCGATGACGAGGGTAGAAAAAAGCATTTCGAAAGCGGGCGCAGGTTTTGTCGCATCCGTCGGGAGGTTCGACTGCCGATTACGGGAGAAACAGGTCCGCGCTGTCGAACGTCTCACCACAGTCGTCGCATTCGTACTCAGTGCCATTGGTCGTCGAGACGTGCCCGCTACAGGCCGGACACGTCGAGCCACCTATCATGCCACGCACTACCACCACTCCGGATATATGGATTACGGGCGACTATCAATCGAGATAGACACCCTGATACCTGGGCTACGATGTTGCGCGCGACTGGCGGGAATCGAATCCACAGGAACCATCCGTTCCTCATGTTCGGTCGTCGCAGGATGGGTTCGGGCGGATTCGAACCGCGGTCACTCCGCGCTGCATCGTTCCCTGATTCGAACCGCCCGGCCGCACAGACACCGCTGGCTCCTTGTTGCACTCGTCGCAGTCGGTGTCAGAAGTGGGTCCGGGCGGATTCGAACCACCGGCCTCGGCCTTGTAAAGGCCACGTCATAACCAACTAGACCACGGACCCGTATGCCATCGTTTTCCATCGGTAGGAATAACGCTTTCTCTCTCGGTCGACAGTGGGCACCGACAGTATTACCCACGGTCTGTCCCTCACACGGAGTATGCAGCGCCCCGCCGTAGTCGTGCTTGGACTTGTGGGCCTTCTCGTCGCCGCCGCCGTAGTCCTCCAGACCGGCCTCTGGGTCGAGGTTCTGGGAACCGACGGGTACGAGGAGGGTACAGTGGTAGTCCATGACAATACCACACCCGAGACGGCGACCCCACTGCAATGTGACCGCTCGCCCAACGGAACGGAGGTGGTCGCCTGTTCTGACTCCCAGCAATTGGCGACCGTCACAGTCAATATTTCAAACACTTGGCAGCAGCGCTATGTCGGCCTGAGCGAGACGGGGTCGCTCGGCCCCGGCGAGGGCATGCTGTTCGTCCACGACGAGGCGGGCGAGCACACCTATGTCATGCGGAACATGTCGTTCCCGCTGGACATCATCTTCATCGACACCAACGGAACCATCACGACAATCCACCACGCACCCGTCCCGCCGGAGGGGACCAGCGACAACGACTTGACGCGCTACGAGGGGCGAGGAAAGTACGTCCTCGAAGTGAACCGGGGGTGGACGAACCGGACCGGCGTCTCCATCGGTGACCGGGTCGAACTGCCGCCCGAAGCCGCGTAGCCCGACGGCCTTTTGCGGGTTCAACCCCTGGATTCGACAATGGATTTCGACGCGGGTTCGGACGACGACGTGTTCGAGGACGCCAGGGAACGCGTCGACCGGCCGATGCTCCGACTGTTCACCGGCTACGGCCGGGGCCAGTTGGGGGCGTTCGTCGTCGGCCTGTTCAGTTCCATCGTGGCCCGGATGCTGGACCTGCTGCCGCCGATTCTTCTGGCGCTGGCTATCGATGCCATCTTCCTTCAGGAGGCCGAATACGGCCTCTTCCTGATACCCGACGCCTGGATTCCGGACGGCCAGGGACCGCAGTTGTGGCTCACCGCTGGCATCATCGCGGCGTCGTTCGGCCTCGGGGCCGTCTTCCACTGGAGTCGGAACTGGGGCTGGAACAAGTTCGCCCAGCACGTCCAACACGCTGTCCGTACGGACACCTACGAGACGATGCAGCGGCTGAACATGGACTTCTTCGCCGACAAGCAGACCGGCGAGATGATGTCGGTGCTGTCGAACGACGTGAACCGGCTGGAGAAGTTCCTCAACGACGGCCTGAACTCCGCCTCGCGGATGGTAATCATGGTCATCGGCATCGCCGCCTACCTGTTCTACATGAACTGGCAACTGGCGTTAGTGGCCCTGTTGCCGGTCCCGCTCATCGCCGTGTTCACCAAGCGGTTCATCGAGACCATCCAGCCCAAGTACGCCGAAGTGCGGTCCACGGTCGGCAAGCTCAACTCCAGACTCGAAAACAACCTCAGCGGCATCCAGATCATCAAGACCGCCAACACCGAACCGTACGAGGCCGACCGGGTCGAGGACACATCCGAGGACTACCTCGACGCCAACTGGGACGCCATCGAGACGCGTATCACCTTCTTCCCCGGCCTTCGACTGGTCTCTGGTATCGGCTTCGTCGTCACGTTCGTCGTCGGCGGGCTGATGGTCACCGGCCAGGCACCCGGACCGCTGACGGCACCGCTCTCCCGCGGGCAGTTCGTCGCCTTCATCATCTACACCCAGCGGTTCGTCTGGCCGATGGCCCAGTTCGGGCAGATAATCAACATGTACCAGCGGGCCTACGCCTCCGCGGAGCGCGTGTTCGGGCTGATGGACACGCCCGGCCGTCTCGAAGAGGCCGAGGACGCGCCGCCGCTTGACGTGACTGAAGGTCGCGTCGAGTATGACGACGTGTCATTCGGCTACGACAGCGACGACGAACCAGTACTCTCGGACATCGCCTTCGAGGCCGACGGCGGCGAGACGGTCGCCCTCGTCGGTCCGACCGGCGCGGGGAAATCCACCGTCCTGAAGCTCCTGCTTCGGATGTACGACGTGGATGCGGGCGCGGTCCGCATCGACGGCCAAAACGTTCAGGACGTCCAGATCCAGAGCATCCGCCGCGCCATCGGCTACGTCAGCCAGGAGACGTTCCTCTTCTACGGCACCGTCCGCGAGAACATCGCCTACGGAACCTTCGACGCCACCGACGAGGAGATCGTGGCTGCCGCGGAGGCTGCCGAGGCCGACCAGTTCGTCCGCAACCTCCCCGACGGCTACGACACGATGGTCGGCGAACGCGGCGTCAAGCTCTCGGGCGGCCAGCGCCAGCGCATCGCTATCGCCCGGGCGATCCTGAAAGACCCCGAAATCCTCATTCTCGATGAGGCAACCAGCGACGTGGACACGGAGACGGAGATGCTCATCCAGCGGTCGCTCGACGACCTGACCGCCGACCGGACCACGTTCGCCATCGCACACCGCCTCTCGACGGTGAAAGACGCCGATACGATTCTGGTCGTCGAGGACGGCCGCATCGTCGAACGGGGGAGCCACGACGAACTGCTCGCCGCAGATGGCCTCTACGCCAACCTCTGGGCGGTCCAGGCAGGCGAAATCGACGAACTCCCCGAAGAGTTCGTCGAGCGGGCGATCCAGCGACGGGCACGGACCGACGCGGACGACTGAGACGGGCTCGAATACCGGGAACCAGGAGCGGCGGCCCGGCGACGCACAACGTTATCAGGATGCATCCCATGCGTAGCCCCATGAGTAGCGAGGTCGGGGACCCCGTTTCGGTCCGGTACGTCGGCGGCCGGACCGACGAACGGACTCGGCTGGCAGTCGAGGCCCTCGAATCGGAGTCGGCGATCCACTCCGTTCACCGCTCGACGACGACGGTCGACGCCATCGAGCAGTGTACGTCGGCCCAAGTCGACTGTGTGGTTTGCGAGTTCGACGCCCCCGACGTCGACGGTTCGGCCGTTCTGGAGGCCGTCGACGACACGACCCCGTTCGTCGCGGTGTTCGACACCGGCGACGGGTCCCGCGAACTCACCGCACTGGAACACGGCGCGACCCGCACGCTTCGACGCCCGCCCGACGCGACTGGGTGGCCGGCGATACTGGTCTCGACGGTCCGGGATGCCGTCGAACAGCGCCGCCTCGTCGACCAGTCCGGCGACGCCCGGAAGCGCTACCGCTCGCTGTTCGAGAACAATCCACACATAATCTGGGAGGAGGACTACTCGGCGAGCAAGCAGCGGCTGGACGAAATCGCCGCACGCGTCGACGACCTCGAAGCCCACTTCGAGGCTAATCCGGAGGTCGTCCGCGAACTGATGGCCGACATCGACATCATCGACGTCAACGAGAACGCCCTGGCGTACTACGACGCCCCGTCGAAGGAGGCCCTTCTGGAGAACCTCGATACGGTGTTTACCGACGCGGCCTACGAGTCGGCGGCGGGGATGTGGCTCGCGCTCGCCGCCGGCGAGACGACTTACCGATGGGAGACCGTCGCCCGGACGCTGTCGGGCGAACGCAGACACGAAATCATCGAACTGAACGTCCCGGCGGAGTACGCCGACACGCTCGAACGGGTGTACCTGACGGCGATGGACATCACGGACCGGAAGCGCCAGGAACGGGAACTCCAGCGCCAGCGCGACCGCCTCGACGAGTTCGCGAGCGTCGCCAGCCACGACCTCCGGAACCCGCTAACCGTCGCGGAGGGTCACCTCGAACTGGCGATAGAGGAGTGCGACAGCCCGCGGCTGGCCGAGGTGGCGAACGCCCACGACCGGATGCGGTCGCTCATCGACGACCTGCTGGCGCTGGCCCGCGACGGACGCCCCATCAACGGGCTGGAGCCGGTCTCGCTGTCCGCGGTCGTCGATGCGTGCTGGGACACCGTCGAGACCGCCGACGCCACACTCGTCATCGACACCGACCAGACTGTCCGAGCCGACGAGATGCGCCTCAAGCAGTTGTTCGAGAACCTCATCCGGAACGCGGTGGAGCACGGTTCGGCGACCTCCCCTTCGCTGTCTCAGGGAGACGCCGTCGAACACGGGGAGCGCGCCGTGACGGTCACCGTCGGTGACATTGACGACCCGGACCGACGCGGCTTTTACGTTGCGGACGACGGCCCCGGCATCCCACCCGAGGACCGCGAGGCGGTCGTCGACACCGGGTACACGACCGTCGAAACCGGGACCGGGTTCGGCCTCGCCATCGTCAGACAGGTCGCCGACGCCCACGACTGGGACCTGCGTGTCACCGCGGGTGAGGGCGGCGGGGCCCGCTTTGAGTTCACCGGCATCGATACCAGCCAGCGCTGTTGACGACGGGGATTGAGCGTGGTAAACGATTATTATCTAGCATCATGTATGCCACCACATGTCAACCGCGTACCTCGCTAGCACGGCACTGATGGGCGTGTTGGCGATAGCGGTGGTCGCATGGATGATCCGCGGGCGTGGCTGGTATCAGTACAGCCCGGGGTCGTCGACGAGCGCACGGTCCCCGGCGGGCGACCGCGAGGGCTGGTTCGAATCGTACGCCGACAAGCCGATGGTCTGGGTCGCTGTGTTTGCGGTGCTGGTCGTCGGCCTCCTCGTCGGCGTCGTCGCGTCTATCTCCGGCCCCGTTGAGACGCAGGCCATGGCCGGGGCGGCAGTCGCCGTCGCCGGCGGGGCGGTGCTCTGTGGCTACCTCCTGTTTGGCGTATACCTCTCGGCGACGCGCCGCGGACACCCCCGTTCGCTGGCGGTTGCCGAGTCCGCGACTGTCGCGGGCGTGCTCTTTCTCATCGCGGTCAGCCTCCAGTTACTGGCCTGACGTTCCCGGTGTACTCAGTTTCGCACCCGAGAGCGCTGACCGCTCCGGCTGTCCCCCAACCGAACGAGCCCGGCCGGTCACAGTATCGAGTACGCCGCCGCGCCGGTCAGCGCGAGTGCGGCGACGGTGCCCCCGAGGACAAGGTACGTGACAGCGCGGGGTTCCCAGCGCAGGTGCTGGTAGTACGCGGCGACGCCGACGGCCTTGACCACCGACAGCACCATGATGAGCGCGAAGGCGACCCAGTAGGCGCTGTCGACGAGGCCGGTGAACTCGACGACCGCCTGCGCGGTTGCGAACGCGAACAGTACGACGTATATCACGGTGTAGCCTTTCCAGTCCATTGTTCTAGAGGATGTAAAACAGCGGGAACAGGAACAGCCAGACGATGTCGACGAAGTGCCAGTACAGGCCGAAGTACTCGATGGCCCTGTCGTCGCCCTGGTAGGCCCCGTTCCAGGCCCGGACGGTCATGTACGCACAGATGATGAGCCCGATGGTGACGTGGGCCCCGTGCAGTCCCGTCGTCAGGTAGAACGTCGACGACGCGATGTTCGTCGAGAGGTTCCACCCGTTCGGGAACGCCTCGGTGTGGATGTGGAACAGGTGTTGCCACTCCAAGCCCTTGTTGATGAGGAAGCCGACACCGAGCGCGAACGTCCCGACCAGCGCGGCGACGGTCCCGCGCTTGCTCTCGCGTTCGGCGGCGACCATCGCGATGACGACGAGGAAACTCGACGTGAGCAGCAGGTACGTGTTGATGAGGCCCGGCATCGTCACGTGCTCGGCTGGGATGAGGTCGTGGTGCCAGGCCGTCCAGCCGTATGCCACTCTGACGAAGGCGTAGGAACCGATGAAGGCCCCGAACAGGACGATGTCGCTGGCGAGGAACGTCCACATCCCGAGTTTCATCTTCTCGACGCGCTCGAAGGGCCACCGCTCGGCGATAGCCATCTCCGGCGCGTGGAACGGCTCGCGGGTCATTCCCAGCAGCGAGCCGAACGTCCCGATACCGCCGACGGTCGCCAGCGACAGGTAGAACACGCTCCCCGTCCGCACGCCCGACAGCCCGAGGAACGTGACGAACCCGGCGAGGCTGACGAGGAACGGCCAGAAGCTGGCGTGGCTGGCGTGTTCCTCGCCGCCGACCTCGTGGGCGGGCTCCATCGCGGTGGCCGTCGCCGCGGCCCTCGCCGTCACCGCGCCGCCGTCCGTCGCGGTCCCGCCGTCGGTGGCCGCGTGGCCGTGGGCCGCAGCACCGGGCGTCCCCTCGGTCCGCTCGGCCACCGTCTCGTCGTCGAGGAACTCCAGCTTGCCGGTGGCGTAGCTCGGGACGCCGGGGAAGTTCTCGAGCGCTGGCGGCGAGGAGACGGCCCACTCCGCGGAGGTGGCGTACTCCCAGGGGTTGGGGCCGACATCCTCGCCGCGCCAGAGGCTCACGAAGAGGTTGTAGAACATGATGAGGAAGCTCGCGCCCAGCACGAACCCGCCGACGGTCGCCATCGAGTGCCAGATCTGTAGCCCTTCGGGGTAGACGAACACGCGCCGGGGCGTCTCCCAGGCGAGGAACATCGGGAAGTACAGCAGATTGAACCCGAGGAAGTAGACCCCGAACTGTATCTTCCCCAGGGTCTGGTTGTACATCTTCCCGGTTATCTTCGGGTACCAGTAGTAGAGGCCGCCGAAGAGCGCCGTTGCACCAGACACCATCACGTAGTGGAAGTGCGCGACGACCCAGTAGGTCCCGCGGAACTGGTAGTCGAGTACAATCGCCCCGAGGAACACCCCGGTGATGCCGCCGATGATGAACAGGATGAGCGCACCGAGCGAGAACAGGAACGGCGTGGTGAACCGGACCCGGCCCTTCGCCATCGTGTAGATGAGCGAGAACACCATCAGGTCGAAGGGCAGGGAGATGCCGATGGTCGTCGCCATGAAGATGGTCTTGATGGGGAGGTTGATGCCGGTCAGGAACATGTGATGCATCCAGACGACGAAGCTCTGGAGCGCCACCAGCACCATCGAGATGATGAACCACTTGCGGCCGACCAGCCGCCGGCCGGTGAACGTCTGGAAGCACTCGGCCATCACGCCCAGCGCGGGGAAGAAGACGATGTACACCTCCGGGTGGCCGAAGAACCAGAACAGATGCGCCCACAGCAGCGACGCACCCGGATTGTCGGCGTCGGTGGCCATCGTTGTCCCGTCGATGGAGTACTGGAAGTAGGTCGTTCCAAGGATGTGGTCCGAAGCGAGTATCATCAGCGCCGCAAGCAGCGCCGCGAAGGCGAACAGCATCATCCAGACAGTGAGGTTGATCGACAGCGAGAAGATGGGGATGTCCCGCATCCGCAGGCCCTCGGCGCGCATGCGGTACATCGTCGTCAGGAAGTTCACCGAGCCAAGCGTCACCGCGGCGGTGAACATGATGAGCGCCAGCACGACGGAGGTCGCACCCAGTCCTTCACCGGGGATGTACGCCGGCGTGTTCAGCGGGGCGTACATCGTCCACCCGCCCGCGAAGGTGGTCCCCTGGAAGAAGGAGACGCCCATCAGGATGCCCGAAAACAGGTACAGCCAGTACGACAGCGCGTTCAACCGCGGGAAGGCGAGGTCGTCCGCGCCGATCTGGAGCGGGACGAGGTAGTTCGCGAAGCCGAAGGCGAACGGCGAGATGAACCAGAACACCATCAGCAGGCCGTGGGTGGACACCGCCTGGTTGTACCCCATCGACCCCAGCAGGTCAGCGCCGGAGGTGATGAGTTCGAGGCGGAACAGCAGGGCGAGGACGCCGCCGAAAAGCAGGAAAAACAGCGCGGTGATGAGATACAGGACGCCGATGTCCTTGTGGTTGGTCGTGAGGAACCACCGGCTGACCGACGATTTGGGCGGCAGCCCGTGTTCGTGCTCTTGACTCATGCCGGGGCACCTCCGACGGTGGCGGGGGCGATCTGGTGGTCACCGCCGCCGGTCTCGTTCGCTGCCGTCTCCGTCTCGGTGGGCCCCTCCGTCTCTGCGTACCAGTTCTCGTACTCGTCCTGTGGCATCACAATCACCTCGGTCGTCATCAGCGAGTGGCCGCTGCCACACAGTTCGTAGCACTTGGCGGTGTAGGTCCCCGTCTCGTTGGCCGTGAACCAGGCCGAGGTGTGCTGGCCCGGGACGGCGTCGGTCTTGACCCGCAACTCCGGGATACCGAAGTTGTGGAACACGTCCGTCGAAGTCACCCGTAACCTGACCACCCGATCCTGTGGCACCCGGAGCGTGTTGGTCGTGTGCCCGTTCGGGTAGATGAAGTCCCAGCCGAAGCGGTAGCCCTCCACGTCGATCTCCAGCGCTTCCTCCTGGGCTGGGTCGGGGCCCTGCTCGATGTACAGCAGCTGCGAGTACGTCCAGGCGATGAGCGACACGACGATGATGGCGCTGATGCTGAACGAGTAGAACACCTTCCGGCCGCCCGTTCCGCCGGTCGGCATCTCACCCATCTCTGGGCGCTCGACCTTGTCCGCGTAGGGGTCCTCCTCGCTCCCGTCGTCGCGGTACTTGAGCGCGTGGTACATCGTGTACGCCACGACAACCACCCCGACCGCCGTCCCCAGCAGGAGAAACACCTCGAAGATCTGGTTGAACACTGCGCTGGGTGCCCTGACGTCGCCACCGTGCAAGGGGAACACAACCGCGGTGAGTGTTACCATGATTCCTGCCATTTCCTTCATGGTTCTTCCCACCCTGTAATAGGTATTGCGGACAGAAATCTGACAGACTACCTTCTGTGGCCTAACGTGTGCGGGAACTTTTTTATCTATTGGTATGTTACAACAACCCATGGAAGACACGTCACCCGGCGTTGAGGACCCGCCTATCAACGACGACGGCCTCACAGAGGTCGAGGAGTTCGATAGTCTCGCCGGAATTCTCGCCGACGGCGTCGTCGGTGCTGCCGGCGGCCTGGTCGGGACGGCGATGATGACCGTCGTCTTCCTCATCGCGCAGTCGCTGGGCGCGTTCAGTCTCGACGACTTCGCCATCCTCACCGAACTCGTGGGCCTGACCGGCTATGTCCCGGAGGTACTGTTCGGCTTCTTCATGTTCCTCGGGGGCGGGATGTTCCCGTGGCCGCTGCTGTTTGCCTCACTGAAAGCGTACCTTCCGGGCAAATCGGACCCCATCAGCGGGGCCTTCTTCGGCGGCGCTATGTGGACTGGCTTCGTGCTCGCCTTTTACACCGGCCAGTCCGGGCTGGCGCTGGTGCTGTACGCGGTGCTGACGCTCGTCGCCCACGTCGTCTACGGGATCGGCCTCGGAGCGGTCTTCAACTACTTCTCGACGCGCCCGGACTCGATCGTCTGAGCCGGCCCGCTGTCGTGTTCGAGCGATAGAACGGTGTCGAAACTACCGTCTCTGTAGCCGATCACGATGGGACATGGGTCCGAAAAAAGCCGCTGGACGACACGAGCGACGCGCTGGCGGCAGTGGCACAGCCGACGCGAATGGGTTCGTTCCGTCCTCAGGCCTCGGCTTCCGCGTCGGCGTCGCCGTCCGCCTCCGCGTCTGCTCCGTCTTCGCCTTCGAACTCTTCGAGCGTGCTGCGCAGCTGCGGGATCGTTGCCGTGAGCTCACCGACCTGCTCGCGGGCGTCGTCGACATCGTCGATGAGGTCCGCGATAGTCTCGATCTCCTCGGCGAGGTCGTCGGCATCCTCGAAGGCGTCCGCGCGCTCGCCCATCGTGTACCACTTCTTCGCGTCGCGGAGGTGGTCCTCGGCGTCGCCCACGTCGAGCGCCGTTTTGAGCGAGTTCAGCACGCCGAGCGTGTTATCGGCTTCCACGTCCCAGACCGAATCGGCCTCGGGGAGCGCGTCGCGGGCCTTCGCGAGTGACTCCTCAACGTCCGTGCGCATTTCATTGGCCGCCTCTCCGAACAGTTCGTCGTCGTCCAGACTTGACTGACTCATATGGAACCGTTGGTGCGGTGAGGGATTAAAAGCCCGCCTGAAAGTGAAAGTGAAACCGCAGGACGTGACCGGTCGGTACTTGCTGAAACCGAAAAGCCGTTGTGGTTACTCGGCCCGGATATCCGAGCGCACCTCGGGAATCGGGTCCATGTCAGCATCGATGTCACCCAGTACGAGCATCGCGTAGTACCGCAGGAACGTCGTTAGCGGGACCTGTATGAGCGCACCGATAACGAGCAGGACCAGCAGCCCTAGTAGTCCGACAACGCCGGCCAGGACCACGCCGACGGTATTATGAAGTGCGAGATACAGCGCGGCCGCAACGAGCCCAAACGGTATCAGTACGACGATGAACGCGATAATGCCGAGAATCGCGCTGACGATACCGACACCGATCTGGAGGACGATGGAGAAAAACAGGTACGCGAGGTACTGCTTGGGCTGGCTTGTAATCGAACCCCAAAGCCGTGACCACCCGGCGAGGACGCCGTCGTTGTCCGCCGCCATCAGCGGGACGACAAACACCGTGGTGAAGCCAAAAACGATACCGTAGCTTATTGCGAGCACCGCGAACACGGCGATGAACAGTCCCGAGAGCGCGAGGACGCTCGATGCGCCGACGTTTGCGGCCTCGCCGCCGAGTACTAGGAAGAACCCGGCTGCACCGATTACGAGCGCGATTCCGAGCCAGATAATTCCGAGGACAAGCCGAAACAGGAGCAGCCGTATTCCGTCCCCGACGTGCTCGTTGAAATACCGGCGGACGTGTATCTCGCGGTCGATGAGCGCCTGGGTCAACACGAACTCCATGAAGTTACTCAGGATACCGTATGCGAGCGCTAGCAGGACGAACAGACCAAGAACGGCGAACACAAGGATCCCGGCCCCGGCGAGTAGTTCGTCCGGCACGCCGGACGGGACACCGGGTTCGGAGACTTGCATAGCAAGGTCACCCGGCAGGGACAGCGCAGTTTCAAGCGGCGCAGTCAGCTGAAAGTCGCTTCCCGGACTGCTGGGGCCGCTCGGTCCGCCGTTCCCGCCGAAATCCCCGAAGTTGCTGAACGACTGGACGTTGTTCAGCCCGACACCGCCACCACCGATGAAGAACACGACGAACGCCATCCGGAGCCATATTCCTTTCTCGAAGGGGAATAGAAACGACTTCGTCGCGTCGATTGCGTCGTCGATATCGTCGACTGCGTGGAGGGCCATATCGGAAGTCTCACAGCCCCCTCTGGTAAAATTTTCGGGGCTGTGTCAGGGATTCAGGCCGCTCTCCGGCTATTTCACTCCTGTACTTCGTCGACCTGCATCAGCGGGTAGCCGTCCTCCATCGCCATGCTCGTCTCGACCGTGACCCCCTCGTACTCGATTCGCATCTCGACGTCAATGAGCCGTCCGGTGAGTTCCGTGTAGTCCGCTCCGCCCTCAGAAATAGCGTTTTCCAGCACCTCCGTGCGAACGCTGACGGTGACCGCCTCACAGAACGGCTGGTTCTCGATAGCCTCCTCCATCGCCGCTGCGAGCGAAGCAGCGCTATCCGGGCTGATCGGCGTCCCTGCGAACTGGTGATACAGCGATCCGAACTTGACGCCCGCTTCGAAACACGCCTCCTGCGGATCTGTGGGTTCCATACAATCGGTCCGGCTGGGCAACACAAAAGCGAACCGCAAGCTACCTATTGCGTGCGACGTATCCTCTCATACGAATGGACGACCCGGTTCTGCTCACCGGCGCTGGCGGCGCTGTCGGGGCGGCCATCCTCGAAGGACTCGAGGACGCTTACGAGTGGAAACTCATGTTCCACAGCCCACCCGCCGAGGAGCCCGACCACGAGTACCTCGTCGGGGACGTGTCCAGCGAGGGCGACGTGGCCGCGGCGATGGACGGCGTCGGTGCCGTCATCCACTTGGCCGGCGATCCCCGGCCGGAAGCCCCCTGGGACTCTGTCCTCGAAAACAACATCGACGGCACCCAGAAGATGTACGAAGCCGCTGTCGACGAGGACGTCGAGAAGTTCGTTTTCGCTTCCTCGAACCACGCCGTCGGCTCCTTTGAAACGGACGAGCGCACGCCCGAGATGTATCGCCCGGACGACCAGTATCGCCTCGACGGGACGGAACTCCCCCGCCCCGGCAACCTCTACGGTGTCTCGAAAGCCACCGGCGAGGTGCTGGGCCGTTACTACCACGACGAGCACGGCCTCTCTGTCTGCAACATCCGCATCGGCAACCTCACGCGCGGCCACCCGCCTATCGACTACGAGCGCGGACAGGCGATGTGGCTCTCCTATCGGGACTGCGCCCACATCCACGACTGTGCGCTCCAGGCTGACTACGAGTACGAAATCGTCTACGGCATCTCCGACAACGACCGCAAGTACTACTCCATCGAGCGCGCCAAGGACGTACTCGGCTACGCCCCACAGGATAACTCCGCGCACTTCGACGGCGAGGATCGCGTTGCCGAGCCGGAACCGTAGGCGTCTCCCACTGCCGCTGTCGCCCGCTACCCCGAGCCGTCGAACAGTCCACGTACGTCGTCGTCTTTCTGCTGTTCTAGTTCGACGTGGTCCCGAAGCCGCTGGTAGACGACGGGCCGCTGGTCGCGCTCGCGCACGAACGAGAACACCATCCCGACGAACTGCGAGTCGCCGTCGCCTGCAAGCTCACTCCGCGCGCGATGAACAGCGTCGGCGATGACCGCCTCGTCGTACCGGCCAGCCGCCGCCAGTACCTTGGCGGCGATGGCTGTGGCATCGAAATCCAGCGCGTCGTAATCAGCGGCTTCGCCCTCATGTGTCAGCGTCGGCGGGTCCGTCGCCGCATGGTGGGGGTCAGCCGCCGTCGCCTCGAGGAACGACTGGACCTCGTCTAATGCCACGCCGTGATACGGGTCGGGCAAGCCGTCGAGGTACGTCGCCGCGCTCTCGGCTAATCCCTGCGCGCCCGACCAGTTCTCCTCGCTAGCGTGGTGGACGACCGCGGTGAACTGGATGAGGCCGTGCAGGAACCGCTCGTCGTCGCCCGAATCGAGGTCCAGCCAGTACTCCTCCCACGCATCGTGTGCTGCGTGGTAGCGACCTTCGTTGTACACTGCGATGCCGGCGCGGAGATGGTCGCGCACACGGGTGGGTTCGCCTCGCGGTCGGAAAACCACATCGGCACCCGTGTAACCGAAGCGATTTATCACCAAAACCAAAAGTTAGCGTATGCCACGATCCTGGCGTCGATGGTTGTTCGGCGCGGCCGGTGCGTCCGCCCTAACGGTCTTCGTCTGGCAGTTCTTGGTCACCGACCCCGTGCTCCTGTCGACGTTTGCCCTGACGCTGTTCGCCGCTATTGTCGGCCTCTACACGCAACGAAATGCCCTCCCGATATTCAGCAGGGGCGGTACTTGGGGTGGAGCCTTCGCCGGCGTCACCACCTACGTCGTCGTGACGCTCCAGCAGCAGCTTGCGCTCCCCGGTGGTCAAGCGTTCGTGGTGACGCTCACCGTCCTCGGCCTCGCGTCGTTTAGCCTGGCCGTCGGGAGCGCGTTGACGATAGCATCGACCGAAAACGGGACGACTAGCCGTGACGGAAACGACCGAACAGAGGTCTGAACGGTAACAGACGGTCGCCTCGCTGTCGCTCGGTGGTTTGCGTCAGCAGAAACGTCCGGACGGAGTTCCACGCGAGCGAAGCGAGCGTGGAGCACGTCCGGTCGTGAACGAAGTGAACGTCCGGACGGAGATTTGAACTCGCCGAGAAATGCTCGCTTCGCTGCGCGTTCCTCGTCTGCTCAAATCTCCGCACAGAACTTCGCCGACGCAGTCGCCTCGCTGTCGCTCGGCGGTTTGCGTCGGTAGAAACGTCCGGACGGAGATTTGAACTCCGGTCCCTGGCTCCGCAAGCCAAGAGGATAGTCCACTACCCTATCCGGACTCATATCGAGAGAGGATGGTGCACCTAAAAAGGGTGACGGTTCGCGTACCGTCACGCGGTGAGTCGACATACCTCGCTTGAGAGCGGCGACTCGCCAGCCATAGCGATGGGTTACCTACACACGACAGCGTCGACCCGACGAATATGGCAACAGCGATACGCTGCCCGGTTGCTGGACAGGCATCGAGTGATGGTGAAGACTCGACTGGCGTGATGGGGCGGTAGGCAGCGTTCGCTCCGAGGGTTTATATCCCATCCCGTGACCACCTTCGAGTCATGGACGAGATACGACCGAAATCGACCGACAGCGGCCGCTCGCTCGCCCAACGACAACGCTTAAGCGCGCCCCAGCCCAGCGTCCCATAGATAGATGGGTGCGATAGAGGACATTTACGAGGACCTAGAGACGGACGTCCCCGAGGAGGAGTTCCGCGAGGCCGTCGAGGAGAAGGTCGAGCAGATGGGTGGGCTCGCCGACGAGGAGACGGCCGCGATGCTGTTGGCCCACGAGCTCAACGAGAACGAGGTCAACGCCGTCGCCGATATCGAACCTGGGATGGACGAGGTCAAATTCCTCGCCAAAGTGATGGCCATCGGCGATCTGAAGACCTTCGAACGTGACGACGAGGACGAGGACGGCCGGGTCATCAACGTCGAGGCCGCCGACGAGAGCGGCAGCCTTAGGCTCGCCTTCTGGGACGGCCAGGCCGTCGATATCGACGAAGGGCAACTGGAGGTCGGCGATGTGCTCCGGGTCAAAGGCCGGCCGAAGGACGGCTACAACGGGCTGGAGGTGTCCGTCGACAAGGCGGAGCCTGACGAGGACGCCACAATCGACGTGGAGCCGGGCGCGGGCTCGTCCATCGACGCGCTGACGATGGGCCAGTCCGACGTGTCGCTTCGCGGACTCGTTCTGGACACCGACTCGATACGGACCTTCGACCGCGACGACGGCAGCGAGGGGCGCGTCTCGAATCTCACGCTTGGCGACGAGACGGGGCGCATCCGGGTGACGCTGTGGGACGACCGGGCCGACCGCGCCGAGGAACTCGACGCAGGGGCGGCCGTCGAAATAATCGACGGCTACGTCCGGGAGCGGGACGGCTCGCTGGAACTCCACGTCGGCGACCAGGGGGCCGTCGATGAAGTGGAAGACGACGTGGCGTTCGAGCCCGATGCCAACCCCATCTCGGAGGTCGAACTCGAAGAGACGGTCGACATCGCCGGCGTCGTCCGCTCGGCCGACCCCAAGCGGACGTTCGACCGCGACGACGGCAGCGAGGGGCAGGTCCGGAACGTCCGGATTCAGGACGCAACGGGCGACATCCGCGTGGCGCTGTGGGGCGACAAGGCAGACAAAGACATCGCGCCGGGCGATGAAGTGCTTGCGGCGGACGTCGAAATCCAGGACGGTTGGCAGGACGACAAGGAAGCGTCGGCGAGCTGGAACTCCACGATTGTCGTGCTCGACGACGGCGCAGATCTGGCGACTGGTGGCGCAGGCGGCGGAGCCGGCGCTGAGACGACCGACGCCGAACACGCCGGCCTGTCCTCCTTCGGCGACGAAACGGACGACGCTGACAGCAGCGGCGACGAGGCGGCCGCTGTCAGCGCTGGCTCCGGCGACACTTCTCCGGACGGCGGCGCACAGAGCGCTGGCCAGCAGGTAGAATTTACCGGCACCGTCGTTCAGACCGGTGATCCGGTCGTACTCGACGACGGTGAGCAGACGATGAGCGTCGAAACCGGCGAGCGCGTGCAGTTAGGGCAGGAGATAACTGTCCGTGGCGAACTCCGTGACGACCGGCTCCACGCTGAGGACGTGTTCTGAGTCGCCGAACGACGCTACGGAAACTCTTAAGACCGCAACACTCCCGGGTTTGGGTATGAGTGTCGAGCTACCGTTCGCACCGGTGGATGCGGTCATTCGGCGGAACGCGGACGGGCTCCGGGTGAGTGCCGACGCTGCGGAGGAACTGGCTCGTCGAATACAGGACCACGGCGCATCGCTTGCCGTCACGGCAGCCACGGAGGCCACTACGGACGGGCGAAAGACGCTGATGCCGGCCGACTTCGGCATTGAGCAGGTCCCGGAGAAAGACGGCCTCGAACTCCCCGTCGCGCCGGTCGACCGCATCGCACGGCTCGACATCGACGACGACTACCGCGTCGCCATGGACGCCCGCGTCGCGCTCGCGTCGCTCCTCGAAACGTACGCCGACGACACGGCCGCCGCGGCCGCCGCGTTGGCTCGTCACGCTGACCGTCGGACGATCAAGGCAGCTGACGTCGAAACGTACTTCGAACTCGAACAGTACTACTGAATGAATTTCGGCTACCGCGAGGTCTGTCTGGACCACGACACCGGCCCGCGACATCCGGAGAGTCCCGACAGACTTCGAGCGATACGACGAGCGCTCAAGGAAAACCACGGGGTCGAGTACGTCGCTGCCGACGACGCCGATGTCGACCTCGTGCGCGAGGTCCACGACACCGACTACATCGCGGAGTTCCGCGAGTTCTGCGACGATGGCGGCGGGAACTGGGATGCCGACACCGTCGCGGTCGAGGAGACGTGGGATGCCGCACTTGCCTCAGCCGGCCTCGCCGTCTGGGTGGCGGAAGCCGCGCTTGACGGGAACTCCGGCCGTGACACGCCGTTCTCTCTGGGCCGACCGCCCGGCCATCACGCTGTGGGCGACGACGCCATGGGCTTCTGTTTCATTAACAACGCGGCCGTCGCTGCACAGGCCGCCCTCGAAGCCGATGCCGAGCGCGTCGCAATCTTCGACTGGGACGTCCACCACGGAAACGGTACACAGGACATCTTCTACGACCGTTCGGACGTGTTCTACGCCTCGATTCACGAGGACGGGCTCTACCCTGGGACCGGCGACATCGAAGAGACCGGCACGGGCGACGCCGACGGCACAAATCTCAACGTGAAGTACAAGCCCGGTGCTGATACCGCTGACTACCTCGCCGCAATCGACGAGTGTATCGCGCCGGCGATGGAGGACTACGACCCCGATCTGCTGCTCATCAGTGCCGGTTTCGACGCACACGAACACGACCCAATCTCACGGATGCGCGTCTCGACAGAGGGATACGGCGCGATGACTGATCGGATGCGCTCGCTCACAGATGCCTGTGACGCCGCACTGGGGATCATTCTCGAAGGCGGGTACGGACTTGATACGCTCTCAGATTCGGTTACAACCGTTCACGAAGTCTTCGACGGCTACCAGCCGATGGAGCCAGACGACGACGTCAGCGACGACGCCCGCGATGTTCTCGACGAGCTCGCCGATCAGGGATTCGGCTCGAAGTAGCTCGCCAGATCGACGCCAAAGCCGTCGGCAAGCGCTGCGATGTCTGTGCCAACCAGTACCTCGTACCCGCTCTTCAGTGCCGACTCGATCCGCGGTCCCAGCCCAACGTCGTAGACAGCATCACTCGACAGGAAACCAGTGGCTGTGGTGAACGCCCGGGGCCGCTCAACGACGTAGCGGTCGCCGTCGATGAAGGGACCGGCCACCTCGGGGTCGTCGTCGTACTTCCCGAAGAACCCGCTCGCGTGCTCGCGGACATGTACCGGCGGCCCCTCGTGACGCTCGATAGCCGGCCGCTTGGCGACGGCGAATTCGAGCAGCAGGACGGCGTCCCGTTCCTGACTCTCGTTGGCCGGCATTTCCTCCGAACCACTGTCGTCCTCGACGAACGCGACCGACCGCAGGATCTCGAACCCGCGTCGGTCGAGTTCACTACAGAGTCCGCTGAGGGACTTCCGGAGCTGTGGCCAGAGCTGGTCGTCGACGACATCCGGGGCCGCGAAGCGGAGTGCGACCGGCGTCGTCTCTCGCCGTGACACCGCGGCCTCGACATCTGCTGCTGCGAACGGGTCCAAGTCCTCCTCGGTGAACAGCGACACCCACGGCTCGGTGAGGAGGTCCCGGGCGTAGTGCTGGAGCGTGGCGACGTTCGTTTCGGACAGCACCGCCGCGACGTTGCGCTCCGGATCCGTCGGATCGATGACGACCAGCGGGTCGTCGAACGTCTCGCTCCCGTGGTCCTCGGGGTCCAGCCGAATCGGCGGGTGCCAGTCCGAGACCGCTTCAAGGAATGCCCGGAAGTCGCCGTACTCAAGCACCAGCAGTTCCGTCAGATACCCCGAAAACCCGCGTGTTCGGAGATCGCTCCCGTAGACACCGATGCCTTTCAGGAACTGCTTCGCCACCCGGACCTCGCCCGCGCTATCATCGTCGAGTCGCTCCTGCAAATATCTGGTGTGAAACGGCGTCCGGTCCACCGCGGACTGGATCTCGGTGGCGTCCTCGACCGCATAACAGGGCACCAAGTCCACGGCGTATCCCTCACGCTCGCCGACGACGTAGGGGTGTTCGGCGTACTCTTCGCGCCCATCCGGCAGGACGTCGTGCCCAACAGCCAGTCCGTACTCCTCCAGCGTTTCGCGGTCGAGTGACGGCGGAAAACAGACGAACACATCCACGTCTCGGTCCCCAGCGGTCCACGTCCCTCGCGCCGTCGAGCCGACCTGCACCACTTCTGCCTCAACTGGGAGATCGGCGATAGCTGCTTCGGCGTCGGCCATCACCGCGTCGGCGACCCGCTGTAACTGCGCTCGTTCGTCGTCAGTGGGCGAGACCCGCGCTCGCACCGCATCGACGACGGCGTCGAACTCATCGCTCATACCGCCGCTTGCACACAAGTGCGTGAAAGCGTGTCGATGCCGACTGGAAACGAAAGCCCTAATTACCAACTCTGGCAATGACTGAATGCGTTCGCGCCGCCGTAGCTCAGTTGGTAGAGCACCTGGTTGTTACCCAGGTTGTCCCAGGTTCGAGCCCTGGCGGTGGCGTCGTTCTTTCATTCACAAACCGACGAGTGTTGCGACTCCTCACTGTCGGTTTTCGTGGCCGCTGGATGGTGAATATACAGGCAATGCTCAGAACTCTCTGTATCGGCCCGCTTGTATCTCCGAACCCCACCACTCCAACCCGACAGGCTAAAGATGCGGACTCATCAACACCATTCTGAGGGCCCTTAGCTTAGTCTGGTTAAAGCGATCGGCTCATAACCGATTGAGCGCTGGTTCAAATCCGGCAGGGCCCATTTCTGTTGTCTCACAGTCGCCTATAAGATGGCCATCCGCTGAACCGAACAGCCCCATCGCTTCGGACCACTCTAGGTCACCGTCCACTACTCACTCGTCGACAACGACGACCTTGACCTGCTGGACGCCGCCAATCGCCCGGAGACGGTTTGCCAACTCCGTGATCGTGCCGCCCGCGCCCTCGACGACCAGCGTCTCCATACAGGTGTCGTGGGAGAGGTGGATGTGCTGGACGGAGGTGATGATGTCAGCCATTTCGTGTTGGACCGTCTGGAGTTCGTCGGCGATACCCGAGACGTGGTGGTCGTGGACAATGACAATGGTCCCATGGTGGTGTTGTTCGTCACCGGATTCCCACTCGTAGGTGGCAAAGAAGTCACGGAGCGAGTCCCGTATCGCTTCCGACCGGCTCGCGTACTCCCAGTCGTCGACGATACTGTCGAGTCGGTCGACCATCGACGACGGGAGTGTCAGGCTGATCCGGTCGAGATCCTCACTCATGTGTGTCGATAGGGACGGGCCGGCATATGGATACTCGGGCTTCGGTAATACTCACCCGCCAGCGATAATACTGTTCGATGAAAAAGTATTATTACCGCGCCGAAACCAGACCTGAGTAGCATGCACATTCCCGACGGATATATCGATCTGCCGCTCGCACTGCTGTTCGGTGCGCTTGCGGTCGTCGTTCTGGGCGTCGCTGCCAAGCGCGTCAACGGTGAGATATCCGACGCGCGCGCACCGTTGCTCGGCGTCGTGGCGGCGAGCATCTTTGCCGCACAGATGCTCGACTGGCCGATTCCGGGCGGGACCAGCGCCCACTTCGTCGGAGGCGCGTTCGCGGCGATTCTCCTTGGCCCGCATCTGGGCGCACTCTGTGTCGCGACTGTCGTCACGATTCAGGCGCTCGTCTTCGGTGACGGCGGGCTCGTGGTGCTTGGCGCGAACGTGTTCAACATGGCTGTCGTTGAGGTGTACGTCGGCTACGCGTTCTATCGCCTGCTCGTCCCCTACGGCGAGTTCCGTGCCGCCTTCGCCGCGGGGTGGCTGGGAATCACGGCTGGCGCACTGACCGCCGCACTCCAGCTCGGCCTCTCCTCGGCGTTCCAGTACCAGTTGCTGACGACGCTGTCGATAATGGGCGTCGGGCACCTCGTGCTGGGGCTGGTTGAGGGAGCCATCACCGCCTCGGTGTACCGCTACCTCGCCCGCGCTCGCCCTGACCTCCGGCCAAATGCCGCTTCGGAGGTGAGCGCGTGATGGCCCGGGAATACCCCGACTGGCTTCCGCGTGCCCTCGCCACGTTGCTGGTCCTGTCGCTGTTAGCGCCGGTGTTCGGGTGGGCGGCCGGTCAGGTCGGTTACGCCGAACCGCTGGAGAATGCTGCCGAGGCGACCGGCGCGACAGAACACGCCACCGCCGTCGGTACCGCGCTGTTCCCCGACTATGGTGTTCCCGGCCTCGGCGGTGCAACCGGGACGTTCGTATCGGCTGTCGTCGGGACAGCGCTGACGCTCCTCCTCGGGGCTGGCATCGGCCGCTTGCTCGGGGCGGATACCGACGGGCGACAGTAGTGTATGTCCGGCAGGGACCTGCTCGACCGGACCGTCGCGGCCATCGCGGCTAGCGCCCAGTGGTTCTTGCTCGCCGAAGACCTGCCGGATCGGGACGGATTCCTTCAGGCCGTCACACCGACGGTCAAGCTCGTCGGCATCGCAACGCTTGTCGCCCTGACCGTGACACAGCGGGCGTTGGCAGTCGTCAGCGCGCTCGCGCTTTTCGCCACAGTGCTCGCGGCGCTGTCGCGGGTCCCCGTCCGTACTTTTCTGGGTCGCCTGACCGGCCCGCCAGCCTTCGCGCTGGTCGTCGTCGCGCCGCAGGCTGTCCTGATGGGTGGCCCCTCAGTGGGGTCGCTCCCACTCTCGGCCGCTGGCGTCGATTACGCACTCACGTTCGCTGTCCGTGTAACTGCGTGTGTCGGCTTCCTCTCCGTCCTGCTGTTGACGACCCGTTTCGCCGACCTGCTAGCGGCGTTTCGACGGCTCCGAGCGCCGCCGATTGCCGTCTCGCTGCTCGGAATCACGTACCGCTATCTGCTCCTCTTTTTCGCCGAACTCGAACGCATGGTCCGGGCTCGACGAAGCCGAACCATCGCCGAGCCGAGCCTCCGGCGAAACTGGCGCGATTCGGGGAACTTCGTGGGATCGTTTCTTGTTCGGAGCCTGGAACGCGGCGAGCGGGTCCAGCGGGCCGCTCGCGCCCGCGGCGGCACCGGCTCGACGCCGACACGGCCCCGAGAACCGCTCGGGCGGGCCGACCTCGCCTTCGGACTGGTCGTCGTACTCGCCGTCATGGTGGTGGTCGCGTGACTGCCATCGAGGCCACTGCCCTCCGCTACGCCTACCCCGACGAGACGCTGGCAGTCGACGGCGTTGACGTGTCCATCGAGCACGGCGAGCGTGTGGCATTGCTCGGCCCGAACGGGGCCGGCAAGTCGACGCTGCTAGAGTTGCTGGGTGGCTTGGTCGACCCTGATGGCGGGCAGGTACGGTACTTCGAGGAAACGACCGATGCCGACACCGTCCGCAGTCGCCTGAGCGTCCTCACGCAGAACCCCGCCGACTACCTGTTCAATCCGACCGTCCGCGAGGACCTCGCCTACGGGCCGGCACAGCTCGACTGCGACCGTGCGGAAGTCGACCGTCGCGTTGAGCGAGTCGCAGACAGACTTGCCCTCGACGGCCTCCTGTCGAAGCCGCCGTTCCGGCTCAGCGGCGGCGAACAGCGCAGGGCGGCCCTTGCCAGCGCGCTCACTGTCGACCCGGACGTGCTCCTCCTCGATGAGCCGGTGAGCAACGTCGACGCCGCGAACCGGGCGACGATTCTCGATCTGCTCGACGAACTCGCGGCCGACGGCGTCACGCTCGTCGTCTCGACGCCCGATACCGAACTCGTCCCGCACGTCGCGGACCGGGTACTGCTGCTCGACGATACCGGTACGATTGCTGCGAGGGGGACGACTCGGCGTATCCTGACCGACACCGAGTTACTGAGGGACTGTGACCTGCGCCCGCCACAGGTCGTCAGACTGTTCGAAGGCCGAGCGAAGGACGTGCCACTGACCGTCGAGGAGGCCGCCGAGCGGCTGGACGGGGCTGGCTTAGATACCATAGAGTGACGGTCTACCGTGCTGGAGTTCCGTTTTCCAGTAGTCGTCTCTCATTCCGACGCATCGAGTAGGCGGCCGTGTACGTCGATCTCGCCGTTCCGAATCCGGGTGCTGCTGATTCGCGTGCCGTCTTCCGCGACGACGAACGGCGGCGTGTGGATCTCAAGCGGGTGGAGCCCCGACTCCCGCCGCTGCTGATTGAGTTCGTAAGCGCGGCGCTGCGCCTTTGCTTCCGGGGACGCGACGAGGGCATCCACGTCCGCTCGTGTCGCGGCCGGTCCCTGTGTATCGTCTAACCGAACAATCTCATACGTGGCGGTGTATGGCTCACCCAACTGGTCCAACTCGGAAGCGAGCGCGCTTCGACGGTCATCGTACGCACCCAACTGCTCGACATGCATCGGGTCGCTCCGCGTCTCTGTGGCCAGTTCGGGACTGGTCAGACCGACGATGACGTGACCGTCGCCGCTCCCGTCGTGGCTTGCGGTCTGAAACGCTTTGTGGAGGAGCGCCCGGTGGCCGTTGTGAATCGGTGTGAAGGTTCCGCCCAGAATCGCCGTCCGATCCGCGTCTGCCATACGCGAATGTCCCACCAGCGTTATATATAACTGCTGTCCATCACACGACTCATCAGTCCCAGCTGTTTCTGTCGACAGTAACCCGGTAACACTCGCGTCAGCAGTCATTCAAGTAGTTTCGGTACGTATCGATACCAATGACCGAAATCACCCCGACACCGGGTATCCACCACGTCACGTGTATCGCGAGCGACCCACAGCAGAACATGGACTTCTGGGTCGAGACGCTCGGGCTCAGGCTCGTCAAGCGCTCGATCAATCAGGACGACCCCAGTACGTACCACTTCTTCTTCGCCGACGCCGAAGGGAACCCGGGGACGAGCATGACGTTCTTCCCGTGGGAGGACCACGCACAGGGGAAGGTCGGCTCCGGACAGGTCTCACGCACCGCGTTCCGCGTTCCCGAAGGAAGCCTCGACTACTGGGAAGACCGCTTCGATGAGTACGGCGTCGACTACGACGACCGCGTTGAACGGTTCGGTGAGACGGTTCTTCCGTTCCGTGACCCGGACGGACTGCCGGTCGAACTGGTCGAAGTCGAGGTTCCTGACGACGACCCGACTGAGCCATGGACAGAGTTCGTCCCCGAAGACGCCGCGATCCGCGGCTTCCACTCCGTGACGCTGTGGCTGGCTGACCCCGAACCGACGGAGGAACTGCTCCAGACGATGGGCCTAGAGGAAGTCGGGACCGAGCAGGCACAGGGTGACACGCCCGGCGACGAGCGGACCCGCTTCGCCGCGACGGGGTCCGTCGGGAAGTACGTCGACGTATTGCCGACTATCGAAGGCGGCCGGCAAGGCCACGGTACGGTCCATCACGTCGCCTTCCAGACGCCGACCGACGAGGACCAGCAGTCGATGCGTGAGGCCGTTCGCGGTGCGGGGCTGCGCCCCACGTCACAGATCGACCGCCACTGGTTCCGCTCGGTCTACTTCCGGGAGTTCGGCGGTGTGCTGTTCGAACTCGCCACGAGCGGCCCCGGCTACGACAGCGACGAACCGCTCGATGACCTCGGTGGCCGGCTGGTGCTGCCCGGCAAGTTCGAGGGCCGGCGGGAGGAAATCGAGGCGGGGCTCACGGACGTGACGATTCCCCGACCAGAGACGGCCGAAGCTGACGACTAACGCCGCCGAACCGACCGGTATCCGCTTTATTCTTCCTGGTAGCCTGTGAGTAAATATCAGTACCCGGAGTGTCCTGTGTCATATGTCCACAGAGGGACAGGAGTACGTTATCGCGCCATGGGGGGAGAGTGAGTGTGAGACGACCGACGTGACGGTCGACCTGCCGTCGCGGGAGCTTGCGGCTCAGCTGGAAGTCCCGACGAGCGTGCTAGACCGCATGGCAGAGCTCAGCGACGAACACGACATCCCGGTGACGGAGGCGCTCGCGGAGCGACTGGAAATCAACCGCGCGCGGGTATCGCTCTGTGCCGCAAAGTCGGTCGATGACGTGGCCGCAGTCCAGCAGCACCTCACTGACGCCCGCGAGTACCTCTCCGGTGTCGAGGCGCTCGATACGGCCGATCTCGAAGCCGATATCGAACACCTCTGGACCAACGAACTCGGCGGCGCGTAACCTCGTCGGTGAGACGAGCAGCAGAGACGAGAGTTGCTCTCTCTGCCCGTAAACGCCTAGAACGCGGTTTATTGATGCCCCAGACTAGTTGGTAACGAATTGGTGGATTGGCCGAAGCACGATACGCGAGACAGAATATTGCCCCTATAACGAGGGTTAGAATGCCCTTGTCAGGATTTTCTCTCAATTCTTTACCGTCGGCTTGGAGTTTATAGTAACTTTAATTCCCTGAGTGTTTCACCTGTGCTCGTGGAATTATAATGAACGATGATAGACGACTTTGGGTCGTAGCTGCAGTGTCGCTGCTCCTGATATTCAGCGGGAGCGGGCTCGCATGGACGGTACAGACAGACAGTGGTTCCGTAGAGGTTCGCGACGTGACGTTCTCCGGGACCAACGGAACGATGATGAGCGGGACGCTGTACATCCCCGAGGAGGCGAGCAGCGCTTCCCCGCAACCGGGGGTGTTGGCCGTCCACGGGTACATCAACTCGAAAGAAACGCAGTCGCCGTTCGCGATTGAGTACGCACGGCGTGGTTTTGTCGTGCTGGCTATCGACCAGACCGGCCACGGCTACTCGGACCCGCCGGCGTTCAAGAACGGGTACGGCGGCCCCGACAGCCTCGAATACCTCCGGTCGCTGGACTACGTCGACAACGAAAACATCGGTCTCGAAGGGCACTCGATGGGTGGCTGGACCGTCGTCACGGCGGCCGCGGCCCACCCGGACGGGTACGAATCGATGGTCATCGAAGGCTCCTCGACGGGGTCGAACCGCGCCCCCAAAGGCACTGACTCGTTCCCGCGGAACTTCGCCGTCGTGTTCAGCGAATACGACGAGTTCTCCCCGCTGATGTGGGGGACTGCGAGTGCTTCCGACGTTGAGCAGAGCGAAAAACTCCAGACGGTGTTCGGGACGGACAGCGCCGTCGAGGAGGGGCGTACTTACGGCAGCGTCGAGGACGGAACCGCACGCCGGCTGTACACCCCGGCAACGACCCATCCTGGCGACCACTTCTCGACCACAGCCATCGGCGCGTCCATCGAATGGCTCCAACTCACGCTCGACGGCGAAGACGAGATGGATCCCAGCAATCAGGTCTGGTACTGGAAATCGCTGGGGACCTTTATCGCCCTCATCGGCGGTGTGTTGTCGCTGTTCCCGGTCGGTGGGTTACTCACCGAACGGGCATCGACTGACAGGCTCCGGCGGGAGTATCCTGACGGGAAGGGGATGACCGGTGGCAAGCGGTACGCGGCGTCACTCCTCGCAGCGGCCATCCCGATTGTGACGTACTTCCCGTTACAGGACATCGCACCGTCGATCATCGGGCTCAGCTGGCTGTTCCCACAGCAGATCAACAACGGCGTAATCGTCTGGGCGCTGGGGAACACGGTCATCACGGCGGTGTTGTTCGCGGTGTGGCATTACACGAGCAACGCGGACGACCCGTCGGTGTCGCTGGCGAACTACGGCCTCGATACGGGCGACGGTGCGCGAACGGTCGGTGTCTCGGTACTGGCCGGCGTCGCTACCGTCGCCGTGTTGTACCTGCTGGAAGCCGCCGTGGCGTTCCTGTTCCAGACGGACTTCCGCATCTGGGTGTTCGCCATCAAACTCCTGTCTCCGGCGCAGTTCCGGATCAGCTTCTCGTATCTCCTGCCGCTGTTTGCCTTCTTCGTCGTTCTCGGCGCGCTCCTGCACGGCCAGCTCCGCCCTGCGGGCGAATCCCGGTCGCTTCGCCGTGCGATGGCGACGAACTGGCTCATCGTCGTCGGTGGGTTCGTCGTCCTGCTGGCGATTCAGTATATCCCGCTGCTGACCGGCCAGCCCCTGCCGCTTGGCCACCCACTGTTGACCATTCTGGCGCTGCAGTTCGTCGCCCTGCTCAGTATCGTGGCCTTCGTTAGTACCTACTTCTTCAGAAAGACGGGTCGGATCTGGGTCGGCGCGACGATCAACGCCGTCCTCGTGACGTGGGTCATCGTCGCCGGAACGGCGACACAGTTCCCCGTGTAGATCCGGCGTTTCACTCTCTTCTCGTTTCTGTCGGCCAAGTCGTGTTTCGGCGGTGACGACCCAGCCGAAACCCGGCAGTGACTCAGTCGTCGCTCATGACGCCCTCAGCGACGGCCATGTCCTCGACCGTGGGGTCGTCCTCAGATCTCCGGAGGACGAACCGCTTGCGGATCAGGTCGGCCGCGTAGATAGCCGTCCCGAGGATGATGAGCGTGTCACCGGGGAGCCGTGCCCAGAACAGCGTCTGGACGAGCGGCTGGTTGTAGAACGCCACGCTCCGGGCCGCGGCGTAGCTGCCGGTGAACGCCGCCTCCAGCTGGAGGAAGCCGACGGGCAGCACAGAGACGAACACCATCAGCGCCAGGCCGACGTTCCAGCACCAGAACGCCGCCCGGAGCCAGGAGCCGTCCCAGCGGCCGGGCTCGATGGCGAGCTGGAGCATGTAGGTGACCATCCCAAGCGCGAGGAAGCCGAAAGCCCCGAACATCGCGGCGTGGGCGTGGCCGACCGTGAGGTAGGTGCCGTGCTCGTAGTAGTTGATCAGCGGGAGGTTGATGAAGAACCCGAGCACGCCGGCCCCGACGAAGTTCCAGACACCGCTGGCGATGATGAACATGAACGGGAGCTTGTAGGGGAAGCCGCCGGTCTCGGACATCGCCCGGTACTGGCCCAGCGCCTCATAGAGGATGAACACCAGCGGAAGCAGTTCCAGCGTCGAGAACACGCTCCCGATAGGGACCCACATGTCGGGCATCCCGACCCACCAGTAGTGATGGGAGACGCCAATGACGCCCGTACTCATGACCAGCAAGGCCTGGAGCATGACCGCCTTCTCGGCGCTGCGGCGGCTGAGCAGGTTCATCGACACCAGCGTCAGGCCGATGATGGCGACGATGAAGAACTCGAAGGCCCCTTCGACCCACATGTGGACGACCCACCAGCGCCAGAACTCCGTGACGGCGATGTTGGTCTCCGGGGTGAAGAAGAACCCGGCGGTAAACAGCAGGGCAATGGAGCCGCCGGCGTAGAGGATCATGTGTGCGAGACCGAACACCGGCTCGCGGTCCAGCAGCGGCTTCAGGCCCCGAATCGACAGGACAGCCCACAGGCCGAAGCCGACGAACAGCCCGACCTGCCAGAGCTTCCCGACTTCGAGGTACTCCAGTCCTTCGTTGCCGACGATCCACCAGAGGTCACCCAAGTAACCATGCGAGCCAAGCCAGATACCGCCGAGGCCGCCGACGGTGACGACGACGATGGCTCCAAGGAGGATGTTGATGTACGTCGACTGGCGCTTGGGCTCGTGGCCGGTCAGCAGCGGCGGGAGGAACAGTCCTGCGCCGAGCCACGTCGCGGCAATCCAGAGAATGCCCAGGTCGATGTGCCAGGTCTTCGCTATGGCAAAGGGCAGTAGCTGGAGAATGTGGACGCCGAATATTTCCTCGATGCCGAAGAAGCCGGCCCGTTCGATGTAGAAGTGGGCGAGCAACCCACCGAGTAACACCTGTGCGAGGAACAACCCGGCGGCGACCGGGATGAACCGCAAGGCGGCCCGCTGGCTGGGGAAGATGCTCACATCGCCCGGTTCGGGCACCGAGAGATCACTGGCAGACGGCTCCGGGAGACTGACAGACTGGTACAGCCAGATGCCGCCACCGGCGGCTGCGACGAGGAGGACCATCGCGATGACGCTCCAGGTCATCGCCGCACCGGTCGCGTCGTTGCCGGCGGCGGGCTCGTAGGGCCAGTCGTTCGTGTAGGAGTGTTCGCCGCCCGGGCGGTCGGTGTGGGAGAACCACGCCGTCCACATCGCGAAGTCGGCGAACTGCCGGGCGTCGGCTTCGGAGTCGATCATCCCCTCGGGGACGCCCCGTTCGTGACTTCCCTCGTGGTACCGCTCGACGTACTCCTGACGGACCTGCTGGTGGGCGTATAGCTCTGCGGCGGAGTACTCGATATTCCCGCCCTCGAACTCCCCACTGAGGTCCTGTTTCACGTCGTCATCGACGGCGGCCTGTTCGGCCGTCGACAGCGATTCGTACTCGGTCCCGTAGCGCTCCTCGGCGTAGTACGTCCGCATATGCTGGGTTTTCAACTCCAGCGAGTCTGCGGTGTAGTCCGCGCCATAGTACGCGCCGTTCCCGAGGATCGAACCGTGGTTCATCAGCCCGTTCTTCTGGAACGTCTTCTTGCCCTCACGGATGTCCTCACCCGTGACGAGCGTCTCGCCGTCGGGTCCGACAACCTGCTCCGGGATGGGTGGCGCTTCCTGATACGCGATCCACGCGCCAGCCCCCATGACGATGAGGTTGAAGACGAACGCGGCGGCGATCACCTTCGCGATCGTTTTGCGTTTGAGTTCCATGTAGTTAGAACTCAAGTACCCCAAAATAAGAAGGGGGTAAGACATTCCCAGTCGTTGGCGACGGGGGAGAACATGTTCGCCCTGATAGGGACCGGTGGTCTCCTGTCTCTGGATTCGACGTGAGACGTGGCTGGGTATCACAAGGTAGATTACGACCTGCCCCTCCCTCTCTGATATGCGCCGTCGCCACTTCGTCCAGACGCTCGGGGTGTCAGCCCTGGTCGGGAACGCGGGCTGTATCGGGCAGTCGGACGACACAACATCGACTTTCGATGTGTCGAGCCCCGCGTTCAGTTCCGGAGGCGAGCTCCCGTCCCGGTTCACCTGCGACGGCAACGGCGTTTCGCCGCCGTTTGTCATCGAGCGCGTCCCGGAGCCGACGGCAGCGCTTGCCGTCACAGCTGAGTACGACGGCGGCGTGTTCAGCCAGCCAGTGTTCTGGACGCTGTGGAATGTCCCGCCGGAGACGGAGCGGATTCCGGCCGGACTCCCGCGCGAGCCGGCCCTCGATACGCTCGGCGGCGCTCGACAGGGAACACAGCCCCCCAACGAGCCGGGGTATGAGCCGCCGTGTCCACCGGCCGGACAGCCCTATGAACATCGGTTTCAGGTGTACGCACTCGGTGAGAAACTATCTATCGAGGGCGAAACTGAGCAGGAAGAAGCGTCAGAGACCATCGCGAACGCGCTCATCGCAAGCACCCGCATCACTGTTGACTACACCCACCCGGCTGAAACCGAAAGCTAACCGGTGGTACCGGACATGCTCGGGTCCAGCGCACCGTCTGACCGACTGCTCATTTAACGCTGCCTCTGGTCGTACGGCTCCTGAGTGGCACTGCTCGCTGTGACTGACCGTCTCGTCATGCGTGGTGCGTCGTTACTTATGGCAATGTTTCACAATACCATTAAACCTATATACTGATGTGCTATACCATATCATGTATGGCGTCCGCACCGAGTAGTGACGATATGTTCGACGAGTTCCTCTCCCAGCGTGGCCACGACGTGGACCAGAGTGGTTGGGAAGAGAGCTATAACAAGAAGCAGTGCCCTGATTGTGGCGGTCTTCACGAGTCGACAGCGGCACAGTGCTCGGTGTGTGGCTGGACACCGGTACGGTAAGGATACTCCGTTTTTCGGTCTTCCATCTTTTATCCGGTAGCGGTGGTGCTGATCCGCAGAACCGACAGTTCCTCTCTGCCGGGATGTGCCTCGCTACGTCTCCTATCAGGACAGCAACGGCTCAGGCAGTCGGGACTGTATCACGTTGCGCAGAAAGGAAATGGGGAGTCTTTGCGTGGCCAGCCGACGGTTGGGGGGAGGTGTGTCGGCAGGCCGACCGGTTCGTAGCCGACGATTGGGGGGTCGTGTGTCGACGGGCTGACCGGCTTGTGGTGGTTACAGCGCATCGAGCGACGCATGGAGGAACAGCCCGAGCGCGAGATGTTGGTACGCGGACGTCGCGATCTGCTCTTTCGCAGCCGCACTGTCCGCGATTCCGTACTGTTTCGTCTGGACGAGTTCGTGCATCTGGAGCGTGCCATCCGCTTCTAACTCGTGCAGCCGGGGGTACACTGTCCCCGGACTCAGTTCGGCACCGAACTGGGATTCCAGTTCCTCCATCAGTCCGGTCCCGTGGGTGCCACCATCGGCGACTGCGATCATCGCCAGTAGGATCTCTTCCAGACTCTGTGTGACCAGGCCGTCATCGACTGCGGTCTCGCCGTCGACGACGTCGTCAATGACCGGAGCCAACAGCGACTCCGTGATGGCGTCACGACTGGGTGGGTCATGCGATTCCGGGCGCTCTGTATCGCCGAGAGGGGTCACTTGCTCGTCGGCGTTCTGGCCCTGCAGCTTGCCCGTCGTCACGCGACGGAGGTTGTCTCCGGACATCGTCTCACCTGAACGCAATCCGCAGTGAGTGCTACAGTGGCTATCGTGATATAAACGGGGCAGTGTTTTCTGAGAGTGAAACCACCACAGTGCTCGAAAACGCTTATATAACATGACGCGAATCTTGGTGTAGTGGCTGAGGAACAGAGCATCGAGGAGATTCTCGATACTATCGGCGATAAGCACGCACGCCGCGTGCTCGCTGCGATCAGTCGAGAACCGCAGTCGGCGAAGGACCTCGCAGAGGAGTGTGACCTCTCGCTGCCGACGGTGTATCGCCGTATCGAACTTCTCGACGAGTACGACCTCGTCACCGACCGGACGCTCGTCGCCGAGGACGGAAACCACTACAAAGTGTACGAGTCCAACTTCGAGTCGACGGTCATCTCGCTTGAAGACGAGGAGTACAAAGTACGCATCTATCGGGAAGAAAACCTCCCGGACCGGTTCAGTCAGCTCTGGGACGAGCTGAATCCGGAATGAGCGTGCCGATCAGTGAACGGGTGACCGCATGACGACTGGCGTGACTATCGCACGTAGCGCGCTCATCCTGATGCGGATGGTGGTGTTCGGACTGACGCTCGGTATCACCTTGATTAGCTTCCAGGCCTACCGAAAACGCCCGTCAGAACGACTCCAGTACGCGTTCGTCGGCTTTGCATTCATCAGTATGGGCGTCGCTATATCCAGCGTCATCACGCAATTGAGCGCCGGCGAGACCGGGGCCCTCGTTCGCGTCTTCTTCCAGATGTCGGAGACGATCCCGTTCATCATCGGGTTCGCGATGCTGTACGTATCGCTGTACCGATGAGAAAACCGTTCGGGTGCGCCCGTCAGTTGTCGCCTCGGTAAAGCACGTTGTTTATTTGGCCGCGGTCCCACTACATGTTCAATGACTGATTCGACCACCGAGGTTGTCCGCCTGTTCGGTGGGCCCGGTAGCGGGAAGACGACGGCGCTACTCGACCGCGTCGACGAACTGCTGGAAGACGACGACGTCGATTTCCGTGACGTACTGGTTGTCTCGTACACGCGTGCGGCGGCCGCCGAGATCCGTGAGCGACTCGCGGACCGACTCGGCCTGTCCCCTCGTGCCCTCCGCGGCAACGTCTGTACGATGCACGCGAAGGCGTACGAACTGCTGAACCTCTCCCGTGGCGACGTCGTCGGCGAGGACGACAAGGAGGCTTTCTGCGAGGAGTTCGGCATTGACTACGAGGACGAGTACGAAGGGTCCCGGCGTCGGTCGGCCCGTTCGACTACCATCGGGAACAAGATCATCGCGACGAGCCAGTGGCTCCAGCGGACCCGCCGTGACGTGGCCGACTGGTACGACGTCCCGTTCAAGTGGGACGACGAGGAGGTCCGACTGCCGCCGGAAATCGACGACAACGCACAGACCGGCAACAAGTACACGCCGACCTGGCCGACCGACGATGACCGCATCGACGTGCCCAGCGCCATTCGCGGCTGGCGCACCTACAAGGGCGAGAACGACCTGACCGGCTTCGCCGACATGCTCGAACGGGTCGCCCAGCGCTCGCTGCTCCCCAACGTTGACTATCTCATCATCGACGAGTTTCAGGATATCACGACGCTGCAGTACGACGTGTACGACGAGTGGAAACCCCACATGGAGCGAGTCCTCATCGCCGGCGACGACGACCAAGTCGTCTACGCCTGGCAGGGCGCTGACCCCGACCTCCTGCTCGAGGAAGTCGTCACACAGGACGAAGTCCTGCCGAACTCCTACCGGCTCCCCTCGCGCATCCTGAACGTCGTCAACCGCGAGGTCCGCCACATCGAAAAACGCCAGGAGAAAGACCTCAATCCGCGCAAGGAGGGCGGCCGCGTTGAGGCGGTCCAGAACCCCTCGATGTTCGACCTCTCCCGGAACGTCACGCGGACCATCGAGCAGTCCGACGAGACGGTGATGGTGCTGTTCCGGGCCCGCTACCAGATGTTCCAGTTCATCGACGAGTTCATCGACAACGGGATCCCTTTCTCCTGTCTCACCGACCAGCGGATGTGGACCGACCGGCTCACCCAGTACGTCAACGGGCTCGAAGCCGTCGAAGCCGACGAGCCGCTCACGGTGCTCGAAGCGCGCCGGCTCGCCGACATGCTCGTCGACTCCGCGTTCGGTACGGGCGAGCGTGACGAACTCTTCGACGCGCTCGAAGAGATCGACGAGTCCCACGAGGACGAAGACATCGCCGACATCGAGATCGACCCCGACGTGGTCCGGGAGCACGTTCCGTTCCTCCCCGACGCGGCCTCGGCGGGTGACATGCTCCGGAAGGTGACCAACTTCCAGGAGCGGACCGTCGATGCCTACTTCAACGGCGACTACACCGGGATGGACGCCGACCGCGTCCGTGTCGGCACCATCCACTCCGCCAAAGGTCGCGAGGCCGACCACGTGTTCGTCGCGACCGACCTCACCGAGAAAGTCGTCGAGCAGATGGCCGCGACTGTCGACCAGCAGGGTATCGAGGTACCCGGCATGGATGAGTTCACGAAACACACCAGTCCCATCCCGACGCTGACCGACAACGAACGGCGCGTGTTCTACGTCGGGATGTCCCGGGCCCGCGAACGGCTTGTCCTGCTTGAGAACCTCGTCGACGGCGCGCCGACGCTCCCAATCGACGTGTTGCTAGAGAACGAGCCAAGCGACCGCTCCATCGAGCAACTGCTCGACGACGCCAGCGAGACCCTCGCGGCCGACTGACGCGGGCGATTTTCTCACTCGTCGATGGTCCCACCTTCTAGGTAGTACCTCGTCTTGTCACGCGTCGACTGCGCGATCTTGGTGAACGTGATGACCCGCTGGTCGCCAACTGTCTCGTCGCGTTCGATGTGGAGTTCCAGCCCCTGCTCGCGGAAGTACGACAGCAGGTCGTCGATGATTTTCGGGTCGCCGCGAACGGTGTGTGTTTCGCCGACCGGGTCACCTCTGTCTACCGTCCGTATCGTTTCGACTGCGGGCCGGAGGATAGCTTCGCCGAGGGCCTGTGCACGCTCGCGGACGGCCGCCGGCGATTCGCCGCGCTCGACGGCCTGAAAGGCCTCCCGCATGACACGCGTGAAAACGAAGTCCCGACCGTAGTCGAAGGGCAGTTCGAACGCGTGTTCGAGGTCGGCCCGGTGAATGGCACTCGTCGTGTATTTCAACGCCGTCTCCCCATCCGTCGACTTCAGGACCACGCCCTCCCGTCCGCGAGCGTTCAGGTCATCGATCCGTTCACGGGCGGCGTCGACGGCCGCTGCCGGGGTGAACGTCCCGTAGTGGTCGACGCTGTCGAGGCCGTAGGTCGCACACCGGTCGAGTCGCCGTTCCACGCCCATCGGCGTCCCGCTCTCGCGGTGGTGAATTCCGAACACGTAGAACCCGACCTCCTCGATCTCGCTGTAGTCGTGGTCAGTGTAGGGGTTCTCCGGCCCGACGAGTTCGCCACACAGCATCTGCTCGGGGTGGTCGTCGAAGAACGCCTCGGCGTCGAGTAACGCTTCGACCTTTCGCGTAGTGTATGGACAGATGAATCCGCTCCGGGTGAACGCCAGGAGGTCGCCGTCGATCCGCGCGACTCTGACGTTGTAGCCGTTGAGTTTCTCCTCGATAGCGACGGGGCCGTCGAAGGTCTTCCGGATTGCCGGTTCGAGGACGAGCGCGCGCGGCATCGACGGATAGCCGCGAACGACCACGTCGCCGACGAGCGCCGTCCCGCGTTCGATACCGTGACGCTCGTCGCTGAGGTGTCGGTACCGCTGTCCGCGAAACCACTCGGTATCGAAGTGCTCCAGTAGATCCTCGGGATCGGTGTCGACGTCGAACAACGACCCCCAGTCACTCGACATGTGTGTTCATTGTTGACACGACACTAAAATGCTGCTGGCGAGCGTCACCACCGTACCTGTCAGAGAGCATTAGTGGCAGGCTATCGTAGCACCAGTATGGTCGACCGCCCGCTCAAGCAACGGTTCGTCCTCGACACGTCGCTGTTTCTCACCCCGGAGATCAGAGGCGACGACGAGGACTTGGAGGCGGCCTGCCTGGACCTGCTCGACCTCATCTCGGAGGCGAAACTGGTCCACAACATCTCCTGTTACATGCCGCCGTCGATCCAGGCGGAACTAACGACGATGTTAGAGGACCGGACCATCAGCGACGACGTGCTGACGAAACTGGATACGTGGGTCATCACGAAGTCGCCGGCCCACCACGAGGTGCGGATTCCAGCAGATCTGGTGTACGAGTTCATCGACGAGATGTCAGAACGGGTCGACCGCGGCCTTCGCGTTTCGGAGAAGGCGGTCCGGAAGGCCGAGGAGTCGCGGGCCGAAACGGTCGAGGAACACGACCACATGACGGAGGTGGACAAGGTCATCTCGGACCTGCGCGATGAGTACCGGGACACGCTCCGACAGGGCGTGCTCGACTCGCGCGAGGACTTCGACCTCCTGATACTGGCTCAGGAACTGGACGCCGGCGTCGTCACGGAGGACCAGGGCATCATCAACTGGGCGGAGGACTTCGGACTGCGGTATCTCAAGGGGCGGAACTTCCCGCCGCTGCTCAGGGAGTATCTCGCCGCCGGCAATCCGGACCGCTGGCGCGACGAGAGTTAGTCCTCGTCACTGTCCGGTGGCTTCCCACCGGGGAGCGCGCTACGTGCCCGGCCGGCGATTGCGCCGGGGATGTCCGTCGGGGAGGGAGCGACCCACTCGATGACCAGTAAGGCGACAGCTAACCCGAGAAAGACCGCACCGATCACTGTCTGGCCACGAGCGAGGTTGTCGACGCCGAGGAGGGTGACCCGCGCGGCGAGTACGACCGCGACCATCAGCTCGATCGTCCCGATGAGACCCCGTGCCATCGGTCGTCGTAGGCGGTGACTAAACAAAAGCATCGCGCCTGCGCGGCGACCGCGTCCTCACTAGCGTCCGGGTATATAGGTTCAAGTCCCTGCCGGCTGAAGATCGTCGGTATGCACGTCGGCATCGTCTCTGACACACACGACAACGCCGCGCAGGTCGAGACCGCGGTCGAGACGTTCGCGGACGCGGGCTGTGAGACGGTCATCCACTGCGGCGACTTCGTCGCCCCGTTCTCGGTGATGCCGTTCGATGGTGACTGGTCGTTTTACGCCGTCCGCGGCAACAACGACGGCGAGTGGGCAGTCCAGTCTACCGTCGAGGAGTTCGGCACGTACTTCGGCGAGCTGGGCGAGCTGACGGTTGACGGGAACGCCATCGCGGTGTATCACGGAACGAGCGGGAAGATCGTCGACGCACTGGTCGAATGCGGAAACTACGACTACGTGTTCCACGGACACACGCACGAACGCGGTCACGAGGAGCGCGGTGGCACGGAACGAATCAACCCCGGCGGCATCTCGATTCCGCCCGCCCCCGAGCCGTTCTCGGTCGCGACGCTCTCGACGGAGACCGGCGAGGTCGAATTCCACGAACTGGGGTGAGAATCAGTCGTCGGCGTGACTGTCGACGCGCTGTGGGCTGCCGTCGTGTTCGACGAGGCCGCGGCCGACACCGAGTGCTTCGTCGGTCCGGCGGATACTCTTCTCGGCGCTCGCGGTCCGCTCCGAGAGCGCGCGGACGGCGTCGATGTTCTCCGGCACGACATCGGCTTCCTGGTGGATCGCTTGGAACAGGTAGAGGTCCCGCCCCTCGACCGTGATGGATTCGGCCCAGATGCAGTTCTCCCACACGTCACCGCGCGGGCGACCGGCGTCGCGGGTGTACTCCTTGAGCTTCCCCGCGCCGTCGATACCGAGCGTCTCCGGGATGAGGAACAGCCGCGACTCGTCGGCGAGCAGGGACGTGACCTCCTCCGTTGTGGGCTCGCTCTCCAGCGTGACGTTGACGCTGTGGGTGTGCATCTGCGTGGTCGGGACCTTCATTCCCATCGTGTCGATGTCGAGGTCGGGGAAAATCGTCTGTACGTCGGGACCGTGGTGGGAGGGGATTTCGACGGGGTCAGGGAGTGTGTCGTTGATCGGGCCACGACCAGTCTGGCCCGGGTCGGCACCGCGCCGGACCAGTGTTACACGCGATTTTTCAACCCCGTATGATTCCCTGAGCGGCGCGAGCAAGCGTGAAAGGCCTGTTGTATTACAGGAGACGACGCGAGCTGTATCAGCCCCGACTGCCTTCTCGTAGTTGGCGCGAGCGTTGAAGCTCACGTCTGCCACGTCAGGGTCTTCCCCACCCTGGAAGATGGCCGGCGTGTCATGTTCGGCGTATAGCGACGCGTTGGCCGCGCCAACGCCACTCGGCGTGGTGTCGACGACCACGTCGCTCGTTTCAATGAGGTCATGGACCGTACCGGCCGTCGCGAGATCGGCTTCATCGAACGGTTCGCGGCCGTCCGCGGCGTAGAGGTCGTAGCCGCGGTCGTCTGCGATAGTTGCCTCGAAGTTCGGCGAGCGCTTTGCGACGCCCGCTACTGTCATATCTGGCTGGACACGCACCGCGTCAGCGACGCGTTTCCCGATGGTGCCGAAGCCGTTGATGCCCACGTGGAGCATGTACGCCTATACCTTCGGGGAGAGTATATTCTTTGTGATTAATTTACGGAGAAATTAACTCAGATAGTTGTACCTCTGGACATTGTGAACTTTTAGCACGGATTGCCAGAAAACACCGAGATATGGCGTGTTTCGCTGGCGTGCGCCGGCAGTCTATCAAGAGTTATTCAGCCGGAGTACGCAACCAGTTGTATGGACAACTCGTCGCTTCGTGCGCCCGCCGAGACCGCCGTCAAACAGTGCCTGAACCTCCAGTCCGACGAGTCATGTGCCGTCATCACTGACGACCAGCGGAAATCAATCGGCGAGGCGCTGTATCGTGTCGCCGCCGAGATTACTGATGATTCCGTTTTCGTGCGCTACCCACCGGGCGAGCAACACGGCGCGGAGCCGCCCGCACCGGTTGCCGGTGCGATGGAAACCGCTGATGTCGTGCTCGCACCGACGACCAAGAGCCTGAGCCACACCGAGGCCCGCACCGACGCCAACGAGGCCGGCGCTCGCGTTGCGACCCTGCCCGGCATCAGCGAGGGCGTGTTCCTGATGGGGTTAGACGCCGACTACCACCGTATCGAACAGCACTGCGAGGACGTGCTGGCACAGGTCGAAGACGCCGAGGAAATCCGGGTCACGTCGCCCCAGGGGACCGATATCACGTTCGGCATCGGTGCGCGCGAGTGGCACATGGACACCGGTATCGTCCACGAGGCCGGCGAGATGTCGAACCTCCCCGCCGGCGAGGTGTTCCTCGCTCCGGAGACGGCCGACGGCACGTTCGTCGTCGACGGGACGATGCGCCCCCACGGCAAACTCGACGGCAAGCGACTCACTTTCGAGGTTGAGGACGGCTACGTCACGGACATCGACGACCCCGATATCCGTGCGCAGGTCGAGGACGCCGCTGAAGAGGTCGGTCGGGACGCGTACAATCTCGCAGAGTTGGGTATCGGCACGAACGTCGCCGTCACCGAACTCGTCGGCTCCGTTCTCTTGGACGAGAAGGCCGGCGGCACTGTTCACATCGCTATCGGTGACGACCACGCGATGGGCGGCGATGTCCACGCGCCGATTCATCTGGACGGAATCCTGACCGAACCGACCGTGTATGCGGACGGGGAGGTCGTAGACCTCCCGAAGCCGAGCAGTGAATGAAATGAACCGCGAGGTGGGCGAGGAAGTGGAACTTCCTCATGTTGAGTGAACGGCAACGCCGCGAACGTGGAACATCTCCAGCACGTGCGGCCGTGCGAGTGAGAACCACGAGCAGCGCCGTGGCGACGACCATTTAGGGGAGCGCAGTCAACGGCTGTATATGACAGACGCTACACCGGGCGACCGCATCGCCCTCCCGTGTCCGGCCTGTTCGCCGGACCTGGAAACGGTTCACGAGGTGCTGAAGCCGGGCGGCCACGTGACGGTTCGCTGTACGGACTGCGACCATGTCCACAAGGAACAACTCCCGGAGGACGAGACGCTACAGCGTAGTGTCGTCGTCTCACAGGACGGGGACTCCTTCACCGCCGAGGTCGACGTGCCAGCCGAAGAAGAGCTGTCCGTTGGCGAGGAATTCCTGCTGGAGACCGAGGAGGCCGTCGTGACCGCGCGCATCACCAGTTTAGAGACCGCGGACGGCCGCGAGGACGAGGCGGCCGCCGAGGACGTCGAGACAATCTGGTCGCGGGCCGTCGGCAACGTCTCGGTCAACGTCACGATGCACCCGAAAGACGGGACCCACGATGAGACCGAGAGCTTCAAACTCCACGTTCCCGGCGACTACGAGTTCGTCGTCGGCGAGACCGAGGAATTCGGCGAAGAAGAGTTCACCGTCGAGGGGATCCACGTCCGCGACGACGCCCACGGCTACGACCACGAGAACATGGACCACGACGGCGACATGGGTATCGCGAAGGACATCAACCGGTTGTACGTCAGAGACGAGTCGACCACGGCGTGGTCGGCGTGGTAGGATGGTCGACTGGGACCGGCAGCGGTCGCGGCTGTCTGACCGTCTGCGAGAGCGGGTCGCCGACGAAGACGTTCTCGCGGCGATAGCATCGGTTCCACGCCATCAGTTCGTTCCGGACGACAAGCGACACGACGCCTACGCCGACCGTCCGCTCCCGATCGGGTCGGGCCAGACGATTTCTGCGCCGCACATGGTCGCAATCATGGCCGAGGTACTCGACCTATCCCCGGGAGACCGGGTGCTGGAGGTGGGAACCGGCTGTGGTTACCACGCTGCGGTGACTGCCGAACTGGTCGGTACCGAGAACGTCTACAGCGTGGAGTACCACGCCTCGCTTGCCGACGAGGCACGAGAGACGCTGGAGGCGACCGGCTACGGCGACATCTCTGTTCGGGTCGGCGACGGCAAGAACGGATGGCCCGACCACGCCCCCTACGACCGGACATATCTGACCTGTGCTGCGCCGGATTTCCCCGCCCCGCTCGTCGAGCAGACCCGCGAGGGTGGCGTCCTTCTGGCTCCGATTGGCGACGGACAACAACGCCTCATTCGGGCGGAGAAACAGGCTGACGGCACGCTCGATAGCGAGGATCACGGCGGGGTTCGATTCGTCCCGCTCCAGTAGGAGTTTTCGACAGACACGGCCGTTGTCGCGCCATTGATATAGCTCTGGCCGAATGTAGTGGTATGGACCCGGCGGTACTGCGGGACGACATGGTCGACAGCCTGCAACACGAGAGCAAGGGTGTCGTCCGGAGCGCGTGGCTGTCGACAGCGATGCGTGCGGTCCCCAGGGAAGCGTTTGTCGGCGAGCAACAGGCCTACTCAGACCGCCCGTTCGAACGCCTCGGCACGCGCGTGCTCTCGCCCAGTACCGCCGGCCGAGTGCTCGAAACCCTGTCACCAGAAGCAGACGACAGTGTGCTCGTGGTCGGTGCCGGCGTCGGCTACACGGCCGCCGTGCTGGCAGAACAGGTCGGCGCAGCGAACGTGCATGCGATAGATATCACGCGCCGCCTCGTCGTCGAAGCGCGCCAGAACCTGGCAGAAGCAGGCTATGACGCCGTCCTCGTGGACCGCCGTGACGGAGCTGACGGACTCCCCGAGTACGCACCGTATGACCGGATTCTGCTGGAAGCTGCCGCAATCGACCCGCCACGGGCGCTCCTCCAGCAACTGACCGAGGACGGCCGACTGGTGATGCCGCTCGGAACCGGCGAGCAGTCGCTGGCCGTCGTTGAGGCCGATGGCTCGGTCCAGCGACACGGCACCGTCGCGTTCCAGCCGATGCTCGTCGAGGGCGAGCAGGCCGACACCGTCGAGCGTAATCGGACCCACCGTGAAGACCGCGAGCGCGCCCGGCGGGCAGCCCAGTCCCGCGCCGGCTGGGAGCAGGAGTGGATCGACTGGGACGACTAGGGCACCTCGACGACGAGCAGGTCGGTGTTCGAGCGGGCGTCCTCATAGTTACTGCCAGCCGGTGGTTTCACCTCGAACGTGACGGTGCCGTCCTGTTGATTCGGCCCGAGCGACGGCGACAGTGAGAGGGTCGCGTTCCCGTCACTCCCTGTCTCGCCAGTCGTGACCGACGAGAGCGTTGCCGTCCCGCTTTTCGCGACCACCGTCGCGCCGGACACGGGCGACCCCTTCGAGTCGACGACAGTGACAACTACGTCCTGTGTCCCCGGGTTAGCCACTTCGGGGTGTGGCTCAACATCGACCTCGGTTACTTGCAGCGTCTCGATTCCGGAGATAGTGCTCATCATCACGGAAAGGCAGGCAACGCCGACCACCAGCGCGATGACCAAGCGGATCGGCAGTCCCTCGATAGCACGTTCGTCGTGCCACAGCGAATCTGACATGGACAGGCGTGGCTCCGAACTCGTATTTGAATCCTCGGACGAACGTTCAAATACCGGAACGAGGCAACCGCCGGCATGGTCGTTATCGGACGCGAGGCAGCGACAGGGGCAACAACGCGGCTGGGTCACTATCGGGCCCGTGACGGGAGCCGCGGCGCTGCAGTCGATCTCGATGTCGACCGGCCACACGTTGGCCTCATCGTCGGCAAACGTGGATCGGGGAAGACGTACACGCTCGGTGTCCTCGCCGAAGGATTGCTGGCTGCCGAGGGGGTCGCGCCGGTCGTTGTCGACCCGATGGGGGCGTTCACGCCGCTGGCTACTGCCGATGTGTCTGCCACGGTAATCGACCCCAGCGTTTGTGCGGGCGCGCTCGATCCACGTCAGTGGTGTACGGTGCTCGGCCTCGATCCGGAACGGGGCGCAGGAGCGCTCGTGTGGCGAGCGGCGAGCGAGCGTGCGGCCCTCGACGGGATGCGCTCGTGGGTGGCCGATGCGGATGCGGCGGCGAGCACTGTCCGCGCGGCGTCGAACCATCTCGCGCTCGCCGCATCCTGGGGCGTCTTCGAGCCTTCGGGTATCGAGACAGAGACGCTGTGCAGCGATTGCCTGACCGTGCTCGACGTGTCGGGGCTCGATTCGCGGCCAGCCGGTGCGGTTCTCGCCGCTGTTGCGACCGCGCTGTACGACGCTCGGATGGCCGAACAGACGAATCGGCTGCCGTGGCTGCTGGTCGACGAGGCCCACGCGTTCACCGACGGCGTCGCCCGCCGTCCGCTCCGCCGGCTCGTCACTCGGGGCCGCCAACCCGGCGTAAGTTGCGTGCTGGCAACACAGCGGCCCAGCGCCGTGCCAGCGACAACCGTCTCCCAGACAGACCTGCTCGTTGCCCACCGGCTGACGAGCACGGCTGACATTGAGGCACTACAGGCCACCCAGCCGACGTATCTCGACAGTGATTTCGCGGCCCGGCTACCGGAGACGTCTGGTGACGCACTCGTTGTCGACGACGGCACCGAATCAGTCCATCACGTGACCGTCCGTGAGCGGCGGACGCCCCACGGCGGCGAGACCCCGCGTGCAAGCGACCTCGGAGCGAACAGAGAGTCCGACTGCTCTGCGGTGGGTTCTGAAAAATAATGACGCTGTATGAGTCAAACGACCTGCATGACTCCCCAAGCCAACCCGATTCCGGCCAGCGCACAGGCGAGATTGCCGACGGCGTTGAGCACGGCCAGCGCCACATAGCCGTCCTCCCATAGCCGCACTGTCTCGACCGAAAACGAGGAAAACGTCGTGAATGAGCCACACGCGCCGACACCGATAAGCAGTGCCGCGTCGCCGGTCACACCGGCGAACGTCAGCAGTCCGAGAACGAAGCTTCCGATGGTGTTCACTGTGAGCGTCCCGAGCGGGAACGTCTCTCGCTGGACAGCCCCCGCCAGATAGTGGCGACAGAGTGCGCCGATAGCGCCGCCGGTGCCGACCAGATGCGCCGGCTCGACAGCGACCATCAGCGCTCACCTCCGGCGAACAGACGAACAGCCATCCGACCGACAAGGACCCCAGCAAACCCGAATCCATAGCTTCCGACGATATTCGCAACGGCCCACTCGGGCGTTAACACCGTCTCCACCGCGAACGTGCTGTAGGTGGTAAACGACGAAATAAAGCCGGTCGAAGCGGCCAGCTTCGTCTCGCTGGCCAGCGTACCGACCTGCAGCCCTTCGTACACGAGTATGCCGAGTGCGAAACTGCCGAGGACGTTGACCACCAGCGTCCCCTGCAGTCCCGGAAGCAAGAGACCGACGAAGTACCTGAGGTTCGAACCGGCGAAGCCCCCCAGACCCACGAGGACGATAGTTTCGACCGTTACCAGTGGGTGGGTGTCTGCCATCCTTACTCCCCGAGTATCTCCGCCAGCCGCGCTTCACCGAGCGTGTCGACGAGCTGTGCGAGTTCGATAACCCGTTCTTCGCCGAGCGTATCGACGAGCTCACGGATCTCTGCCGGGTCGAAGGTCCGGGCGACGTAGCCAAGGTTCTCCACCATCCGTGTCGTCCGGTCTAGTGTCTCTTCGTCGGGGCGTAGCGTTAGCGGCCGATTCGTGAATTTGCCGTTTTCGTTGAAGTAACAGAACCGTAGCTCGGCAGTGTCGCTATCATCCGGATCGACGATCTGCAAAACACCGTACCCACTGTCCCACTCGTCTAGTTCGACCTCGAGCAGCGTTTCGTAACGGGTCATACGACCTGCTTCCAATCACGCCGACTTATAAGTTGGCATATGATAAGAGCCGCAACCGGTAGAGATTGATATACACAACAAAAAAGAATTATTAAAGAAATAGCCCGCTCCCTATCGCCAATAGCTCCGTATCGGAATAATATTGGTACAGGTGTTATTCCAGAATCAACTGTCGGTCTGTTCGCTGTCTGTCGTGTAATACGCTGCTGCGTCTGATGTATCGGCCCGTAGTATGGACGCTAATCTGTAATTTAGTTTTCGGCAATGAAATTATTTTTATATCCTCTCCAACTACAGCAGACCAATGCCAGAATCAAAGCAAGAATCTAGTGTCGCCCACTTCAGTGTCACCAATATCGGTGGGATCGACGAGACCTCAGTCGAGATTCCACCGGGCGTGACGGTGCTAACGGGGAAGAACGCCACAAACCGGACGTCGTTTCTGCAGTCTATTATGGCGGCGATGGGGAGTACGCAGGCCACGCTGAAAGGCGACGCCGATGAGGGGAGCGTTGCCCTCACTTACGGGGATGCGGTGTACGAACGGACGCTCACGCGAGCGGGGGACGCTGTTCAGTTTGACGGTGACGGGTACCTTGACGACCCTGCGGTCGCCGATCTGTTCGCGTTCCTCCTCGAAACCAACGAGGCGCGCCGGTCAGTGGCTCGCGGCGACGATCTCCGCGAAATCATCATGCGTCCGGTCGACATCGACGCGATCCGTTCGGAGGTCGAACAGCTGGAAGAGGAGAAAGGCGACATCAACGACGAACTCGCCACCATCGAGTCCCGCCAGCGCGACCTCCCGGACCTCGAACAGCGCCGGACCGAACTCCGCGAGCAGATCGAGGAGAAGCGTGAGGAGCTGGCCGAGCGTGAGGAGGAGATCGACAATAGCAGCCGAGATATCGAGGAGAGCCGTCAGGAACAGGATGTTCTCGAAGAGAAGCTCGACGAGCTCCGCTCGACGCGGTCGGATCTCGAATCCGTCCGGCGTGACATCGAGGCCCAGGAGGAGAGCATCTCCTCGCTGAAACGTGAGCGGTCCGACCTCGAAGACGAACTGGACGACCTGCCGGAGACGCCGATGGGCGACCAGCAGCACCTCGAAGACGAGATCGCGAGCCTGCGCGACCAGCGCCAGCGGCTGAACAGCGAGATATCCGACCTCCAGAGCCTCATCCAGTACAACGAGGAACGGCTCGAAGAGGAAGATTACGACGTCATTCAGTCACTCGAAGACGCGCCCGAAGGCTCTGACGGGGCGGTGACGGAGCAACTCCTCGAAGGTGAGGACGAAGAATCCGTCGTCTGTTGGACGTGTGGCTCGACGGTCGACCGCGAGCAGATCGAAGACACCGTCGACCGCCTGCAGGACCTCCGCCGGCAGAAGGTCGAGGACCTCAACGACATCAAGTCGGAACTCGACGATCTCAAGGCCGACCAGCGCGAGGCCGAAAAGAAGCAGCGTCGCCGCGAGAACGTCGAGCGGAAGATACAGGAAACCGAAACGGAGATCGAACGCCGCGAAGCGCAGATCACTTCACTGAAAGACCGGCGCGAGGAACTGACCGCGGACGTCGAGTCGCTGGAAGACGAGGTCGACAACCTCGAATCCGAGGACTTCGACGAAATCCTCTCGCTACACCGGGAAGCGAACCAGCTCGAGTTCGAGATCGACAGCCTGGAGTCCGACCTCGACGACGTATCCGCCGAGATAGAGGAGATAGAGGAGATGGTCCAGCGGGCCGACGACCTCCGCGAGGAGCGTGACGCGCTGGTCGATGAACTCACCGACAAACGGACGAAGATCGATCAGATAGAGGCGAACGCCGTCGACCAGTTCAACGATCACATGGACGCTATCCTCGGTATTCTGGAGTACGAGAACCTCGAACGCATCTGGATCGAGCGCGTCGAGCAGACTGTCCGCGAAGGGCGCCAGAAGGTCGACCGAACGGTGTTCGAGCTCCACATCGTCCGGACCACCGAGAACGGCGCGGCGTACGAGGACACTATCGAGCACCTCAGCGAGAGTGAGCGCGAAGTGACCGGGCTCATTTTCGCTCTCGCGGGCTATCTGGTGCACGACCTCCACGAGAGTGTTCCGTTCATGCTGCTTGACTCGCTGGAAGCTATCGACTCGGCACGGATCGCCGAACTCGTCGAATACTTCGCCGACTACGCCGAGCATCTCGTCGTCGCCCTTCTGCCGGAGGACGCCCAGGCACTGGACGACGACTTCAACCGCATCACTTCGATCTAACCCCGTAGTCTTTTAGTTCCGGTTACCGTACGTGGGAACAACAGATGGCGAATACGACAGACGGCCGGCCGTCGAGCAAGGTCGCTCGACTCATCGACGAGTACGAACTCGATGGACTCGGTGCGGAGATGGAGGCTCGCTGGACCGGCGACGGCGAGGAGCGCATGAGCCTCCGTGACCTCGCGGAGTTTTTCAACAAACGCCTCCTCGAACGCGCGCTGGTCGATGCTGGCCTGAGCGCGCTTGAAAGCGACGTGGAGTCGACCTACGAGAACCTCACCGGCGACGACATCAGTACCGGTGTGCGGACTGACACCGTCAACCGACTCGAACGCAACGGCGTCGACGTCGACGGCCTCGAAACTGATTTCATCACCTATCAGGCCATCCGGTCGTATCTGAAGGAATGGCGCGGCGCGGAGTATCAGGGGCTATCAGACGACGAGAAGATCGAAAAGGATCTCGAAAGCATTCAGCGGCTCCTGACCCGAACGCTGTCGGTCACTGACCAGCGCATCGAGAAACTGCGGGATACGGGCCGTATCGACATCGAAGATTTCGAGGTATTTCTGGACGCGCAGGTGCTTTGCCAGTCGTGTGGCAGCCAGTACGCCGTCGCGGAGTTCTTCGACCAGGGCGGCTGTGAGTGCCAGCAGGATTGAATCGCCGCTCTGGCGCTATCTGACTGTAGCGAGGGGGACTCACAATACGTTAAATATATCGAAACAACCGAATACGATTGTGTGACGCAACAAAATCAGAATTTCGGTTGCGACAATCGCACACAGAAATGGAACTGTACTGCCGTCCTGGGAATCAGCCGGCGCAGCTGCCTGCTGGGTCACACAGGGCTGAAGACATCGGGGGCCATTTGAACGGACATGGACCCAGCCGAACTCCGGGCGTCGATTCCGGCACTCGAACGGTGTACGTACTTCAACACGGGGGCAAGCGGGCCGACACCGCGCCCTGTGGTCGACGCTGCGACGGCGTTTCTTGAACGGCACGCCTTCGACGCACCCGCCGATGAGGGACCCTATACGGTTGCGTGGGACGCCATTGCGGCCGCCCGCGAGGTCGTCGCCGGCCATATCGGGACCGACGCCGCCAACGTCGCGTTCACCCGTAGCACCGCCGACGGGGTCAACATGGTCGCCGGGGCTATCGACTGGCAGCCCGGCGACGTGGTGGTCCGGACCGACCTCGAACACCCCGCCGGAACGCTTCCTTGGGACCGGCTGGCCGACACCCACGACGTCGAGGTCCGCGTGCTGGAAACCGACGCCGGTCGGCTCGACATGGCCGACGTGAAAGACGCCGTCGCCGACGCCAGACTGGTGTCACTGAGCTCGCTCACCTGGACGCACGGGACCAGACTCCCGGTCGCGGATGTCGTCGACGTGGCCCACGACGCCGGCGCACAGGTACTCGTCGACGCTGTCCAATCCCTCGGCCAACACCCCGTCGATATGACCGAATGGGATGCAGATTTCGTCGCCGCGGCGGGCCACAAGTGGCTGCTGGGCATCTGGGGCGGCGGATTCCTCTACGTCGACCCGGACGCCTACGACCGATTGCATCAGACTCGCATCGGCTACCGCAGCGTCGAAGACCCCGGTGCTGAGGGGTATGACTACTACGAAGGCGCGCGCCGCTTCGAAGTCGGAACCACCTCACCGGTCCCATACGTGGCGCTTGCGAAGGCTATCGAGACGGTTGAGGAGATCGGGCTGGACACGATTCAGACCCGTGTCGAACGGCTGACTGACCGCCTCAAGGACGGTCTCAGCGACCGACTGCTGAGTCCCCGCGACTACGAGTCGGGACTCGTGACGTTCACCGCAGCCGACCCCGAGGCGACCGTCGAGCGACTCGCGGCGGAGGGGACCGTCATCAGGTCACTCCCCCACCCCGAAGCGGTCCGCGCGTCGGTCCACGCGTTCAACACCGCCGACGACATCGACCGCTTGCTCGACGCACTGTAGCGCCGACGGCGCTCCCGAGGCCTCACTGCTCCGCTCCCCCACGCCCGGACTTTCTTGCCCCGGCCGGTCGTTCCGCCTCGTATGGAGACGCGCCCCGTCGTGACGTGCTTCCTGCGCAGCGAAGGCGAGGTGTTGCTGTTGCGCCGGAGCGATGCGGTCGGTTCGTATCAGGGACAGTGGGGCGGGGTCGCGGGATACGTCGACGACGACGCCGGGCGGGACCGGGACCCGGAGACGGCCGCGCGGGCCGAAATAGACGAGGAGACCGGGCTGGCCGACGCGGTCACGCTGGTCCGGCGGGGCGACTCGTTTCAGGCCGCGGACGCCGACCGGAGAATTCAGTGGCGGGTCCACCCGTTTCTGTTCGACTGTGACGCGCGTACAGTCACGACCAACGCGGAGACGACCGAAACCGCGTGGGTCCATCCGCCCGAGATACTGACTCGCGAGACGGTCCCGCGGCTGTGGACCCCGTGGGACCGGGTTCGCCCGCGGATCGTAACGGTTCGAGAGGACCGGACCCACGGCTCGGCGTGGCTCTCGCTCCGGGCCCTGGAGGTGTTGCGCGACGAGGCCGCTCTGGCCGACGCTGGACGGTCTGACGGCCTGGAGGCCGCCGAGCGAGACAGCGACAGCTGGGACGCGCTCGCCGCCGTTGCCGCCGAACTCCGCGAGGCGCGCCCCTCGATGGTTGTCGTCGCCAACCGGATCAACCGAGCGATGGCCGCCGTCACCGGCGAGTCCCCGGCGGCCGTTGAGCGGGCCGCGACCGAGTCGCTGAACCACGCGGTGACCGCGGATCGGGTCGCTGCCGCCGTCGCCGCCGAACACGTCGGGAACCGCCTCGCAACGCTGTCACGTTCCGGGACGGTCCGGGCGGCGGTCGACGCCGCCGCGCCCGAAGCCCTGCTCGTCTCCGAATCCCGGCCCGGCGGTGAAGGCGTCGGCGTCGCCGAGACGTTCGCCGACAGCGCTGCGGTGACGCTGACGACCGATGCGGCCTTCGGCCACGAACTGGCTGTGTGGAACGCCGACACGCTGATCGTCGGAGCTGACCGCGTCCTTCCGGACGGTCGCGTGGTCAACAAGGCCGGCACCTGCTCTGCGGCGCTGTCGGCGGCCGCCGCAGACGTGGACTGCTACGCAGTATGTGCGACGGACAAGATTGCGCCACGCGCTGAGTGGGACCGGGAGGAACGCGACGCTCAAGAGGTGTACGCCGGCGACGACGACATCTTCGTGTCGAACCCGACCTTCGACGTGACGCCGGCGTCGGCAGTGACGGTCGTCACCGAACGCGGTGTGCTACGGGCGGAGGAGATCAATGACATAGCTGACGCCCACCGGGACCGGAGCGAATGGACCGAGCGCCGGTGATATCAGAGACTGGCAGGCACTCGCTTATTGCTCGTCTAACACGACTGGAACGCCGGCTTCGGCCACGTCGGCGGCGAATTCGCGGGAGTCCGCTTCGAGGTTGGAGAAGGTGTTGTAGTGGACTGGCATCACGAGGTCTGGATCGATAGTCGCGGCCAGGGAGGCGGCCTCGTGGCGGTCCATCGTCGCCCGCGGGCCGATGGGCGGACACAGCAGCGAGACTTCAAGTGTCCGGTGACCCGGCAGCACGTCCGAATCTCCCGGATAGAAGGCTCTGGTTCCCTCGACGGCGATCATGAAGCCACAGCCGAACCCCTCCGGATGATACGGCGTGCCGTCGGGCAGCGTATGCCGCCCGTCCGGTTCGTTGTACGCCGGCGTCGACCAGATCGGGACGTCCTTGACCGTCGTTTGCGATTTCATGCCAACCTCGACCACATCGTAGGGCAGCGAGGACAGCGGCGGGAGGTCCCGGTCGCCGACGCGCTCGTCGATACCCTCGTAGGCGACGATAGTCGCATCCTCACTCGCGACACGCTCGATACCGTCCGGGTCGTAGTGATGAACGTGGGTCACACAGACAATATCGCCGTCTTCCGCACGATAGTCGCTGCTCGGTGGATGGCCGATGCCGTCGGTGTGAGGTTCCCACTCGCCGGTGAGCACGCCGTACCGGCCCGGGTCGACGTACACCACCGTTTCGTCGCCGGCGAAGCGGAGCGTAGCGTACCCCAGCCAGTCGACGGTCAGCCCGTCGTGTCGAATGGTCATTGGGTTCCCGTACGCGCTGCACCCTGAATAAGTCCGCTACTCGCCGGCGTCGTCCCCAGTCAGAAGGTATACCTGGCCACTGTTCGTTGGACTTCCCGTGCGAAACTTCCACATCACGACAGTCTGGGGGATTCCGATACGGGTCAACATCTCACTGCTGATTTTCCTGCCGGTACTGGCTTGGATTATCGGTAGCGGGACGCAGATTCAGGTGTACGCGGGCATCGTGAGCGTCCTCTCCGGCGTGACGCTCGATCTCACGGTCCTGACTGCGGGCCAGACGCCGTGGCTTATCGGGACGGTTGCGGCCGTCGGACTGTTCGCCAGCGTCGCCCTCCACGAACTGGGTCACGCCGGTGCGGCGATGCGCTACGGGCTCCGCGTCGAATCGATCACGCTCTGGATTCTCGGCGGCCTCGCCAGCCTCGAATCCATGCCGAAGGAGTGGGACCGGGAGCTCGTCATCGCGCTGGCTGGCCCGGCTGTGAGCATCCTGACTGGGCTCGCCTGCTACGCCGCGCTGTTTGCCCTGCCCGCGAGCGCGCAGGTGACGCTGTTCGTCGTCGGCTGGCTGGCCGTCACGAACCTCTTTCTCGCCGTGTTCAACATGCTGCCGGCGTTCCCGATGGATGGCGGCCGCGTGCTCCGGGCGCTGCTCGCGCGAACGCGGCCCTACGCGACGGCGACCCGTATCGCCGCCCGCATCGGGACCGGGTTCGCCGTGCTGTTCGCCGTCGTCGGCGTCATGTCGTTTAGCCCGATGTTGCTGCTACTTGCGCTGTTCGTCTACGGTGCTGCGTCGAGCGAATCCCGGACCGTCGCGCTGGCAGCGCTGCTTGAGGGGCTGACCGTCGATGACGTGGCCAGCCCGCTCGACGCGACTATCGAGGCCGATGCGAGCGTCGAGGACCTGGTCGACCGGATGTTCGCTGATCGGCGGACAGAGTTCGCGGTCACGCGCGGCGGCGACGTGGTCGGCGTCGTCACCGTCGGCGATTTCAGGGAACTCTCGAAGGCCGAACGCGAAGCCGACACCGTCGCCGACCTGATGGAAGCGGATCTGCCGCGATTCCCTGCGGGGATGGCTGCTTTCGATGCGCTCGTGGAACTCGACACTGCCCGGGCTTCCGCCGCCTTCGTCGACGGGGCCGAGGGGACTCGCATGGTCTCCCGAGAAGACTTCTCCAGCGCGATGGAGATGCAGCGGCTCGTCGGCTCGCCGACACCGTTTTAAACAGCGTTTAATCGCTCGAATATGGCCGCTACCAACTAGAAGGCCCTACCTGAAGCCGGCTGGACAACCTGAGCGAACCGGGTTTTCCGTTTCTGTGCAGAGACGACCGCTCCTGACTGTCGGTACACCCAAGAGGGGGCGACGTCCACTACTCGACAATGCAAACCGGGTTCGTTGAACTGTTCGTCGACCTCGTCGGCACCGACCCGCTGATAAACGGCCTCGTCGGCGGGGTCATCATCGCGATGATGAATCTCTTTGGCGCATCGCTCGTGCTGGTCTGGCGTGACCCCTCGGAGCGGGCGCTGGATACGGCACTGGGCTTCGCCGCTGGCGTGATGCTAGCCGCCGCGTTCACGAGCCTCATCATCCCCGGCATCGAGGAGTACTCGGGTGGGAATCCGATTCCGACGCTCGTCGGTGTCGCACTGGGGGCGTTGTTTCTCGACCGGGCGGACGGACTCGTTCCACACGCACACTACCTGCTGACCGGGAGCCGCCGGTCGGACGCGGCCAACCCCAGCCAGGACCTCTCGGTGGACGAGTCGAAACTGACTGGCGTTATCCTGTTCATCCTCGCGATCACACTGCACAACATCCCTGAAGGGCTGGCCGTCGGCGTCGGCTTCGGCGCGGCCGCGGGCGACCCGCTCCAGATCGGTGGCGCGCTCTCGTTGATGCTCGCTATCGGCATCCAGAACATCCCAGAGGGGCTGGCCGTCTCCGTCGCAGCCATCAACGCGGGGCTGGACCGGCGACTGTATGCCGTCTTCTCCGGGATTCGCTCCGGTGTCGTGGAGATACCGCTTGCGGTGTTTGGCGCTGTCGCCGTCGTGACTGTCGAACCGCTCCTGCCCTATGCGATGGGCTTTGCGGCCGGGGCGATGCTGTTCGTGGTTTCCGACGAGATAATCCCCGAGACGCACCAGCGCGGCTACGAGCGCGTCGCGACGCTCGGTCTGATGGCCGGCGTCATCATCATGCTGTATCTGGATATCGCGCTTGCGGCCTGAGTTCGGCTCAGCAGTTTTACTCCTCGTAGGGCCAGTTCGGGTCGCGGTCGAGGTCCGTCGGCTCTTCGCAGTCCCCGGCCTCGTCGGGGGAACACGCCCCGTGTTCGCGAAAGTTCTCGCGCGCTTCTGTCAGCGACACGTGGTTCGTATCGCTGACGAACTCCGCGTCACCGAACTGGATAGGGTCATCGAGCCAGTGGCACACCGGACACATCTCGTATGACCCGGGTCGGCCCTCCGGGAGTGTCTGGTAGCCACAGCACGGGCAGTAGCCCAACTCCCGTGCGGCTGGATTACCGGGCGTCTCGGTTGACATATTTCGTGGTATGTGTCTTCACACCATAGAATTATCGAATGGCAGCGGCGAATAAATGTCACTGAAAGTTAACTGTCACTCAGACTGCGCGTCCTCGACCTTCCCCGCGTACTCCTCCAGTTCAGCGGCCAGTTCGCGGGCCTGGGCTGCCGAGAGCGTCACCGAGTCGGCGTGTGGCTTCACCGCGTCGAGGTCGGTGTTGTCCATCTCTAGCTGGAGTTCGACGTGGTCCGGGTTCTTTCGCGGCGCGGTCACGTTCAGCACGGCCAGGGCCTCCTCCTCGAAGCCATGGCCCTCTACCTCACCGTCGAGCAGGTCGAAGGTCGTGTACGCGTTGACCTTCATAATGCGGTCGACCATACTCCGTTTTCGCGGGCCGGCGACTTAACGCCGGTTACTCCTCGTCGGTGACGCCCTCGTAGTCGACTCGCTCGGCATCGGTCGCCGCGCGGTCGATAGCCGCATCGAGGTCGAACTCCCTGACGATTTCCCCGTCCCGAATCAGCGGCTCTAACAGGGGTTCGGCGTCTTCCGGCCCATCACGGTCGGCCAGGCCGATGTGATGGCCGCCATCTGCGGTGCGGTACACTGATTTCTTGCCGGTGAGCTTCCCCCGCTTGGCCGCCGGTTCGCCGTCTACTTCGACGATGTCCAGCGCGAAGTCCAACGGATCGGCGTTGGCGACGTAGCTCCCGACTCCGAAGCCGTCGGCCACGTCCCGAAGTTCTCGCAGGGTTGTCGGGGTGAGACCGCCAGAGAGGAACAGGTCCACGTCCTCGTGGCCGTGGGCGTCCAGCGTCCAGCGCACCTCCCGAACGATGTGGCGGAAGTCCCCGCGGCGGGACCCGGTCGTGTCCAGACGGACGCCGGCAAGGTCATCGATGGCCTCCGCCGCGCGGAGCGCCTCGTCGGCCTCGTCGCTGTAGGTATCCGTCAGTGCAATTCGCGGCGTTTTCTCGGGGACAGCGGCGTCGAACGCCCGCCACGCCGCCTCCTGATTCCCGCGGCCGAAGCAGATCATGAGCGCGTGGGGCATCGTCCCGCCGGCCTCGCGGCCAATGACCTCGCCTGCGGCGACGTTCGAGATACCGTCGAGCCCGCCCAGCAGCGCCGACCGCTCGACCATCGCGCCTATCGAGGGGTGGACGTGCCGCGAACCGAAGGACAGCACCGTCGACTCCAGCGCGGCGTACCGGGCCTCTAGCGCCCGCGTCGCGACGCCTGTCGGGTGCGAGAGAAAGCCGAGCAGCGCGGTCTCCAGACGACAGAACTCCCGGTATGGCCCCTCGATTCGCATCACCGGGCCGCCGTCGAACAGTTGGCCTTCGGGGAGCGCATCGACGTCGACGCCACGTCCTTCGAGCAACTCGGCGGCGTCTTTCAGCCCTGCCAGCAGCTTCCACTGGCCCGTCGCGAACTGGTTCGCCGTCACTTCGGCGACCACGTCCGGGTTCTTGCCCGCGTGTTCCAGCGCTTCCATCGTCCGGTCGAAGTAGGCGTCGGTCGCCCGCCCCTCGCGAATCGCCTCTGGTGAGACGATGTCGAACTCCTCGGTCATTGTCCTGTGTTCGGCCGGGCGAGGGAAAAAGCGGTCCGGTCGGCGGTCACAAGCGATCACTGCCAGCGCCCGTCGCCGCTGAAGCGGTGGGGACCTCGTAACGCTTTCCACGCCGTAATCGGTACCCGTCGAACGTGCTCAGTCCCCGCCGCTCCGTCGCCCTCCTGCTCGCGCTCGCGTTGCTCGCCTCCGGGACCGTCCTCGGTGTTTCGCAGTACTCGACGGCTACCGGCTACGCCGCGACGGCGGGCACGGTCGAGAGCGTACAGATGGACAGTTACACCGAGATCAGTCGACCCACGCTGGGCGGCAATCGGTACTTCCGGCCGAACGTCACCTACACATACCGCATTGAGGGGCGGACCTACACCGGCCATGACATCGCGTTCGGCACCGACACAGACACGAACCAGCGGGACCGCGCCGCGCGTGTGCTGTCGAACTACGACGATGGCTCGTCGGTCACCGTCCGCTACGACCCGGACGCCCCCGGCGACGCCTATCTCGTCCAGCGCTTCGACTTCTTCCCCGCCGGAGTCCTGATCGCGCTCGGGCTGTTGCTGCTCGGCGACGCGCTGACGCCACGAACGCGGTGGCTCCGGCTCGTCCTGTCGAAGATTCCGCTAAACCAGACCGAACGGGCCCCGTTCTCCACACCCGACACCGACAACGGGGTTCCCGATGACCCGACGCAGATTCTCGACCGCGGCGACGCCACAGTCGGCGAATCAGAGGGTAGCGACTCGGACCCAGATGCGCCAGTCGGTGGCCGCTGGGCAATCGTCCTCTGGATGCTCTGTAGCCTCGCCGCGCTCGGAACCGTCGGCGTCTACCTCGTCGTCTCGAAACCGCCGCACGACCCAATCGCCTACGCGACGGTTGCCGTCACCGTCATTGGGTTCGGACGGTTTGGGTACCGCCGCTTCGTCTGACGCCCGCTCACGTTTCGGCCCGGTGAACCTTGTTCAGGTCGCTCACTGTCGGTCCGTTGACGATGCGGACGGTCTTCCCCGCCCGGACCACGCGGAACGCGTCGTTGAACTGGTCGTCTGCTGGGACGACGTAGACGTTACTGCGGGGCTGGCTGGCGTCGTGTTCTTCGGTCAGCGCCGCCCGGTAGGCCTGTTCGAACTCCCTCGCGTCTTTTTCGGTGTCCCAGCGAGTCTCCCAGACGTAGCCGTACCCGCCCGAGCCGTTGCGGTAGGGCACGACGAGGTCACCGCCCCAGCCGGCCGAGATTTCGCTCTCGTAGCTGTAGCGGTCGCCCTCCGTCTGTCCGTTGTGGTACATCATCGCGTAAATCGAGGTCTCCCCGACCGTATCGCCGACCGGGTCGTGGTCGAAGCGGCTCCACTCGTCGGTCGAGCGGTCGGTGACGCTGACGTTTACGGGCTTTTCGTTGGGATATTTCTCCGAGTGAAGCACCTGCTCGGTGCTGTCGGGGAAATCGTCGTGTAGCGCGTCAACAGCGTCCCAGCCACCGTCCGAGCGCATCTGGTCGACGAACCGCGGCCCGGTGACGTAGGGCTGGTAGAGAACGGTGAATAAGCCCTCGTTGTAGCTCGGTTCCTGGCTGTCGCCGTCTCCGTCACCGCTGCTTCCCCCGTCGTCACTGGTCCGGTCTGGGAGCGCGATACAGCCCCAGCCGTCACCACAGCGTCGCTCGTAGAGGACGCGGACGTAGTTGGCCTCGCCCTCGGTGACACCCTGCCGGGACAGTTGCGTGTCCTGGGTCTTCGCGGAACCGTTCAGTCCGAAGTGCTGGTCCTGCAGGGCGTGGACCAGTTCGTGTGACAGCGTGCGCCGGTCGATCTGTGGCGTTTCCGTCGGGCTGACGATGACGATCTCGTCCTGACTCGGCGAGTAGTAGCCCTGGACTGTCGTCGAGAGCGTATCGTCGATTTCGTCGCTGCTGCCGGAATCCTCGCCGATGAGCAGGAGTGATTCCCACACCTGATCGTTCCAGGGGTCCTGTGGCCGGCCGCTACCGCCGCCGTTGTTGCTACCTGAGCGGTTCTGGTACTCGGCTCGAGAGATGACCGAAACCGGGACAGACTCTTTGAACTCCAAATCGCGGACCTGCTCGACGCGAGCCATCGTCCGGGCGACGACGGCTGCTCGCTCCGTCTCGTTCAATCCATCGTCGGTCGTCACCGACACCGAGTCGTCGTACCAGTAGCCGTTCTCGTAGCCGATGGCGTCTTCGCCGGTCGGCGTCTCGGGGTGATCATTGCCGCCGAAGGAGGGGACCGTACAGCCCGCCAAGACGACCGCCAGCGCAATGAGCAGTTCCTTACGCATCGTGAACCTCGCTCAGTTCGTCGGCCGTCGGTGCGTTCACGACAGTGACGGTCTGCCCGTCAACCTTGACCGAAACCGCGTCGGTGTAGGGACTGTCTTCCGCAATAACCCAGTGGCCCTCTGCGGTTCGAGTGCCGCCCCAGTGAGCGATGACTGCCGCCCAGGCGTCGGCGAACTCGCGGGCGTCGGCCTCGCTGTCCCAGGTCGTTTTCCAGACGTACGCCGTCTCCTCGCCGTTGTCGTAGACGTGCATCCGGCCGCCCGCCCAGCCGTCGGTGGCGGGCAGGTCGTAGTTGTACGGGTCGTCGCTGTCCAGCGACCCGTCCTCGTAGTTGATGACATCCCGCGTCTGGACGACGCTCGACTCGTTGTAGTCGTCGGCGATGGTGTACGCCATCGATCCAGCAATGGCTGACGGGCCGACGACGGCGTAGTCGGGGCGGTCGCGGTCAGTCGAAGGTCTGACCCGCTCCCAGTCGTCGCTGGACCGGTCCGCAAGCGAGACTGGCTCCGGTTCCCACTCGGGGTAGCGCTCGGGGTAGGTCACTTCGGCGGCCCCGTCAGGATAGTCGTCGTAGGCGTCATTGACGGCGCTCCAGCCGCCACGTTCTCGGAGATCCCCGATCAGGCCGGGCCCGTCGCTGTAGGGGAAATACTGCATGAAGTTGATACCGAAGTGGCGGTCACCGCCGCCACCGCCGCTCCGGGAAGGCCTGTCGATACAGCGCCATTCCTCGCCACAGCGGTCGGTGTAGGTCTGGGTGACAGCAACGGCATCGCCTTCGACCATGCCGTTCCGACCTTGTACCTGATCCCGCGTCCGCGCGTCACTTTCGAGGCCGAAGTGCTGGTCCTGCAGTGCGTGGACGAGTTCGTGGGCCAGCGTTCCCCGGCTAATCGTCGGCGTCTCCGACTCGCTGACGATGACGATCTCACCGCGCTGGCTGCTGTAGTAGCCCAGCACGCTCTCCCCGCGGTTGCTGTTCTGGACGGCGATGGAGTCGCGGTCCTCGCCGATGAAAAACAGCGCCTCGAACTTCGCGTTGTCAAACCGACGCAGCGAATCGCCGGTCTCGCCGCCGCCCGTGTTGTTGCGGTACTCGGCTCGCGAGACGACTGAGACCGGTACTGTCTCCTCGAATTCCAGCCCGCGAATCCGCTCGACGCGGGCCATCGTCCGAGCGACGACGGCATCCCGCTCCGTCTCGTTCAGTCCGTCCTCGGTCGTTACTGACAGCGATTCGTTGTACCAGTAGCCGTTCTCGTAGCCCAGCCGGTCCGTCGCGGGCGCTCCCGGGGCGGAGTCGTTGCTCCCGTAGTCGGTCGCGGGTTCGCTCGGCGTCATATCGGCGTTGCGTGACTCCGTCTGGTCGGGCGACGCGCTGGGTGCCTGACAGCCCGCAAGTAACAGCACACCGGCACAGAGAACAACGAGGGCGAAAGGGCGGCGCATCTACCTTCACGGTAGGTTACCACAGTGAAAAGTCACACGCTCATCGTGAGCGTATTCGTCGGCCAGAAGAATTTTTCACGTCTGCTTGTGCCGCCCGGTCCCCACCTTCGGAGTAACTTTCGTAGTCGCGCCCTGCCAAGGTTCCCGTATGGAACTCGACCCAGCACAGACCGCTCTGGTCGTCGTCGATATGCAGAACGGCTTCTGTCACCCCGACGGAAGCCTCTACGCACCGGACAGCGAAGCAGCCATCAAGCCCTGCGCTGAACTGGTCGACCGCGCCCGTGAGGCCGGTGCGAAGGTCGTGTTTACCCGCGACGTGCATCCGCCCGACCAGTTCGAGGACACCCACTACTACGACGAGTTCGATCGGTGGGGCGAACACGTCGTCGAGGATTCGTGGGAAGCCGAACTCGTCGAGGAACTCGATCCGCAGGACGAGGACCTCGTCGTCGTCAAGCACACCTACGACGCCTTCTACCAGACGGAACTGGAGGGGTGGCTCGACGCCCACGGCATCAAGGACCTGGCTATCTGTGGTACGCTCGCGAACGTCTGTGTCCTCCACACTGCCTCTAGCGCCGGCCTTCGGGACTTCCGCCCGGTCCTCGTCGAGGACGCCGTCGGCTACATCGAAGACGAGCACCGAGAATATGCACTGGACCACGCCGACTGGCTGTTCGGCGAACTGACTGACCGCGACGACCTCACGTTCGCCTGACGGATGGGCGAGGATCCGGCCGACGAACAGGCGAAACAGGCCCACGCCGACCGCTACGGGGAGTCACAGCTACGTGGCGTCGTCGACGGCCGCGGCCCGCTCGATGGTTACCTGTACCTCGTCGCCGACGGCGAGGTCGATGCCCTCGCCAACGAGCTTCGCGCCGAAGCGCTCGCGGCCACAGAACAGTGCGATACCCGTTATCGGTTCACCGTTCACCAGTACGGTCAGGTCATCCCATGCGACCGTGCGGCCGTCGGCTGTCCCGACACGCGTTCCGGTGATAGCGGCAGCCGCTGTCCGGTCACCGGACAGCAATCCACCGCCCGAGTAGTGAGGGAGACCGCCGTCGAGAACGCCCGAGTCGTCGCTGTCGACAGCGTTGGCGATGCCGACGAAGGATTCACCGGGTGCCGGATGCGCAGGTTCGTCGAGTCGGACCCACGTTTCGCCGCCGGCGACGACAGTACCAGTCCCGTCCCAGGGCAGCGGCGTCACGTCGACGGCCACGTCGACCGGCAGCGACCCCGATGCCCGATAGGGGTTCGCGTCGGGGTCCCGGAAGCCGAGGTGGATGTGGTTCGGAACCCACGGTGCGAAAAATCCTGCCCGGACCAGCGCTCCGAGGTCGTCGCCAACGGCGACCGTTTCGCCGGCCTCGACAGCGGGGTCGACGTGTAGTAGCCGCGCCACAGTATCGCCGGTATCGATCAGGATGAGGTGGTCGTGCTCGGCGGCGTAGGCCTTTGGTGGAGCCTGAACCGTCTTCGTGTCCAACACCTCGCCGGCGACCGGTGACGGCGCACGCTCGCCGTCGGGATAGAGGTCGATGGCACACCCCTCGTCGTGGGCGTCAAACGGCGAGTTGTACAGAGAGAACCGGTAGTACTGGAAGAGCACGTCCCGCGGTATCGTGACAGCCATCGGCGGCGATTAGGGGTGTACCGGTATGGCTCTGTCGTCCAAGGGTTCAAAACCCATGCTGAGGCCACGGCTTTGTGTGCGCTGACGACGACCGCGGCGGGGGCAGCGGGTGCGCGACACGTCCCGCCGCGACGGCCGTGTGTCGCCTGTTCGCTATCCACCACTGAGAGGGATCTGTCCGCTGAACTGGCGGACCGTTTTAACCAGAGAGTCCGTACGGTCTGACTATGCGTCTGCTACGGGGCTGTGCCGCCGATCCCGAAACCGACTTCCAGCGGACTCGCGAGATGGCCGAGACGGTCGCCGAAGACCGCGAGCCAGCCCTGCGGGTCTGGCGACCGCACAGACAGGTCGCCTTCGGCCGCCGTGACGCGAACAACGACGGCTACGACCAGGCGTGCCGGGCCGCTCGCGACCGAGGGTACATCATCATCGAGCGCGCCGTGGGGGGTCGCGCCGTCGCCTACACCGGGTCGACTGTCTCGTTTTCCCTCGCTGTCCCGACCGAGGATCCGCGGGGGGCTATCGACGACCGCTACGAGTGGGCCAAAGCCGCTGTGCAGCGCGCGCTTGACGACTGTGGTATCACCGCCCGGACCGGGGAACCGGACGCTGCGTTCTGTCCGGGGAGCCACTCGCTTCAGGTCGACGGCAAAATCGCCGGACTCGCCCAGCGCGTCCGCCAGTCCGTCGCTGTTGTCGGCGGCATCGTCGTCGTTCGGGACCACGAGGCTATCGCCGAGGTGCTGGCTCCGATTTACGAGGCGCTCGACGTTCCCTTCGACCCACAGAGCGTCGGGAGCGTCGCCAACGCCGATGGGACCGACGACCCCGAACAGGTCATCACGGCGCTGGAGCGGTCGCTTGCCGACGGTCGAGACGTGTCGGTGAGCACTATCCGAGAGACTTAGGGGTGCGCCCGGTCGACTGGGCGTATGCTCATCCGTAACGCGACGCTGCCGGACGGCCGCCAACGAGATGTCCGGGTGCGTGGCGAGTCCATCGCCGAGGTCGGCCGCGACCTCGACGCGACCGACCAGCACGTCATCGAAGCGACCGGCAAACGACTCTTTCCGGGGATGATCGACGCGCACGTTCACTTCCGCCAGCCCGGCTACCCCCACAAGGAGACGTGGGAGAGCGGGTCCCGGTCCGCGGCAGCCGGCGGCGTCACAACCGTCGTCGATCAGCCAAACACCGACCCACCGACCATCGACGGCGAGTCGTTCGACCAGAAAGCCGAGTTCGCTGCCGACTCCGTTGTCGACTGGGGTATCAACGGCGGTGTGACGGCCGACTGGATTCCGAACGTCCTCCTGCGCCGTCGCCTGTTCGCGCTCGGCGAGGTGTTTCTTGCGGACTCGACCGGCGACATGGGTATCGAGGCCGACCTGTTCGCGGATGCGCTGGAGGCTGCCACCGACAACGACGTACCTGTCACGGTTCATGCCGAGGACGCCGACTATTTCAACGATGACGCTCGCGCCCGTGATGACGCCGACGCTTGGAGCGCGTTTCGGACTGCCAAGGCCGAAGCGAAGGCCGTCGAGCGGGCCTGCGAAGTCGCGAAAGAACACGACGCGACGATACACATCGCGCACACGTCTACGCCCGAGGGCGTCGACATCGCCAGTGAGGCCGGGATGACGACGGAGGTGACGCCACATCACCTGCTGCTCTCCCGGCGTGACCTCTCGGAACTGGGAACGTTCGGGCGGATGAACCCGCCTCTGCGCCGCGAGAAGCGCCGCCAGAAGCTCTACGAGCGCGTCGTCGACGGCACCGTCGACATGATCGCGACGGACCACGCGCCACACACCCGCGAGGAGAAAGACGCCAGCATCTGGGACGCGCCGTCTGGCGTCCCCGGTGTCGAGACGGTCCTCCCGCTCCTACTGGCTGAAGCTCGTGACCCGGATAGTGGGCTCACCTACGAGCGCGTCCGGGACCTCACCGCGCGCAACCCTGCCGACGTGTTCGATATTCCACAGAAGGGCGCTATCGAAGCCGGCAACGATGCCGACCTCATGCTCGTCGACACGACCGAGACGAGCGAGATCAGTGGTGAGGCGCTCCACTCAAAATGCGACTGGACGCCGTTCGAGGGCCACGATGCGGTGTTCCCCGAGTGGACAATGGTCCGGGGCACGGTCGTCTACGAGCGCGGAGATGCGCTGGAAGCCGACGACGCAACGCCGCAGGAGGACGTGTTCTACGACCATCGGGGCGAGAACGTCCGCGGCGCGGACAGCGAACGGCTAGAGTAGCACCGCAACGATTGACGTCCCGACCATTATTCCGCCGCCACCGCCACAGAGCCGGGCCATCGCCCGCCGGGAATCGCGTTCAGTCCAGTTGCTTCGCGTGCCCATGTGTTCCTGCATGGCTTCGATGCCGCGGCCGGCGAGTATCGACCCCGACCAGCCCAGCAGACCGAAGCCGAACACCAGTGCGCCGAGGGCGAACACCGTCGCTTCACTCGACTGCGCATCACCGGTGTAGAACGTCCAGCCTGCCATTCCGAGGCCGCCAAGCAGGAGGCCGACGACCAGCCCGCTCCCCACCAGTCGCGCCCGGACCGCGACGTACTGCCGGAGTCGGGGTGGGTCACCGCGCTGGGCCATCAGTCAATCGCGTCGCGCATCCGGGGATCGAGCGCGTCGCGCATCCCGTCACCGAGCAGATTGAACCCCAGCACGGTGATAGCGAGGAACAGCCCCGGGAAGAAGGAGAGCCACCACTCGCCAGTCAGCAGGCCGTTCTCGACGCCACGGGACAGCATCAGACCCCACGATGGTGACCCGGCCTGTGCGCCGAACCCGAGGAACGACAGCGCCGCGAGGTCGATGATGGCGAGCCCGAAGTTCAGTGTGGACTGGACGGTAATCGGCGCGAGCGTGTTCGGCAGTATGTGCCGGACGAGAACTCGCGGGTCAGTCGCGCCAAGCGCAACCGTGGCATCGACGTACTCGTCTTCGAGCACTTTGAGCGCGGCTCCGCGGACGACCCGGGCGAACCGTGGCGTATACACCAGCACAAGTGCTACCACGGCCCGCCAGAGTCCAAGATCTCGCGGGAAAATGGCGACCAGCGCGAGCGCCAGCAACAGCGGCGGGAACGCCAACAGCACGTCCATCGTCCGCATGATGACGTTGTCGGTCACGTCGCCGTAGTACGCCGCAATAATCCCCAGCCCGACGCCCACGGTCGTCGAGGTTCCGACCGTAATCGTCCCGAACTTCAGGGCCAGCCACGCACCGTACAGAGTCCGCTTGTAGATATCACGAGCCGCCGCGTCCGTGCCGAACAACTGCTGGTTCGCGGGCGCGGGACCGATCCAGCCGGGTGGCGCACGGTCCGCGATTTCGGTCCCGAGCTGTGAGCTGGCAAGTGCGCCGAGATCGTATGTCACGCGGGCGTAGATGGCGACAGCAGCCATGCTGAGGATGATCGTCAGCCCGACGACGGCGAGGCGGTTCGTCAGCAGGTCGGCGAGGAACGGGGACGCCCGCAGGCGTCCCAGCGTGCCCCGTGTCTCGGTGTCCGTACTCATTGTTGGATCCGTGGGTCGAGATAGCTGTAGGTGACGTCGACGAGGAGGTTCACAAGCGTGAACAGCAGGGCGAAGGTGAGCACCGTTCCCTGAACCACCGGGTAGTCAGAGACGCCGATAGCGTTGACGATGGTCAGCCCCATCCCGTTGATACCGAACACGGTTTCGGTCAGGACTGCCCCGCCCAGCAACGTGCCGAACTGGATCCCGATGACGGTGACGACCGGAATCAGCGCGTTCCGGAAGCCGTGTTTCATCAGCGTGATCTTCGCGCCCTGCCCTTTCGCCCGCGCGGTCCGGATGTAGTCCTGACGGATGACTTCGAGCATCGAGGAGCGCATCATCCGCGAGATGAGCGCCGTCGAGTAGACGCCGATGACCACTGCCGGCAGGAACAGGTGATGGGCTGCCGAGAGGAACGCCTCAGTGTTTCCAAGCAGGATCGTATCGAGCGTTATCATCCCGGTCAGGGGCAGCTCACGGCCGAACAGCATCCAAGTGTCGGGCAGGAACAGCGTCGATTTGATTCGGCCACTGGTCGGGAACACGTCGAGATACGTCGAAAACAGCAAGATGAGTAGCGGTCCGGACCAGAATATCGGGACCGAGATACCAGTCAGCGCCCCGATCCGAGTGACGTGGTCGGTCAGTGAATCCTGCTTGACTGCGGAGATGATGCCCAGTGGCAGGCCGAGCAGGATGCCCGCTGCCTGGCCGTAAATCGCGAGTTCGAGCGTGATCGGGAGTCGGTCCGAGATGACCGAGCGGACGCTGTTCCCGCGGCTAATGCTGTAGGACTGGCCGAAATCGAACCGCGCCGCGTCCCACAGGAAGCTCAGGTACTGCTCCCAGAGCGGCCGCCGAAGTCCCAGTTCAACACGTATTTGTTCTAGCTGTTCGGCTGACGCTCGCTGGCCAGCGATAATGATAGCCGGGTCGCCCGGGGCCAGGTGGAGAATCGCGAAGACGACCGACGCCACGCCGAACAGCACCGGGATGAGCAACAGCAGTCGCTTGATCACGAACCGTGGCGGTACCACCGGCTCGACTAGCCTGAAAAGAAACTGTGTCCAGTTCATTCGAAAATTCACTTGAAGCGCTACTGCAGCTCGACCGTGTTAAGATACGGGCCACCGACAGAGCTGATCGTGTAGGTGTCTTCGACGACAGCCTCGTTGACCGCCCGAAGCGTCTCGGCGTAGTCGATGAACACCCACGGAGATTCGTCGTAGGCTATCTGGCTGGCCTCTTCATACATTGACTCGCGATCGCCCTCCGTGTAGGTCTTCTGGGCTTCTCGGACCAGTTCCATGTAGTCGGCGTTGGCCCATCCGGACACGTTGAGTGTGTTGTACCCGTCGGCGTCGAAACTGACCCAATCCTGCCCGTCGGGCACGGCGTCCATCTCGACCTGCGGGTCCAGCAGGACGTACAGGAAGTTGTCCGGGTCGGCGTTGTCGGTGTACCAGCCGAGGAAACAGGCGTCGTGTTTCCCGGCCGACGTGTAGTCCAGATACGGCCCGAAGTTGGAGAACTGGTTGATGTTGACCGTCAGACCGATTTCCTCCAGGTCTGATTTCACCTGGTTCGCCGTGTTGACCGGACTGGGGTTGTATCCGCGGGGGTTCGAGAACGTCGCGAGTTCGAACTCGAAGCCGTCGCCGTAACCCGCCTCTTCGAGCATCGTCTGGGCCTTCTCCTTGTCCGTCGGATACGGATCGAGGTCGTCGTTGTGCCCGAGCACGTCCGGCGGGAGCGGCTGGGAGGCCTGCGTTGCAAAGCCCTGATAGATCTGATTGACGATGGCCTCGGTATTGACGGCGTGTGCGATGGCCTGACGGACCTGCCGGTCCCGGAACGGTTCGAACCGGGCCATGTTCATCGCCATGTAGCCGTGGTTGATGCCGTCCTTCCGCAACAGCGTCGCCGTTCCGCTTTCCTCGGCGCGCTGGAATCCCGAAGAGTCGAGATTATCCGTGATGTGTGAGGCCCCGTTGATGACGTCCTGCACTCGCGTGCTGTTTTCGGTGATCGTCTTGAAGATGACCGTTCCGACGTTCGGACCGTCACCCCAGTAGTCGTTGTTGGCCGTCAACCGGATACGCTCGTTCGGGTTGTCGAGCGTGTCGAACTGGAAGGCCCCAGTACCCGCGGGTTCGCTTCCGAGGTCGGCCTGGCTGTCACCCAGCGATTCGATCTGGGCTTTCGAGAGGACTGCCGAGGCGAACATCGCGAGGTTCCGCAGGAACGGCGCGAACTGCTGTGTAAGCTCGATTGTCAGCTCGTAGTCCTGACTCGCGTCGACGCTTTCGATCCAGTCGCCAAGCGTGAACGGACCGTACCCCGACCGGGTATCGTCGCCGAGGTAGTACTCGTAGTCGCTCTGGGTGAACCGCTGCCAGGTCGCCTTGAAGTCCGACGCGGTGAACTCCTCGCCGTTGTGGAACATCACACCCTCTCGGAGCGTCAGCGTCGCGGTGGTGCCCTCAAGAGTGTAGTCGGTCGCGAGCGCGTCCTCCAGCTGACCGCCGCTCCCGGCTGCGAACTGGATGAGGGTATCAAACACCTGATTGGTGACCTTCGCCACCTCGCCGCTGGTTGACTGCTGTGGGTCGTAGTTTTCTGGGTGGTCACCACGGGCGTACACGAGCGTTTGGTCGCTTCCGCCGTCCCCGCCGTCGCCACCGTCGCCACCAGTGCTGTCGCCACCGTCTCCACCTTCGGTGCCGCCACCGTCGCCACCGTCGCCGGAACAACCTGCGAGCGTTACGGCTGCCGCGGCACTGCCGGCCGCGGTAAGGAAGCTCCGTCTGTCCAGAGAATCACCGGATGACATGGGACTTTCTTCAAACAGATATATTATAATTGTACCGGATAGAACAATGATTCTGCCATATATCTCCTGAGAGTTATGTGCAGCTAAGTAATATTATTCAGTTGCTGTTTCCGTCTTCCTGCTCGTAAAGATGACAGGCTGCTGGGTGGGAGCCCGGCTGGAGTTCGGGGTGCTGTGTCTCACAGACGCTCTCGAATCGATCACGTAGCACCGACGCGGCGGCGTCCCAGTCCTCGTCCGCGAGATGCTCAATCGACGTTTCGACGACACGGTGGTTCTCCCCAGTCAGGCTCGTTTCGAAGAACCGGTCGAACATCGTCTGTTTGAACGCTGCCATCGGGACCTCTCCCCTGCCGCTCGGCGGTTCGGTGAGGTCCGCACCGCCGTCCGTCGCCGCTGTGGCACTGTCGGCGTTTTCGGCCTGCTTCCGAACTGCATCGATGGCGATGGCCTCGTCTTCGACCCGTTGCCGATAGTCCATTACCTCGCGATACGTCTCCTGCTCGATATCGATATCCGGCGGGATGACCTCGGGACAGCGAGTCCGGAAGTGACAGCCCGACGGCGGGTCAATCGGTGATGGGACATCGCCTTTCAGCAGTATCCGGTCTGCTTCCACGGTTGGGTCCGGTTCCGGGATCGCCGACATGAGTGCTCGCGTGTAGGGGTGTTTCGGGTCCGCGAACAGGTCCGGCGTGTCGGCGACTTCGACCACCTCGCCGAGATACATTACTGCGACCCGGTCACAGATGTGGCGCACCACAGAGAGGTCGTGGGCGATGAACAGATACGTCAAGCCGAACTCATGCTGGAGGTCCTCCAGAAGGTTGATTATCTGGGCCTGCACGCTCACGTCCAGCGCCGAAACAGGTTCGTCACAGACGATGAAATCGGGATCGACGGCGAGCGCGCGAGCGATGCCGACCCGCTGGCGCTGTCCGCCTGACAGTTCGTGCGGGTAGCGGTCGTACTGGTCCGGGTCGAGCCCCACCGCCTCCATGAGGTCGGCCACGCGGTCGACCCGCTGTTCGCGGCGTGAGCCGTCACCGGTGTCCTCTGGGAGGTCGTGGATCTTCAGCGGTTCCATGATCGTCTGGCCGACGGTCATCCGCGGGTCGAGGCTGGACATCGGGTCCTGGAAGATCATCTGCAGGTCCCGACGGACTTCCCGCAGGCCACCTTTATCGAGCTCCGAAAGGTCTTGGCCGGCGAAGACCACGGTCCCGTCTGTCGGTTCGAGTAGCCGGAGGATGGTCCGGCCGGTCGTCGATTTCCCACAGCCGGACTCGCCGACGAGCCCCAGCGTCTCGCCCTCGTAGATATCCATCGAGACGCCGTCGACGGCCTTGACCGACTCCGGTTCGCGGCCGATGTACTTGTCAAGCAGGTCATCGGCTCGCGAGAAGTGTTTTTTCAGCCCGTCGACCTCCATGAGCTGTCTGTCCGTTCGCGTCGTCTCCGTCGCGGTGACGCCGGCGTCGCCGGTGCCGTACTCGCTTGTGTCGAACGATTCGAGGATACATTTCGAGCGATGGGTGACGTCGTCCGGCCCGTGCTGGAGATATGGAATCTCGCCCTCACGACACTCCGGCTGGGCCCACGGACACCGGTCGGCGAAGTGGCACCCTTCGGGCATGTCGATGAGGCTGGGAACGTTCCCTTCGATTGGCGTCAGCCGCTCCGTTCCCTCGCCCGGTATCGATTCGAGTAGCGTGTACGTGTAGGGATGTGACGGGTTCTGGAATATCTCCTCCACCGGCCCCTCCTCGACGATTTCCCCGGCGTACATCACGGCGACGCGGTCGCAGGTCTCTGCGACGACGCCGAGGTCATGCGTGATGAACAGCACCGACATCCCGAGGTCCGCCTGCAGGTCGTCGATGAGGTCGAGAATCTGTGCCTGGATGGTCACGTCGAGCGCCGTCGTCGGTTCGTCAGCAACGAGAAGCTTCGGGCGGCACGCAAGCGCGATGGCGATGAGCACGCGCTGGCGCATCCCGCCGGAGAACTCGTGGGGGTACTCGTCGACGCGGTCGGCCGGCTCCGGGATACCGACCTCTTCCAGCAGCGAGATAACGTCTGACCGGATCTCCTCGTCCATCTCGCCGCCCCGGCTGATCGAGGGCGTGATCTCCCGGACGGCGTTGAACCACGAGTCGCTCCGCTTCGCCCCATATCGGTGGAGGCGCAGGCTCTCCGCGACCTGCTCGCCGACCGTTATTGCGGGGTTCAGCGACGTCATCGGGTCCTGGAAGATCATGCCCATATCGCCGCCGCGGATGTCCCGCATCACCCGCTCCGGGGCTGCCGTCAGATCGACGTAGCCGTCGGTAATCGTGACGGGCGCGTCGCCGCTCTCCGGGAGGGCCTTCTTCGGGGCCTCCTGAATGAACTGCTCGGCGAGCGTCCTGTCGTCAGCCGTCGTCGAAACCGATTCGGGGAGCCGGCTTCGGTCGACCGTCGCCGCCTCAATGGTGATGAAGCCGCTGTCACTGTCGGCTGTCCGTACGTCCTTCGGATACTGCCGAGACAGCCGTGTGACTGTCTCAAGTGCGCCGAACTGGATCTCCCCACCGGCGATGTGTCCGGGCTCGTCGACGATATCCATTGCCGATAACGCTGTGACGGATTTCCCTGATCCCGACTCGCCGACCAGACCGACGGTTTCGCCCTCCCTGACAGTGAGGTCGAGGCCGTCGACAGCTTTGACGGTGCCACGGTCCGTCTCGAACTGGGTTCGGAGGTCAGATAATGTTAAGAGATCGCGCATCTGTCGCCTTCTTCTCAAAATACCAGTAAAACTGTTGTGCCACTGGCCCACCAACAATTTATCCCGGCCGCCGCCACACTCGACGTATGAACGACCCTGTCGACCCCGAGTCTAACCCCTTCGACCGTGTCGTCGGTCATTGGGAGCAGGTCATCGAGGACATGGCTGCGACAGCAACACAGTACCGCGACGACGGGCGCGAGGCTATCGAACTCCACCCCGGCGACGTGGCGGTGCTGACCGGCGAACCGCGGACGATGGCCGAACAGACCGGCGAGTACGAGCCCGAAACACGGCGGCTCGGCTTCGATGTCGTGGTTCCGGGTGATGAGTTCCGGCGGGTCGCCGACGCGCTCGAAGACCGCACCGTCGACCGCTCTGAGGTGTTCCGGGCGACCGACGACGGGATGGTGTTCCTGCTCGTCGCACTGGAATGTGGCGACGACCTCGCCGTGCTCGTCCCGCTGTACTACGACCAGACCGACCGCGCGGACCTCTCACAGGTCGCCGCCGACCACGGGCTGTACTCACACATCCGACCGCTCAGTGACGACGAGGTGGTCACCGTCACCCACGAGGACCCCGAACCGTTCTTCCCGGAGTAAAACCTGATTCCGGATCGGTCACAGACCGCTTCGCTACGAAGTCTCTCGGACTCGTCTCAGTCGGTATGCCGGCACGTCGAAAACGATCCCGTAGAGCAGTCGGTTGCCGATAACACCGACACCGAAGCCCGAGAGAACGGCCGCGAGTATGAGCGTCACCGACGCCTCGGAGAGCATCATGAGACCGGCGACAACCCCGGCAAGCACGATGAACGCCGCCAGTGCGGCGACCTCCGGGTAGACGCCCGGGACCGCGTCGTGTTCGACGACAGCCACCGTGATACCCGTCAGGAGTCCGAACCCGACAACCACCGCCAGGACGTCCACCAGTGCTGTCCCCGCCTCCGCGTAGCCAAGCACCGTCCCGCCGATGCCGATGGCCAGGTCGGTCCGTAGCACTTCCTGCGTCGCTTCGTGGACTGACATCGACGGCTGTGTGTCGTGGTCGATGTCGTCCATCTCAGTCGCGGCTACTCGTCAACCTCGAATTCATTGCCACACTCCGGGCAGCACACCTCGTCGTGTCGCAGCGCCGCCGACTGCTCGCGGACCTCACGCATCACCGAGGAGATCCGGTCTTCGGCCTCCATCTCGTCCTCGACGGCGAGGTCGACGCCCTCGACTTCGAGGAGGAACTTCGCGACCTCGGTGGCCTCGTACATCACGTCGTCGAGGTCCTCGGCGGTGAAGAAGTCACACATCGCGCCGTAGAGGAACGTCGCCCCGGCCTTCCGGACCTTGTCCTCGAAGGCCGCGCGGGCCTGATTGACCGCCTGTGGCGTGTACGTGTCCGTCATGAACGGGACGAGTTCGGGAAGGTTCTCCCCGATCTTCGTCATCTCGACGCCTGTTTCGGTCCGGAAGTCGGCACAGAGGCGGGCGATAGCCCACTCGCGGGCGGTGATGTACGTCCGGTCCCGGAGGAAGTCGTTCGCGCGGTCGTAGGTCCCGCCCTCGATCTTCTTGAAGCGGTCGTACTTCTGTACGTCGGACGGGATGTCACTGGCTTCGGACATCGCTGTCTCGCTGGCTGGCTCGGCTGGTGTTGTCTGCTCAGTGGCCGAGTCAGCGGGGCCACTTTCCGGGGTATCGCCGTCGCCGGCCCCGTCATCCGCGGCCGCCGGCTCGTCCGGCTGGTGTCCGGCTGATCCGTCGTCTGCCGCCTCGACATCCGTCTCGTCCGGCGGTGCGCCCTCAGTCATAGCCGGGAATGCGTGCCCGCGGTGAAAAAGGGTATCGCCGCCGCCCCGCTATCATTGTCTTCTCCCAACAGTTCAGCCGGGTGGCTTTTTTACCGCTCCCATGCATGGCCCGACTATGAAACTACTGCTCGGTGTCGGGGGCAGCGAACTGTCCTACCAGGCACTGACCGAGACACTCGAACGCGTATCGGAAACAGGCGACGAGTTGACCGTCGCTGTCTTCGAAAACAGCGACATCGACGCCGACCTCGAGACGATCCAACAGCGGATACAGGAGCATATCGACGAAAGCGGGCTTGAGCCGCCGATCCGACACATCGAAGGCACTTCGCCGGGCAGCGAGCTGGTGAACATCGCCGAAAGCGAGGGGTTCGATAGGATCATCCTCGGCGGTGGCGGCCGCTCGCCGCTCGGGAAGATACAGCTCGGCCCCATCGTCGAGTTCGTCCTGCTGAACGCACAGACGCCAGTAACTCTCATCCGATGACTCGCACGTACCCAGACGAACCCGCCGAAGCGTTCCCACAGCCGCCGCGGACGATCACCGACCGCAAGGACCGTCCCATCGACGTCATCTCCGCCGACGACGCCGACACGGAGAGCCTCGTCGAGATGTATCTCGACTTCGACCCTGCCGACCGTGCGCAGGGCATCCCGCCGGTCAAAGAGGAAGCTATCCGCGAGTGGCTCGAAACGATCCTCGACGGCGACTGTGTCAACGTCGTCGCCAAACACGACGACACCGTCGCCGGCCACGCGACGCTGGTCCCGGACAACGAGGATGAGCACGAACTCGCTATCTTCGTGTTACAGGCCTACCAGGGCGCTGGTATCGGGACGGCGCTGGTCGAGACGCTGCTGGGTCACGGCCAGGCCGAGGGCATCGACCACGTCTGGCTTACCGTCGAGCGGTGGAACGATCCGGCGATATCGCTGTACGAGAAGGTCGGGTTCGAGATCAGCAGCGCCGAGAGCTTCGAGATAGAGATGGCGATCCGTCTCTAAACGGTGAGTACCGGTTGGCTTGCGTACTCGATGACATAGATCGCCGCGCGCCCGACGGCCTCTTCGCCCCCTTCCTCGCGCGGGACGACGATGAAATCCGCGTCGACGTCCTCCGCCACGTCGAGGACGACGCTGCCCGGTGTCTGCATCAGTCGCGTCTCTGAGAACGCGGTCGCGGACGACGTTTCGAACGTGCCGTCGTGGACGTCACGGAACCGTTCTCGGATGCTCTCGGTGAACGCCCGGTGCTGCTCGGCAACCGCGGTCGCGCTCACGTCGCCGCTGTCAATATCTTGGTGGAGCCGTTCGTCGATGACGAACAGCAGGTGTAGGTCGGCGTCGTACCGCTCCGCGACGGCGATTGCGTACTCGGCCGCTCGTTCCGACTGGTCGCTGCCGTCGACCGGCGCGAGTACGAGGTCGATATCCATCACTCGCCAGTGTGGCCCCGGCCGGCAAAAATCCACCGAGGTTCGAGCCGGTGATGCGGTGTCATATGGAGATACCCTCGCCGTGACCAACAGTGTATTTAGTCGCGGCTTCGATGCGTGGTGTATGTTCGATACGGTGGTCATCGCCACGGACGGCTCCGGCAGTGCAGAGCGGGCCGTCGAAGCGGCGCTGGACCTGGCAGCGCGCTTCGACGCAACTGTCCACGGGCTGTACGTCGTCGACACCGGCGAGGTTGAGACGACTCCCGAAGAGGTTCGCGAGGCGCTGGAGCGCGCACTGGCGACCACTGGCGGCCGCGCCCTCTCGTTCATTCTGGAGGCCGCCGACGCCGAGGCAGACGAAGAGCTCGTCACTGCCGTTCGGGAGGGCGACCCGGCCGACGAAATCTCCAAGTACGCAACAGAACACGACGCCGATGTCATCGTCAGCGGGACCCGGGGCCGCCACGGCGAGCATGGATTCCTGCTGGGAAGCGTCGCCGAGGAACTCATCCGGGAGGCCCCGATGCCGGTGCTGACGGTCCGCCAGCTCGAAGGCGAACCCAACCCCGAGCGCGAGGACGTGTAACGGAACCCGACGGCTTCTTGACGCCCCGCCCGCTTGCTGGAGCATGGACGATTGGCTCATCGACGACGACCGCCTCTCTATCGGCCGCAAATCCGTACTCCCCGGAGAGGGGTTCTTTATTCCGGATTCCTATGAGGAAGAGCAAGCCGAAGCCGAAGCCGCCGAGACGCTTGACGACGCCGGCGTCATTGTTATCGCCGACCCGGACGCAGACGGGCTGGCCTGTACCGCGCTGATCCGTGAAGCCCACGGTGAGGGCGCACTGCTGCCTGCCGGCCCACACGAACTCACGGAGGCGCTCGAATGGACCGCCGAGTACGCCGACTCCGACGCGTCCGTCTTCATCTGTGATCTCTGTCCCGACCGCGAGTCGGACATCGCTCCCCTCGACGCGCTGGTCGAGCGCGTCGAACGGGTCGTCTGGTTCGACCATCACCAGTGGCCCGACGACCTCGCCGCCGATGTGGACGCGGCCGGCGTCGAGCGCACCGTCGGCAACTCCGAGGAAGTGTGTACCGCCGACGTGGCGCTGTCGGAACTCGACTACGACTTCGACGAGCAGTGGGCCGACCTCGCCGCCGTCACCCGCGACCACGACCTCTGGATCCGCGACGACCCCCGAAGCGACGACCTCGCTGACCTGTCCTACTGGAGCGAACCCGAGGAGTACATCGAGGCGGTCCGCGAACACGGCCCCGACCTCTCCCCGGAGTTCCATGAGTTCCTCGACGAGAAGCGCGTCGAGAAGAAGGCACTTATCGAGAAGGCCGTCGACCGGGCCGAACTCCGGGATGTGGGCGAGTGGACGGTCGGCGTCACGTACGGCCGCTGTTCGCAGAACGAAGTCGCCGAAGCTCTCCGCGAACAGGGCGCGGACGCCGCTGTCATCGTCAAACCCGCCGGCTCCGCCTCGATCCGCGGGACGGACAGCTTCGAGCGCGCCCACGAAGTCGCCCAGCAGGTCAACGGCGGCGGCCACCCGAAAGCCGCGGGCTGCAAGCCCGACATCTACGACGACATGATGGACTACGCCCATCACTGGACGACACAGGGTGCCGTTGCGAAACAAGCCATCGTCGATGCCTTCCGACGGCTACCCGAGGAAGAAGAGGAAGGCGTCGATACCGAGCGGTAAGACGGACGCTCTGCGAGTCAGCGAGGAGCGGTTTCTGTGACGGCTCGACGCTATTCTCCGACGACCCACTTGTCGCTGTAGCGCTCGCCACAGGCACACACCGCGTAGGCGTGGACCACGTCACCCTCGGCGTAGAGGCCGCCCACGTCCTCGTTCTGTTCCTCGGCGAAGGCGAAGACGAAGCGGGTAGTGTGGTCGCTCTCCGGTTCCTCCTCGGCGACCGGACAGACCGCGTCGGTCAGGTCATCGTGGATGTCGCCCTCGGTCCCCATCGCCTGCTGGGCCAGTCCCATCGGGTCGATGCCTGTCGCCGACTGGAACGCACTCCGGCCGTCGTCGCCCGGCAGGACGAGAATGTGTCCGTCCTCGACTTCATCGGCGTACTCGGCCAGCGCACCGGGGTTCGAGACGGCGTCCTCATGGAGGAAGAACAGCACGTCTTCAGGCCGCTCGCCCGCCAGAAACTCCGTGTGTTTGGTCATGCAGGGAGGGAGTCACTCGGCGGGCAAAAGTGCCGCGTTCCTCCCGGAGGTCACTGTCCCGTTCTAGCCTCACTTTTAGGCACACTCGCAGCATACGGTCGCACATGACCGACTTCGCCGAGTACGTCACGGACATCGTCCACGAACCGACTCAGACCGACAGCCTGGGGTTCGACCTCACCGTCGCTGCGGTGTACGAAGTCGTCGAGCCGGGGCGCATCGATTTCGGCGGCGGCGAACTCGACGCGGCCGAAGTGGTGCCCCATACAAGCGAAAAGCGGAACCCGGACGACGACTACGAGTGGTGGACGCTGCGGGACGGCCAGTACCTCATCGAGTACAACGAGTCGCTGACCGGCGAGGCGACGGTGACGCTCCAGCCACGAACGGAACTGCTCGAACGCGGTGCTACCCACCCGACGCTACATGTCGACGCGCTCCCGCGCGTGCCACTATCGGTCGGCGGTGCAGGGCTGAAGCTCAAGGAGAACGCCAGAGTTAGTACGATTGTCGGGGCCGAGGGGTAAGACGAGCGCCAGCGCCCTGTCAGGCGTTCACGTCTTCGAGGTGGCGGCTGGCGACGATCTTGCCAGTCGGCGTGAGCGTCGGCCCGTCGGAGCCGTCTTGTACGAGGCCGTCGGCCGAGAGGTCCTGAAGAATCATCGACACCTGCGAGGAGTCCTTGCCGAGAATGCTCGCGAGCGGCATCCCGTCCATGTCGCCGGTCGAGTACATAGCGACCAGCACCTCCTTCTTGTCCTTCGTAAGCTCGACGTCTTTGAGCTCCTCCATGAGTTCGGCGTACTCGCGGCGGAGATAGCGCCCGAGGATGGACATCTTTCGGTTCGATGCCATCGCGGCCAGTGTCGTCATGGCCGTCCCGTCTTTCATGTGCCGGACCGCCAGCACCGGCCGGCCCTTACCGTTAATTTCCCGCGTGTTCCGGTCGAAGTCCGACACCGTCTTGAGGTCGATGTTGAACGATCCGTCGCTGCGCCGGAACTCGACGTTACCGGGCGTGAGAAACAGCTTTGCAGTCTTGAACGACTCGTCGGTGACGCGACCACCGACGCGGGCGCGTTCCTTGACCGTCGTTTCGGTGCCGTTGATAACCGCTTTGAACAGTACCGTGCCGAACTTCTCGATCTTTTCGTCGCCGGCCTCGATGGCCGCGACGAGCCGCTTCCCCTTGCGTTCGAAGGCAATGGTGACTGTCGAGTCGAAAAAATCGCCCAGGTCGGGCGGGACCTGCCCGATGGCGATGTCGAAAATCGAATCCAGCGGAATCGTCAGCTTGTCGTCCTCGCTCGCGGCCAGTACCAGCCGCTTTTCCGAGAGGACAATCCGACCTCTGATAGGGTCGCCCCGACCAGCCACTTCGGAGTTGAATTTGCCGACGAAATCCGCGATCACTGATTCCGACATTCGTCCGTTACCTGCTGTACAGCAGCCCTGATATTGAGCGTTTCGCGCGAGTATCAGCAGCAAAAATCGGCTTTATTCGGGAAAACAAGGGCTATCGGCGTCAGCTATCGAGATTTCTCGCGATATCAGACAGCGAGGAGTCCGGTCCGCCGGTCGCCGTGTAAACGACACGCTTGCCCGGCGTTCGGAGGCCGTACTCGGTTCCGTCGGTGACCACGTCGAGATGTGCTGACCCGCCGAGCGAAACATCGCTGTCGGCGACCCACTCCGCGAGGCGGTTCGTTCCGTCCCGTTCGCGGGCCAGTCGGCGGTTGTCGGCGACGTGTGAGATCACCGGCTCGCCGTCGAGATTCGTCTCGACGACGGCGTGGTACCAGTCGCCGTCCAGCGCGAGGCGGACGGTGTCGCCATCGTCGAAATCGAGTTCATCCGGGAGCACGACCCGCGGTCGGTCTGTTCGGCCGACCGACTCGACGGGAACGCGATGCGTCTCGACGGTTTCGTGGTCACTGGGAACGCGGTCCGGCACGTGACTTACTCGTCGTCGTCGCCGAGGAGGTCGGCCACGTCGTCGCTGCCGCGGGCCGTGATCTTCGCGTTGATCTGACGTGTGTCGTCGCTGACCTCACGGCCGCGGACGGTGATGCGCTTGCGCTCGCCGTCGGTGGTCGGCTTGAAGCCGACGCCGCCGTCGGACATGATCTCTTTCGTCGTGACGCCGCGAACGTCGGGTCGCATCGGTCGGCCGGAGGTGTCCGAACCGCCCGTCAGTTCGAGCGTGTAGCCGTCGAGGCCGACAGCGCTGCCGTCGACCTCGTCGCCGAGTTCGCGGCCGATAAAGCGGTTTGCGTCCTGTCCGTCCACGTCAATCTGGTAGGTGTGGCCGTCCTCCGGATCGGAGACGGCAACCGTGAATTCTGCCATACATGTTCTCAATCAACCGCGCTTCAAAAACGCGTCGAACCGGTCGTCCCGTGTGCGTCCCGTCGCCACTCGACTCACTCGGCCGGATACAGGTCACTGATGTCCTAGGACACGACCATGCCGACATGTTTCTCGTTATCTGTTTCGACGGGGAGCGCGTGCAGCCGGTAGTACGTGCCCTCGTACTGCTGTATCCAGACCTGTTCCTCGCCCTCCAATGCGGCGCGGTACCTGGGCGTCTGTTCCGTGACCACGTCCGGCGGGAACACCTCGTCCATGGTCTTCCCCTCGATGTCGGCAGGCGTCAGTCCCAGGACGCTCAACTGCTCGCCGCGGGCGATGAGATATCGCAGTTCGTCGTCGTACATGAACACGCTGCCCGCCGGGAAGTTCTCAAGTAGCGTCCGGTACCGCTGCTCCGCCTGTTGCAGGTCCTGTTCGAGCTGCTCCCGCTCGATGGCGTCCGTGAGGACGTTCGCGACGCTTCTGACGAACGTGATGTCGTCCTCGGTGAAGCGCCGCTGTGCCGTCGTGTGTGTCCCCAGAACGCCCCAGGGGTCCTCGGGTGTCCCGATGATGACGCTGATGCCGCTGACGACGTCGTGGTCCACCAGCAACGGCGGCCCGCTGAACCGCGTTTCCGTCCGCAGGTCCTCGACGACGACCGGCTCCGCGGTCTTGAGCGTGTAGCCGGCCTGTGACTCGTCGCCGGCCCCGACCGCCGCCTCGCCGACCAGTCCCGGCTGCCAGCCGACACCGGTCCGCAACAGCAGGTCGTCGCTCGTCGGCCGGTACTCCAGCACCTTGCTGTACTCCGTGTCGAGGCCCTCCGAAACCGACTCGACCGCCCGCTCGAACAACGCGTCGAGGCCACACCCTCTCAGCGCGTACTGGCCCAGGTCTGCCACGGCCGCTTGCTGTCGCACCCGAGTTCGGAGCCCCTCCTCGGCGCGGTGCTGTGCGACGAGGTTCTCGATGCGGTTCGCAAGCAGCGTGTACCGCTCCGCCCCGCCTCGCTTCTGGAGGTAGTCGCTCACGCCCGCCGAAATCGCGTCGCTTGCGATGTCCTCACTCCCCTTCCCGGTGAACAGCACGAACGGGAGCTCCGGATACGTAGCACGGACGGCTCTGAGAAAATCGATGCCGTTCATTTCCGGCATGTTGTAGTCGGAAACGACACAATCGAACGCCGCTTCGGCGAGTCGCTCCAGCCCCTCGCTGGCGCTCGTCACCGTCGCGACGCTGAAACCCTCGTTCTCGTGCCGGAGAAACCCGGCTGCCGTCTCCGCGAGCCCCGGTTCGTCGTCGACGTGCAGCACCGAGATCCGGGAGCTATCGGGCCCTTCCATGCCATCCCCTAACAAGATGGGGGTATGTCTCTCTTGCGGTGAACTATTTATCAGACCACGATAGTTCAGGGGCCGAGCGGCTCGTTACTGGTCTGCCATCGCGTCACTCGCGATAGATCGTCCGCGGGCCTCCAGTTGGACCTCGCGGCGGGTCCGGACCGGTTCGAGGATGTCGGCCGCCATCAGCCGGTCGTACACGTCCTCGACCTCTTCGATGTCCATGTCGACGAACTCCGGGATCTTGAACGGCGAGATACCGGAGTACAGCGCCATCAGCACCTGCGTCTCTTTATCCGAGAGGTCCACGTCGTCGGCGATGTTGCGCTGCTCGCCCTGCCGGACGAGCCCCTCGATCAGCGAGACGTGTCGGGGCGCCCCCGAGATGTGGGTCTCGACGCTGGTCCCCTCGATGGTGTGCTCGACCTCTAACAGGGGCCGCTCGTCCCCGCGGATGGTCTTCTCCTTGGATTCGACCGTCCCCACGTCGTCGATGTCCAGTTCGACGAACGTGCCGCTGGTGATGGCCAGATTGATGCAGTCCCCGTCGAGTTTGAGCCGTGCCTTCTCCCAGCCGCCGTCTTGGACGACGCCGCCCTTGACAGCGGGATGGTTGACGAGGACGACGGTCTGGTCGAGCAGCGTGCCGTAGAGCTTCTCCTGGAACTCCTCGGCCTGCTTCGCCGAGATGAGTGTCACGTCCCGGCCCGCCTGTATCTTCATGTAGTTGTCGACCTGCGCGAGGGGCTGGTTCATCTGGCTGGCCGTGACGCTGCTGACCTTCGACAGCGGGATGGTCCGCTTGCCGTCGTTGGTCGCGAGGACGAGACGCTTGTTCGAGAGGAGAATCCGGCCGGGTAGCCACTCGATGTCGTTTCGCTTGCGCCCGTCCGAGACGACCTGGACGAACTTCCCTTTCGTATCGACCAGTGGGTGTTCTCCGTCGCTCATCGGTTAGCCAGCTATCGTTCCCGTGTACGCTCCGCCCGGTCTTAATCCACTCGGACGATTCATCCGCGGCCTCCGAGCTTCGAGATGGCCGAGAAGGCCTTCTTCCTGACCACATCGTGTTCGGTTTCGTCGATGAGCTTGTCCAGCGTCTTCCGGGACCGCTCGCCGCCGACCTTCCCGAGGGTGAAGATTGCCTGTCCACGGACCTCGGGGTCGACATTGTCGTCCTGCACGATTTTGAGTAGCCGCCGCTCCACCATGTTGTCGTCGTCGCCGAGTTCGGCGAGACTGGTGGCGGCGAACTGCCGGAGCATCCGGTCGTCCTCGCCGAGCGCGTCGACGAGCGATTCGATGACCCGGTCACGCTCCTCCTCGCTGGTGACTCGGCCGAGCATCCAGGCGGTGTTGCGCCGCTGGGCGGCCTGCGTGCTCTCTTCGAGAATCTCGACCAGCGGTACGACGACGCTCCGGTCGTCCGTGTTCGAGAGCTTCTCGACGACGGTATCGCGTATCTGGTGGCTCTGGTCGGTCGGGACGTTCGACAGGAGTTCGATGAGCGAGTAGACGGCCGTCCGGCGGACGGCGGCCGAATCATCGGAAAGCGCCTCGATGAGATAGTCCACCGGCCGGTCGTTGCCGAAGTTTCCGAACGCGCCGACGGCGATGCGACGGACCCGCTCGTCGTCGTCCTCGTACAGCGGGAGCAGCGCCTGGAGCGCCTGCCGGTTCCCGATGTTTCCCAGCGCGTCCGCGGCCTCGCGCCTGACGGCGGCTTTGGGGTCCGTCAGGACGTTTTCGAGCGGGTTCGTCGCTCGCGAGTCACCGATCTTTCCGGCCGACCGGGCCGCCCGTGCCCGCACCCGTGGGTCGGGGTCCTGGAAGCGCTCTGCAAGCTTCGGGACCGCGTCGGCCTGGTCCAAGTTGCCGAGGCCGTTCGCGGCCGCCATCCGGAGCTCCGTCACGTCCGAATCGAGCACCTGCATGTACGCCTTCGCCTTCACCCAGTCGGCGGCGTCGTCTTCGAGGTCGACGCCGGCCATACTCCCGATGAGCTGTGTGATGGCGTCGTCGCCGAGTTCGTCCAGCGAGTCGATAGCCGCGCCGGTGATCGCGTCGCTGTCGCTCTGTGCCGCGTCCACGAGCGCGTTGACCACATCGCGCCGGTCGTCGTGGTCGTCGAAGTTCCCCAGGAGCTCCGCGGCACGGGTCTTGACCCGCTCGTTGTCGCTCTCTCTGAGGAGGCGGATGAGTTCCTGTGCCTTGCCGTCCCGTTCCAGTTCGTAGAGGCTCATTGGTCGCTACACACGCCGGTAGATGCGGTGTCGTTTGTCGACCGCTTCGAAGGAATCCCGACACTCCGCAGGCAGCGTCTCGGTCATGCCGATCATCAGGTAGCCGCCCTCGCGGAGGGACCCGCGGATCGTCTCGAAGATGGGGACCTTGAACTCCGAATCGATGTAGATGAGGAGGTTCCGGCAGAACACCAGATCGAAATCACGCTTGGGGTCGCCCCGGATGAGGTCGTGTTGCTCGAACGTGACCATCTCTTTGACCTGCTCTCGCACCTGAAACGTGTTGCCGTCCTGCTCGATGTACTTCGTGTAATCGTCCAGCGGCTCCAGTTCATCAGCGATGTCGGTCGTCTGGGAGGTCGCGTAGGTCCCCTTGCGAGCCTCTTCGAGGATGTCGGCGTTGATGTCTGTCGCCGTGATTTCGACCCGGCGGGCGTCGATATCGGGGTCGTCGAGCGCAAGCATCGCCGCCGAGTACGGCTCGCGGCCGTCGGCACTCGGGGCCGACCAGAGCCTGACGCGACGGTTGTTCTCCGTGAGGTCACGGAGGACCGGCCGCAGTCGCTCCCACGCGTCCGGGTTCCGGAAGAAGCCGGTGACGTTGATCGACAGCGAATCGAGCAGTTCCTCGCGCTCGCCGTCGTCGCGTTCCAGCAGTCGCTGGTAGGTCTGGTAGTCCTCAGTGTCGGTCCGACGCATCCGAGCGGTGATGCGACGGTCGAGATACGAGTCGTTGTAAAAGCCCGATTCGAAGTCCATCTCGTCGCCGATGAACTCTACGAGGTCCTCGAAGGTGCGCTCGCTGCCTTTGTTCATAGGGTCACCACGTCGAGGATGTGGACGATGTTCCCGTCGCCCAATACGGCCGTACCCGAGAGACCAGGTGTTCCCGAGAGGATACCTTCCAGGGGCTTGACGACGACCTCTTCCTGGCTGTTGACCGAGTCACAGTGGAGCGCGACCTGGCGCTCGGACTCGCGGATGCGGACGAGCATCCCATCGCCGTTGGCCGTCTCACCCTCGATGTCGAAGGTGTCGTCGAGGTGGATGACCGGGTAGATTTCGTCGTTGTGCTTGATGACCTCTTGGCCGTTGACCTGCTTTGCCTCCTCCGTCCCGGTAATCTCGTCGACGTTCTTGATGGGGACGCCGTACTCCTCGCCGCCGACCTTGACGAACAGCACCTTGACGATAGCCATCGTCACCGGCAGGCGCAGTGAAACAGTCGTTCCTTCACCCGGTTCGGAGTCAACGCTGACCGACCCGTCGAGCTGGGAGACCGTGTCGTGGACGACGTCCATCCCGACGCCGCGCCCGCTAGTATCGGTCACTTCGTCGGCCGTCGAGAAGCCGGGATGGAACACGAGGTCATACACCGCGGAGTCGTCCATCGCGTCCAGTTCCTCGGGTGAGCGGACGCCCTTCTCGATTGCCTTCTCTCTGATCCCCTCCACGTCGAGCCCGGCCCCGTCGTCCTCGACCTCGATGATGACGTGATCGCGCTCGCGGGAGGCCCGGAGCGTGATGTGGCCGGTACGTGGCTTGCCCGCCTGTTCGCGCTCCTCGGGCGGTTCGATACCGTGGTCGACTGAGTTCCGCAGGATGTGCATCAGCGGGTCCGAAATCTCGGTGAGGATGGTTCGGTCGAGTTCGATGTCTTCGCCCTCGATCTCGAACTCGATGTCCTTGTCGAGTTCGCGTGCGAGGTCCCGGACGAGCCGCGGGAACTTCCCGACGACCTTCTTCAGCGGGATGAGCCGCATATCCATCACCGTGTTCTGGAGGTTCGCCGTGATCTTGTCCAGTTCGTTCAGCGTCTCGCCGGTGGAGTCGAGGTCGTCTTTCTCGACGCCACGCCGGAGCTTGATTCGGCTCGTGACCAGTTGCTCGACGAGCCCGTGGAGGTCGTCGAGCTGGTCCACATCGACGCGGACGGACTTGATCTCGTCGACGCTGTGTTCTTCTTCAGCACCTGGGTCGGGTTCCGAACCTGTGTCCGAACCCGTGTCAGTATCCTCGGCAGCATCGGAGCCTAAGTCTGTGTCGCTTACCAGTTCATCGGTCACGTCGGTCACGTCGAAGCTGTCGACCTTTCCTGTCGTTCCGAGCTCGGCGTCGACGGTCGCTGCATCGGGACCGTCGAGATACAGGACGAACGTGTCCTCGAACTCGCCGTCCTCGATATCGGCACGGCTCGGACTCGAATCGAGAATGTCGAACCGCCCCTCGATGGACTCGACGGCCAGCATCGAGTCGACCCCGAGCATATCCGACTCCCCGACGCTGATTTCGGCCTGCAGGACCCGCTCGTCGACAGTGTCACCGTCGATATCGGCATCACTAACGCTGGCATCCGTGGTGAACGATTCGTCGCTGTCCGACGAGTCGCCGTCGTCTACCGTTTCGCTGCCGCCCGCGGCGGCGGCTCCTTCTTCGAGGACGGCGCGGAGCTCTTCGACCACCTCGTCGGTCTCCGTCTCCGATTCGCCGTGTTCTTCGATCTCCCCGACGATGACCTCTATCTGGTCGACGCCGGCGAAGACGAGGTCCATCAGGTCCGGTGTGACCTCCATCTCGCCCTGGCGCATCTCATCGAGCAGATCCTCCATCGCGTGCGCGAGGTTTGCTGCGTTGTCAAAGCCCATCGCGCCGAAGTTGCCCTTCAGCGTGTGGGCTGTCCGGAAGATCGAATCCATCGCCTCCGTGTTGGAGGGGTCGGATTCGAGTTCGAGCAGTGAGTTGTTGAGTTCGGTAATCGCTTCTTCGCTTTCACGGATGAATGCGTCTAGATACTGGTCGTCCATTGTCAGGTCACCTCAGTGGTAATCGTGTCGATAATGCCGTCCGCAATGTCGTCGATAGGCAAGACAGCGTCCACACAGCCCGTCTCGACGGCGCGCTTTGGCATGCCATACACCGCGGACGTGGCCTCGTCCTGTGCGATGGTCTTGCCACCGGCCTGCTTGATCCGCCGAATCCCGTCCGCGCCGTCCTCGCCCATCCCGGTGAGGATGAGCCCGATGAGCGGGTCGTCGATCGTCTCCGCGGCTGTCCGCATCGTCACGTCGACCGCCGGCCGGACACTGTTGACCGGTTCGTCCTGTGTCAGCTTCGTCCGCAGTCGCCCGTTCCGGTAGTTCTTGACCTCCATGTGTTGGTCACCGGCAGCGACGAGGCCCTCGCCGCCGCCGATGCGTGCCCCGTCTGTGGCCTCCCGGACCTCGTAATCGCTTCGTGTATTGATCCGCTCAGCGAACCGGCCGGTGAACCCCTCCGGCATATGCTGGATGATGAGCACTCGGAGGTCGGCCTCGATTGGGAGATTCTCCATTACCTGTTCTACCATCTTCGGGCCGCCGGTCGAAGAGCCGATGACGAGCGTCGGGTTCGCAACGTAGCTCACCTGACTTGACGAGCCCCCCGTTTCCCTCCCGCCAGTAGCTGAGCCGCCGGCCGTCGTTGCTACTGCTCCACTGTCGCTACTTGTCCCGCCGCGGCTGCGCGTCGCCCCGACGTCGACCGCCGCGACGGAGCTGACCATCTCGACCAGCTGGTCTTTCAGGCGTGACATCTCCATTGACACCTCACCACCGGGCTTGGTGAAGAAGTCGACCGCACCCTTATCGAGCGCTTCGAACGTCACATCGGCGTTCTCGTCGGTGTGGGCCGACAGCATCAACACCGGCGTCGGAGACTCGACCATGATGCGCTCCGTTGCCTCGATGCCGTTCATTACCGGCATCTCGACGTCCATTGTCACAACATCGGGTTGGTGTTCGATAACGGCTGACACTGCCTCCTCGCCGTCACGCGCCTGCGCGACGACAGTGATACCGCCATCACTGAGGATATCAGAGATGACACTCCGCATGAAGTGAGAGTCGTCTGCGACCACGGCGCGGACACCATCTGCCATATCACCAACGCTCCCGTCGGACAGGAGACATCGGCGAACGAGACATCCTCATACCTACTTCCAAATCCCGTCCGGCCCCGAAATAAATACTCCGCCCACGTAATCAAAGTTGATAGCCCAGCAGGCACCTTTATGCGCCACTATCCGCGACAGTTTGGATAAGAACCGCAATGGCAGCACAGTCAGCCACCACCGGCCAGGTACTCGAGTTCCAGCTCGGCTCGGAAACGTACTGCGTGAGTATCGACTACGTGACTGAGATCGTCGACATCGGTGAACTCACGTCCGTCCCGAACGCCCCGCCGCACGTCCGCGGCGTCATGGACCTTCGCGGGCGTACGACGTCTATCGTCGACCCAAAGGTCGTCTTCGGTATCGAAGACGAGGGTGCGGAGAAGCGAATTATCGTTTTCGACCCGGAGATCGTCGAGGAACAGGGCGCGGCCGGCTGGCTCGTCGACGAGGTGTATCAGGTCGTGCAGGTCACGCCGGAGCAGGTCGACCAGTCCCCCGCGAACGACGCCGGCTCGATTCGGGGCGTCATCAAGCGAGATGACAGTTTTGTTATCTGGGTGGACCCCGCGATCGTCCACGCTGGTGACTGATTCCGGTTTATTTAGCGACACACCAGCAAGACTTTTTAACATTCCCGACAGAGAAGTATCTAATCAACTTCCAGTTCCTTCCGAAACTATGATTGAGCAAACCAAAACGGGGATCGAGGGCCTCGACGACATTCTGAACGGCGGCATTGTGAAGAACTCGACGACACTGGTGAGCGGCAACCCCGGTGCCGGGAAATCGATCCTCTGTCTCCAGTACATCTACAACGGCGTCGAAAAGTACGACGAGAAGGGCATCTATCTCTCCTTCGAGGAAGACGAGTCGGACCTCCGGGAGGCCGCCGAATCCATCGGTTTCGAAAACTGGCAGGACCACGTCGACAACGGCGATATCAAGGTGTACGACAAGCAGGTCCTCCTGCGCGAGAACGACTTCACGTCCTCGCTGGATATTCTGCTTGAAGAACTCGAAGACGGCGACTACGACCGACTGGTGCTTGACTCGCTTGCCATGTTCGAACTGTTCTTCGAAAACGAGAAGGAGAAACGGACGTATCTCCTGAAGTTCACCGACATCCTCAGCGACAGCGGCCTCACGACGCTGATGACTAACGAACAGGGGGCCGTCTTCCCGGACACCGAGATCGGACTGGAGAACTATCTGACCGACGGCAACATCTACCTTATCCAGACACCGACTGATACCGGTGTGAACAGATATGTCTGGGTCGCCAAGATGCGAAAGCAGAATATCGAGACGGATATCTATCCGATAGAGATCGACCACGGCGGTATCGATGTCCACCAGAACGCCAGTGCCTTCTCGATGATGAGCGAAGAAGAATCACCAATTTAACGAGACAATAGGGCCATTATTACTCGGTAGAACAGCGGATACAGCGGCACAGGCCGCTGTTTTCGTACGACTGTCCTGTAGTACGTGTTTGTCTCCTTTCAGTCGATATCACAGGCGATAGCTTTATTATCGACTGAATTTATGATTTGATAACGATGGATTCAGGGGAGATTCTTCAGACGCTTGGCAATAAATACAGTGCCGAAATCCTCGACGCGACGGACGAACCGGTCTCCGCTCAGGAACTCAGCGACGAACTCGGAATCCCCATCGCGACGTGTTACCGACGGATCGATGAGCTGACTGAACACGACCTCTTGGAACTACACGACAATATCCTCTCTGACGACCGCCGACGTATCAAGGTGTACCGGCGGAACGTGGACGAAGTCAGGGTCGACTTCGACGACGAACTGACGGTTCACATTGAGGAACGGTCGGAAGTGACTAACAAACTCGACGAGGCGTGGCGGACCCTATCCGAACGATAGAACGCCTCTTCTCGGCGTTATCACGAAAGATATTTTCGAGCGTGGATTTAATAACGGGTTCGCTGTAGCACTGTACAGTGCTGATGATAGAACTTCTCTATGCCATATCGACGCTGGTGTTCGTCGTCGCTGGACTGACAATGGTGGGGATGGCCATGCGGGCATACATCCAGACATCCCGACAGGCGATGCTTCACCTCTCGGTGGGATTCTCGCTCGCAATCGCGGGCGCGGCCGCGACGATGATTAGTGCGTTCATCAACGACTTCGAGGGCGTACGGTCGTTGTTGCTAGTCAACAGTGGGTTGACGACTTTCGGTTACCTGTTCGTGATGTACAGCCTCGTTACGTACGAGTGAGTGTGTTTCTCGACTGAATCAGCTGACCTCCTGTCTGGAGTAGACTTCTCTCCCCTATCATCTATCTGCCAATTCTGATTTCAATGTCTATTTTCGTTTAGACCGCACCACCTACCAGCTCGCACGCAACACGATACCCTCGGCCACACACCAGATCGGTTATTTCTATCGCTGATAGCGACCTACAGACGCAATTAATTCTGATTCTTAGATGTGACGTAGCTCGGTTGTTTTCTTCAGGCCAAACTATAGGCGTTCTTCTGGCAAAACGCTTCCTCATCCATTCAACCTCCTATTATCAAGTGATATAATTTGGGGGGAGGTATTATTACTGGCGAAAAGAACGGTTGCATAGGGTCAGACAGACCCGGATCAACAATGCTAACGGAACTAACGAACGACGACGACCGCGGGCAGGTCGGTATCGGCACCCTGATCGTGTTCATCGCGATGGTGCTGGTGGCGGCAATCGCTGCGGGCGTCC
>NZ_AOLY01000005.1 GCF_000336635.1 Haloarcula japonica DSM 6131 | reverse complement strand
GGTGAAGAGATTCAATCGTCCAGCAGCACGATCAACACGGTCAAGCTGACCGTGAAGAAGGCGCCCGGTGCAGGGAACATCGATATCGGCAGTACGATCGCCCAATGGGTCGACTCCAGCGGCTCGTACGACCTCACCTACGAGGGAACCTACAACGGTGACCCAGGCGGGAGCGAATTCTCTGTCGCCGATGTGCAAGACGATGACGGATCAATCTCGGGGAGCCAGGTTCTGAACGACCCGTCCGACCGCGCGACAATCATCTTTAGCGCTGAAGCGATTCGAGGAAGCGGTCTCGGTGAGGGTGAGACGGCGACGGTTCGCCTGAACACCCAGTCCGGTGGCACGACGACCGCTCGGCTTGTCGTCCCGGAGACTCTGTCTGGTAACTCCGCAGTCNTTCGCCTGAACACCCAGTCCGGTGGCACGACGACCGCTCGGCTTGTCGTCCCGGAGACTCTGTCTGGTAACTCCGCAGTCAGCCTCTAAGACGCCATATCTTTCAGTTTCAATTGCTGACATACTCATAGCTTATTCTGCCTTCTGCGTGCTTTCCAACGCATAGCTTGCGGCATGATACTGACTCCGGCACATACACAGTCACTTGCGACTTGTCACACTGACACTCATTGTTTGTTGACCACTGCTCTCAGAGATGGAATTCAGCGTTTTTACCACTCTTAGTATAAATGCCGGCTTTGGCTTCTGAGGCTGCTTCTCTCAACCACTCAGGCCCTATTATCAAGTGATATAATTTGGGAGGAGGTGTTATTACTGACGAAAAGAACGGTTGCATAGGGTCAGACAGACCCGGATTAACAATGCTAACGGAACTAACGAACGACGACGACCGCGGGCAGGTCGGTATCGGCACCCTGATCGTGTTCATCGCGATGGTGCTGGTGGNAACAATGCTAACGGAACTAACGAACGACGACGACCGCGGGCAGGTCGGTATCGGCACCCTGATCGTGTTCATCGCGATGGTGCTGGTGGCGGCGATTGCTGCGGGCGTCCTGATCAACACGGCTGGCTTCCTCCAGAGCAGTGCAGAGGAAACCGGCCAACAGAGCAGTGACCAAGTGACGAACCGACTGCAGCTCGTCAACGCCGTCGGTGAAGAGATTCAATCGTCCAGCAGCACGATCAACACGGTCAAGCTGACCGTGAAGAAGGCGCCCGGTGCAGGGAACATCGATATCGGNGGTGAAGAGATTCAATCGTCCAGCAGCACGATCAACACGGTCAAGCTGACCGTGAAGAAGGCGCCCGGTGCAGGGAACATCGATATCGGTAGTACGATTGCCCAATGGGTCGACTCAACTGGATCGTACGACCTCACCTCATCTGGGTACAGTAATTCTCCAAACCCCGATGGGTCTTCTTTCGCTGTCGCTGATGTTCAGGACGACGACGACTCGATCTCAGGGAGCCAGGTTCTGAACGACCCGTCCGACCGTGCGACGATCATCTTCAGCGCTGAACAGATCCGCGGAAGCGGCAACGGTGACGGCCTCGGTGAGGGTGAGACGGCGACGGTTCGCCTGAACACCCAGTCCGGTGGCACGACGACCGCTCGGCTTGTCGTCCCGGAGACTCTGTCTGGTAACTCCGCAGTCNTTCGCCTGAACACCCAGTCCGGTGGCACGACGACCGCTCGGCTTGTCGTCCCGGAGACTCTGTCTGGTAACTCCGCAGTCAGCCTCTAATTCGGTCATCTTCTCGGTTCGACGTAGTTCTCTTTTCGTCCACCCTGGCCAGCGACGGAGTTATACGATAGCCTCACACACTAGTACCTATGGCTCGGCGGTCAGACGAACCGAATCCGGAAGAGGGCAAGGTACTCTCGCCCGAAGAGCTTGATATCGCTGACGACGAGCACGTCACTGAAATCGACGAGGGCCGCTACGTCGTTTCGTCGGACGTCCGCACTGACGACTCCTACGGGAACCAGGTCTCATCGGATTCGGCGTCTGAATCCCCGCCGTCTCCTGCACCGGACCCGGAGCCGTCAACTCCCGAATTCTCCGATGCGAACGTCCACGAGTGGCTTGCCGAACAGATGGCAGACTCGAACGCCAGATACGGCTTTGACGTGACTGCGAAGTTCGACGGCGACGTCGACCAGCAGCAGCTCGCTTCCAACGACATCGTCACCGTTTTCGAGAGCTTCATGCTCTGGTACGGTCGCCAGATGGACGGGTCGACACCGGTCGAAGAAGTGCTGGGTATTCTGCTGTCAGAATCGAACGTGCCGGTTCGCTACCCGCCAGCGGTCATCAAACAGCTCGTCCGGTCGACACAACTGACGCCGGACGATTCCATCGCTGATCTCTTGGAGGCCGTCGAGGCTGCCGACGGTGCCGAACTCTGATACGGGCGCTGTAGGTATTGCCACAAGGACCACCTGCAATCGGCCAGCTATCGCGATAAACAGGGACAGCAGCCGACCAACCGACGAGGGATTTAAATCCGGGCACGGCAGTGTGTAGGGTAGATAATGGTCCCGCGCCAGCCACCGACGGTCGTTGCCCTGTTCATTCTGGTAACGCTCGTCGTGACGGGACCACTCGTCGGCGTCGACGCTGTCAGGACACAACCGACGACTATCGGCGACGGGACGGCAGCTATCAGTTCCGTCCAACTGCCTACATCGGAGATACGGATCACGGACGGTCGGTTCGGGACGAAGGTTGCGTATCTCCGAGTACCCGATGCCAGTGTGACCGTCGACTCCGTGACGGGCCGTCCGAGACTGCTGTATCAGGTGACGGTCCCCGCGCTCGATATCTCTCGCGAAGATGAGCAGGTCCTTTCCGAAGGCCAGTCCGGGACGTACCGGCTCGCATCCGGTGATAGAGCGGTCGTGCCGTCAGCACTGGAGCGGAATGTGTACAGGGGAACCGTCCTGCTTCGGGTCCAGAGCTTCGAAACTGCTGAGACAATCGTTGCTGAAAACGTGACAGTACAGGTGGAACGATGACCCGAGATGTCGAGTGGTTCACTGGGCGCTGCCGACAGGTGGGAACGGGAATCTTCGGTGACCGCTACGGTTACGCCCTCTGGCTCGGCCTGCTCGTTACGTTCGGGCTCTACTGGCGCGTTGGCATTTTCATCACCGACACGTACACCACCGCCAACGCGCTCGTCGCTGTCTCGAACGGGCACCTCCACATCACGGAGACGCCGTACACCCTGACACTCGGCGCCCAACCGGGCCTGCATGAGGCCGGCGGCAGGCTTTACGGACGCAACTACGGCCAGATACTTCTGGCTGTCCCGCTGGTCTGGGCGCTGCAAGCGCTGTCCGTGCTCATCACACCACGGCTACTGCTCCTTGGCCTCTGGTCGGGCACTGCCCTCGTCTTCGTGGCTCACGTCAGCGTGCTCAGACAGCGCCACACCGATACCACCAAGCGAACGGTGCTGTGGGTCGGTAGCGGTCTCGTCGCTGTCCTGTTCCTGATCGGTGCGCTGACAGCGACAACACTCCCGGACACTGCGATCCCGATTGCCGCGTTCCAGATCTCGACGATGCTTGCAGCAGCGACGACCGGCGTCGTTCTCTACCGCCTCGTCGGAATCTGGCATGACCGCTCGGTCGCTTTGGCGGCCGGTGTCGCAATCGGTATCGCCTCGTCTGTCGGATTCTGGGCCTCGCTTCCGAAACGGCACGTTCTGGTAGGGTTGTTGCTATTGACGACGGTGTACCTGTTCGCTCGGAGCCGAATTGCGTATGCCGACTCCAGAGACCGACTCGGACTGGGCTTTCGCGCCGGTGCGTACGTCACCGCTGGACTGGTAACCTGGACCCATGCCTTCGAGGGGTTCTTCCTCGTGGTGACGCTGGCCCTCGTGGACCTTGTCACTGCAAGGCGAAACTCGATTCTCCATCTGGCCGTTGTCGTCCTCGCGCTCTTCCTCGGCTCACTCCCAATGCTCGTGACGAACTTCATTATTTCGGGGAACCCCGTCGAACCACCACGGTTGCTCACCCGTGTTGGGGGTGCGAATGTCGAATTCACGCCTGAGATCGGTGGTGATGGCGGTACCGGTAGTGGTAGCGGCACTGAGGGTGCGGGGACGGATGGTGGTACTGGCGGGGCTTCTGATGGAACCGACGGCGGGACTGGCGGGGGGTCCGGTGGGACCGACGGTGGGACTAGTGGGACCAGTGGTAGTGATTCCACAGAGGAGGGGAGTGATACCGGAACGCCGGTTTTGACACCGCTTCTCGGCCTGTTCGAACGACTTAGGGGGCCTGTGGCACCCGCGATAACATTCGTCTCGGATACAGTTCGCAATGGTCTCAGCGTATTGACCACACCGGATAGAATGTCACAGATTTTCCTGCGGAGCGGCTCCGCTCCGGGTATCAACTACGCTCCTAATTCCTACGAGGCAATCGAACTCACGATGGTCGAGGCCGTCCCGCTTTTCGGCGCGGTCGCGGCACTCCCTGTGGTTCTGGTTCGCTCAGCTAATCAGCGGATACGGCAGTGGAATGTCCGTCCGTCACAGTATTCCCCCAGAACACAGACCGATATGCTCGTTACAGCTCTGGTGGCTGTATTCACGCTTGTCTATCTGAGCCGTCTGCCACTGCACACACAGCTAACGGTTCGATATTTGCTGCCGACGGTCCCGCTCATCATGTACGGTGTCGTTCGGATTCCGGCAGTGTACGAACCCATCAGTGACGCGAGATGGTGGCTTGCCGGCGGATACGCTGCGAGTACAATTGGTGGTCTCTGCCTCGGACTCGGCGTCGTTGCCGGACTTGATCTGGCGCTTGGGGAGGCGGTACAGTTTCACGCACTCCTCAATCTCGGTGGGGCAGCAGTTTGTGGCGGGACTGTGCTGGGCCGCACACTCGCTCCCGACTGGGTCCCGTCCAGAGCGGTTGTACTGGGCCTGGGTCTCCCGGCAGGACTAACGACAGCGTACCTCCTCTTGTCGGGACTCGTGTACTTCCAGTATGGCCCCTTCGCACTCGATTTCATTCGCGTTCTCACACCGCATCTCCCTGCGGTGTAACTGGGTTTCGTGGCCCACCGATATCACACGCGATAATTTACGGGACACCTTTATCTAACTCATCATGGTATGTTGGCTTGATAAGCATGCCAGACGTACTGATCGCCGACGATTCAGAGTTTATGCGTAACCTCCTCCGCGAAATTCTCGAAGAAGATCACGAGATCGTTGGGGAGGTCGAGAACGGCGTCGAAGCTGTCGAAGTGTTCAAAGAAGAAGGGCCAGACCTGGTGATGATGGACATTGTGATGCCTATTCGGGATGGCATCGAGGCCACGGACGAGATCAAATCTTCCAATCCTGATGCGAACGTCATCATGTGTACAAGTGTCGGCCAGGAAGAGAAAATGAAGGAGGCAGTGAAAGCGGGGGCTGACGGATACATCACCAAGCCGTTCCAGAAACCCAGCGTGATGGAGGCTATCGAGGACGTCGTTCCCTCATAGATGAACGTCGATATTCAGTCGCTCGGTACGTTCAACCAACTCGCTCACGAGGGGGCCGAACAGGCCACGCAGTCGATGGGCCAGATGACGGGCATCGATGCCGTCGTCGACGTAACCAAGATAACGCTGCTCGACAGAGCAGATGTCGGCGAGGAACTGGCCGGACGTGACTTCGTCGGCGTCCAGTTCTCTTTCGATGGCGTTCTGGAGGGCGATACGGTTCTTGCCTTCGACGTAGACAGCGCCGGCACGATCACCGAGGAGATGATGCCCGGTAGCAGCGACGACGAGGCGATGGCCAGGAGTGGCATCGAGGAGATCGGCAACATCATGATGAGCGGGTTCATCGACGGCTGGGCCGACTATGTCGGTGCGACCATCGATCATTCGCCGCCGGAGTACATCGAGGAGTCCGGCGGTGACGTGCTCCCTGATGCACCAGAGAACGGCGACCATCAGCAGGTGTTCGTGTTCAAATCGGAGATCGAATGGATCGACGAATCGGTGAACTTCTACATCTACATGCTCCCTGAGTACGAATCGCTCACGGAGATGATGGTGGAGCACGTCGACACAGACGGCGACGCCATCCCAATCGACAAGCTCCAGACGTTCAACGAGATGACGACCAGTGGCACCCAGAAAGCCGCTGACAACGTCGAGATGATGACCGGTATCCCGACCGAGTCGGAGGTGACACAGATCAGTTTCGCCCCCATCGAGGACGTGCCAAAGCAGATCGGCACGGACACGTTCGTCGGGACGGTCGTCGAGTTCACCGGGACGCCAAGTGGCTACCTCATGGTGCTGTTCGACGAAATCTCGGCCATCAACGTCGCGGAGGCAATGATGCCCATCGAGATGGACAGCGACGAGCTAACCGACCAGCACAAGGCCGCCATCGAGGAACTGGGGAACATCATGACGAGCGGGTTCGTCGACGGCTGGGCGAACGTGCTCCAGACCTCCGTCGAACACACGCCGCCGCGGGTCGTCCACGACATGGGGCGGGCGATCATGGATCCGCTTGCGGCGCAGGTCGGCCAGCACCAAGAGCACGCCTTCATCATCGACTCCGAGATGCAGACCGACGATATCGAGTTCAAGGCGGAGATCCACGCCCTGCCCGACGAGAAGGAGCTACGCGCCGCCCTCGACGACCTCGATGTCGAGCGGGCGACCGAGACGGGAGCGGATGTCGAACAGATATTCAAATAATGAAAGTATACGATGGCAGCCAAACAGAGAGCCCAGAACAAAGCACGCCTGAGCGTATCAAAGTCGGCATCGCGGAGTACAAGGTGACCACAGAACCGGCTGTGCTAACCACGAGCGGGCTGGGCTCCTGTATCGGGATCGCGGTATACGACACCCGTAACACGGTGGCCGGACTCGTTCACGTCATGCTTCCGTCGGCGGCTGATATCGACGGCGGCAACCATGCGAAGTTCGCGGACACGGGCATCGAAGCGCTCATTGAGGCCATGGCGGATGCCGGGGCATCGATGGAGGCGATGGAGGCTAAAATCGCTGGCGGGAGCGATATGCTCGATTTCTCCGAGAACGGCTCCTCTATCGGTTCGCGCAACGCCAAGAAGGTGCGAGAGACGCTGGACGAACACGACGTTCCAGTTGTCGGCGAAGACCTGGGCGGCGATCACGGCCGGTCCGTCAAACTCGAAGCGGATACCGGCAATTTCATCGTCAAAAGCGCAAACACGGATTCGATAACGCTGTGACGTCTGCGACCAGCAATCGTATGTGACGCTGGCGTCAGACGGGCGACAGCCATTCGTCTGCCGGGGGCGCACTAACACACTCTGTTCCCACGATTTTCCTGCCGAAATTAATATGAAATGTAATAGGCTAGTACTTGAATCGTTAATTTACAGTATCTGAGCCGGTAAAATGGGATATTATTATCAAATATGATACGCTAAGGGGAATATTCAAGAGTAGAAACAGCATGAGATACAACAGATGAGTAGTCCCGCTCTCGTGCCACTGGCTCCAGCCGTCTCACCGGAACTGGTTGGACTGGCACCCGCCCTCTTTGTCCTGCTGACCGGCGGGCTGGTTGGTATGAGCATCAAGAACATGTTCGATTCGATTCTGTCGGATGACGAGAGCGGGGGCGCGAGCGAGGACGACGGTGGTGGCGAGATGGCCGACGGTGGCGGTCTGATGGCTGACGACGGCGGTGGCGACGATCTCGGTGGTCTCGGCGGCCTCGACGACGGCGGCGACGACATGGGTGGGTTCGGTGACGACGAGTTCGGCGACATGGAGGACGCGAGCGGGCCTGACACCGACGAGCTGGAACACCGGCTTGACGAACTTGAAAACGAGGTCGGCAGCCTTTCCTCGACGGTCAACACGGTGCGGACAGAAAACGAGAGTATCTCCGAGTCTGTCGAAGAAACCGAGGAGAACGTTCGGAAGCTGCTCGATATCTACGAGATGGTCACCCGTGGCGTCAACCCCTTCGCCGACGATGTCGACGGCGGTATGGGCGGCATGGGTGAAGGCGGCTCCTTCGGCCTGTTCGACGACGACGGGAGCGACGATACCGAAGAGGATATCGACGACGACGTCGCCAACGCCGACGCAGAGGGCTTTTTCGACGAAGACCTGACAGAGGACACTGGCGGCGACATGTCGATGGACGACGGCGGTGTCGACGACATGTTTCCCGACGACGGTGGCGACGACATGGGCGGCTTCGAGGACGACGGCGGGTCGTTCGACGAGGAGTTCGACGACTTCGACGATACGGAGGACGACATGAGCATGGACGATGGGATGAGCATGGACGACGGGGAGAGTATGGACGAGGACAGCGACGACGGCGACGGCGGCAAATCGTTCGCAGAGCTCAAAGACGAGTACGAGTCCGGCGACGCTGAGTGGGCCGAGGGCGAGGAACCCGAGGAAGAAACGGACAACGACGATGACCTGCTTGGTGAAGGCGATGACGACCTGCTGGCCGACGAGGATGACGACCTGCTCGGCGAGGATTCGGACGACGATATGGGCGGGCTGGAAGACGACGACCTCTTCGACGAGGTCATCGAAGACGACGAGAGTGACGAGGCCGGGGCGGCTACGGAAGCTGACCCGGAACCGGAGCCCGAACCGAACCCAGAGCCGGAACCCGAACCAGTTGTAGAATCGGAACCGGAGCCCGACCCAGAGCCCGAGCCGGAACCGACTGCTACACAGACTGACACGGCGGCCACCGACAGTAACGATGAGGCAGTAGTAGACGACGACTCGGACGCAGATGCGGACGACGACGGGAAACCGTACCTGTCGACGATGCCGGAGGGCTTCGCGGCGGACCTCATCATCGTCGAGTGGCTCGAGTTCCTGGTTCAGCACTCGGGCTACCGCGAGACGGCTCGCGCTATCGACTACTACGAGACTATCGACTGGATCGACGAGTCGGTCGCGGACCAGCTCAAGGAGTACCTCCGCGGCTTCAACGACGTGAACGACACTGGGGATGGGCTGTCTATCGACCACCACACGGAGAGCCTGCACTACATCTCGCAGCTTGACAGTGACAGCGGGGCTGACGCTGTTGCGCTCTCGAAACTGGTCGGTGGAGGTGGTTCCGATGGGATTCAGCGTTAGCGGCTCGGCAGCCATCATCTTCGTGGCTGCGTTCATCGGCTTCGGAATGTTCTACTCCGCGACCGCGAACAGCTTCGAGCGTGTCAATGACGCCCGCGAGGACCAGCGCGACCGGCTCCTCGATCAGCAAAACACCGACATCTCGCTTGTGTCAGCGACGTGGAACGAAAGCGGGAACGACAATCTCGTCGTGACCGTCGACAACACCGGCTCGGAGACACTGTCGGTCGAAGCGACTGACCTACTGGTCGACAACGACTACCACACCGGCTATGACACGACCGTTGACACCGACTCCTCGACCGACATCTGGGCGTCACAGGAGCGGTTAGAGATCACCGTCTCCTCGCTCAGTAGCCAGCCCGACCGGGTGAAAGTCATCGCCGAGAACGGCATCGCCGAAACGATGGTGGTGAGCTAACATGGCGAGCGTCTCCGTCTCACATCTGATCCTGTTCATCGCGTCGATGGCCATCGCCGCGAGCGTGGCCGGCGTCTTTACGAGCAGTATCGGCGAGCTGAGCAACGCTGTCTCGGAGCAAGGGCTGGACGTGAGCAGCGATGTCCGGACCGACGTGGAAATAATCTCCGACAGCGGCAGTAACACCATCTACGATGGCGACGCGAGCACAATCACGATCCACGTCAAAAACACCGGCTCAGAGACGTTAGCTCCGGTTCCCGGACAGGTGGATGTGTTCGTTGACGGGACCTTCGCCAGTGACTACACGGTAACACTGGAGCCAAATGGTGGCAACAGCTGGCGACCCGGTGAGGTGGTTCGTATCGATATCAACGATAACCTCAACAGCGGCGACCACCGTCTCAAGCTTATCGTCAACGGCGACGAGGAGGTGTTCGAGTTTAACACATGAGTATCGCAAGTACTGACCTATTCTCGCTCGGACTGGACGATCACGACCGGCTGAACAAGGAACTGGGCGGCGGTATCCCACCCGGCAGCATCATCCTCGTCGAAGGGGACTACGGGGCCGGCAAATCCGCCATGAGCCAGCGGTTCACCTACGGCCTCTGTGAGGAGGGCCACGAAGTGACATACCTCTCGACGGAGCTGACCGTCGGGAGCTTCCTCGACCAGATGCACTCGCTGTCGTATGACATGGTGGACCATATCCTCGACGAGGACGTACTGTTCCTGCACGCCGACATCGGCGAATCGAACGCCCTGACCGGCGGTGACGAGCAGTCAGACCGGAAGGAACTCCTCAAGCGACTGATGGAGGCCGAGGTAATGTGGGATGCTGATGTCGTCGTCATCGACACCTTCGACGCTATCCTCCGGAACGACCCCAAGTTCGAGGCCCTCGTCCGGCAAAACGAGGAGCGACAGGCCGCTCTGGAGGTCATCTCCTACTTCCGGGACGTCATCTCACAGGGGAAGTGTATCATGCTTACTGTCGACCCGTCGACGCTGGACGAGGAGGCTATCGGTCCGTTCCGGGCTATCGCCGACGTGTTCATCGAACTGGAGATGATCGAGGTCGGCAACGACGTGCGCCGGCAGATCAACGTCCTCCGATTCGCCGGCATGGGTGAACAGGTCGGTGACACCATCGGGTTCTCGGTCCGCTCGGGAACCGGCATCGTCATCGAATCACGCAGCGTCGCCTAGAGGTGAGCTAAGATATGACAGACCACGGACGTGCGAAACCGTCGGACGAACTTCGACAGATGGCAGCGCGGCGGCCCCACCTGCGGGACCACCTGAAGAAGTTCAAACAGATCACCGGTGAGTTCCCGATGCTCATCGACGAGGCCGACGACGACTACGAAACGAACCGGCCGAACGTACTCTATCCGGTCGGTGGCCCCATTTTCTGTCATATCTACGGCGACGTGGGGCAGGACATGAAGTACTACGCCATCGAGCCAGAACTTGACGAGGACGAGCGGGCCGTCTTCGGGAAGGTTCGAAACCGCCTGCTCCAGCGCAGCGTCAACAAGCCCGCGCCCGAAAACGAGGCCCAGTTCGACGACCGCATCGAGGAACTCCTGCAGGAGACGACCAAAGTCCGGGACGAGGACAGCGACAGCGGCGTTCTCACGCGCCTGTCGAACCTCACTGACGTGAGCAGCGTCGAGGTCACACAGGAGACCTACGAGAACATCCTCTACCGGCTGAACCGCGACATCGTCGGCCTCGGCCCGCTCGAACCGGTTATGCGCGACCCAGCCAACGAGGATATTCACGTTATCGGCCGGAGCGAATGCCACGTCGACCACGGGGTCTACGGGATGCTCGAAACGACCGTCGAATGGCAAAGCGAGGAGGCCTTCGACCAGTGGCTCCGCAATATGGGCGAACGGATGGGCGACCCGGTTTCGGACTCGGACCCCATCGTCGACTCGACGCTTCCGGACGGGTCGCGTCTGAACCTCATCTACTCCGACGACGTGAGCCTCAAAGGGCCTTCGCTCACCATCCGTCAGGGCGACGACGTTCCGCTCTCGATTTTCCAGATTACCAAGTGGATGACGCTGTCGCCGCAACTGGCCGCGTATCTCTGGCTCTGTCTGGAGAACGAACAGACAGTGTTCGTGGTCGGGGAGACGGCGTCCGGGAAGACGACGACGCTGAACGCGATCACCTCGTTCATTCCCGACGACGCGAAGATCTACACCGCGGAGGACACCGCCGAGGTGCTCCCCCCGCACAACACCTGGCAGCAACTCCTGACTCGTGAGGGCGAGGACGAGGGAACCAGCATCGACATGTTCGACCTGGTCGCCGCCGCACTGCGGTCCCGTCCCGACTACATCATCGTCGGGGAGGTTCGTGGTGAGGAGGGACGGATGGCGTTCCAGGCTGCCCAGACCGGTCACCCGGTGATGCTGACGTTCCACGCGAGCGACATCGTTTCGATGATTCAGCGCTTCACCGGTGAGCCGATCAACGTCCCCGAGACGTTCATGGACGTGGCCGACGTGGCGCTGTTCCAGAACCGCGTCAAACAGGGCGACCAGGTCCTGCGCCGTGTAACGAGCGTTCAGGAAATCGAGGGGTACTCCAAGGAGATGGACGGTGTCGTCACCCGGCAGGTGTTCAACTGGGACCCCGTCGAGGACGAGATCATCTTCCAGGGGATGAACAACTCTTTCGTTCTCGAAGAGCAAATCGCGACCCTGCTCGGCTACGAGGACACGCGTGACATCTACGACGACCTCGAGTTCCGCGCGAACCTCATCGAACGGGCCATGCAGGAGGGTATTCTCGGCTATCACGAAGTCAACGACTTCATCTCGGACTTCCAGCGTGACGGCGTCGAAGGGATCCCGTTCAACATGGCCAGACCGGACTAACGATGGCACAGGGCGAAGCCGAGAGCGACCTCGATCTGACGATCACCGAGACGATCCAGTCGCTCGTTGAATCCTACCGCCAGATGACGATCCCGCTGGAGCGGTATCTCTTTCTCATCCTGCTGCCAGCCGTCGCCTTCTTCATTATCTCGACGGTCGTTGCCCTGCTGTTGGATCAGCCCATTGCAGTCCGAGCACCGATCCCCCTGCTGGGCTTCCTCGTGATGGCGTCGGCGGTTTTCTACCCGAAAATCCTGCTGAGCCAGCGCAAACGCGAACTCAATAATCGGTTTCACTTGCTTATCACGCACATGACCGTGCTGGCGACGACGAAGATCGACCGGATGGAGGTGTTCCGAACGCTGGCTGAGGAAGACGAGTACGGCGAACTCGCGATGGAGATGCACCGAATCGTCCAGCTGGTCGACACCTGGAACCTGAGCCTCGACGACGCCTGCCGTCGCCGCGCCAAGCAAGTCCCGAGCCGCGCCGTCTCAGACTTCTTCGACCGGCTCGCGTACACGCTCGGGGCCGGACAGGGACTCGACGACTACCTCCTGACCGAACAGGAGCAGATCATCCAGCACTACTCGACGGTGTACAAGAGCTCGCTCGACAGTCTGGAAGTGATGAAGGACCTCTACCTGTCGATGATTCTCTCGATGACGTTCGCGCTGGTGTTCGCTGTCGTTCTCCCGGTCCTGACCGGGACGAACCCGACGATGACCGTCAGCGCCGTCATCGTAATGTTCGTCTTCGTCCAGACCGGCTTCTACCTCGCCATCCGTTCGATGGCTCCCTACGACCCGGTGTGGTTCCACCCTGTCGACTACCCGTCGCCGGTCGAGTCAAAGCTCAATAAATCGATGGTCGCCGGCGTGGGGCTGTCGATGCTGCTCGTGTTCATCACACTGGGCGGGATGCTCGGTATCTCACCGATCACGCTGAACGACCTCTTTTTCATGTTTGACGAAGTGCCGCTGCCGCTGTATGCCGCCGCGCCGATCACGCCGATGCTCATCCCCGGCATCGTCTTCCGGCAGGAAGAACAGCGCATCAAGGACCGGGACTCGGAGTTCCCGAACTTCATCCGCGCGCTCGGTGCGACCGAGGGCGCAAAGCAGTCTACCACTGGTGCGGTGCTTCGAACCCTCCGCAAGAAGGACTTCGGCGCGCTCTCTCCGAACATCGATAACCTCTACAAGCGACTGAATATGCGGATCGAGCCAACCGCTGCCTGGCGCTTTTTCACCGCGGACTGTCGCTCCTATCTCATCCAGACCTTCTCCGAGATGTACCTCATCGGCCGCGAGATGGGTGGGTCCCCAAAGCAGCTGGGCGAGCTCATCTCCGAGAACATGAATCAGGTACTGCAACTCCGCCAGAAGCGAAAGCAGGCGGCGACGACGCTCGTCGGCCTCCTCTACGGGATGACCGCTGCCTCCACCTTTGCTTTCTTCATCGGGCTGCAGGTCGTCAACATCCTCGCCGATATGTCGCTCAACCTGAGTACCGGGAGCCGGCTGGACGCCGCCTCGCTTATCAACACGAGCGTCTACAACATCCCGCTCATCGAGTTCCTACTCATCATCATCATCATGTTCGGCGCGATGCTGTCGTCGCTGATGATTCGAACTGTCGACGGCGGCCACAACGCCAACACCTACATGCACTTCGTGATTCTGTCTTGGATCGGCGCTATTACCGGGACGTTCACGAAGTGGCTGGTGTCGCAGTTCCTCTCCATCTGAGTAGTACCTTTTTACTGCGTCGGGTGTCCTCGCGCGCTCTTCGAGCGCGCTGTGGGCACCACTCTCTGCTCACGGGCGCGAAGCGCCCGTTCGCACGGCCAGCGGGACCTTCGGTCCCGCTCGGCTTGCAAAAATCTACGCTAAAAACGCCTCCGAGTCGCGGCCAGGCCGCGCTCGGAGTGAAACTGCTCGCTCCGCTCGCGGTACATCACAACAGCATCAGTACAGCCCTCAGCAGACCTGCCCTGCCCCGGGTCGTGGCACGGAGGCCACTCCCGGCCTACCAGCATCATGACATCTATTCCCGGCCCACAGCACCGCAGTCCCGCGACAGCTACCCTTCGAAGCCGTCTTCCCAGCGGAACACGCCGTCTTGCTGGATGACTTCGCCGTCGACTTCGAGCCGCGACCCCTCGCCCATCGTCGTGATGAGGTCCTCGTGGACGGCGCTGTCGTTGCCGGACTCGCCTTCTGGAAGACAGGCATCGTACGCGCGCCCGAGCGCGAGGTGAACGGTCCCGCCCATCTTCTCATCGAAGAGGATGTTGTCGGTGACGCGGTCGACGCCGCGGTTCATCCCGATGCCGAGCTCGCCCAGCTGGCGCGAGCCGCCGTCGGTCCCGATGATTTCGTCGATGACTGCCTCGCCCTGTTCGGCTGACCAGTCGACGACGACGCCGTCCTTGAACGTCAGCTCGACGTTTTTGATGCGGCGACCCTGTATCGTCATCGGCACGTCGAAGGTTACGACACCAGCGGTGTCGTAGGGAGCAGTGAACACTTCCCCGGAGGGGAGGTTGTGCGAGTCGTAGGCCACGCTGGCGGCGGAGTTGACGGCGATGCGGCCGTCGATAAACAGCGTGATGTCCGTGCTGTCGGCGACTATTCGGACTTCCTTGCCGTCGTCGAGGATCTCCTTGAGCCGGGCCTGTTCTTCCGCCAGCGCCTCCCAGTCCCGTAGCGTCGCGTCGTAGACGAAGTCCTGATAGTCAGCATAGGCCATCCCGGCCTGCTGGGCCATCGCCCGTGTCGGATGCTGTGTCGACACCCAGTCGGTATCCAGGCGGGCCTCCCTGATTTCTTGTCGAGCCGTCGAGTACGCCTGCCGCTGGTCGCTGTCCACGTCAGCCGTCTCGGTGGTATTCCGCGATCCTTTCAGGAACAGCACGCTGTCTGCCCGGTCGTACAACGCCAGTTCGTACTCGGGATTCTCGGTGAATGACCCGTCGTGAGCCCCCAGATAGGCCCGTGTGAGTTCGTCGGACTGGTACGTCGATAGGAGGTTCGCGCCGCGGTCGCCAAGCTGTTCGGCCACAGCGACTGCGAGGTCGTGGGCACCGTCCTCGACGGCCAGAACCACGTCATCGCCCGCATCGATGCGAGCGCTCCAGTCGACGAGAATCCTGGCGTGTTCGCGTATGCGGTCGTCCATATTCCTATCAGGAGTGGCCGGAACAAAACGGCGGTGGTCCCGGGATTCTAATGGACGATGTGATTGTATTCCGTGGATTTTTTGCGTGCCAGAGCCGGATTGTTCAGTGCAGTACGGGACAGGACTCGCGGCAATTGCTGGCTTCCGAGACGGTCGGCTGAGGACGGTACCATGACTGACGACGGCACGGGTGGTGTTCGTGCCACGCTTTTCTGTCGAATCGCAATCCCTACCTGTTCGGTCGGCGAGTCCTCGGTATGGAACTTGGCGTCATCGGACTCGGACGTATGGGCCGCATCGTGGTCGACCGCGTGCTCGAAGCCGGCCACGAAGTCGTCGTCTTCGACATCGACGAGGAGAGCGTCGCCGACGCGGCTGACGCCGGGGCTCGACCGGCATCGTCCATCGGCGACCTCGCGGAGAAACTCGGTCCGGAGAAACGAATCTGGCTGATGGTCCCCGCCGGAGACCCGGTCGATGCCGCGCTGGACGAACTGGCCCCGGTACTTGACGGCGATGACATCGTCGTCGACGGCGGGAACTCCTACTTCGAGGACTCGGTTCGCCGCGCCGAGTCGACCGACGCGGCCTACCTCGACTGTGGTACGTCCGGCGGCCCCGCCGGTGCAGAGCTGGGCTTCTCGCTGATGGTCGGCGGCCCGCAGTGGGCCTACGACGAACTGGTCCCCGTCTTCGACGCCGTTGCGACCGGCCCCGACGGCCACGACCGGATGGGACCGGCGGGCTCCGGCCACTACGTCAAGATGGTCCACAACGGCGTCGAGTACGCACTGATGCAGACCTACGGCGAGGGCTTCGAACTGCTCGCCAACGGCCGGTACGACCTCGATCTCGAATCGGTCGCCAACACCTGGAACAACGGGGCCGTCATCCGCTCGTGGCTGCTGGAGCTCTGCGAGGAGGCGTTCCGCGAGGAAGGCAACGACCTCGGCGATGTGGCTGACCGCGTCGAGGGCGGGTCGACCGGCACCTGGACCGTGCAGGAGGCGCTCGAACAGGAAGTCCCGGTGCCGCTTATCTACCAGTCGCTGGCCGAGCGGTTCGGCTCGCGGGCCGACGACGGGCGCTTCTCGCGCCGCCTTGCCAGCCGACTCCGATACGGCTTCGGTCGCCACGACGTCCCGCGCCGCGAGTAGCCGGTCGCCGATTGCGGTTACCTTCTGTCCTGCCGTTCGGAGCCGAGGGCTGCTCCGTCAAGCGGTGTCGGCGGTGCTCGCGCGCTGAAACAACAGCTAATTAAACCAGTATTCCATAGCCGGACACATGGTAGAACTCGTTGGGCTCGCCGCCGGGGCCACGCTTACCCTGATAGTGGTCGCGCTCCACTACGCCAAAGGGACCGGTTGGGAGGCACCGGAAGACATCTCCCAGGAAGTCCTCGAGCAGCGGGCCGCGACAGTCCCTGAGACGGACTTTCCGGAGCCGTACAACCGCTCTATCGGTGGTGGCGGTGCTACAGCGATTCCGGCTGGTGAGGCCGAAGGCGAACTCGGCGAAGGCGAGGAGGCTGAAGAGGAGGACGAAGGCTTCGATCCCGAGGACATCGCCGAGGACGATGTCGAGTACTACGAGATCGAATTCGCCAAGGAGGGCGAAACGATCGAGGTTGCCAACAACGAGCCGCTCCTCGACGCCGGCGAAGAGGAGGGCTGGGACCTCCCCTACGCCTGCCGCGAGGGCCAGTGTATCTCCTGTGCCGGCCACATCGAGGACGGCCCGGCCGAGGACTACATCCGCCACAGCAACAACGACTCGCTGATGGACGACGACATGGAAGAGGGGTACTGTCTGACCTGTGTCGCCTATCCGACCAGCGACTTCACCCTCGAAACCGGCGAGTCGCCCTGACTGTGGTTCACAATCGTTAAGACGGGCAGTCTGATAGCATCTTCTGTGGGCGGCTAGTTCAGCGGACAGAACGCCTGGTTCCGGACCAGATGGTCGGGGGTTCAAATCCCTCGCCGCCCGCTATTCTACGAGGAACAGAAACGAGTGAATAGCAGTACAAGAGCGGTCTGAACCCGGGCCCTCTACCGCCTCGGTCTGCGCCTCGACGGAACCGCGTACTGAAGGTCGGACAGTGCCACTGTCCGGAGCCTAACGCGGTGCCCGTTCCGTCTGGTTGGTGGTCACTCGAAACGATCAACCATGACAAAACTCGACTCACTCTGGTCGGAGAAAGCCGTAGAAATGTACCTAACCAGCCGTGAGGACGAGGTAAACAGGAAATCGTTACAGAGGCATCAGTCCCGGCCTGAAGATACTCAAGAAGTGGTGTGACGCCCGCGAGGTAGCCGACATGGAGGACGTTATCAGCGACCGTATGGACGTGAGTAAGGAGATACTCGACAAGCAACTACAACAAACAATCCAAAGACGAACAGATGGAAACGCGAAAGAAGCATCTTGAAGCTCTGTAGCTGAAAGTGCTACATTCTCTGTCCATCCTATGAAAGTCGGATAGATATTGTTAGAAAGATTGGCTGGTTTGTGCAACACCGTAGGCTGATGACGTGCTGGCTTGAGATACAACCTCGCCGTTATTGAGAATTTGGACTATAATCTCTGAAGAACTATCGTCCTGCTTTTGTGCATTTACTGAGATAATGCGCACGTCACCAGTAATTTCAATGGATTCTGTTCCTGAACCCGAAATCGACTCTGACTGTCCTGACCTACCTCCGGTTACGCTTAGGGCACCTTGCCATGAGCCACTGTAACTAATTCTCACACTAAACTCGGGAGATGGCTCAACGGTTGGTGTCGGTTCAACATCTTGCGAGGGACTTGTATCACCTACTGGCCCAACTGCGGCACCAATAACTGCGCCTAAGATGACTATTGCAACGAAGCTGATGCCGATAGCTCCGAGGATATAATATGTCCGTTTCTTGTACTTTCCACCTCTGCTCCAATAAGCATACAAAAGTAATGGAACTCCAACGAAATAGAAAATGAAATACACAAATGCTACAAGAATGTTTCTCAGCGTTGAACCGGGCACGAACCCAATAGCCCAAGTGCTAAACCCACCAGATGCAGGTTCAGTATTTACTGACGCGTCTGTGTCTACTGCTTGTTCTGCACCGCACTCGGTACAATGATTGACTGTCGAGGATAGTAATTCACCACAACTACGACAGTAGGACTCATCATCTGCCTCTGATTCCTCTGATGTCATGAATTGCGCTATTGGGGCGGCTCAGGAGGCCTTTCACTCCCATCGTAACCGCTATAGAAGTTGTCTTTGAGATAATTAAAGTCGGCATTGAAACGGTCTGTAACATCAGCACCCATGGTTATCACAGTGAATATTTTCAGCCATACCGAATAGCACCAGAAACTGATACCTGAGAAGAACTTCATAATTCCACCGAGTACTGGAATACTACCAAGAAGACTTGCGTAAAGACTGATCATTTCTCCACGCTCACTCGCAAGCGGAAGTGGCTCTGCACCGTACTTTTCCAGAAATGATTCTGCCTCTATGGAATCATCCTGCTCAAGCTCCGTACCACATTCTCCACAGTATTCAGTCTCTTCAACCACTTCTCCACAGCTTGGGCAACTTTTCACAGTTCATTGCTGATGTAGGGGTTTATATAATTGGGTGTACGGATATCAAGTTTGATTCTTATAACCAACTCTGATGGGCAAACTGTGGATAGGAAGTGTTACCGACGGAGCAGAGACTGTATCAATATTAGCAATGAAAGTCTGAATAGCCATGATAAGGCGGTAATCAGGTGCATTATTCAGTAATCACTCAGAGTAATAACTCCTATGCTATCAGTGGAGAGCCCTGTTTAAGCGTATCTTAGGATTTAGGAGGTGACAGGTCGACAAAACTGGGGCCTTCTTATTGTAATACACCAGTTCAAATACCACTGTGCACGTCAGGAGCGGGCCGCCGCTCCCCACCACGCACCGCCACCGCGACCGCCGCGCTTGACCGCCGCGCTTAACCGCCGCTGTGAACCGCGCTCTTATCGACCAGCTTGAACGCCTACTTCTTCATTCTCTCTGTTCACTCATTAGAGTAGAATGACATACGTTTTATGTAGGGGTTGGGGTCACCCCTGATACTTCTCCTTGGCCTGAACAATCTTGTTGTAAATGCTGATTAGGTCTTTCTGTCGGTATCCTTCATACTCTGCAATTCGCTCAAGTTCGGAATCCATATCCTTGACTGATTGGTGACAATCTCGCTCGTTGTCTTCAGCTCGATGAACAACCACAGCACATACGCAACGATACATGCATTTACACCGAACTTCACAAGATTGAGCCTCATGAACAAACCCACCGCTTCCTGTTGGTAACGTGGGTTCAAACCCAATTGTCCGCTAAGTGCCTCAATCAAGTGCTTGTTCAGTCCATATATCAGACATCTTTGGTCGATCCACTCCCCCTTTCGGAGTCCAGTATTGTGTCCAGACAGCCATTTGACGAGGTGCTACCTCAACGGGTGCAATTGCATCCGGCAGAAGTTACTACAGGTTCGCCGTTATCGGCACTGTAGTACTTAAATAAAAGCGAAAAACCAGACGCCGGATACGGATTGTGGTTACGGCGTCAGCCGTATGGACTCGCCGGGTAGTAGTCTGAAATTTACACGACAACGGGGGGTTGTGTTTGGTAACGGTCATGTTAGATTCGCTCCAGTTGCTTCTTTCGAACCGCCATTTTCTCCTGATTCGTCCGCACGTCGTAGTGCTCATACAGCACTTCGAGCGATACGTCACACCGCTCGCTGACGATCTCCGGAGACACATCGCTGTTCAGGTGGTAGGTGATACTGCCGCGCCGGAGTCCGTGGGGTGACCGAGAAGAGGGACATTTGCTGTGGGCCGCACGCGCCCCCAATGCCTCGCAGGTCGACGGGTCCGACGGGTCGGCATCGTGAGGACACCCACCGAGAACGCATGGCTGGGTGAGCTTGTTCACCCACTTGTAGATCGTGTCACCCGCGGGTCGGCCGTGCATCGAGGTGACGAGGGGCTCGCGGCCGTAGTCGTCTGTTCGCTCGTAGCGGTCGGGGTTATCGAGATAATCGTCGACGACCTGGTAATCGCTCGGTCCGAGGTAGACCCACCGCTCGCCGTCTTCGCCGTTCTTGAGTTTCGTTCCCTCGTCGATTCGATGCTCAAGCACCAGCGCATAGTCGTCGGGACGAAGGTCGTCAACGTCCAGGGACCGAAGAGCCGACCGGCGCATCGCCGTCTTCCACAGAATCAGGAAGACAACGTGATCCCGGCTCGCGTAGCGGTACTCGTGAAGGTAGTCGAGTATCCGATGTGCCCGGTCTGCGCTCAGGTGAACTTCGCGGCTCTCGGCTCCGTCGGGCAGCTCGGGTGCATGGACCTTCTCGGCCAGCCCATCGTCAACGCCCTCGATGTCGGCCCAGTAACGGAGGGCTTCGCGAATCGTCGAGAGTTGCTTCTGAAGGGTCAGCGCCGCGATGTCACCCCGTCGCCAGGCTACGAAGTCAGCTAAGTCGCGGCCTGTGAGGTTGTTCAGGTTCTCGATATCCCGCTCCTCGCACCACTCTCTGAAGAACCGGAGCCGCGTCTTCGCGTTCCGCATCGTACTCTCGCGCACGGACGGCTCGCGGTGTCGGAGGAACCGCTCGATACCGTCCTCCGGCGAGAGATCCATCAGGTCCTCGCTCATGCTCGCCCCCGGCTTCGCTTTCGATGACAACCCAGACAGTGTGACTGGCCGGGGTAGCAGAAGTTCTCACACCCGTCCGTCTCGCACCTGTCCACGTCTTCGATGACGCGGTCGCTCACGCACGCGCACCTCCAGATGGGACGGACCGGTCTCCACAGGCTATTTGACTGGCTTTACCGCTGGTCGTTGGGCTACTTTCAATAGCCCGCTTGCTCTCGTACTTCATGGGTCGTCTAAGCCTCAAACGGGAAACGACCCACCCGGCGTGTGCCAGCACGCCGGACCTTTCTGGTCCGATGGGCGGGTCACTTCACCTGTATAACGCCTCTACTGAAATAGTTTTCTGTGAATTACACAGATTAATCTGTGCTACTACGCTGAGATACAAGTGATTGCAAATAGATGTCTAATGCACCGATACACCTATGAGTTCCACAGCCACACCGCTTGATGTGCCTAGGCAGCGTGCTGATTGGATGACTCAGACTGACGAAGCCATTCTGGAAACGATTCGAGATGAAGGGAACATGACTCCCCAAGCTCTCGATGATACTTTCGACATAGCCGCTGCCAATTACGCACGTGATCGACTCTCTGAGCTTACCCGATACGGTCTGGTCGAGAAGATCGGGCGTGGTCTCTACCGACTGACCGATGATGGGCGTGCGTTTCTCGACGAGGAACTCGACGCCAGCGAACTCGATCCCGTCGAAGACACCGATTGACATTCTCTTAGACCCTCGCGAGTCGTGCCGTCACGTCACCAGCCCACTCCGGTAATTCGAGATCCGCTAACTTGCCATCGCACCAGCTCGTCACGATCTCTGTGTCACCATCCCGGGTCAAGTCGACGCGCCCCTTCCGGCCGTCTTCGGAGGTAATATCGAAGTGTGTGCCGCCGTTGGAGGGAGTTTCAACACGTTGTACGGTCACCTCTCCACCAGTGTAAACCGCCGTGATGTCTTGCATACAGAGGGGTCAAGGGGTGGATTCGGGTTAAAAAGGTGCTAGATTTCCGGGAGTTCAGATGTGTAGTATGAATGAATGCTTTCTCAATAATATCCCGCTATCTTTTTAATTTGGAGTTGTATTGAATAGTTCGTGAATTCAGAATTATCTGAAGATATTTGTAGATATCGTGGAATAAAGCCCACCGGATGGTCAGATGAGAAGTTTGTAGACGATTCTAATTGGACATGGAGCGACAGCCATGTATTCTGTATCCGAGAAAAGAAATCTGATGATGATTATTGCTTTTGGCACTCCAAAGATGAAAAGAATGTTCGTGAAGTTGTAGAACGGAGGGAAGACGGGCCAGAGCGGTTGTGTGGAGCGAAAATGCCGGGCCTCAAATGGGAATCAGCAGAAGAGGAACCAGAGGTTGTGTTTACTGATTGTATGCTTTGGGATGCAGACATATCAGATGTACATTTACATAAAACTGATTTTATTCGAGCAGACCTAAGAGGTGCTAACTTATCGAATGCTACGCTTCCAATGTCTAAAATGGAGAGAGTAGATCTAAAAAACGCAGACTTGAGCGAAACCGTTCTCAGATATGCCGATCTAACCCGAGCAGATCTCTCAAAGGCTGATCTTGAAGGCGCTTGTCTCGAAAACGCCGATTTAATCAATGCAGACCTTACAGATGCGACGACCACAAACGCTGATCTTCAAGAGGCTACATTTTGGTATGCTAATTTGGAAGATGCAATTCTCAGCGGAGCAGATCTGCGTAATGCTGACCTTCGAAGTGCACGGTGTTTTCAAGCCTTCTTTAGAGATACTCGTATCAATAGTGGAACTCAGTTCGTTAACCGAGGGGGCGAGGTTTTTGGACGCTGTAGCTACGAGTTACGCCCCGATAAGGAGCTTGATACTTTTGAGGAACATCCGTATTTTGCGGCGGCTTGGACTTATCGGAAGTTAGAAGATATGTATGAGTCTGCTGCTCTCCCCCAGCGCGTGAAAAATGCACATATCCGTAAGCAAGAGGTCCAAAGGAAGGATCATTGGAGAACTGGAAGTTATGGGCGATGGGTGGTTGCTACAATAAATTACCATCTGACAGAGCACGGAGAGAACTTAGGCCGACTAAGTAAAGCAGGAATCGCTCTGATCATTTTATCTGGACTATTATATCCATTTATTGGTGGTTTCAGGGCTGATAGCTCCAGCGAAGTGTACCGACTAAACTTTGTCCTTCCTACGTCTATTGCTGATTTATGTCATGCAGTAGGTACTGTCATGCACAGTTTCTACTTCAGTATGATAACATTCACAACAATCGGGTATGGAGATCTCTATCCAACTGGGACCGGTTCAAAGATTCTGGTTGCATTTGAGTCATTAATGGGTGGTCTGATCCTCGCAATGTTCGTTTACGTGTTAGGACGACGCATTGCCCGATAGCTTAGAGCTAGGATGAGTCTTGCTATCATTCATTTTTAATATACCTTCTGGAATTCGTTGAAATTGACGAACTAATTTCTGGATCAGTTGCCGTATATTTCCGATACCTATTCTCTCCCTCAACCTTGATCAGCTTGTAATCCCTCAATTTTGAGAGCTTCAGCCGTCGCGCCCGCTCCGAAATCGGCGTCAGCCCACGCCCATGGTACACGTCGTCGGCCACCGCCTCGTACCAGTCGTGCAGCTCCCCAGCTTTCAGCCCACCGCCCACACGAATCAGTTCGTAGAGTAGCTGATGGTGGAACGGCAGCGATCCCAGATTCTGCTCCAGAATGTACCGCTGCGCGCGCTCGAACGAATCTGCCACGTCTTCGCTCCCGATTTCGCTGTGATCTCGCTCCTCGGCCAACAGTGCCGCCTGCCGAAGCGCCTGAATTCCCTTCCGCGCGACGCCGGCCACTTCGTCGGAAATTGCCTCCATCTGCTCGCGTGTGACCATACCAGACGGCAGTCCGCGCCGCGCCCGCGCTTCAAGAATGTCCGCCAGCTCATTCACGCTGAAGCGGTCAAGTGCCAGCTCCTTCAGGAATAGCCGTCGACGGAGTTGGGTGTCTACCTGCGAGAGCCACTTCTCGCGGTCGTGGCAGATCGCGACGAACGACAGCGCGTCAACGTCGGCCATCCGGTCTAATGCGTCGGTGGCCGGCAGGTCATCCGCCTCGTCAAGGATGACGATCGTCGGCTGGTTGACGCGCTCACGAAGTTCGATGCACAGGTCTTCCCGTGGTGTGTTCGTCGGTGGATCACTACCGGGAATATCGTGGAGAATCGACCGAATGACGCCAGACGTACTCTTGCCGAGGCTCTCAACGTGGGCCGAGTGGATGTCTGCGTGCTGGGTGAGACGCTGGAGAGTGTGGCGGGCGAGGGCCGTTTTTCCTACGCCAGAAGGACCGTAGATTAGTACGTCGTGGGCCTGATCGCTGTGGAGGGCCGGCTCCCACGCACGGGACAGCTGGTCAACGGCGGCTTCGCGGTGGAGGAGGCGACGCGGCAACTGCTCGTCATCGAAGACAGCGGCGTCCGTGATCATCTCACGCCGGAGTGACGGCAGACGGGGGTAAAAATTAGTGCGACATTTCCGGGAAGGAGAATCACGACCAGTTCAATTTGATTATCAGTTTATCGCTATCCACCCATAGACTATGTATATACCCTGTACCGGAGTGTATCAATACCATCGCCCCCCAATAATTTCTACTGGAATCCGGCAGACGGCGCGGAGAAAGAGGTGTAATTTTTACTTTCACTCCGGTAGCCGAAGGTTTATTTTCTAATGTACACTTTATATTCTTCAAAGAGTTTAGAAATGCAAAACCGTGAACGATGCACCGTCACTCTCGTCCGCTCCAACAGACGAGAGACTGAGCCAGTTCACCGAACGTTCGAACCTCCACAGGTTCTTGACTCGCCAAATAAGGTGTGTTTACTTAGAACTGAGGGAACCGGCGAAATTGCGCAATCCCCTAATACAAGAATCCAATGAAAAACTATCAGATTCAAACCAGCGAAGTCAGCGATAACGCTCTTATTCCCAAGCGAACGTTAACGGTGGGCGGTAAAACCGTCGACACACCTGCAAAAGCAGTACCAGCACGCAAGAAACGAGGTAGTGAAGAACTCAAAGATCCCAGTCGCGGCATCAACGAGTTCTACAAGAACGTCGACGCGAGCAAGCTCACCCAGGCTCGCCGTGGAACCAGTTCAGCGATTGTCGACGATCTGGAGACCGGTCTACGAAAATCGAATGACGACGAGATCAACTTCGTCTTCCTGAATTGGGACGACGCCCAAACGATCGCACAGATCGAAGCAGAGTACATGGTTGATCTACTGGGGTCAATGTCTGATGTGGTAACTGTACCACTTCAGATCGCCTTGGTTGAAGCAATCGACCATTCTGACGGACTGACCGACTCTGCGTATCAAACCTACAAGGAGAACGTCGTCAGGTTCTTAGACGTAATCAAGCAGCGGGCACCCCAGGCTCCTGTTATGGGTGTGCTTCCCCCGCTTGGGTGGGACTTCACCCAGGACCTGATGCGAGTCTATGAACGACATGACATTAGGCTCTACTGCCTAAATTTCAAACGTCGAAAGCCTACGGCAGCCCGGCAAATCGGTATGATTCGCCCGATGATGCAGAGCATTGCACGCCGTCGTATTCACGAAAGCGTGCTGTTCTACGGCATCAATATGAGCCCCGGCACCAACGACCCCAGTATCGGTATGCGACCAGCTGCTGATATGGCGACTGTCGGTATGGGCTTCGACATCGTAGGCGGGAGCCACATCTCCCCAACAATGCCTCCTGAAGCGTTCGAAGACGACGGTGAAGTAACATTCCGTCTCTTTGATAAAGACGAGTACGCACGCAAGGATGTCCTGTTGGCTGAATTGCCTCATCACTTCCCGGATGACTCGTCGTTCGATCCAGAGTACGTAGTTAAGAAGGCGGCTAATTCTGATGCACAGCGCCATCGGCTTCAGAAGCTCGTCAATGCGGAACAGATGGGGCTGGCTACGAGAAATCTCCAGTCAGAAGTATCGAGTGGCAATGGATTTCGCCACTTGACCTCGAAATCAGGCGTGACCCCAGAAACGACCAAGAACATCAAAGACATCAGAGAGTCGTTTGATTTCAGTGCTGGTCAGACCGGGCTGTCTGAGTTCTAGTCTGACCCGGTCAGGCTCTATCGCACTGTCCGACCGCTGATTGCCGTTCATGCTCTAATGTTTTGAGCGGGTCCCCGCAGTAGGGACAAATATCGTACTGTGGCTGTTCGTTCGCGAAATCAGCCTTGACTTCTGCAACTTTCGTCCACTTCTGGACTTTGCCTTGATTACCTGTATTTGCTTCCCAAAGGAGGAGATGGCTATCTGGTCCCGGCGCTGTCAATAGATAATTCGAGTTAGATGTAGAATTTAATTTCAGCTCTGGACCGTAATAGGTGTCTGTTCTCTGGATTACAGTCAGCTCTTGTGGAAGTTGATGATGGTGGTGGTTAATTCGGTCAACGACTTCTGATATCGTGACGTTATCATGTCTTTCCCCCCGGAGCATTACCATTTTACTGGGATACTCTGTTACAGGCTCACTCCGAAATTCGCCTCGACCGGGGTCATGTGCTTTATCTGATGTCCTCTGGGCCATATTTTCTATTTGCTCTGAAACTCCTAGTAATTTGTTATGAATTTCTTACACTATTCCAATTGCTTGCTATCTTACCCTCACAACTCGTTACTCTTTGACCCGTCGGTCCATCCTTACACAGAGCTTGTATTAACAATCAGTCAGACGAGCGTCTGTCTAACCAAATTTCAACCGGTTAAATAGGTTCTTCTACCGTTGAGGCATTCGACATTCGATGAACCAATTCAAAATACGAGAGTTAATATCGTAACACGTCACCGCCACTTGCTCTCGACGCTCGTCCGATACCGTAACCCAAGTACGCTCGTGTTGAACCGCTGGATCGTCTCGGGGTCCAACTCTCCACGCGCGCTGTATATATTCTCCTCGCTCTCGACAAGATGCGTCAGCGCTGCATCGAGTACGTCGGACATCGGTGGATCATCGTGCTGATCGCTCGCGACAATCGTACTCGCCTCATCCAGTAGTCGCTGCCGATCGTCGGTGATCTTCAGACTGGTGCGTCGAGTCATTATTTAAGTGAGTGTATGTACCGGGGGTTGGTTCGCGTCGTTCTGGAGTGAGCGACAGGGTAGTTCTTGATAAATGGGGTTCGGGCCGTCAGCATGGTCGAACTGATCTCCCAGTTTGACCGGATCGATTCTATGCACCGTAGCCCACGGCCCACAGCCCACAGGTGCATACATCGAGGAATAGCGTTACATCTGGCTCGAACCCCACGGGGTCGGGCTCGCATCATGGGCTGACCAACTCTAATCGGTAGTCACCCTTATCGTCCTGGTCAAGGCTCTCAACCTTCGCCCAGTGGCTGCCCACCAGCTCGCCATCCTCGTCGACGACACCGCGCTCGCGGAGATCGTCTATTGGTATCGAGACGGTCACACAGCCACCTGCCGGAGAGAGTTTTCGCATCTCCATGCCACCGGCGGTGCAGTCCCGATACTAAAATTTACTGAGTCCCGGGAATACCACGATTCGGTGCTTTCTAGCCAGCAGACTGCACGGCCGGAATACGGTCGTACTCACGGCCGGTGCAACCCATGTTCGGAAAGATAGACATCGAAGATGCCCTGGCCGGTGTGATTTTCACCGCCAGCGCGTTCGTCACCAACGGTATCGCTTCAATCAGTATGCTCGGCTACGACCTCAACGCGTCCGTATTCACCGTCCAGGGCACGAGCATCGACCTCGCGTTTCTGCTGTCACTCGCTGCTCTGGCGATGGCGTACGCCACCAACCGGGTCAATGAGAGTCGGAACAAGAACTACCAGCTCGACACCGATCTCGTGGATATCGCCAAAGGGTCGGCCACTGTCGAAACCTACCTCGCGCTCGGGACACTCGTCATCGTCCTATTCACCGGGCTGAACATCCTCGGCGCGCAGGATATCGTGGTTGGATCGGCTGCTATCGGTCTTGTCGTCGTTGCCGTTGAGGCCGCCGGCTACTACGTCATCAGCTATCTGGGGTGAATTCGATGGACCGTATTCTCAGCTATGGACTTGTAGCCACTATCGGCGTCTCTGCCTCCACGATTGCCTCGGCTGTCATCGGTGACCCCTTCCCCGTCGTCGTTCCGGCCATCGTCGCGGCCGGCGTGATCGGGGTTCACCATGTCAAAGAGCGAGACACCGCAGCTGGCGCTGACGACCAAGAGGTGCGTACCAGTGTCGAGCAGGTCGAAACCGATGGAGGGCCTCAACAGTGACCCGCGTCCGCTCGGTCCTGCTCACCGCCCTCATTGTCTGTTCTGCCGTCTTCGGGGCCGCCGGTCCCGCACTGGCACAGTCAACAGAGACGACCACCGACAGTGGGCCAGTGACCAAGACCTTCGAGACAGGTCCGCACAAGGTCAAGATTGACCTGTTCGAGGTGTCCTCAGAAACAACCATCACCGTGATTACCGACGAGTCGCCTGCTGGTGACAACACGGCAATTCTGAGAAAGACCGTTAGCGGCTCTCAGAACAGCGCACACTTCCGAAACGCTGGCGCATATGAGAAGTTCACTATCCGCGTTGAAGACGCTGATGGGCCGGTATCGTTCAGCAAGGGTGGCGTCACGAACGCATGGACGCCGGGCGATGATGGCAAATTCCTCGGGGATACGGGTGGAGACCCCGGATTCACCTACGACCTGAAAGAGCAGATCGGCGAGTCGGTTATGCCGCAGGTCGTGCAACTCGATAGGACCGGTCTACCGGGGAGTACAACCGTCAACACGACGGGAACGGACGCCTCACAAACGAAACTGGACATCTACCAGTCCGCTCTAAACACTAGGGCATCCGCTGAGAACTACGGTGCTTCGCTCGATAACAACCTACAAAATAGTAAGACTCAGGCGCGGGTTCTCGGCAAGAACGCCTATATCCGAGCGCTGAACAACGGCAGTAGCAAGGCGACGGCAAAGACTGAAGCTAAAGAGGCAGTAGATAAGTTCTACGCCGCGAAACAGCGGAATCTACTCGCCGAGTGGAATCGCGAACAGGCCAATGTGGAATACCTCAACAGCGTGGCGGCGAATGAGTCGGGTATCAACGGCCTCGGAACCCGCTCGCTCAATGGCGGACCGGGCTACATCAACTCCATTGATATCCACACCCGCAACGGCGGCAGCTACGTGTATGAAATGCTGTTCTCCGGTTGGAAAACGAACACTGTCACGCTCGTCAACGGCGACACCGTGGAAGTGAAACAGGTGCAGTATGAGTACCTGTACTCTGACGGTGGCTACAGTACCGAGAAAACCGGTATCACTGCCGGGCCGACTGTCGGCCAAGCGTCGTCATATGGTGGCTGGACCGGTGAATCCGGCTACCTCAAGGAAATTAGTGCCATTACCATCAAAGGCCACGACAGCAATGCAGAACCAATCAAGGTGCTAAATTCCACGAAGTACACCAACCGGTACAACGCTATCGACTCTCAGGCCCAGACAGTCCGAAACGACATGGATACGCTGGCAGAAAATACCTATAGCGCCTATCAGAAGGGCGAAATCAACAGTAGCAACCTTGTTGACCCGTACGTGCTGGCAAGCCAGCAGTCAGCAGGCGACGACTTCCAAGGATGGGCGGCGGCACAGCTAACCGTTCTTGGCACTAACTCGCCGGAGAACTTCGATCAAATTGGACGGTTTGAGGTTTCTAATGACGGGTCAGAGTACGAGGGCGTGCTGTTCTCGCAGGAGAACCCTGCCAGCGGGCAGTTCGAGGCCGGGCAAACCTACGATGCAAGCACTCTCGGCGGTACTCAGTACGTCGTTACCTCTGATCGGATTGTCGAGCTAAACGGAGAGTTCACTATCGGCAATATTACCGATACAAACGGAGAGAGCGTCGAAAACGTCACAATTGAGAAAACCACTTATCAAACGACCAACGTCACCGAACTCAAACAGCAGTACGAAGACCTCGCCTACAAACGCGCACAGATCGAGGCTCGCGAACAGGCCATGCGATCATCCGCCGGCGGCGGCTTCCTTGGCGGTGGAAAGGTGAGCCCTATCATCGCGCTCGCTATCATCGGCTCGCTGCTGGCCGTCGTCGTCTTGCAGAACTAACCACCCATGCGTTCACTTTTCTTCGCCGCGCTGCTCGTGGTCAGCCTCGGCTGCGTCAGCGCCCCGGCCGCCGCACAGTCCGCGGGCAACCTCCCCGCTGAAACGCCTGGCCCACAGCCCACAGCCAACGCCACCGACACCACCCGTATCGACGGACAGACCGAAATCGTCGGCTTGGAGTACCTACCGAACGAGGACATCGCCCGCATCACCCTCCGGTCAAGCGCGGTCCAAACCGTGACGCTCTCCGACGCCGGCCGCTTCCAAGAGGGCGGGAAGATTCCCGTCCGTACGGTTGCCATGCGCTCGGACGACACCGCCACTATTGAAATTCCCGTCACCGAGAAGGACGGCTACGTTGGTGTCGCTATTTCCACGGAGAACACCCCACTGTACGCCGAAATCGTCCAGCAGCCCTCCGGTGGCGGCCTGGATATCCTTCGCGCACTATCGTCGTTGCAGGCGTGGCTCGCCGGGGCAGGTGTCGCGTTCGTCTGGATGATTATCGCCGGCTACAACGTGATCCGTAGCGAGAACGGCCGTCCGGAGGTGGCCTGATGCCTGCACCAACCTTCGCGGACAACCGCGACCGGCTCACCTATCTGCTGGCTGAGTACAAGCTACTCATCAGCGGGATGCTCGTCGGCGTGGTCGTACTGTTCGCCTACTACCAGCCACAGCTTCCAACCCTGCCAACGTGGATTCCCGCGGTGGCCGTCGGCTGGCTTGTTCTGGCGATTCCCTGCTATCTCGTCGGTGCGAAGATCGCCCGCTGGCTTCGTCGTCGTAACTGGGTCGAAGTCCATCACGTCAACGCTGTCGACGATACGACCGAAAAGTACTACGTCCCGCCAGAACTCTGGCGCGAGAAAGAAATCGACGGCCCAGACCCATACCCCGTCAACGGCGGATCTGCATGGGCTGTCCGTGAGTACGAGTATCTGGAAGATATTGACCAGCTTCGCGTCGAGGGTGTCTGGCTCGAAGGCTGTCAGGATACCCAGCTCATGACCAGTAAGAAGCAGATGCAGGATATCCATGGCTGGCTCATCGACCGTGCCGAGGAGCTGGCAGCGATTCGCGGCCGGTGGAGTCGTGGCAGTGTCGAGTTGCAAAAGAAGCTCGTCACCGCCGATGCCGAAGCCAACGAGCGCGGCCAGATGATCCAGAAGACAGCAGCGAAAGAGACCTTCGGAGACCTCATCGAAGACGGCGAAGATCCCGAAGACGCACCCACGATCCACGACCTCACCGACGCACCCGATCCCACCGCGGACGCCGCTGTGGGCTATGGGCAGGACGAACCGGCCGATCAGCAACCACAGGAGCCACGACTGAACGATGACTGACGACAGTGACCTATATACGCCCGCACAGTTCCGCGAGTATCAGGACGGCTACGGCCAGCGCGATCCCAACGAGGTACACCAACACGCCGGAATCGTTCGCGACGAGAAGCTATCCCGGTATCTCTCGATACTCGAAACTCACTACGATCCTCGACATTGTGATCGGCCAGAGAAGATGCCGGGACAGGCTAAGGATCTCTCCCATGTTCGGGAGATAGTCCGCATCGAGGGAACCGAAACGGCACGGCGAGCCATGGCCAATGGCGATATGCAGTCACTCAAGCACTTCACCGGTGATGCCGGCCAGCGGGCAGATATATCCGGTATCAAGGCTATCGACCAGCTCCGGGCACAGATGACCGGCCCCGCACCGATGTTCTACGAGTGGGCCGAACCCGGGACGGGGAAGTCGAACTTCGCCTGTTTGCTCGGCCAGCTCTGGAAGGAACAACACCCTTCGGACGCGCTGGTGGCTTCAAATATCCGCACGCTCGAGGAAACCGATGAGTGGACCGACTCAGACGGCGACCACCGGGACGGCTGGCTTGCCAACTACGGCGAGCTGAACGAGTGGCTGAAACAGGACGGCGATCCCATGCACAATGAGCAGGTTCCGAAGCTATTCATATTCGACGAGGCCAGCAGCAACGCTGGGGGAAGCGGGTCAGACGGCTACGAAACGAAGACGAAACTCGGGCCGCTCACGTACAAGATCCGCAAGTACGGCGGGTCACTCATCATCATCGGCCATGACGGCCGCGACGTTCACCCGTTGGTTCGGGAACTCGGTGTGTGCGTTCACAAGGAGGGCCTGAAAGAAGCGACCTTCTACGAAGACGTGCGGAATCGGAAGGGCGTCAACCCGATCTTCTCCGTGTCGGGTATCCCCGAAACGGACTGGCGATATGATGATAAGGAGCCGACTACGTGGTCGTGGTCGAGCGGCGAGGATAACAGTGACGAGGTGGACCCGGCGGACCTCTCACGGAAGCTCGCGATCTACACAGTCATCACAGCCAAGGAGTCTGAGCCGGACAGACCAAATCGTGAAATCGCCGATTTCGTCCCCTATAGCGCCGAATGGGTCCGACAGCGCTGGAACGAGTATCAGGACGACAGAAAGCACCGAAACGTGGTTGGTGAGGTGACGGAGCTAACCGCATGACTGCGGCGGGATTCGGCCAACCCAACAACAACCAACCCCCTGGCGTATCCCCTCTATTGGCCCATGGCGTGCGCTCGCGGTGCGAGCACGCGCGAGCCATGGGCAGCGGCGGCGAACAGGACGGAGGAGTATCTATATATGATGTACGCGAGGTGCGCAAATGAGCCGAAGCCACAAGGCAAATCACTACGGGACACTCGTCGAGCGCAAAGCCGCCGAGCGGTACAATCTCGAATTAGATCGGTGCAGCTGGCACGATGCAAAGCGCCTGGACGGGATGCCTATCGAAATTAAGGCCGCGATGCATCGTCATGCTGACGGCCAGCCGGGGACATTCAAACTCTACGACCAGTACCACGAGCAACTACGGAGTGCGAACGGCTGGTACGTCTTCGGCGTGTATCGGATATATGGCCTGGGAGTAAACGTGTTGGAATGGGAGATGAGGCATTCTTCACGGCTACCTGAACTGGACTGGCACGGCGGCGGTGATCACAGAGACGCACGACAGGCAAAGATACAATTTAGTCAGCTATTCGAGGATTTTCAATAGCCGATTTACCAGTTCGGAGCGTGACATAGAGAGAGCTTCGAACAGTTGTCTATCCAAACCATGCCAAACTTGCGTGCAACGATACAGCGCTCATATACGAAACAGCAAATTTCACGTATTAGAAGGAAATATTTATGTTTGTTCGTACTAATTATATAATTTTGCGTAGGAAATTTGTCTCGGTCATAATGGGGTACACCGACTTAGCCGGCGACCGCACACAGCCAGATATAAACAGGAAAGCTGGGTGAAGAGTTGGTTGTGTGTGGTAGAACCGGTCAGGTATCTACGATATATAATAAAAAGAGCTCTGGTCAGGGTGGCATAAAAAGTGAGATTTTTGTCCACAGATTTTGAGACCTATCTGAATGGCTCCTTTATTTATTTGAAAATCAGCGGAATATTTCAGGGGTCAGCCAGTTATCAACATCTTTAACAAAGGTTTTAAATTTCTCTTCAATTTTGTCGTCGATATCGTTCTCAACGAATGGTTCTGGGCCACAAATGATGACTCTCTTTGACTGGAATTGTTTCCTTAGTGGAAGATCAAGCTCTTCATTCTCAGGTGGGTCATACCACTCGATACTTGTGTCAGAGTCTTCCTTTTCCCATATTTCATTTTCAGCTCTTTTCCTTGTAACATATGTTGGTATAGATATGAAAATACTGGGGATATTGTATATTGAATCATAATGCTCTGGCACTAAGTCAGTGTATTCTGACAGTTCATCAGTCATCCCGTACCGTTCTAATAACGACTGCGTATAAATATCGCGTAGATGAGAGTCATCCATTAGTTCTTCCCAAAACAGCGATTCTAGTTTGGTTTGCTCATGGTATCTGTCCAGCATTTCCCAGACCAATATGAACAGCAGTTCTTTGAACACCAACCCGCCACCAGTCTTTTTAATTACTTTCCTCACCTCTCTAGCTGTTGTTTCATCAACTGGAGAGTTCGGGTCAATAATATTCTTAATCTCTTCATTTGCGGCTTCTAGCCGGTTCGGTTCGTTAGGGGAACCGTTTTCTGAAGGATACTCAATCTCGAAATCATGGATTGGTGTAAAAAATGAACCCCGGTAGACATCCTTTATTAATTCACGAGAAAAGAATGGTTCTCCCACATCCATGAAAAAATTTAGTAAGTCAGTATCAGTTAACAAAGCTATTTCGTCCATTATCTCGGCATCCACTCCACCCCGGGCGCCGTCAATATCGTAGTATTGTAAGAAGTGATACAATCCATGGGTCACCATCTCATCAACAGCAATCTTACTATCTGACTCATATACATCAGTATACAGGACTCTCCGTTCTTTCAGTAAGTCTTCAATCTGTCTTTTTTTACTCCCGGGCCAGCACAATCTTCGGAGTTCTAAGCCATCATCTGTCTCTACTGATTTAGTCTGGACCGTACCTATTAATTTTCTGAGGTTTGTCTCATCGGTAGGCAATCCATATTTCAAATTGTGTGAATCTCTAAATAAGTAGTCAAGTCGGTCGGCATCAATAGTCGAATCCATTATTTCCGAGAGATAATATTTATCACTATATTTTTTCCTCAGGCTATGGTTTTGCCGATCAACAAAAAATTCTAGAAGATTCTTAATTTCTTCCTCTTCACTCTCACTAAACCGATCCCCAAATATACTTGATAAGATGTCATCATTTTTTAATTGATGATACAAAAGATTCTTGTCCAATTTTTTGTTATTGAAAGAGATATTTCCGAAATAACTCTTCATGTGGCTTAGACTGTGTCCAAAAGGACCATGAAATCCATCATGGATATATGCGTAGGTGTATACTGCTTGCTTCTCAATGTCAGTTATTTCTTCACCACTTTCTTCGAGCGACTTAATGAACGCCTTCGCAATAGTGGTAGTACCGTGACTGTGAGCTAATCTTGTGTGAGATGCGCCCAAGTTCCTCCTCAGGTGGGTAGTACTTAATTGATTTATAAAATTTTGTCTTTTGAAAAAAGGATGTGCCACCTGATCACGGATGAATTCAGGGAACAGTTCAGGAACGAAGCTTGGCGCTTCAATGTTTGAGTCAGTCCAATATACTGGTGGATGAGATCTCCAAACTTCGTTTTGTTTCCTCAATATTGTTAGGATGTCATTTTTATCAAGATTATTTCTATCTATTTTCTTATAGTCGGTGAAAAGTTGTTCAGTTTTATCAACCTGTTCTGCGAGTTTACTAATTTTTTCATCTTTGGTCATTGTTTGGTCGGAGTGGTTCGTTGTTTAGTAATTCGTTTAATCGGCTCACAATCTGTTCTTGCTCCATAGTTGGGAACTCCTCTCCAACGAATTGAGAAACGTCCTCTTCAGTTAATCCTCGCTGTCCATAATCCCAGTACAATTGTTTTCGGAGATTTCTATTAGAAGAGATTTTATTATAACAATATTTTGCGGCTCTAGATTTTAGCCAATCAGAATTTTCAAACAAAATGACTGAGAGTATCGGTAAAAACATTAGTATCACAAGAACTGCTCGCGCGACGGCAGGGATCTGAACAGTTATATCAGCAAACACCGTGGCAAGTCCGAAAACCACGCTTATACTCCTATGAAATTCTTGATTTTCTTTAGCAATATTAGTCAGTCTGACTAACCCCTTGATCATGGCCGTTGGATAACTTATTGAACTGCTCATCCAATTCTTCTGGAGGGTCTGTTAGCATACCAGAGAGTTTACCGAATCCCAACAGTTCGATCTCTATATCACCGGAGTCGTTTCTGTGCAGGTCTATCTTCTCGGACCGATTAAGATGAGTCAGCTCACGTCGGATATCTCTTGAGTCGTATTCTCCATTCGAGTCATGAATGTCGAATAGTGTTATACTCCCCTTTTTTTGCACATTATTCATGTCTTTATACACTTTCTCCGCAGGTATGTCATTATGACCTTCTTTTTGTTCCACACGGCACAGATAGTTCAATAATATCCGATCACCTCGGACGAGTTCGTTGGGCATAGTATCACCTAATTGTTCGTCCGAATGATAAGTTCTAAAAACCTTCGATTTGTATCATGATTTATTAATTATTTATTTGTGTGTTTGTTAGCCTACATACCGCATGGACTTCCATGCGCCAAAGGTACCCATCGATAAAGTATCCAACAGAGCTTAGCATCTCAAAATCTTTGCGCACCCTTGAGAAGGGTGAGTTTCGCGCTCGCGACAGCAACACTGTGCTGTGTATTTTGACGATGTGGCCTTAGCCACACCTCTAAACGGAATCACAACCCCCCGGGTTTGATTCCGTTCAGGCGATGACCGGGCCACTGGCGCGGTTGAGCCCCGATCACGTCGGCAACCGTGCCGGACAGAGGGAGAAATCGGCAAAACCAGCGATGTTTTCGGGGTGCTGGACAGTGATGCCTCTCAACAGGCGGGCCGCTACCCGGTGGCGAGCCAGCGCCAGGCCGTCCCTCGCGAGCCGTCCGCGAGCTGCACCCGGGCCTGCCGGTAGCGCTCTTCGGGCATTCCGGCATCTTTCCACACCCGGAAGCCTTCGCGAATCGCCTTCCCGTGCTTCTCGATCTCCCCGAACCGCAGGGTCATCTGAGCCTCGCGAGCGTCGTTCACATCGACACCGTGACGAGCGGCCCATGCGATGAACGCGCTCATCGTATTCTCCAGCCCACGCTCGGCGGCTTCTGCGGCCTTCGCCGCGGTATCAACAGCGCGGCGGGTGGCTTCACGCGCCTCGTCAACAGCTGCGTGAACCATCTCCGCGACGTATTCCGACCGGAGCGACACGTCGGCATAGTCCGAGATCACCAAGTCTTCCATCTCTCGAAGCGCTCGCCGGACACTTTCGACATGACGGCCGTACTCGTCCGCTATATCCGACGGAGCAACCTGCCCACCGTCTGCCACCAACATCTCCAAGGCTTCCCACTGTACCGGCGAGAGCCCATCTGAAAGATGGCGCACGACGACACTCTCCTGTTTCTGCTCGACTCGGGTCAGGTCCAGCCCGGCCGGCTCGGGGCCGGAGTGGTTCACCTCCGGCTCGAAGTATGAATCTTCGACGAATGGGCCGGAACTCGACGGTGCGATATCGATACCCGCATCGGCCAGTACCGACAGCACAGTCTGGTCTAACTCCCGTTCCAGCGTCTCCAAGTCGCGCCACCGGACGGTCTCATCATCCACCAGCAGCGATGCTTGCAGAGATGAGCCGACTTTCGGGTGCGATAACGGGTGATCCTCGGGTACAGACAGCGCCTCACGGGCGTAGTAGTGTTTCACCTCCTTGGGGAGGTGATGGTCGGGGAATGCCTCTCGAATCCGCTTCGGGCCGAGTGTGGCCGTGTGGTAGTATCCTGGCAGGTTCCGACCGCGTTCATCGTCATCGTTCTGGACGATCTTCCGATAGCCGCAGCGGTCGGATTCTAACAGGTGACCCATCGCCGCAATCGGCCCATCGCGAGCATGGACTGGCCCACTGGCGTCCCGATGAACCCGGGCGTACTTCTCTGCGTCCTGCACGTTGCTGTAGGGATGTGGCTCCTCGAAGTACCGACCGGTGACGCCGACCTCAATGGCCGCTCGCTGCAGTAGCTCGGGATACCGGTGGAAATCGATATTCGAGCCTTTCACGCGGACGTTCACACCCTCGCCGAAACCATCCGGCACGGGGATCTCGATACGGCTTCCGTCGTCACGCTCACCCTGCATTCCGGGCCAGCGTGGAGCAACATGGGCCACGAAATCCTGCTGCCCGACCGAATCCTCATCGGGATGACGGGCGACCTTCAGCCGGTACTCACGCATATTCTGCAGCTGCCAGTCCGTTCCCTGTGGCGTCCGCTCACCGGGATGAACGATATTGCTGTCCTGATAGGAGAGGCGAACGACCCACTGCTCGCCGTCCTGCAGGAACTCGCCGCTCTTTGACCCCTCACCAGCCTTGACCTCACTGTCCAGTGCGAAAAACGGTGCAAGGCCGTCGCTATTGAACAGGAGATTGGCGTGGAGTTCGTGAGGGGCCAGCCCTATCGTTCGCATCGCCCCCCGTCGGTCTTGATAGCGGCCACCGCTCGCTCGATCTCGGCCTGACTCTCCGGAAGCGGTTGGAGATTCGTCCAGTCGAACTGAAGGGGTTCACCCGCCTCTACGTCGTACAGTTCTGAGGCGCGGACGAATGCAGTCACGCCGGAACCACCTCCAGTTTCTCGCGAGCACGACCGAGGAGGTTGCCCACAGTACCGGGTGAACGGCCAGTTTTGCGGGCGTACTCACGCGGCCCATACTGACCCATGCCCACAGCTTCGTACACCTCTCGCTCGGCATCAGTTAGTGGCGATAGGTCCGGTTCGTAATCGAAGAGCGAAGACTGTGGACTCACAGACTCTCACCCCCGTCAGTCCGGGCTTCCACTCGACCGCCCTGATTCCGCTGTGGCTGGTCTTCCGGGTCAGGGTAGTCGAGCTCTTTCCCAGCTGCAGTTCCCCGAGAGATACGGGGCATACAGTCACACGCCGGACAGCGGTGGGCGATATCATCGCCGTCGCCGAACGTCCGCCGGAAGTCACGCGAAACGTGTGCCCCGCAATGCTGGCAGTTCGACTTCTCGATGGTTGCGTTCTCGACAAGTCGATTACTCAAGAGAAATCACCCCCGCACGGGAATCGGCCAATTCCTTCGTGAAATCGCAAGACTGCACCCCGGATGATGCGTAACCGTTCGTGGTTCGATTTGATTTCGAGTTTATACGCAGATGGGTCTGCGAGTAATATTCCAGTAGAAGCGCATAGCAGTCGCTTTTCGGGATAGTTCGACAGGACGAGATACCGCTATGGACTCGCCGGGATTTGAACCCGGGGCCTCTTCCTTGCGAAGGAAGCGATCTGCCACTGATCTACGAGCCCGCGTGGTCTGCCACTCGAACGCGGAGTTATAAAAACCCTGCGCGTGAGAGCGGCCTTCGATAGCGATTCACACTGTCCCGGCCAGCGGTTCGGACGGGTGGCACACCGACGCTGTCGCGAAGCGACAGCCCTCGGGGATTAGTCCTCGAGGACGATCTCGATGGAGACGTCGTTGGGAACCTGGATGCGCATCAGCTGGCGCAGTGCTCGTTCGTCGGCGTCGATATCGATGAGCCGCTTGTGGACGCGCATCTCCCAGTGTTCCCACGTCGCAGTCCCCTCACCGTCGGGGGACTTGCGGCTGGGAACCTCCAGCGTCTTGGTTGGGAGCGGAACCGGACCGGAGAGTTCGACACCGGTCTTGTTCGCGATCTCCCGCACGTCGGCGCAGATGTCGTCGAGGTCCTCGGGGCTTGTGCCCGCGAGCCGAACGCGTGCCTGCTGGGACATACGTTATCGCTCGTTGACGCTGAGGACTTTGCCGGCGGCGATGGTCTGACCCATGTCGCGGATAGCGAACGAACCGAGCTCCGGAATCTCGGAGGACGGCTCGATGCTGAGTGGCTTCTGTGGGCGGACCGTCACGACGGCAGCGTCCCCGTTCTGGATGAAGTCGGGGTTCTCCTCGGCGACCTCGCCGGAGGACGGATCGATCTTCTTGTCGATGGATTCGACAGTACAGGCGACCTGTGCCGTGTGGGCGTGGAAGACCGGCGTGTACCCTTCCGTGATGACGGACGGGTGTTGCATCACGACGATCTGGGCCTGGAAGGTCTCGGCGACGGACGGCGGGTCGTCGGCCGGACCACAGACGTCACCGCGTCGGATGTCGTCCTTGCCGACGCCGCGGACGTTGAACCCGACGTTGTCACCGGGCTCGGCCTTCGGGACTTCCTCGTGGTGCATCTCGACAGTCTTCACTTCACCGGAGACGTCAGACGGCTGGAAGCTGACATTGTCGCCCGTGTTCAGGATACCTGTCTCGACACGGCCAACCGGGACCGTACCGATACCGGAGATTGTGTAGACGTCCTGGATCGGCAGTCGGAGCGGCGCGTCCGTCGGCGGCTCCGGTGCCGGCAGTTCGTTGAGCGCTTCGAGCAGGATTTCGCCGTCGTACCAGTCCGTGTGATCGGACTCGCTGGCGATGTTGTCGCCCTCGAAGGCGGAGACGGGGATGAATTTCGCGTTGTCGGGGTCGAAGCGGACCTGCGTGAGGAGGTCCTTGACCTCTTCAACGACCTGCTTGTACTCGGACTCGCCGTAGTCGACGAGGTCCATCTTGTTGACGGCAACGATGAGTTCGCCGATGCCCAGGGTGCGGGCCAGGAACACGTGCTCCTGGGTCTGCGGCTGGACACCGTCGTCGGCGGCGACGACCAGGACGGCGTTGTCGGCCTGGGACGCGCCGGTAATCATGTTCTTCACGAAGTCGCGGTGACCAGGACAGTCCACGATGGTGAAATCGTAGGCGTCAGTGCTGAACTCCTGGTGGGCGATGTCGATGGTGACACCACGCTCACGCTCTTCGGCGAGGTTGTCCATGACGTAGGCGAACTCGAAGCCGCCCTTGCCCTTCTCCTCGGCTTCTTCCTTGTGCTGTTCGATGACGTGCTCCGGTACCGATCCTGTCTCGTACAGGAGTCGGCCGACGAGCGTGCTCTTCCCGTGGTCGACGTGGCCGATAATGGCCAGGTTCTGGTGTTGTTCGTCGCTCATTGTTATCTCTCACGCGCAGAGGCGCTGTATCGGGTTTATTAGCTGGTGGTTCATAAAACGATTTCGAAAGCGTGTAAGCGTCAGGCCGTCGCTTTCTTGCGATTCGGCACGCCATGGCATGGTAGTGTGACACCTGATCGCTTGGTCAGGGGAACGACCGATACCGGCAGTCACGGCCGAGGTTGTGTCCTTCAGAGTGACAAGCGAGACTGGTGGCTGGGAAAGGCAGCGACTGCGAGAAACGACGGAGCCGCGTTAGAAATCCTGCTGCCCTGTTATAGTCGGCCGATATCAGCGAGTACCGCGCTCGCCGTCTCCGGACCGCCGGCACCACGACCGGAGATGTTGAGCTGGCCGGCGTGCTCGGTCTCCAGTTGGGCGATGTTCCGGGTTCCAGAGACAGCGAGCGGCGCGTTGTCCGGCACGAGCCGCGGGCCGACGCGGACGGAGCCCTCGACGACCTCGGCGATAAGCCGAACAGTCCGGCCGTCCGCCCGCGCGAGTTCGAGCGCGCTGCCTGAGATTTCCTGAATCCCCTCGACTTCGGCGTCGTCGAGCGTATACTCCGTTTCGTTGTCGGACAGGACGTTCGCGATGATGACGCCTTTCAGCGCCGCGTCAGTCCCGTCCACGTCGAAGGTCGGGTCAGCCTCGGCGACACCAAGGTCCTGCGCTTCCGCGAGGACGTGCTCGTAATCGAGCCCCTCAGTCGCCATCCGCGAGAGGATGAAGTTCGCAGTGCCGTTGAGCACGCCGCGAACGGCGGTGATGTGGCTTGGGTCGAAGTCATCGATAGTCGAAAGAATCGGCATCGCGCCGCCGACGGTCGCCTCGAACAGCACCGACCCCTCGCTCTCGCGTTCGAGCGCGCGAACGTCCGCGTACCGCTCTGCGACTGGGCCTTTGTTCGCCAGCACGGCGTGGCGGTCCCGTTCGAGCGCGGCCTGAACGTGGCTAAAGCCCGGTTCGGCGTCACCGAGCGTCGTCGGCGTCGCTTCGACGAGCACGTCGTACTCGGCCGAAAGCGCGTCCTCAGGTGCGTCGCTCCCGACGACGCCATCGGCTCGCTTCCGGTCGAGCACTTCGTCAGTGTCGATACCGGCGCTGTCGATGACGGCGCTGCTCGAATCGACGAACGCAGTAACCGAGTGGCCGTGATCGCTCGCCAGGTCGACGACGGCGGAGCCGACGGCGCCGGCTCCGATGACGGCGAGTCTCATGCGTCACCTCCCGCAGCAAGGGGTTCGATGACGTGGAGTCCCTTCTCGTCGGCGACGGTACGGATGGATCGCATCGCCTCGTCGACCGCCCCTTCTTCGGTCGCCAGTCGGATGCGCGCGCTGGAAGCATCATCCGTTCCCCCCGGTGCCGACAGCGAGAGGTCGGTCACGGTCGCGTCCGTCGATTCGTGAATCCGCGAGAGCGTGTCAGAGAGGTCGGTATTGACCAGGTGGCCGGTGAGAATAATCGTCAGCGCCTCGCTGTACTGCTCGGCCCCGGCCTGAATGACGTTGATGCCCGCGTCCCGGAGTGCGTCGACGATCCCGTCGAACCGCTCGGGGGTCGCCTCCAGATCGACCTCCACAGGGATATGACCCCGTGGGGTCACGTTCCCCCGCTCGTGGAAGATAGAGAGGAGGTTCCCGCCGTTCGTGGCGATGGGCTCGAGCGCCCGCAGCAGTTCGCCCGGTTCGTCGACCAGTTCCAGCCGAACTGTGTAGGACCGAACCTCGTCGGTCGAGTCGCTCATCGCCCGCTCACCTCCTGAGTATCTCGGCTCATTGTGGATGACTCAGCAGGGGCACGTATAAGAAACCGTTCGTTTGGTCTCAGGGCAGAAACCGGTCGTACAGGTCGTCGATCCACTCGTTGTACGCCTCGCCGCGAGGCGACCCCCAAGGGTTGCGGGAGAAGTAGTACATCGCTGCGAACATTCCCGCAAGCGTCAGCGCCAGCCCTGTTGGCAAGACGTAACTCCAGATGAACGTCGACGTGCCGGCGATGACAGCAGCTACGAGAAGGTCCACAATCTGATGCAGGCGGTCGCTCATACCGTGCTGTTCGGTGCTGGATGACCTAAGCGTGGGGCCTGCCTCCGTCGAGATAATCGCTTACAGGGAAACGCTACGTTTTTTTCGTACCGGTGAAGCGTGTCGTATGTGTACGCCCTCCAATCATCACCGATATCGATAGGTGCGGCGGTGTTCCTCGTCGGAGTCCTCGCTATCGTCGGAATCGTCCTCGGCGCACTCGGAAGCGCAATCGTACAGCGGCTCTCGAACCCCGTCGCCAGATATCGGCAGTTGTACCTCGGTCTCCTGTTCCCGTTCGCCCTCCTGTCGTACGCCGTCTTTCGGCTGGTCGGACTCGGCTACGCAGTGGTCGGTGGAGGGACTGGCGCAGTCGAAACGTTGCTGGCGACGGTCACCGAACTTCTCGCCGCAGGCGTCGTGGGACTGGTCGCCTACGCGCCGACCGTTCGTGGCGTCCGAAACGTCCGGGACATCGAACTCACGACCAGCCGGGCGCTCGTCCGGATGGGACGGTACGTCCTCGGGCTGTCCGTCTTTGCGACGGTCATCACCGCGCCGCTCGAGACCGGACTGTCGCCGGTCGTCCTGCTGGCCGTCGTCCCCGCGCTCATCGTCGCTGTTCTGGTCGCGGCTCCCTGGATTATCCCGCTAGTGCGGTCAGTCCGGATGCCGGCCGACTCGACAGCGGAGACGGTGCACTGTCTTCGAGAACGCGCGGGACTGACCGTCCGTGATGTTCGTATTCTCGACACGGAGCGGGAGGGAACCGCAGACGTGACCGTCCGTGGAGCCCCAGGCTACCGTCGCCTGTTCGTGACAAGTACGTTCCTCGACGTGTTCGACGACGAGACGGCGACGGCCCTGCTCGCGATCCAGGCCGGCCGCCAGACCGAACGGGTGCTTGCCAGGGTCGTCGGCGGCCTGCTCCTCGCGCTGGTCCCACTATTCGTAGCCCTGGCCGATATCGGCCCGCTGTGGCCTCTTGTCGGCGTGAGCTTCGGACTTATCGTCACAAGCCTGTGGATCACTCGCCGCGGTGTCCGGGCAGCCGACGACTACGCGGCCGAGCGCGTTGGCCCGGATACTGTCGCAGACGCCCTCGAACGGTACGCCGACGTCCACGGCATGGAGCCGTCCCGACGACGACTCGCGAACCCGTTCGGACGGTCGCCGCCGCTGGGGAACCGAATCGACCGGTTGCGGGCGCAAGCAGCAGCTGAATAGCGGAAAACGTGTCCAAGCGCAGCGAAATCTAACAGCGCGGAGCGGACAGGCATACCGCGCGCCGTCGGCGCGCGGTTTCCCGCGAATCGCGGATCGATTCGCGCCTTTTTCGCCCACGTTTTTCAAGGAGTGGTTCGAGCGCGCTCGGAGAGCGCGATCCGAACCCGACGCAGAAAAAGGTGGTCTAGAAGTAGTCGATCGCCGGGTTCAGTTCCTGCTTCATGCCCTTGCGCTCGCGGATCTCGCTGATCTTGTCGGGCTGGAGGTTGTCGGCAAGGACCTGGAAGCCGGCGTTCTCGGTGTTCCAGGAGGCACGGCCCTCGGTTGCGGAGCGGATGTCGGAGGAGAAGCCGATCATCTCGTCAACCGGGGCGACGCCTTCGACGACCATCAGGTCGCCTTCCTGGTACATGTCGTCGACGCGGCCACGGCGGCCCTGGATCTCACCGCTCGCAGCGCCCATGTGGTCGTTGGGCACGTCGATACGGACCTGCTGGATCGGCTCCAGCAGTTTGATACTGGCATCGATAAGTGCGTTGTGCACAGCCTCGCGGACGGCGGGGATAACCTGGGCCGGACCGCGGTGGATGGCGTCCTCGTGGAGGCGGGCGTCGTGGAGACGGATGAGCGACCCCTGGACCGGCTCGGCCGCGAGCGGACCGTCGTCGAGGGCTTCTTCGAGACCCTCGATGACCAGTTCCATCGTCTCGTTGAGGTGCTGGATACCCTTCGTCTCGTCAAGCAGGATGTTGGTCCCGTGGATGTGCTCGATGTTCTGGGAGTCGTCCTTGTCCATGCCGGCTTCCTGCAGCGCTTCACGGCGCTCCAGTTCGGGCATGTCCATCGACGCCTCGCCCATCTTGATCGTCTCGACGATGTCCTCGCCGAGCGGCTCGATGCTGATGTAGAAGCGGTTGTGGTTGTTCGGCGACCGACCTTCGACTTCGCGGCTGTTGTCCTGTGGGGCCTCGCGGTAGACGACGATCGGCTCACCGGTGTTGATCGGGATGCCCTGGTTGCGCTCGATACGCTGGCCGATGACTTCCAGGTGGAGTTCACCCTGGCCGGAGATGAGGTGCTCGCCGGTGTCCTCGTTAATTTCGACCTGAATGGTCGGGTCTTCCTTGGCGACCTGCTGGAGCGTCTCGATGAGCTTCGGCAGGTCGTCCATGTTCTGTGCCTCGACGGATTTCGTGATGACCGGCTCCGAGATGTGTTCGATGGACTCGAACGGCGTCATCTCCTCGCTGGAGACGGTGGAGCCAGCGATGGCGTCCTTGAGGCCCGTGACGGCGGCGATGTTCCCAGCGGGGACGCGGTCGACTTCCTCGCGCTCGCCACCCATGTAGATGCCGACGCTCTGGATGCGGTTCTTGCCCGCGGTCCCGGAGACGTACAGCTCCTGACCCTTCTCCAGCGTGCCGGAGAAGACACGGCCGGCGGCGATTTCGCCGGCGTGGGGGTCGACACCGATGTCGGTAACCATCAGGACGACTTCGCCGTCCTCGTTGACAAGACGCATGTCGTCGGCGAGCTGTGATTCGGCGTCACCACGCCAGATACGCGGAACGCGCATCGGCTGGGCGTCGACAGGGTTGGGGAAGTGCTCACACACCATGTCGAGCACCACGTCGGACAGCGGCGTGCGCTCGTGGAGTTCCTGGCGGTTGTCGTTGCGTTCGAGCTCCATGATTTCGCCGAAGTCCATGCCGGTCCGCTGCATCGACGGCATCGAGACGCCCCACTTGTACAGCGCGGAGCCGAAGCCGACGGTCCCTTCCTCGACGGAAACCGTCCAGTCTTCGATGTCGTCCATCTCCTCGGTCATGCCGCGGATGAGGTCGTTGACGTCCTGGATGACCGCGAGCAGGCGCTTCTGCATCTCCTCGGGCCCCTCCTGGAGCTCGGAGATGAGGCGGTCGACCTTGTTGATGAACAGCGTCGGCTTGACGCCCTCGCGGAGCGCCTGCCGGAGCACCGTCTCGGTCTGGGGCATCGCGCCCTCGACGGCGTCGACGACCACCAGCGCGCCGTCGACGGCACGCATCGCACGGGTCACGTCGCCACCGAAGTCGACGTGGCCAGGGGTGTCAATAAGGTTGATGAGGTGGTTCTGGTCCTCGTACTCGTGGGTCATCGAAACGTTAGCCGCGTCGATGGTGATCCCACGTTCCTGTTCGTCTTCCTCGGTGTCCATCGCCAGCTGTTCGCCGGCAGTGTCGTCGGAAATCATGCCGGCACCGGCCAGCAGATTGTCTGTCAGCGTCGTCTTTCCGTGATCGACGTGAGCAGCGATGGCGATGTTCCGGATGTGCTCCGGATCGTCCATCAGTGTCTCACATTCTTGGACGATTTTCTTACGTCGGCCCATTATACAGCATTCTATCAACAGCAGGGTCAAAAGGATAGTGTTTCACTACGGCCGTGACCGGTCGAAATTCGGCCGTTCGCGTGGCATGGTCTGGCATTCCGACCAGTCGAGAGCTAAAGGCGTATGCTCAGCGATTATAATTATTTGCAGGCGGATGAGTAATGATTGCAAAGGTATTAGCGCCAGCCAGCGGACGGGAGCGTATGACTCGGCGTCCACACCTCGACACGATTGCAGTCGATACCGAGACGGCGTCAGCAGCGGGGGATGTCACGCTCCCGATACACCTCTCGTCGACCTACGAACTGGCCGGGCTCGACACGGACCTGTCTCTAGAGGACATCGACCCCGGTGAGGGGGAGTTCCTCTACTCGCGGCTGTCGAACCCGACACGACATGGCCTCGAACAGGAGTTGGCCGCGCTCGAAGGCGGAGAACGGGCCTATGCCTTCAGTTCGGGGACGGCAGCCGTCGCAACAGCGGTGCTTTCGCTGGTCGAACCGGGCGACCACGTCGTCGCGTTCGACGACCTCTACGCGGGCACGCGACGGATGTTCGAAACGCTGTTTCGGGACCAACTCGGTGTCGACGTGGAGTTCGTCGACGCGACCGATGTCGACGCTGTAGCGGCCGCGATGACACCGGCAACAGAGCTAGTCTGGGTCGAGACCCCGACGAACCCGGGTATCAGACTGTGTGACATCGACGCGATTGCGGCCGTCGCTGCCGACTACGGCGCGATGGTCGGGGTCGACAACACCTTCGCGAGTCCGTACTTCCAGCAGCCGCTGTCGCTCGGTGCGGACCTCGCGGTCCACAGCACGACGAAGTACATCAACGGCCACAGCGATGCTGTCGGCGGCGCGCTGATTACCGACGACCCCGCGGTCGCCGAACGAGTAGAGTTCCGCCAGCAGATCGCGCTCGGGAATATGCTCGCCCCGTTCGACAGCTATCTCGTCTCGCGAGGCATCAAAACGCTGGGCGTCCGGATGACTCGCCACGAGAACAACGCCATGGCCCTTGCGCAGTACCTCGACGATCACGAACGCGTCGAAACGGTCCACTACCCAGGGTTAGAGAGCCACCCACAGCACGATCTGGCTTGCGAGCAGATGCAGGGCTTTGGCGGCGTGCTCTCGTTCGAACTGGCCGGGGATATGGCCGACGCCAAGCGCTTTCTCGAAGCGTTAGAGACGGTGACGCTGGCAGTCAGCCTCGGCGGCGTCGAAAGCCTGGCGGAACTCCCGGCGGCGATGACGCACGAACCGCTCTCACCGACGGCACGGGACGAACTCGGTATCTCCGAGACGCTCATCCGCCTTTCAGTCGGTATCGAGGACGTCGATGACCTCCGGGCCGACCTGGAGCGCGGTTTCGCGGCGCTTGAGTCCTGAGCGCTGCGTGCGAACGCTGCCCTCACCCGTGCATTAATAGCGCTGCGACCCATGATATGGTGACACATGGACGTGCACGTGCAGGGTGGGCCGGCCGAACCGTTTCTCGGGGCGAGGGACCTCTTCTCGACGGAACACGACCTGAAACGACCAGTGACTGTCCGGGTCCGGGAGGACCCCGACGAGCGTACCCGCGTCAGCCACAGCGACGACGCCCACAGGCTGACAATCTCCCGTCAAGCCGCGACGAGCGCAATGGCCCGCGAATTGGCGTTACACGAGTACGCTCACATGCACCACCACGAACGCGGGCATCCGTCACACACGCAGTCGACGCGGGAAGCCATCTACCTCGCGCTGGCGGGGCGCTCGGTCGAACAGCGAAAGCTCACGCACTGTTACCAGATCGCCAACCACATGAAAGACGTCTACGCCGACGATATCTGGATGCCGGTGGTGCCCGGCGACAAACTGGTGCCGTTTCTGGAAGCCAGCCTCGCGGCTGCCGTCGCCGACCGGCCCGGCGATCCGCCGACCGGGGGCCGCTCGACATCGCCGACCCGGATGCGCCATCCCAGCGAACCGGCCGCACGGCTGACGCCGGCTGCAGACCCGGACATCACGGCCGTCAACGCGGCGTTCGCCCTTGCGCTGTGTGAGCGCCACGATCTGGTCGGCTCGGACCACCGGCTGTACGACCTCGCACACGCCGCGGGCCAGGACGCCGAATCAGTCGATCTCGCTGAGTTCAAGCGCCACTTCGCAGCGCTCTCGCCTGAGCCGGACGAATCCGAGTTCCGGAAGGCGCTCGTGGACGTGACGCGCGCGTACGCCGGCGACGGCGGCCGCGCGGCAGACTGAACCCGGTGTCCCGGGAGACCGGATCGCTGTCGGTCGGTGCTATCGCACGTAGGTAACGGCGTCGCCCCCATCGGCTGGCGGCTTCGCTCACACGCGACCACGAAGTCACCGCCAGAACTGTTTTTGCAGTGACTTGTGAATCGGTCGATATGAGCGAGGCGCTTCGTGGCCGACACCTCGACAGGGAGACCGATGTCGTCGGCGAACAGATTCGGGTGTTACACGTCGACGACGACCCTGACTTCGTGGCCGTCGCGGCGGATTCCCTGGAGGCCGCGGACGACCGGATCTCCGTCGAAACCGCGACCAGCGCGCGGGACGGACTCGACCGGGTCGCCGAAAACGGGTTCGACGCTGTCGTCTCCGACTACGATATGCCGAAAATGAACGGCATCGAACTGCTCGATGCGATTCGGGAGACGAACCCGGATCTGCCGTTCATTTTGTTCACCGGCAAGGGTAGCGAGGAGGTAGCCAGCGAAGCTATCTCGATGGGGGTGACCGACTATTTACAGAAGTCGTTCGGTGTCGAGGTGTACGAACTGCTGGCCAATCGCATCGAAAACGCGGTCTCCGAGTACCGTGCGAGGCGACAGGCCGCCGAGTCGGAGCGCCGTGTCCGTGAACTCACGGAGGCGACCAACGATATCATCTGGGAGTTCACAGCCGACCTGAGCGAAGTGCTCGTGATTAACTCCGCCTACGAGGACATCTGGGGGCGGTCAGTTGCCAAGCTCCGTGACAACCCGTATGACTTCCTGAACGGCATCCACCCCGAGGACCGCGAACGAATGAAAGACGCGATGCGGTGTCTCATGAACGGCGAATCGGCCGACGCCGAGTGCCGAGTTAACGCCGAAGAAGAGTATCAGCGCTGGGTCTGGATACAGGGCGAGCCCATCACGAACGATGCTGGCGAGACGGTTCGCGTGGCCGGGTTCGCCCGCGACGTGACCGAGCGACGGAACCGCGAACGCGAACTCGAAGCCACGAAGAACCAACTCGCGGAGCACAACCAGACGCTCCGGCGACTCTACGAGATCAGCGCCGACCCCGACGCCTCGTTCGATGAGAAGATCCAGGCGGTCCTGGACTTGGGCCGGGAGCGGCTGGGGACCGCTGGTGCGTTTCTCTCATCGGATGATACTGACCGTGACGAGTTCACTGTCTGCTATGCAAGCGGGAGCGATGAACGGCTCAAGCCGGGGACCGTCACGCCGCTGTCGGAGTCGTACTGCCGGAAGATGATCGACGTAGGGAGCGTCATGGCAATCGCGGAAGCGTCCGAAGAGGGATGGGACTCAGATCCAGCGTACGACCGATGGGAGTACGAGACGTACATTAGCAGCGAGGTCCGTGTCCGTAACGCGCATTCGGGGACGCTCTGTTTCGTCGACCGCTCCCCCCGTGAGACCCCTTTCACCGAGGATGAGAAGACGTTCGTCCATCTCGCGGCACAGTGGGTGGGTTACGAACTCGAACGCCAGCAGCGTGAGGAGCGCCTCGAACGGTACAAGGAGTACACCGACGACATGCTGGACGCCATCGACGACGTGTTCTACGTCCTCGACAGCGACGGTCGCTTCCGGCGCTGGAACGAGAGCCTGCTGAACGTGACCGGCTACTCGGCCGCCGACGTGGCCGGGACCCACGGGGCCGAGTTCTTCCCTGAGGAACATCATGACCTCGTTCTGGCCGCGATTGAATCGGTGTTCGAGGGTGGCACCACCCGCGTAGAGGCACCGTTTATTACGAAATCCGGAGAGTTGATTCCGCACGAGTTCACGGCGACCCGCGTCGAGGACCCCGATGGGAATCCGATGCTGGCCGGCATCGGTCGGGACATCACCGAGCGGAAAGCACGCGAGCAGGAGCTTACGCGGACGAAGGAGCTCCTCGACCAAGCCCAGCGGATCGCAAGCGTCGGCGGGTGGGAGATAGAGGTGACCACCGATCCGCCGGAAATGACGGTGACAAGCGAGTTCTACCGGCTACACGGGCTGACGCCCGACGACGAACTGAGCGTCGAATCCATCGTCGACCTGTACCACCCCGATGACAGGGGAACGGTCATGACGGAGTTCCAGCGGGCGATAGAAACGGCCGAGGGGTACGACATGGAAGTGCGTATCGGCGACGACGACAACTACCGGTGGGTCCGCGCACTGTGTGAACCGGTCACCGATAACGGCGACGTTGTCAAACTCCGGGGGTCGATCCAGGACATCACCGACCGAAAGCTCCGGGAGCGCGAACTGGAGGAGGCACGCGAGCGGATGGAGCTCGCGCTAAAGGCCACCAACGCGGTCGTCTGGGACCGCAAGTTCGAGTCCGGCGACCTGTCGTACTACCCCGGATCCGAGACGCTGTACGGCACTGATGTCGAGTCGCTGGACGAGTTTTTACCGCTGGTCCATCCCGAGGACCAGCCGGACGTCGCGGCCCGCATCGAATCGGCGACCGAGACCGGTACGTACGAAGCCGAGTTCCGGATCATCCGCGATGGCGAGGTCCGCTGGATGGAAGCGAAGGGCCGCGTCGAATCTGACAGCGACGGGACACCGGACCGCGCAATCGGTATCGACCGTGACATCACCGAACGCAAGCGCCGCGAACAGGAACTGGAGGAAACGAACGAACGCCTTGAAGAGTTCACTAGCATCGTCAGCCACGACCTCAGGAACCCGCTATCCGTCGCCGAAGGGCGCATCGAACTGGCCCAGCAGGAGTACGACAGCGAACACCTCGACAGCGCCAGCGACGCACTCGCTCGGATGCGGACCCTCATCGATGACCTGCTCGCGGCCGCACGCGACGAGCAGTCGGCGGTTGACGCTGGCGTAGTTGCGCTCACGGACACAGCTGAACAGTGCTGGCACAACGTAGAAACCAGCGACGCCGAACTCACCGTTGAGACGGACGCCGTCGTTCGTGCCGACAGGAGCCGCTTGGAACAACTGCTCGAGAACCTGTTCAGCAACAGCGTCGGACACGGCGGTGACGACGTGACAGTCACCATCGGGGAGCTTGACGATGGCTTCTATGTCAAGGACGACGGCGAGGGTATCGACGGGGAAAACCGGTCGCGCGTGTTCGAAACGGGATACTCGACATCGGACGCCGGGACGGGGTTCGGGCTCTGGATCGTCGCGGAGATCGCCGACGCACACGACTGGACGGTGACTATCGACGAGGGGAGCGAGGGCGGCGCACGGTTCGAGATTACCGGTGTCGATATCGTGGAGTGACAGACCGGCGCGTATGCGTTCTGGCCCGTAGTTGGCCGCCGAAGACCAATTCAACCAGGCATTCGAAGGCCCGCTCGTGCAACCTCGCTCACTCGCTGTCGGAATCGCTCTGGCTTCGCTCGTCGTCCTTGGAGGCTGTAATGCCTTCAGCACTGCCGGTCCGAGCGGCGGCGAGCGGACCGTGACGCCCGCCCCGGTCCCCACGCCGGATCCGAGTCTGCCGCCAGGTGTCACCGCCAACAGCATCAGCGACCCCGAGCGACTCGGCAGTGCCCACGAGCGACGGCTCACGAACAGGAGCTACACCGTCACGGTCGTCCGAACCGTCCAGTTCGCCAACGGGACGACGGCGCGGCGGCTGGAGCGGGGCCGGATAGTAGGTGATGACGGCGTGATCCTCTCGTGGCGACACCGGGCAGGGCACGAGCGGGCCGGCGGCGACACCATCGTCGGCAGACGGTCGTGGACCAACGAGTCGGTGCACGTTCTCCGCTTTCAGTATGCAAACGGGACTACGCGGTACATGGTCGAGGAATCCCACCAGCGGTATCCGTACCGGCGGACCGCGTACAACGTCGCGACGACGTTATCAGACGAGAACGCGGCCGTCGTCGCCAGCGATACCAACGCCGACCCGCCGACGTACGTACTTGAGTCACGGGACTTGGGCGAGGAGTGGGCAACGAGCGCGGACCTGGACCGCGTCGAAACGAGCAGCATCCGAGCGATTGTCACCGGGACGGGACTCCTCACGCGCGCGTCGGTACGATACACCGGAACGCGGGACGGTGCGCCGGCCGTCGCCAACAGTACCATTCGGTTCGATACCGATTCGGGAGCAGTCACGCGTCCGACGTGGGTGGAGACAGCGCTCAAACAGCAGTCCAGAGAAAACGAGACAAACGCCGAGTCCACGCAGGCGACCGGCTAAACCGGGACGAGCGGCGACACCGCCAACGCGATGCCGACGGCGAGCACCGGGTAGTCACGACGCTCGAAGGCAAGCGGCGGCAGCGTCGGGTTCCACGCGAAACAGCGGGCCCGCAGGGCGACCGAGAGCCGGTCCGAGCGGTCGAGGGTCCGTTCCAGAGACCGGACAGCGAGCAGCCGAACGCGGTCCCGGAGCGGACGGGCCTCGCCGCCACGAGCGTGTATCGCGTCGCGCACTTCCCGAACGTCAGCGAGCACCAGCGGGAACAACCGGACGACGAGCGCCATCCCGGTACCGAGAATCTGTCCGGGCTTCCCAGGTATCAGCCGCTGGACCGCCGCCCGCGTGTCCCGGACTGGCGTCGACGTGAGGTAGGCGGCGCTAACGAGTAACACCGGGAGGATGCGCCCGACGTGCAGCGCCGAGCGGAGCGCCGGGTCGACCCGAAACCACGGCGGACCGAGGACCACGCCGGCAACGACGGGGGCCAGTGCCAGCACGGCAAGGACGACCCGATACGAGTGCAGGACCGCAAGCGGCGAGAGCCGCGCCGCCGCGAGCGTGGCCAGCGCGAACGCGGTCGTTCCGACGAGCCACGGGAGCGTGGGGTGAGCGACCGCGGCGATAGCGAGCCCGAACTGGACCAGCAGCTTCGACCGTGGGTCCAGCCGATGCGCGAACGTCGAGCCGGGTCGGTAGCTCAACATCGCGGGTCTCTGATGCCGAGGTCCGGGAGGGTATCGAGCGCCTCGGCTGGCGGCGCATCGAGAACGACCTGCCCGTCGTGTAGGGCGACGAGGCGGTCAGCCCGCTCGTGGAGGTCCCGGAGGTCGTGCGTGACGACGATGATGCCCGTGCCATCGGCGGCCAGCGCGTCGAGATGGTCGAGTACCGACTGCCTCGCCGGCCAGTCGAGCCCGACGAGCGGTTCGTCGAGCACGAGGTAGTCCGGCTCCATAGCGAGTGCCCCGGCGATGGCGACGCGGGCCTGTTCACCCCCAGAGAGAGCGTCGATACGGCTCTCAGCGGCATCACCGAGGTCGACAGCGTCGAGCGCTGTTTCGACCCGGCGGTCGATCTCGGCCCTGTCAAGCCCGAGGTTCTCCGGGCCGAAGGCCACGTCAGCCGCCACAGTCGCAGCGACGAACTGGTCGCGGGGGTGCTGAAATACCATCCCGATACGTGTCCGGGCGACGACATGGTCATCCGTCACGTCGGTCCCATCGACGGTGACCGTTCCGGCGTCGGGCGTCAGCAGAGCGTTGAGATGCCGGACGAGTGTCGTCTTGCCGCTCCCGTTGGGCCCGACGAGTAGACAGTACTGGCCAGCAGGTATCGACAGCGTGACCCCATCAAGAACATCGACATCGCCGTACCGATAGCGCAGATCGCTGACCTCGATCATCGACCGGCGAGATACCCACCCTGTACGATGGCGATTGCGATACCGAGCTTCAGGAGATCTGGTGGTATGTACGGCGCCATCAGAGCGGCGGCGCGACTGAGTGGGAGGCCAGTTACGAACGACATCCAGGGGATGCCGATAGCATACACGACGGCGACCGCTGCGGTGAGCGCGACGCCCTGCACCGGAACGGAGAGGTCAGCGACCGGTTTCGGCGCGATGCTCCGGTGTGCGATAGCGCCGGCGACGACCGCACCGACGAGGAAGCCGACGAGGAAGCCGCCGGTTCCCTGCCCGGCGATAACATAGCCAAGGCCCGCGTTCGCGTTCGAGAACACCGGAGCGCCGGCGATACCGACAAGGATGTACAACAGCAGGGCGACGCCGCCCCACAGCGGCCCAAGCAGCAGGCCGGCGAAGAACATCCCGAACGGCTGCAGCGAGAACGGTACCAGCGGTCCCGGGAGTGGGATAGATATCTGTGCGAGCCCCGCGGTCAGCGCCGCGAGCAGCACCGCCTTCGTGAACAAGCCCACGGTCTCATCGTCGACGAGGTCGACGGATTGCTCTGTTGCCATGGATCTCCCTCTCTCGTCAACCGAAATATAGCCAGTGGTTCACAGAGCGCGTTTCCGCGGACCGCCCGCTCCGTTCACTCGGCAGGCGTAACGCGCACAAGCACGTCGTCGTGCTCCCGCGGGAATCCGTCGCCAGCGCGGCCGTCGCGGTTTGACGTGACGAGGTACAGCCCGCTGTCTGGCCCCTGTTCGACGTGGCGAATCCGACCGAGCTCGTCGGCCAGCAGGGAGTGCGTCGTCGCGGTGTAGGCGTCGTCGGTCCAGTCCGCGTCGTACACCTCGGCGTCATCACCAGGTGGCAGGTCCTCATCGGCGGGTGTCAGCGTCGTCACGAGGAGTTTCTGGTCCTTCAGCCCGCCAGTGAGCAGTCGGTTCCGGAGCGACGGCACGGCGTCACCGGTGTAGAACAGTGACCCGGAGGGTGCCCACCCACCAGTGCTGCCCGTGTTTGCGAGCGGCCGGCTGACCTCGGGGCCAGCATCGAGGTACTCCGCGTGTTCGCGAGTGTCGGGCCAGCCGTAGTAACCCCCCGCTTCGAGGCGGTTGAGTTCGTCCCGGCCGGTCGGGCCGTGTTCAGAGGCGACGAGCGTCCCATCGGGGAGCCAGGCCAGCCCCTGTGGGTTCCGGTGACCGTAGGTGAACACCCGCGGGTCCCCACCCAGGTCCGGGTTTCCGGGCGCGGGATCGCCCGCGGGCGTCACGCGGAGGACCTTCCCGCCCAGCGAGTCGGTGTCGGCGGACAGTTCGCCGTCGCCCCCGTCTCCCGTCGTAATCCAGAGGTAGTTTTCGGGGCCGAACGTGAGCCGACCGCCGTTGTGTATCTTACTCCCCGAAATCTTATCGACGAGGACGGACTCCGTAGCGGCCGGGTCCTCGGCCGACACGTCCATGGCGACGACCCGGTTGGCTCGCTCGTCGTCGGTCATCGTCGTGTAGTAGACGTACACCACCGGCGGATCGGGGTACGTCGGGTGTGCGGCAATGCCGAGCGTGCCCCCCTCGCCACCCGTTACCCACCAGCCGTCGTCGCTCGATTCCGCATCGATGACTTCTGCCGGTTCGGTGACTGTTCGGACGCTGCCGTCGGTAAACGAGAGGACGCGACCGACCCGTTCGGTGAGAAACAGCGTTCCGTCCGCGGCAAACGAGAGGTCCCACGGTATCTCCAGGTCCTCAATGAGAGGGTCGGTGGCAAGCGGCGTGTCCGTCGGCGACGTGGTTGGGGCCGACCAGTCGGTGTCGGGTGACTGGCGACGCTCGTGGCTGAGGGAGACGTCGTAGCGATCCAGCGCCCGCGCCGGACCCGCCGTCGTTGTGGTTGTCGGTGTCGAGTCCGAGGGCTCGTTCTGTATCCCGGACTCACCGCGACAGCCGGCTAGCCCGGTGGCCCCGATACCGGCGAACGCGGCGAGATACTGGCGGCGGGAACGGGCGTCACGGCTGGGTTTTCGCATAGATTTCACTGACGGATAAAGAAGAATAAAGATGTCGGAGACAGCCGGGTTAGCGAGCGGCAGCCGCGACGCGTTCTTTCTCTTCTTTCTGGTTGACCGCGTAGGCCTGGACGTCGTCGTTAGCAGCGCCGATGAGCTGCTGTGCGAGCGCCTCGGCGGCGCTCGTGGTGGTCTTGAACGAGCTACCGTAGACGCCCTCTGCGAGGAACTTCAGGGCCTGGTCGACGCGGCGCTGTGGCGCGACGTCGACAGCCTTCGGGACCGAGATGCCACCGTATTTCAGGCGGACGGTCTCCTCTCGTGGGGCGCTGTTCTCGACAGCACTGACAAGTACCTGAATCGGGTTCTCGTCGGTGCGCTCGTGAACGATTTCGAACGCCTCAGTGACGATGGACGTCGCGAGCTGCTTCTTGCCCGTATTCTCGTCGGTCTGCATCAGGCGGTTGATGAGCCGCTCGACGATGCTGATCTCGCTTTTCTTGAACTGCTTGTCCGCGTGACGCCCCATCGTGTGGGCGATCGGCGTGACAGTGATGTAGCGCTCGGTCGAGGGGTCGGAGTACTCGATGTCCGTGATCTCCCACTCGCCGAACAGCTTCGCGCGAGCCGTCTCCGACTCGCTTTCCTCAGCCGCGTCAGCGTCATCCTCGGGTGTGTCTTCTGCACTCATGGTTATCGGACCGGTTTCTCCGCGTTCCCGCGAACGAGTTCAATGAGAGAGACGCCGTTGACTTTCTCGACCTTGTAGTTGACACCGGAGAGGTCGCCCATCGCGCGGCCCTTCGCCCCGCCGATACCCGCGATTGTGACCTCGTCGTGCTCGTCAATGAAAGAGATAGCGCCGTCACCGGGACAGAATGCGGTGACCTGCTTACCGTTCTTGATGAGCTGGACGCGGACACACTTCCGGATAGCGGAGTTAGGCTGCTTGGCCTCGATTCCGACTTTCTCCAGTACGATACCTCGTCCCTGGGGCGCACCCTCGAGCGGGTCGGACTTCTTGCCCAGGCCGCGTTCGCGACGCGCGTAGTCAGTGTCGGACCACCGGTGTTTCTGGCGGTCCTTCTTGAGCTTGCGCGCGGCGTACTTGCCGTTCGCCATAGTAGGCACTGGTACCTTTCGGAGGTACTTAAGACTCCTCTTTCGGACTCAGCCAGTAGCGCCGTCGTGTGTGGCGTTCTGTGCCACGGCAGGCGAAAATCATGTTAAAGAATTATTTTTGATAACGCGGGGGGTGGGTTTACAGCGGCGGTAAAGAAATCGGGGAGCAAGACACTCCAAGCGACACATGAAGCTCAACACAATCCTTCCAGCGGCAATTCGGAAGAGTTACCTCCGGAAGTTCGGCCTCGCTGTCGTCGTCATCGCGCTCGTCGTGAGCAGTGCGGGGCTGGTGGCAGTGGACGCCATCAGTGGCGACCTGACCGAGCAGCGACAGAACGAACTGGAGACGACGACCCAGCAAGAGGCGAACACGATGGAAGGCTGGATCGAACAGTCACGACGGACCACCCGATACCTGTCGAACCACTACCAAGTAGGTAGTTCATCAGTGACACAGGCTATGCGAGTATTTCAGACGTCCGAAACTCGGATCGGCGGTTCGCTCCATACGATTACGCTCGTGGACAGGTCTACGGAGACCATCGAAGGGTCGACGAACGAGTCGTACCAAGGCCGGACGCTCGACGACCTAGACATCAAGTGGCGGACGGGCAGCGGGTCGCTGCTGCTGAGCGGTGAGGACGCGGTTTCGCAATCGCGTGTGTTCGAAGAGAACGGGGCACATTATATGGCGTTTATCAGCAACGTCCCGCGGACGAATTACCGGACGATGCTCATCTACGACGTTAGTCAGCGGTCCCAGTCCTTCGAAAACTCGATCGACGGGGGCGAGACCCACGTCATCGAATACGATAACGACGGCAACGAAGTGATCTTCGCCGACAACACCTCGCGAATCTTCGACCGCTACGACGGCGAGACCGAACGGCAGGTGATAAACAATGGAGCCAACAGGACGACCGGCACGCTGCAGGCGAACGGCGAAGTGTGGGGATACGCCAAGATAGAGGCGATGAACTGGGTCGTCGTCAAGCGTGCACCGGTCGAGAGCGCCTACGCTCTGCGCGATACGATCCAGACGGACGTCTTCGCGCTCATCGGTCTGGCACTGCTCAGTTTCCTGGCGTTCGGAGCCTTCGTCGGCCGTGACATCCGTAATTCGCTCACGGCCGTCGCATCGAGCGCAGAGGCCCTCGCCCGCGGCGAACTGGACGGTCACAGGGAACACAGTGACCGCCTCGACGAGATCGGACGGGTACAGACGGCCTTCACCGAGATTCAAAGCTACCTCGGTACCGTGGCTGGGCAGGCGGACGCGCTCTCCAGACAGGCGTTCGACGCCGAGGTGCTTGATGAGGACGTCCCCGGCCGGCTTGGCGAGTCCTTGGAAGAGATGCGGGGCGACCTCCAGCAGTTCATCGACGACATCGAGACCGCAAAGCGCGACGCCGAGACGGCACAGCAGGAGGCCGAGGCGCTGGCCGACTCGCTCGAACAGCAGGCCGAAGCGTTCTCGGCCGTGATGCAGGAAGCGGCCGATGGCGATCTCACCCAGCGCCTCGACGCCGACACGGACAACGATGCGATGGCCGAAATCGCCGCTGCCTTCAACGACATGCTTGCCGAACTCGGCCAGACAGTCATCCAAATCCGGGAGTTCGCCGATGACGTTGACGGCTCCGCCGCCCAGATCACCGCAAGCGCCACCGAAGTCCGCGACGCCAGCGAGGAGGTCAGCGAATCCGTCCAGGAAATCGCGACTGGCGCGGAAACGCAGTACGAGAACATCGAGGAGACCGCTGACGAGATGTCGAGCCTCTCGGCGACAATCGAGGAAGTCGCGGCCCAGGCTGACGAGGTCTCGGCCACGTCGAACGAGGCCGCCGAAATCGGCGAAAGCGGCAGCGAGCACGCGGCGGAAGCCGCGGACGTGATGAACGATATCGAAACGCGGGCCGACGAGACCATCGACCGCGTCGAGTCGCTCGACGAGGAGATGGAACAGATCGGCGATATCGTCGACCTCATCGATAACATCGCCGAGCAGACCAACATGCTGGCACTCAACGCCTCCATCGAGGCCGCCCGCGCCGGTGAAGCGGGCGAAGGGTTCGCCGTCGTTGCCGACGAAATCAAAGGCCTCGCACAGGAGACGACCGAAGCCACCGAGGAAGTCTCGACTGTCATCGAGGATGTGCAGGACACCACCGGCGAGGCCGTCACCGATATCAGGCAGATGGGCGACTCTGTGGAAGACGGCATCGACACCGTCGACGACGCCATCGAATCGCTCGAACAAATCGTCGACCGTGTGGAGGAGGTCAACGACGGCATCCAGTCCATCAGCGACGCCACCGACGAGCAGGCCGCCTCGACGGAGGAGACTGTCGCTATGATCGACGAGGTCGGGACGATCAGCGAGGAGTCGGCCAGCCAGGCAGAGGGCGTCGCCGCCGCCGCCGAAGAACAGACCGCGACGATCAACGAGGTCACCGGCGGCATCGAATCACTCTCCGACCAGGCCAGTGATCTCAGCGAACTGCTGGCACAGTTCGACGTGGAATCACACAGCGATACCGACGTGTACGAACACGACGCGCCGGACACCGCAGCGGACGACGACTGAGTGGCGAAGTCCACACATCCCGGCGCTGCAGTTCTTCATGATTAAAAAATACGCTTGACAGTGTGGAATCAAGCGTGATAACCGGAGAGTTGGTTTCTAGTACCGGCGCTTGAGTTATTCAAACAGATCTGTCGTAGTAGCTATGAAACTCGAACAACGTCTCCCAGATGTCGTCCGGCAAACGTATCTCCGGAAGCTGGCGCTTATTATTCTCTGTATCGCCCTGCTCGTTGCAGGTGTTAGCGCCACCGCGGAGCGGACGGTTGCAGACGAACTGACAGAACAGCGCGAGAACGAACTGCAGACCGGTACCGTCCAGACGGCGGCCACGACAGCGGACTGGGTCCGGAGCCAGCGCAACGCTGCTCGAACCCTCTCGACGCTGTCCGACGTCCAGGAAGGGAGTCCAACGATGATTCGTGGCGCGTTACAGCGGCAAGCGTTCTACCAGCCGGACTCAGTGTATGCCATCCACTACGTCAATGAAGAGACTCTAGAGATCAGGGAATCATCCTTGAGCGACCGGCGAGAGACGTCGCTCCGGACAGACGACTTCGAGTGGGAAGGCGGGAACCTCTCGGTCACCGGATCGAACTCGGTCGATATGTCGACAGTGTACACCTATGACGGGGGCAAGTACATCGCCTTCGCGAGCCCAGTCGCCCGGAGTGACAAGCTGGTCGTCGTGGTCCACAACGTGACCGCGCGGACGGCCCAGTTCCGCAACTCCATCGAGGGCGGTGAAACGCGGATCGTCCGACAGGACGGGACGGTCCAGTTCGCCGAGGACGCCTCGACCATCGGCACGCAGTACAACGTCTCCGCTAACCTGGCCGCACTCACAGCGGAAGACAGCGGCGTGGCCCGGAGCGGGTCGTACCTGATCGCCGCGGAGGCTGTCGATGACACGCCGTGGATCGTCGTCAAGCAGGCCCCCGAGTCGGCTGCCTTCGCCCTCCGTGACAGCATTCAGGGGAGCTTCATCGCCATCATCGGCGTCTCGCTGGCCGGGTTCGCCCTCATCGGCGTCCTCGTCGGTCGCGGCATCATGCAGTCACTCAGACGGCTTTCGACACAGGCAGAAGCCCTCGCGGTGGGGAACTTCGACACCGATATCGAACAGTCTGACCGCCTCGACGAGGTCGGCGACGTCCAGAACGCCTTCTACGAGATGAAGACCTATCTCGACACCGTCGCCGCACAGGCCGACGCGCTCTCCAGGCAGGCGTTCGACGACCCTGCACTCGACGAGGACGTGCCCGGCCAGCTTGGAGCGTCACTATCGAGCATGCACGGGAACCTCGAATCGTTCATCAGCGACCTCGAACAGGCCCAGCAGGAGGCAGAGGAGTCCAAGTCGGAGGCCGAAGAGATCGCAGGCACGCTCGAACAGCAGGCGGAGGAGTTCTCGGCTGTGATGCGGAAAGCGGCCGACGGCGACCTCACCCAGCGCCTCGACACCGACACTGACAACGACGCGATGGCCGATATCGCCGCCGCGTTCAACGATATGCTCGCCCAGCTCGGCCAGACAGTCATGCGTATCCGTGAGTTCGCCGACGACGTCGACGGCTCCGCCGACCAAATCACTGCGAGCGCCACCGAAGTCCGCAGCGCCAGCGAGGAGGTCAGCGAATCCGTTCAAGAGATCGCCGACGGCGCGGAGAACCAGTACGAGAACATCGAGGAAACGGTCGACGAGATGTCGGGCCTCTCCGCGACAGTCGAGGAGGTCGCAGCGCAGGCCGACGAGGTCGCGGCCACGTCGAACGAGGCCGCCGAGATCGGCGAAACCGGCAGTGAGCGCGCATCAGTGGCCATCGAGATGATGAACGACATCGAGACGCAAGCAGACGAAACAATCGACCGCGTCGAGTCGCTCGACGAGGAGATGGAACAGATCGGCGACATCGTCGACCTCATTGACGACATCGCCGAGCAGACCAATATGCTCGCGCTGAACGCCTCCATTGAAGCCGCCCGCGCCGGTGAAGCGGGTGAAGGGTTCGCCGTCGTCGCCGACGAAATCAAAGGCCTCGCACAGGAGACGACCGAAGCCACCGAGGAAGTCTCGACGGTTATCGAAGACGTGCAGGACACGACCGGTGATGCCGTAACCGACATCAGACAGATGGGCGACTCCGTCACTGACGGTATCGATACCGTCGACGACGCCATCGAATCGCTTGAGGCCATTGTCGACCGGGTTGAGGAGGTAAACAACGGGATTCAGTCCATCAGCGACGCCACCGACGAACAGGCCACGACGACGGAGGAAGTGGTGGCAATGACCGACGAGGTCGGGACGATCAGCGAGGAAACTGCTTCCAGCGCCGAGAACGTTGCTGCCGCCGCTGAGGAACAGACCGCGACGATCAACGAAGTCACCGGCGGCATCGAATCCCTGTCGGACCAGGCCGGCGACCTCAGCGAACTCCTGCAGACGTTCGACGTCGATAGCGGAACCACACACAGCGATACCGACGTGTACGAACACGACGCGTCGGACGTCTCAGTGGGTGACGACTGAGCACAGTCGCTTTCCAGTAAGCTTTGGAAAAAGACGATACGAGGGGGACCGCCCCGCTCAGGTCAGTTCGATGCCGTCGATTTCGAAATGCCGCTTCGCCAGTTGCCGGGCGGCATCGATATTCTGCCCTTCACGACCGATAGCGGCCCCGCGGTCCTCCTGTGCCACTTCGACGTAGGCGACGGTGTCGTCGTTCTCCGAGACGGTAACGTTGTACACCGCGGCCGGCGCGAGCGCGTTGGCCACGAAGTCCTCAGCCGTCTCTGCGGCTTCGACGAGTTTGACCTCGCGACCCAAGCGCTCCTCGACGCGCTCGACCGTCTGGCCGCCCGGGCCGATAGCGTCGGCCATCTGCCCGCGTTTGACCAGATACACCACCTGGTCGTGGTCCTCGTCGACGATGCAATCCCGGACGGTGACGGCTGCCTCGTCCTCGAAGAGGGCGACCAGTCGACGTGCTTCGTCCGAGAGTTCGACCCGCATCAGTCCTGGGTCGTTCCCATCCGGAGGTTGACGTCGCCGGTGCCGAGTTTGATCGGCTTCCCGACAATGACGTTCTCCGTGACGCCGTCGAGTTCGTCGACCTCGCCGTGGATGGCGGCATCGAGCAGGTGATTAACCGTCACCTCGAACGCGGCACGGGCGAGCACAGAGTCTTTGGACCCCGAGATGCCGTGGCGGCCGATGGACTCGATGGTCCCCTCGTTGGTCATGATGTCGGCCACGAGCATCAGGTGCCGGACGTTCACGTCGTCGAGCCCCTGCTCTTCGAGCGTGTTCATCGTCTCGTTGATGAGCGTCTCGCGGGCCGCTTCGACGCCGAGTTCCCGGTATATTTCGTGGATGTTGTTACACGTCGTCCGGGAGGCGTCGACGCCCTCGATGTCGAGTACTTCACCGAAGTCAGAGCCTTCGGTGTAGAGGACGAACTCCTCGCCGTTGTCGGTCTCCTCCTTTCGGATAACGACGCGGGTGATCTCCTCGATTCCCTTGAACACGATCTCTCGCAGCTCCTCGACCAGCTGCAGCAGGTCGCGGTAGCTGGGTTCCTCAGGGCCGAACTCGATGACGGTGCCGGCCTGCCGGGCCGAGACACCGAGATTCGATTCGATTGTCTCGGCGATCTCCTCGGCGATGGCGTCTGTATCGTTGACCGTCGGCCACCGCTCCAGCAGCGTGTCCTCGTTGAGGTCGATCTCAACGAGCATGTCCGCGACGTTCGTCGAGATATCACCGAGCGCGAGGATGCGCGTTGCCTCGATCTTCCAGACGACCTCGTGGGCGCGCTCGCGGTCCGTCGCGTACTCCTCGTCGAGGTGGACCGTCATCATCGGCGTGTCCGGCGTCTTCCGAGCGTCCACCAGCTCGATGAGCCGTGGCAGGCCCTGCGTCACGTCGATCTCGGCGACCCCCGCATAGTGGAACGTGTTCATCGTCATCTGCGTTCCCGGTTCGCCGATGGACTGGGCTGAGACGGTCCCGACCGGGTCCAGTGGATCGACACGCGTGTCGAGGTAGCGGGTCTCGACGGCCTTGGCGATGCGGTCAGCGTCGTCGACGCCGACGCCGCGTTCCTCGATAGTGCTGTACACTTCGTCTTTCAGCCGTCGCGGCAGTTCAGTGTCCTCGACGACGGCTTCGATGTCTGCTGATACGTCGTGTGCTGTCATTGTTAGTCGTCCCCCTCGGCCATCCACCAGTCGTCCGCGTGCTCCGAGAGGTTGGTCCGCTCGGTACGGGTCCCGAGGAAGCTCTCTTTCTGCTTCTCGCTCTCGAACTCCTCGTCGAGGACGCTGTCGGCGATCTGGTCGACGTCCACGATGTCGCCGTCCTGATTCGAGGATACGTCGACCGGTGACGTGCCGTCCTCACCGAACTCGAACTGGACGATGGTGTCCGAGGTGTCCCGGACAGTTCCGTCGTACTGCGTTTCGAGTTCCGAGAGGGCGTTGATGAGCCGGCGCTGCAGGTACCCGGACTTGGAGGTCCGGACAGCCGTATCGACCAGCCCCTCGCGGCCACCCATCGCGTGGAAGAAGAACTCCTTCGGGCCGAGCCCGGAGCGGTAGGAGGCCTCGACGAAGCCGTGGGCGTCCGCCGAGAGGTCGTTCTCCTCGAAGTGTGAGAGGGTGCGGTTCTCGTAGCCGCGGTTGATCCGCTCGCCACGAACTGCCTGCTGGCCGACACAGCCGGCCATCTGGGTCAGGTTCAGCATCGACCCACGCGCACCGGATTCGGCCATTATGACGGCCGGGTTGTCCTCGCCGAAGTGGTCCTCGGCGATGTCACCGGCGGAGTCACGTGCCTTGCCCAGCGTCTGCATGATCTTCATTTCGAGCGTCTCGTCGACGGTCCGACCGGGCAGCGATTCGAGTTCGCCGCGGTCGTAGGTCTCGATGAGTTCCTCGACGCGGTCGTACGCGCTGTCGATGGCGTCGTTGATCTGCTCTTCGGCCTCCCGCGGGATCGACTCGTCGTCGATGCTGATCGAGAACCCGAAGTGCATGATCGACCGCATCGCAAGCGCCGAGACCTCGTTGACGAGAATCCGGGCGCGGGTCCGGGAGTAATCCTTGGCGATGGTATCGACGATTTCGCCGCCGAAGGCCCCGACGGCGTCCTCGTCGATGGTGCCGCCGGTCATCTGGCCGTCCTCGACGACGACAGTATCGCCGGCGGAGGACGTGAACTCCAGATTCAGGTCCTCGGGCAGCAGTTCCGAGAACAGCGACCGGCCGGTCCAGTACTCCTCGCCGTTCTCGTCGACGCCGTCAGCCTCGGGCAGTTCGTCGATGCGCGTCGCCCGGAGGAGGTCCAGCGCCTGCGTCTCGTTGAACTTCGGATTGGTGTGGGTCAGCAGGTAAGTCCCGCTGATGTGGTCCTGAATCGCCCCGATGATGTTCTCGCCGAAGCGCGGGGAGAGCATCTGTTCCTGCACGCGCATGAGGACGCGGGCCTCGGCCCGGGCCTCCTCGTTTTGCAGCGCGTGCATGTTCATCTCGTCCCCGTCGAAGTCAGCGTTGTACGGCGGACAGACCGTCGTGTTCAGCCGGAACGTCTTGTACGGCATCACGACGACCTCGTGGGCCATGATAGACATCCGGTGCAGCGACGGCTGGCGGTTGAAGATGATGATGTCACCGTCGACCAGGTGGCGGGACACTTCCCACTCCGGTTCGACTTTCTCCGCGAGTTCCTCGCAGTTCTTCTCGGTCACCTTCAGCCGGCGGCCGTCCGGCCGCTTGACGTAGTTCGCGCCAGGGTGGGCTTCAGGCCCGTTGGAGACGTACCGTCGCGCCTCCTCCAGGTTCCGGTCGGTGACGTTCATCGTCTGGGTCATCTCCTTGGCGACCCGGTCCGGCACACCGACCTCGTTCAGCGAGAGCGTCGGGTCCGGCGAGATAACGGTACGAGCGGAGAAGTTCACGCGCTTCCCGGACAGTGAGCCACGGAAGCGCCCCTCCTTGCCTTTTAGGCGCTGGGAGAGGGTCTTCAGCGGCCGACCGGAGCGGTGTCGCGCCGGCGGCGTGCCCGAGATCTCGTTGTCCATGAACGTAGTGACGTGGTACTGTAGCAGTTCCCAGAGGTCCTCGATAATCAGCTGTGGCGCACCCGCCTCGCGGTTCTCCATGAACCGCTGGTTGATTCGGATGATGTCCACGAGTTTGTGAGTGAGGTCGTCCTCGGAGCGCTGGCCGTTGTCCAGCGTAATCGAGGGACGGGCCGTGACCGGTGGCACCGGCAGCACCGTCAGAATCATCCACTCCGGGCGGGAGCGGGCCGGCTTCATCCCCAGCACTTCGATGTCCTGGTCCGGGATGTCCTCGAACCAGTCCCGGATGTCGCTGGGCATGAGCTTGTTCATGTCCTCCTCGGTCAGATCGACCGACAGCGCCTTCTCAAGCGCCTTGCGGTCCTCCTGTCGGGGACGGAACTCGCCGCTGAGAATCTCCTGAACGCGGCTGCTGTCGATGCCGGTCTCCTCGGAGAGATCAATCGGCGAAATCGGCTCCTCGGACTCCTCCATCGCGGCGGCGATCCGCTCGGGGTAGTCCGAGGCCAGCACGTCCTGCACCTCGTAGTAGGTGGTCGGCTTCTCGTGTTTGATATCGTACTGCTTCTCGCCACAGAACGGACAGCGGTCCTTCTTGCGGGCCTGTCGGATGGCGGCCTTGGTCACGTCGTTGAGGTCGCGACCGAGGTCCTGGGTTCGTGTCAGTCGGTCCGCAAACTCGTCGCGCTCGTGCTCGTCGAGACAGAGTCGGGAACACTCCCGGCAGGTCCCGCGCAGGAGTCGGCGGATGAGCTTCGCGAAGCCGACGTGGATAACGGGGGCTGCGAGTTCGATGTGGCCGAAGTGGCCGTTACACGACCCGCTGTGTTTCCCGCAGGTCTTGCACTCCAGTCCGGGGTCGATGACCCCGAGTCGCGGGTCCATCAGCCCCATGTCGATGGGGAAACCGTCGTCGTCGTACGTGTCGGCCGTAATCACTTTCGTGGCCGACATCTCTCGGTACTCCTCTGGGTCCATCAGCCCGAAGCTGAGCTGACCGATTTCCTGGGGTGTCTGTTGTGAGCTCATACTGCGTCCTCCAGTTCGATCCGCGGGGCGATTCCGAGCGCTTTCATCTCGTCGAGCAGGAGCTTGAACGCGTAGGACATCTCGACCTCGTGGATGTCAGTCTCCTCCTCGCAGTTCGGACAGTAGATGCGCCGTTGCTCGACGTTCTCGACGGCGGTCATCCCACACTGTCCACAGACGTTGATCCACTCGCGGTCGGACTCATCGAGCAGGCGCTCCTTGAGCGCCATCGCCGCACCGTGCCCGATGAGCACGTCCCGTTCCATCTCACCCACACGGAGGCCACCTTCGCGGGCGCGCCCCTCGGTCGGCTGACGGGTGAGGACCTGCACCGGTCCGCGCGAGCGGGCGTGCAGCTTGTTCGAGACCATGTGGTACAGCTTCTGGTAGAAAATGTCGCCGACGAAGATCTCCGCATCGATCTTCTCACCGGTAACACCGGAGTACATCGTCTCCTTGCCGCTGGAGTCGAAGCCGTGGTCTTCGAGGGAGCCACGGAGTTCCTCCTCGTCCTCGCCGGTGAAGGCAGTGCCGTCGACGCGGCGGCCTTCGAGCGCGCCGACTTTGCCGCCGATCATTTCCAGAATGTGGCCGACGGTCATCCGCGACGGCAGTGCGTGCGGATTGATGATGAGGTCCGGGACGACACCCTCCTCGGTGAAGGGCATGTCCTCCTGTGGGGCGATGTGGCCGACGACGCCCTTCTGGCCGTGCCGTGACGCGAACTTGTCCCCGAGTTCGGGGATTCGCTCGTCACGCACAGAGACCTTCGAGAGCTTCGAGCCGTCCTCGCCTTCCATCAGCGTCACCGTGTCCACGACGCCGGATTCGCCCGAGCGCATCGTCACGCTCGTCTCCCGGCGCTTCTGCGGTGAGAGACCGCCCATGTCGTCCGGTTCTTCGAGGAACCGGGGCGGGCTCGTCTTGCCCAGCAGGACGGCGTTCTCGCCGACCTTCGTCTCGGGGTTGACGAGGCCGTCGTCGTCGAGGTGCGTGTACGCTTCCTCGCCGCGAGCGCCACGGACCTCGTCGTCGGGGATCTCGAAGCGGTCCTCCTGACCACCGGGGTAGCGCCGCTCCTCGCCCTCATAGGTGCGGAAGAAGTGCGAGCGGGCGAGCGCACGGTCGACCGACCCCTGGTTCATGACGAGTGCGTCCTCGATGTTGAACCCCTCGTAGCTCATGACGGCGACGACGAAGTTCTGTGCCGCGGGGCGGTCGTCGTAGCCGATCTGTTCGGTGGTCTGGGTCTTGACCATCGACAGCTGCGGGTAGTGCAGCAGGTGCTGGCGCGTGTCCGGGCGAATGCGGTAGTTCGCCGACGGCAGGCCCAGCGACTGCTTGATCATCCCCGACCCCATCGTAATCCGGGGCGAGGCGTTGTGTTCGGGGTAGGGAATCATCCCGGCACCGATACCGAACATCAGCTGCGGGTCGACTTCAAGGTGCGTGTGGTTGTCGGTGAGTTCGTCCTCGTCGACGCCGACGAGGATGTCCTCCTCTTCCTCGGCATCGATGAACTCGACGAGGCCGCGCTCGACGAGCTCCTCGAATTCGAGCTCACCGTTTTTGACCTGCTCGACCTCCTCGTCGGTCATCAGCGGTTCGCCGTCCTCGACAACGAGCAGCGGGCGTCGGGCACGGCCGGCGTCGGCGTTGATGATGACTTCCCCGGTCCGGTTCTTGACCGAGACGTTGACCATCTGGGAGACGTCCCCCCGTCGTCGCGCCTGTCGTACCTGTTCTGCGAGCTGTTCCGGGTCGGGGTGTGTGCCGACCAGACTACCGTTTACGTATACTTTGGCTTCGCGTCCCTGACTCATGTTAATCGTCCGCGGGCTGCTGTTCGATCGACTCGATACCGGGGATGCCCTGGACCCCCATCTCTGCGAGTTCCTGTTTGAGACCCTGTGGGTCCGATACGTCCTGTGACAGCTCCATCGCCTGGGCGAAGTTCTTCACCAGCCCACAGTTGGGGCCCTCCGGCGTCTCAGAGGGGCAGATGCGACCCCACTGGGTCGCGTGCAGGTCCCGTGCCTCGAAGTGGGGCTGGGAGCGACTGAGCGGCGAGCGCAGTCGCCGGAGGTGCGAGAGCACCCCCATGAAGTCGGTCCGGTCGACCAGCTGGCTCACGCCGGAGCGGCCGCCGACCCAGTTCCCCGTCGCAATCGGGTGTTCGAGCCGTTCGGTCAGCACGTCCGAGCGAACGACAGTCGAAACGGACAGCTGGCGGTTCCGCATGTTGGCCCGTTCCAGCTGATATTTCACGTCCCGGGCGAGCTTGTTCAGCGCCGTCCGGAACAAGTCGGTCATCAGGTCGCCGCTGACCTTCAGCCGCTTGTTGGCGTAGTGGTCCTTGTCGTCGGATTCGCGGCGGCCCAGCGCCAGTTCGAAACACGCCTCGGCCATCCGGCAGAGGTAGAACGCCTTGTTGATGCGGACCTCTTCTTCCTCGACGCCTTCCTCGTGCAGGTGCGGGAGGAGATAGCGGTCGATGACGTAGTTGGCCCGTTTGAGTTGGTAGTTCTTGCCCTGCCCGGAGGCGACACGCTTGCCCAGCGTCTCGATGGCTTCCTCGGTCGTCTGGACCTCGGCCTCCTCCAAGTTCTCCAGCATGAACTTCACGATTTCCGGGTCCTCGCTGACGCGGTGGACGATCTCCTCGTCCGACTCCAGCCCCAGCGCGCGGACCAGCGTGACGAAGTCAATACTGCCCGAGACGGACGGGAACGAGACTTCCAGCAGTCCATCCCGCGTTCGTTCACACAGCACCAGCGCGCGGTAGCCACGGCGCTGGGAGAACGTCTTGGCGACCTGCACCTCGTCGCCGTACTTGGTATCGTACTCGGCCAGAATCTTGTTCGGCGCGAGGTCCTCGCTGGTCATCAGCACCCGCTCGGAGCCGTTGACACAGAAGTAGCCACCGGGGTCTGCGGGGTCCTCGCCGATATCGATGAGCTCCTCGTCGCTGAAGCCCGCGATGTTGCACTTGTTCGACCCGACCATGATGGGCATCCGCCCGATCTTGGTCTCGGTCCGGTCGACGACTTCCTCCGGTTCTTCCTCGCCACCGCGGACGATGGCCATCTCCATGAACACCGGCGCGGAGTAGGTGATGTTCCGAAGTCGGGCTTCCTGCGGGTACAGCAGTTCCTCGCTGCCGTCAGCTTCGCGGACCCGTGGGGTGACGACGCGGACGTCGCCCAGTTCGACCCACACCGGTTCCTGCCCTTCCTTGTCACCGATGTCAGTCTCGATGGTCTCTTTCTCGTCGACGACCTGCTGCATCCCCCGGTCGAGGAACGCGTTGAACGAGCGGAAGTGGTGTTCGGCGAGCCGTTCCTTGGCGAAATATTCACGCGAGATAGCGCGGCGATCTTGTGTGTCCATTATTCTACCACCAGTCGATAGACAACTGCGGTGTCGGTCGTCCGGGAGTCACGTTCGATCCGAACCACGTCACCGACTTCGGCGTCATCGGGCAGCGCCTTGTCGGTGCGCTTGATCTTCGGAAGGTCCGTTTTCTTGATTTCATACTCAGTGAGTACTGCTTCGAGGTCGTCCTCGTCGACGACACTGTGGTCTGGGACGAGGTCGTGTTGACTTACATCTACCATGTGTGTGCGTGTGCGTTTGGCCTGCTGCTGGAGAAGGTGGCTGTCACGAGATACTACAGGGTCATACTGTCGGGGTTCATATAACACTTACCAAGTCGCTCTGCCGTGGCTATCGGACCCGCCCACCCTCACCGGCTGCGGGCGTGGTTGCTCCTACCAACCACATGAAGCAGACCGGACATAGAACTTTGGGTCCCGTCATGTGCACTCATCCCGAGGCGGGTCGCTTTGGAAAGTCTTAATACCGACACCAAGGTACGAAGAAATGCAACGAAGGCCCGGATGGTGTAGTGGCCCATCATACGACCCTGTCACGGTCGTGACGCGGGTTCAAATCCCGCTCCGGGCGTTCTATTGCGACCAAACTGACGAGCACCGTGTGGTGGTGTTCGTAGGCTGCCCGGATGGTGTAGTGGCCCATCATACGACCCTGTCACGGTCGTGACGCGGGTTCAAATCCCGCTCCGGGCGTACTTTTGCGGCGAGCAAATTCGCGAGCCGCAAATCCGTAATGAGCGGATTTGAACCCTAGAAGTCGCAGCGCCGAGCCAAGAGAGGCGACCGTCTTCCGTTGGTTCAAATCCCGCTCCGGGCGTTTCTCTGCATTCAATTCGACAAGCGACGGATTTCGTCGCGTTGCTATCGTTCCACAGCTCCACCAGTACACGCTTTAGGAGCCGTCAAACAGGCAGTATACACCGTCTACTAGCCGGGAAAGCGGCACATACTGAGATCACAAGTGCAGGACAACAGTAGACGTCCGGGGAGGTGGCCCCCTTAGCCTGTCATAGTGTCCGTCCACCGGGGTCGGACGTGCTATCACTTCACGCGGGATGGCATATGTTTTGTGTTGGTTGTACGGCGTGGCGAGTAACGGCTGTCAGCGACAAACTGTTTACGAGGCCCCGCAAAAGAGGGGCCATGGAGGACGTGGATGGCGAGGAAATGCCCGGCGCGATCGTCGAGGCGTTCCTCGAACGCGAGGAGGGCGTCCGGGCGCTGCTTGAGGAACTGGAGAAGCTCACTATCGAGGGCCGCCACGAGGAGGTCCGCGACCGGGTTCGCAATCTGGCTGACAGCGACGAGTCAGTGTTTTACACCGTGGCGTTCAGCCTCACCAACTCGCGGCAGTTCTTCGGTGACGTGGAGGCACAACTGGACGTGACCGCCGCGGACCGGCTTCGGGACCTCGCCGACACGTTTCCCGCGCTGGCCGAGCCGTTCAACATCGTCCGAACGGAGCGGGCTGACGACCGCCTCAATCCGGTGACGGACACGAGCTACGCGGTGAGCTACCACCGCGGCGTCGAGTCGCCGATGGTGACATACAGCCCGCTGTCGGGCGAACAGGAGCTGTACGAGTCCCGCGGGACGCCGAGCGAGGTACTGCGGGTCGCGTCCGACCTCACGGGCGCGACGACCGACGCGCTGGACGTGGCGATGGACAACGACTACTCGGTCAACACGGAGGAGCTGAGCGCGCTCATCGACCGCCGCGAGGAACTGGAGACAGAGCTGAGCAAGCTCCGGGACCAGCTCGACGAGCTTCGCCGGACGCCCGTCTCGGACGAGTAGCGGCCATCGGTTCGGACGCAGTATCGTAGGCAGTCCGGAGCGCAAACCCGGGCCACAGTGCCGTAACTGGGGCGTTTATGTGTCGTGGACGTAAACGCACAGATACGATTTCCTATGGGAATGGACCGATTAGAAGATCAGGTCGAGAAGGAGGCGCGGGACCTGTCGATCCTCGAAGCCGTCATCGAAAACGGGCCGATCGGTATCGTTCGGCTCGCCGAGGAGACAGGGGTCCCGAAACACAAGGTGCGGTACTCGCTACGGATGCTGGAAGACGACGAACTCATCGAGCCGACGCCACAGGGAGCGATCCCGGTCGACAACATCGATGAACGGGTCGCAACGATCAACGACGGCATCGACCGACTGGTCGAACAGTTGGACGGGCTGCGAGACGTGTTTGCGGCCGCAGAGTAGCGCCGCCGGGACGACCAGTCGGCACCCGTTTCCGTGGCAGTAACCCTTTTCGAGCACCGACGTGATATCTCGGTATGGATGTCGCTCTCATCAGCGATTCACACATTCCCTCCCGGGAACACGAGATTCCGCCGTCGTTCCGGGAACGCATCGAGGTCGCCGACCACGTCATTCATGCCGGTGACTTCGACAGCAAAGGGGCGCTTGCTGACATCCGTCACATGGCGACGGCACTGACCGCCGTCTCGGGCAATATCGACCCGCAGATCGGGTTGCCGGAGCGGGCGACAGTCGAACTCGGCGGCGTCACGTTCGTCGTGACACACGGCACCGGATCGCCACGGGGCTGGGCGGACCGCGTCGCCGCTGCGGTCCGCGAGGAGGCCGACAGCAGCGCCGTCGGCGTCGCCGGCCACACCCACGAACTTGTGGACACCGTCTACGAGGGCGTGCGCCTCCTGAACCCCGGCAGCGTCACGGGAGCCTCGCCGGCAGACTGTCCGACCATGATGACCGCGACAGTCGAAGACGGTTCGACTGACGTGGCCCAGCATGAACTGTAGCGCGGCTCGGTGAGCGGGGCCACCGGACCGTCGCGCCCGAGATGTACCGGCAGCTGTTGCCACTGTTGGCCGGCTTTGCAGCGAACGCGGGTCTTTTTCCGGCAGAGACCGCAGAAGCGGTATGGAAGTCTTCGCGGTCGAGGGGCTGCCCGAGGTCCGCCCTGGCGACGACGTGGCCGAGCTGGTCGTCGAGCAGGCCGACCTGCAGGACGACGACGTGGTCTGTGTTGCTAGCACCATCGTTTCCAAAGCCAATAGACGCGGCCGGTCGCTGTCATCGTACGAGCCAGGCGAGCGCGCCGAGCGCATCGCGGCGACTATCGAGGACATCGCCGGCGAGGAGAAGGACCCGCGGATGGCACAGGCGATTATAGAGGAATGCGAGGAGGTGCTGGTCGAAGCCCCCTTCATCCTCGGCGTGACGGAGTTCGGGCACATCACCGTCAACGCGGGTATCGACCGCTCGAACGTGCCCGGCGCGGACCTCCTTTTGCTCCCTGAAGACCCGACAGCGGAGGCCGAGTCGATCCGAGCCGGCATCCGGGAACGGGCGGGTGTCGAAGTCAGCGTCATCGTTACCGACACGTCGGGCCGTCCGTTCCGCCTCGGCCAGCGCGGCGTCGCACTGGGCTGGGCCGGCCTCCCTGCCTCACGGGACTGGCGAGGCGAGCACGACCGCGAGGGCCGCGAACTCGAAGCCACCGTTCAGGCTGTCGTCGACGAACTCGCCGCCGCGGCCAACCTCGTCACCGGCGAAGGCGACGGCGGAACACCCGCCGCAGTCGTCCGTGATTTCGACTTCGGCGACCACGCGGGCAGCGAGCAACTGTTCCGCGACCCGGAGAAAGACGTAGTCAGACAAGCACTCAGAGAGTGGTCCCATGTACGCGATTGAAATTACCCCGGAACACCCGGTCGCACAGCTCGCCTCGTTTGCCAAACAGGCAGAATCGAACGCGCTCGACGCCGTGTACGTCAGCCATCACTACAACAATCGCGACCAGTTCATGGCGCTGACAGCGATGGCCGAGCGGACCGACGACGTGCTGCTTGGTCCCGGCATCGCCAACCCCTACGAGACGCACCCAGTGACGCTGGCTTCGCGTGTGGCGACGCTTGAGGAACTGAGCGACGGGCGGGCCGTCTTCGGTATCGGGCCGGGCGATAAGTCGACGCTGAGCAACCTCGGCTTTGACCACGACGACGCCCTGCGGCGCGTACTCGAGACGTTCACGACCGCGCGAAAGCTCTGGGACGGCGAGCGAGTCGACCACGACGGGACGTTCGAAGCGGTCGATGCCGGGCTGAACTACGAGGTCGGCGAGATTCCGGTGTACGTCGGCGCACAGGGGCCGCATATGACCCGGATGGCGGCGAAGCACGCTGACGGTGCGCTGTACAACGGCGCGCACCCAAAAGACCTCGCGTGGGCACGCGAGCAAGTAGAAGAAATGGCCGACGAGCGGCCCGAGGAGTACGGCGAGTTCGACCTCGCAGCCTACGCCAGCGTCTCTGTCGCCGAGGACGAGGCCGAAGCGCGGGAAGCCGCCCGGCCGCCAGTCGCGTTCGTCGCCGCGGGGTCGCCGCCGCCGGTGCTCGACCGGCACGGCATCGACCACGAGGCCGCCGACGACATCGGACAGGCGATTTCGGCCGGCGAGTTCTCGGCCGCGTTCGAGGGCGTGACCGAAGCGATGCTGGACGCGTTCTGTATCGCCGGGACGCCGGAGACGGTGGCCGAGCGCACGGCGGCGTTAGAAGAACACGCCGACAGCGTGGTGTTCGCGTCGCCGCTCGGGCCGGATGTCGAGACGGCTATCGATTTGCTTGGGGCGGTCCTCGACCGCCGGAGCCGCTGAACAACGAAAGCACGGCCCCCAGCGACAGATACCCGAAGAAGACGACCGAGACAGTCGTGATGACAGCACCGACGGCGAGCATGAGTGCCGCCAGCGGGTCGTTCAGTGCCACGTCGAGGAACCAGCCGGGCATGTCGATGATGCTCTGGAGCAGTTCCGACAGCAGTCCTTGCATTACCTGAACGTTAGCGTGGCCCTACTTTGCGTTTGCGTTCCCGCCACCGTGTGGTTGCTCGTGGGTCGCTGTCGCACAGCACGACGGGCAGGCAAATCTACGCAACGGGTTCGAGTTCCGCTGAGAAGTGTCTGAGTTCTTCCATCGGGGGCTCCCAGACGATTTTCAGACCGGTGTACTCCTCGCGGCGGTCACGAACTCGTGCAGCGGTCTCCGCGATGTGTTCGAGGTGTTCGCGCCAGTACGTCCGGCGAGGGAGGGCGAGACGGACGAGTTCCGGACGGTCGGTCTCGGGGAAGGCAAAGGAGCCGAGTTCGACTGTCCGGACGCCGCCTTCGCGGTAGAGTTCGCAGACGAGTCGCTGCCCGGGGAACTGGTCGGCGGGAATGTCCGGGAACAGGGCGGCCGCATCAATATAGACGGCGTGACCGCCGGTCGGCGTGACGATTGGGATATCGCGCTCACGCAGGAGGGCGCCGAGAGTCGCGACCTGTTCGATCCGCTCGGCGACATACGGCGGCTGGACCGCTTCCCGCAGACCAGTGGCCATCGCTTCGAGGTCACGACCCGCGAGGCCACCGTAGGTCGGGAATCCTTCGTACAGGATCGCGCGCTGTTTGCACTGTTCAAACAGGGCAGCGTCGCGGACGGCAGTGAACCCGCCGATGTTTGCGAGTGCGTCCTTTTTCCCACTCATCGTGATTGCGTCCGCGGGGCGTAGCTGCTCGCGAGCAATCTCACTGAGGGGTGTGTCGGCGTATTCGGGGTCCCGCTGTTTGATGAACTGTGCGTTTTCGGCGAACCGACAGGCGTCGATGACGAACGTTGCATCAATCTCCGCGGCGAAGGCGGCTGTCTCGCGGATGTTCGCCATCGACACCGGCTGGCCGGCGGCGGAGTTGTTCGTGATCGTCAGGACGACAGTCGAAACGGCGTCCTGCCCGTGCTCCTCGACGGCGTCCCACCCACGGTCTGTGGAGAAGTTCCCGGCGAACGTCCCGACGCTATCAGTGGTCAGGTCCGTCTCTGCCGGACAGTCGACCGCGGTCGCACCCTGATTTGTCACGTGTGCGCGGGTGGTGTCAAAATGTGTGTTGTTGAGAACGACGTCGCCGTCGTCCAGCAGCGCTCCGAACAGGACGTTCTCCGCGCCGCGGCCCTGATGTGCTGGGACCACGCGGTCGAATCCCATCACGTCGGCGACCGCCTCACGGAAGCGTTTGAACGAGCGCGAACCTGCGTACGCTTCATCCCCTCGAACCACGTCCGCCCACTGGTCGTCACTCATCGCCCCGGTCCCCGAATCAGTCAGCAAGTCGATAAAGACGTCATCCGCAGCGAGGTTGAAGACGTTGTGTCCAGCCTCGGTGAGCGCGGTCGCACGTCGCTCACGGGGCGGAAGCTGTATCGACGTTACCGATTTGGCCTTGTACGAGCGCATGCTGTGTCGCAGTACGCCAGCCGTCTTATTATCCATCTGATATTTTGTGTACAGTGGTGGGCTGAGATGTCCATCACCAGACGGGTGCGGCTATCGGTGGGCACGTGTTTCCGGCGGGCGGAAACAGCGGGCATTTAGAGGCCACAACTGCTGGTGGGACGTATGAGCGTTCGCGAGGAATTCGACGCGTGGGCGGCCGAAGGGAAGGACAGAGGGATGGAGGACCGACACTGGCACACCGCCAAGCACGTCCTCGCCCGGATGCCGGTCGAACCGGGCGACACGGTACTCGACCTCGGGACGGGCTCGGGCTACGCGCTCCGCGCGCTCCGGGACACCAACGACGCCGGTCCCTGCTACGGCCTCGACGGGTCACCGGAGATGCTTCGGAATGCCCGCGAGTACACGGATGACGACGGCATCGGATTCCTGCGTGGGGACTTCGACGCCCTGCCGTTTGCGACTGACAGCATCGACCACGTGTTCTCGATGGAGGCCTTCTACTACGCCGGCGATCCGCCACACACACTCGAAGAGATCGCGCGGGTGCTGCGACCGGGTGGGACCGCCCACATCGCGGTGAACTACTACGAGGAGAACGTCCACTCCCACGAGTGGCAGGAGTTCATCGATATCGAGATGACCCGCTGGAGCGGCCCGGAGTACCGCGAGGCGTTCCGCGAGGCGGGCCTGGCCGTGGCATCACAGGACACGATCCCCGACCGCGAGGTGGAGATTCCGCCAGCGGATGCGTTCCCCACGGACGAGTTCGAGACCCGCGAGGCGATGGTCGAGCGCTACCGCGAACTGGGGACGCTGCTGACCGTCGGCGTCGCCACGGAATAACGGCCCGGACGGCGTATCAAAACACGGACCACGGACCGGCCGACGACAGGGTATTTTGTGGTCGCGGGCAAAACCAACGTGTATGGTTGAAGACGCCTCGCTGGAGGACTTTCTCGACGCTGGCGACGAGAGCGAGGACGAGGGAGAGAGCGGTACGGCTGCGGGAGACGATACTGCAGAAACCGAAAGCGACGTCCCCGACACCGGAGTCTCGACCGACGCGGTCGACCCAGCCGTGACGACGTACGCGTGGTCGCCCGAGGGCGCGGCTTGTGCGGAGTGTGGGGAGGTCGTCGAACGGCGGTGGACACAGGACAGTCTCCTCGTCTGTGGGGCCTGTAAGAGCTGGTGAAGGGCGCTACCGGCCGTAAAGCGGATGTGTGTTGCTCTCACCCATCCACAGAGTTACATATGCGCACGCCATAGAAGCGGCTACAACTGAACGGCCCGGAGGATGTGGTACCCCACACAAGACACTTACTGGTCGACAGGGCAGAGTATCCTACCAGTCCCCGTGCCGAGGCGTCGTCACACGAGCTTTCGACCATGACAGACACTGACACCTCACGCAGTCAACAGTCGGACAGTCCCCTCCGCGACGCCACACGCGTCGCCAATCAGGTGATCGAAAACGTCGAGCAGGTCATCGTCGGGCAACACGACGCCATCGAACACATCGTCATTGCGCTGCTCGGCCGCGGCCACGTCCTGCTTGAGGATGTCCCCGGTGTCGGCAAGACGATGCTGGCCCGCTCCGTCGCGGCGTCTTTCGATGGTGAATTCAAGCGCGTCCAGTTCACGCCTGACCTCCTCCCGACCGACGTGACCGGCGTCAACATCTACAACCAGAAGACTCAGGAGTTCGAATTCCGGCCGGGCCCCATCTTCGCAAACGTCGTCCTCGGCGACGAGATCAACCGCGCCCCGCCGAAGACGCAGTCCGCACTGCTGGAGGCCATGGAAGAACAGCAGGTCTCGGTCGACGGGACCACACACCCCGTGCCACAGCCCTTTACCGTCATCGCCACGCAGAACACGGTCGAGCAGAACCGGGCCTACGACCTGCCGATGGCCGAACTCGACCGGTTCATGACGAAGCTCCATCTGGGCTATCCGAACGAGGCAGCGGAGACGGAGATGCTGGGTGACGTGGTGGGCCACCACCCCATCGAGGAGCTCTCGTCGGTCGCCACTCTCGAAGCGCTGTCCGCCGCTCGGGAGACGGTGGCCGACGTGACCGTCGAGGAACCGATCCGATCGTACGCGACCCGGCTGGCGCGGTACACGCGGGAGAACGCCCAGCTCGGGGTCAGCCCGCGGGGGAGCATCTCGCTGCTCCGAGCGGCGCAAGCCCGGGCCGTCCTCGACGGCCGTAGTTACGTCATCCCCGACGACATCCAGACGGAAGCGCCGGTCGTCCTGCCACACCGTATCCGTACTGAGAGCAGCGAGCAGGACGCCCGGGAACTCGTCGCGGAGGCGCTCGATACCGTCTACGTCGAATGAGACCGACACGCCGCGGTTTCGCCGTACTCGCCGTCGCCGTTGCCGCCCTCCTCATCAGCGCCAGATTTGGCCAGCCCGGGCTCACTGCCGTCGCCGGTCCGCTGTTCGTCGGCGTGTTCGCCGCCGCCGTCCAGGTCCGCTGGGGCGGTGCGCCGACCGTCGAACGGGGTCGCCTCCGCCGTGGCTTTCCCGGCGAGACGAAGTCCGTGGAGTTCCGCGTCGACGGCAGCGGCATCGCAACGGTCACCGACCGGCTCTCCGCGGGATTAGAGGGAGAGACAACGGTCACGAAGTCCCTGCCGGCGACGGTGACATACCGGGTCACCTACACGGCCCGAGGCGAGCAGCGGGCCGGCCCCATCGACGTGACTGTGACGGACGCGCTGGGACTCGTCACGGAGCGGTACACTGTCGAGAGTGAAACCGACGTGCTCGTGTATCCGCCCGTCTACCGGCTGGGCGGGACAGACGCGTTCGCGCGGACGTTCACACCCGAGAGCAAAGACCGGCAGTCGTTCGACCGGTTGCGGGAGTACGTCAGTGGCGACTCCCTGCGGGACGTGCACTGGAAATCCAGCGCCAAGCGCGAGGACCTGCTGGTCAAGGAGTTCACTGACACCCGGAGTGACCGGACCCTGCTCGTTGCCGCAGAAGCCCAACGGGGCCACGCCGACGAGATGGCCGCCGCCGCGGCAACGATCACGATGGCCGCCCTAGAGAGCGGCCTCGCCGTCGAACTCACCGTCCCGAACGGCGCAGTCGAGCAGGGGTACGGCGACACCCACCGGACGCGACTGCTTGAACTGCTGGCCCGGGCCGATGCGGGCCAGACCGGCCGTGTGGACGACGCCGACGTGGTCGTCACGGCCAGCGGTGACGGCGTCACGGTATCGGTCGACGGCCGCCGCCAGTCCTTCGCCGACGTGACTGCCAGTCGGGACAACCCCATTGCGGGGGAGGTGAACGGATGAGCGCTGCCGTCGTGGAACGAGTCCGCCGTCGAGTCCCGTGGAGCGGGTCACGAATGTTGGCGTTGCTTGCGGCGGCGCTGGCCATCGGTGCGCCGCTACGAACGATGTACTATCTCAGCGACGTAGTCGGCGACCCGACCCTGTTTCTGGCGCTTACTGGGCTCTCGCTCGTCGGCGCGACACTGCTGGCCCGCGTGCTCAGACCCCCACTGGCGGTCGGTGTCGGCGCAGTACTGTTCGCCGGCGGGCTCGGTGCGTACATACTGAACCTCTCGACGAATCCGGCGATAACGGAGCTGCTGGGCGACACCGCCGCCCTGCTGACCGGACGGTCGCTGCTCCAGATCGCCAAGGTCAGGCTGTGGGTGCTGTCGTTCGCGCCGGCACCGGTGTTTCTAACGTGGTATTTCGCCCTGCGCCGCTGGTACGTGACGGCAACGGTGGCGGCCGGCACGGCGCTCGCGTTTTTCGCCCTGACGACCGACGCCGGCGTGGTGACGACGCTGCTGGGCGTGGTCGGTATCGCGGCGACGGTCGGCTTCGGGACGCTCGATACGCTGTCGGCGGACGAGCCAACTGACCTGACGAAGCGGCCCGACGCGATGACTGGCAGTGACGGGACGGAGCGCGCGGACGATGACGGTGACGGCATCGACGCCGGGCGGCGTGCCGTCCTCGAACAGTTGGCAGCGATAATCGTGCTCCCAGCAGCGCTCTCGCAGGTCCCGATTACCCGGGATAGTTTGCTGTCGTACGACGACGGGTCGGAGGGACAGACCGTCGAGGGAAGCCTCTTCGACGCCGGGGAGTCCCTTTCAGTACGCGGGAGCATTTCGTTGACACCGGAGATACGGTACACGGTCGAAAGCGAGGAACCACGCTACTGGCGGGTCACCTCCTACGACCGCTACACCGGCAACGGGTGGGTACGGACGGGGAACCCAATCCCGTACGACGACCAGCGCCTCGACTCTCCAGAGGGAGAGACCCGGACGCTTCGACAGGAGTTCCGGGCGGAGTCGACCATCGGGACCGTCCCGGCTGCCTGGAAGCCCGTCCGCTACTCCGGAGAGCCGTCGGTATCGGTCTCCAGCGAGGGCGGGTTTCAGCCGGATGGGACACTTTCGTCGGGTGATAGCTACGAGGTCAGGAGCGAGTTGCTCGTGGCAACCCCGGACGGGCTGCGTGCGGCCGGCACTGACTACGACGACGCGACTGTGGAGCTGTACACCCAGCTCCCCGACAGCACGCCGGACCGAGTCGCGGAACGGACAGCGATTCTCACTGCGAACGCCGAGAACCCCTACGAGACGGCGCTGGTCGTCGAACGGTGGCTGCAGGACAGCAAGGACTACTCACTCGAGGTCGACCGACCCGACTTCAACGTCGCGGATGCCTTCCTCTTCGAGATGGACGAGGGGTACTGCGTCTACTTCGCGACGACGATGGTGACGATGCTCCGGACCCAAGGCATCCCGGCGCGCATGACCGTCGGGTACACCTCCGGCCAGCGAATCGACGAGAACCAGTGGGTCGTGCGCGGACTCAACTCCCACGCCTGGGTCGAGGTGTACTTCCCCGGCCAGGGCTGGGTACAGTTCGACCCAACGCCGTCCGGGCCGCGCGAAGAAGTCAGACAGCAACGTATCGAGGACGCGAGTTCGGACGGATCGGCGCCCACCGTCGGCGACGGGAACCCGGTAGAGCAGTACACGCCATCCGACACGTCGACGCCCGCCCCGCTGACTGAGACCAATGGGACCGAGACCGAGCCGACGGAGACACCAACGGCCACGGAATCCGACACACCCACCGGCACAGCAGGGGAGTCGGACACGGACGAGGCGGCGGAGCTGAGCCTGCCGGAGCTCCCGTCGCGCGAGGAGATGACGCTCGGCGTCGTCGCGTTGCTCGGCATCGCAGCGGGCGCGCGCCGGTCCGGCCTCAGCGAACGAGCTTACCGGGCAGTGTGGCTGCGATACCAGCGCCGCGTGGACCCCGAGACCGACGTCGAGCGGGCGTTCCAGCGAGCCATGCATGTCCTTGCGACGGAACACCGGGGCCGCAAGAGCGGCGAGACAGTACGGGCGTATCTCGACGCGATAGGGGCCGACGACCGGGTCCGGCGACTGGCGACGCTACGGGAGCGGCTCCGGTACGGCGGTGAGGTGAGCGAGGCGATGGCCGACGAAGCCGTCGAAATCGCCGATGGAATCGTCTCCGAGCGCTAGTCCCCGACAGTGTTTAATAGGTCGTGTTCGTAGGCGCGATTGTAATGTCGGAAGTCTGCTCGACGTGCGGGCTGCCTGAGGAGCTCTGCGTCTGTGAGGACGTCGCTAAGGAGTCCCAGGAGATTAACATCCGCATCGACGAGCGCCGTTACGGGAAGGAGGTAACGATTATCGAGGGATTCGACCCGAAAGACGTCGACATGGACTCGCTGTCCTCAGACCTCAAATCGAAGTTCGCCTGCGGTGGCACTGTCGAGGATGGGCAGATAGAGCTCCAGGGCAATCACACGGGCCGCGTCGAGGATTTCCTCCGCGACAAAGGTTTCAACGTCGCCTGAACTCCTGACTGCCAGCGGTTCTCGTGAAAGCACCGTGGCAAGCCGCTGCTGTGACCTGCTCGCCAGCTTTTCAGTTCGGTCTGCTCGCGAGTGTTCGCTGCGGTCGGTTACGAGTGGTTCAGGTCTGGCTGTTTTTTGCCGTCGTAGGAGCGACCGGTCGAGGCAGGTATTGGTGCATGATACCAACACTCGCAATCGGCGGTCAACTATTTCAACCACCGGACGATAACTGTTTGCAATGTTCGTTGTACCCCGGCGGGTGGTGGCCGTCGGACTCGTGGTTCTTCTCCTTGGTGGGGGAATTTCGTCGCTCCCGGTGGCTGCGACCGCTGACCATGGGGCGGTGACCGGGACTAGCGACGGAGCGGCGACTGGCGTCAGTGAGAACTGCACAGACAAAACCGAGACGGCATCGGCTCAGCGTGGACAGGCAGTTGGAACGGTGCAGTCGTCGACAGCCACTAGCGAGTCAAATGGCTCGATAGTCCGAGCGAGAAGCGCCGACACGTATCGACGCCAGCCGCGCGGACAGGGCGGAGACACAGCCGGAACGGCGGCCACAGCAGCGGCCAGCGTAGAGACAGGGACAGCCACGTCGGGTACGACACAGACCAGCGACGGTGACGTGATTCAGCAGACACAGACCTACGCACGTGTGCCGGAACAGCCGGGCGAAGTCGCAGTGACCCTGACCTACGAGGTCCCGGACCGGGTCATCGACCTCGAAACACACGTCCCAGCGGAGGCGACGGTGACCGAAACCGACGGGTTCGAGCGCATCAACGAGTCCGTGTACGAGTGGGACGAAACGACGGATACGGCGACGATCAGCTACCGCACCAACCCGAACCGGACCATCGAGAAGAGCGGTCCGGAGGGAGCCGAGGGCCGATATCTCAGCGTCGATACGGGCGACTGGGCGCTGCTCACGCGGTCGCTGACGCCGACGCGCTGGCGCTACACCGGCCAGGACCCAGTCAGGTACAACCGCACACTCCGGACGGCAGGTCCGGGCGCGGCGGGCGAGGAGATCGTGTACCTCGGCGAAGTGGCGACGTTCGAGGAGACGGCGCACAACCAGACGTTCACGCTGGCTGTGCCGGAGCGGGCGACGATGACGGCTTCGCCGATTTCGGTCCTCGATTCGATGGCGAACGCGTCGAACGCGCTCCGGGTTGGCGACCGTGACGAGCAGGTGTTCGTCGTCGCCGCGCCGTCCGAGGCCGTCGACTGGGGCGTCGAAGGGTATCAGATCGGTGATGCGGACATGTGGGTCCAGTCCGGGCAGTCGCTCGATACCGCCAACAACGTTTGGCTCCACGAGTACGTCCACAGCCGGCAGGCCTACGAGACGACGCGGGAGACGCGGTGGACGGTCGAGGGCTGGGCGACGTACTACGCCGCCGTCCTGACGCTGGAACAGGACCGGATCGGGTTCGACGAGTTCCGGACACAGCTTGCAGCGGGCGGACGGCCCGTCTACAGCGACGTGGCGCTGACGGACCGGTCGAGCTGGACGAGCGACGCGAACTACAGGAAGGGCGCGCTGGTGGCCGGGCGGGCAGACGTCCATATCCGCTCGGCCACTGACCGCAACAAGACACTCCAGACCGTGTTCCAGGCACTAAACGGTTATCGTGACCCGGTCACGCAATCGCAGTTCCTCACCGAGATCGAGGCCGCTGGCGGGGCAAGCGTCCGGAACACGACCGCGACGGAGACCGAAACGACAGCGACGGTGGCGATGTGGAACGAGGCGACCCACCAGCGGTTGTTCGGTGCGATTCCCGCCCGTATCGGCTACAGCCTCCCGCCGGTCGACCGCGCGGACGCCTACCGCGCAGACAGTCTCTACCGGTCGGACGCGCCGGTCGGCGGCAACGAACCGATCCGGCTGGCGACCAACGAGACGCTCGCGGTCGATGCGGTCGTCGAGAACGCCGGCGGCGAGGCGGGGGCGTACAACGTGTCGCTCGCGGTCAACGAGACCGTCGTCGCCACGAAACAGGGTCAGATCGAACCGGGTGAACGGACTGACGTCGCGATGACACACACGTTCGCCGACCCCGGCCGATACGTGATCAGCGTCGACGGCGACACCGTCACTGTCGTGGTGACGGAACCGGCAGCCGCCAGCGTGACCGACGTCACCGCGAGTCCGAGAGAAGTCAGGCAGGGTGACAGGGTCGACGTGACCGCCACTGTCGCCAACGACAACGAGATTCCGGGGACAACAGTAGTCGAGTTCCGCCGCAACGACGCCGTATTCGCGGAGCAGCGGCTGTATCTCCCGCCACAGACGACGACAACGGTCGCGCGGACGGTCACCCTCAACGAGCCCGGAACAGTGTCGCTGTCGGCGGGTGACGGACGGACCACGACGACGGTCGACGTGGTCGTTTCGACGGAAACAGCCGCATCAACGTCGACTCCGACGGGGATGCGCACAGACACACAGACGACAGCCGGCGAGGGCGACGGCTTTACCGCGCTCGTGGCCGGTCTCGCAGTGTTGCTTGCGGCGTTGCTTGCTCGCCATCGCGGTTCCTGACACGAGCCCGAAGGGAACAGTTATTGCGGTCGGCCAGTCGTTGTCAACCGTGAACGTCGGAATCGCGTACGCCGTCCTGTCGGCCCTGATATTCGGGGTGTACCTGTTCGTGATGAAGCGGTGGTTCACCGAGTACCCATCGCCGGTGTTCCTGTTGCTTACATACAGCATCGTCCCCATCGTCTACCTCCCAATCGTCTTCGTCAGCAACGAGCCCTTCCTCCCGGCGGGCAACCGCATCAACGTCCTCTCGTCGATACTCGCTGTGACGGCGGTGACGGCGGTTGGACTGCTCACCCTCTTTCGGGCGATCCGCGTCGGCGAAGTCTCCTACGTGTCGCCAATCAGCAAAATCGTTCCCGTGTTCGTCCTGCCGCTGGAAGTCGGCCTGCTGGGCCAGCACCTCTCGCCGCTACAGGTCGGTGGTGTCGTCGTCGCGACCGCGGCCGTCTACGTCGCGAACTGGCAGGGTACGGCGTTACTGGCCCCGCTCAAACGGGCCCGGCAGTCCCGGCCCGCACAGCTGGCCTTACTGTCGGCTGCGGCGTTCGCGCTCGTCGATGTAAGCAAGCGGGTGCTGATGCAGGAACTGGCTATCGAACCGACGACTTACATCCCAGTGATGGCCGTCGGCATCGCCGTCTTGATGACGCCGCTCGCGTTCCGTTACCAGGTCCCACCAGGGTGGCGAGGGGACCTCCCGAAGTTCGTCGTCGCGGCGATGTTCGTCGCCTACGCGAACCACATCGTGTTACTGTCCTTCCAGTTGCTCCCGGCGAGTATCGTTTCACCTATCGTTAACGGGCAGGCTATCGTCGCCGTCATTCTGGGCGCGATTGTGCTCGATGAAGCGCAGTTCCGAGCACGCCTGGCTGCTGCGGGGCTGGCTATCGTCGGTATCGCGATGATATCGGTCGGGTAAGAAGGTCAGGCCGACTTTCGCTCCGAGGAGCAGCCAACCTGTACCGCATAGCTCGATTGGAGCCACGCGGTCGGGTTCTCGGTGTCATAGACGACGACGTCGCCGCCGCCAGTGGTGAAGCTGCCGTACTGCTCGTCGGAGTCGGTAGTATCGCGCGACGCTGGTTCCATTGTGGTACAAGGGCACATCCGACACAGCGCTACATAAATGTTTCTCAGATGTAGTATGTAGTATTATTACCATACTAGGATTTGGCCGCATAGTTTCGTCCGACTGAGAGACCAGCACCGATATGTGGCCGCCGCTGAAGGCATCAGATATGACACGAGCGGACGCCCCAGTGACACCGCCAGTCGTGCTGACCGTCGCCGGCAGCGACTCCGGTGGCGGGGCCGGTATCCAGGCCGACGTCAAGACCATCGAGGCCTGTGATGGCTTCGGGACCAGCGCGATAACCAGTATCACGGCACAAAACACTACGGGCGTACAGGGCCAGCATCTGCTCCCGATTGAACAGATCGAGGCCCAGATCGAGGCGGTCACCGAAGACTTCGACGTGGCCGCGGTCAAGACGGGGATGCTCGCGACGAGCGAGGTCATCGACTTGGTTGTGGCCCACGCCGCCGACCTGCCGAACCTCGTCGTCGATCCGGTGATGGTGGCGGCCTCTGGCGACCGGCTACTTGCCGCCGAGGCCGAAGACGCCTACGAGAGCCTCATCGCCGAAGCGACGGTCGTCACACCGAACGCCGACGAGGCGGCCGTCCTGACCGGGCGCGACGTCGACGATCCAAAGACCGCAGAACGGGCGGGCCGTGACCTCATCGAGATGGGGGCCGACAGCGCGCTCGTGAAGGGGGGCCACGTTCCGGGTGACACCGTCGTCGACACGCTCGTGACCGAGGACGGCGTGACGACGTTCCGCCACGACCGCATCGACACCGAAGCCACCCACGGCTCCGGCTGTACGCTCTCCTCGGCCATCGCGACGCAGTTGGCCCACGGCGACGACCTGTCGTCGGCGGTCGGGAGCGGCATCAATCTGCTTGCGAGCGCAGTCCGGTACAACGTCGACGTCGGGGAAGGTCCCGGCGCGGTCCAGCACCTGGTCCAGACGAGAAACGATGCCGCTCGACAGCCGACGAGCGAAGCCGTCGAGCGGGCCGTGTCTGCGCTCGTCGACGGTGACGTGTCGGCGCTGGTCCCCGACCGAGGGATGACCGTCGCCGGCGCGACGCCGTACGCCGAGCGGCCAGACGCAGTCGCCGCCGTCGAAGGCCGCATAGCCCGCATGACGGACGGCGTCCGGCCGAACCGCGGGGTCCGCTTCGGCGCGTCCACGACGGTTGCTCGCGCCCTGCTGGCCGCCCGGGAACGCGACCCATCGATCCGGTTCGCGGTCGACTGCCGACTGACCAATACCGTCGAGAACGCGCTTGAATCGCTGGACGGCACTATCGCTTCGTATGACGCCGGTGAGCGCCCAGATGCCGTTTCCGCCGACGCCACAGCACAGTGGGGCGTCGACCGGGCCTTCGAGACCAGCGACGGGCCGCCCGTCGCCGTCGTGGGCCGCGAGAGTATGGGGAACAGCGGGCGCGTACTGCTGTTCGCGGCGGACGCTGATGCCCTCATCTCGCGTGTCGAGAGCGTCCGAGAGGGAGTCGGCAGCAACAGGTAGGCCGGGCAGCGTTCAAAACGGTCCCGCACGGGACCCGGACTACCGGAACTCCACGGAGAGCGTCGAGCCGCCGTGTTCGGATTCCGTCACGGAAACGCTCGGGACACGGACCGGGAGAAGCGACCGAGTCGTCGCCGCAATCGACGCCAGATGCTTGCGCACGGCGGTGTACAGCCCGGTGGCCGAAAGCAGGGCGACGAGGGCGCTGTCGGCCCAGACGCCCGTCGCGGGCGAGAGCACAGCGACCGCGGCACAGGCCGCCGCAAGCAGGAAGTCCTCAGGAGCGCCGGAGTAGCGGACGTACCGCCGGGGCCGGTGCCACCGACCGAGGAGGTGGTTGTACACCGCGATGTCCGTCGTCGGGTTCCACGGTTCGGCCTCGGGGCTGCCGGCGAACACGTCCGAGAGGGAGTGGACGGCCCCCGCGGCGACGGCGACGCCGGCGAGTATTAGCGGTGTCGTGCCCGTGACGAGGCCGCCACCCAGCAGCGCCGTCGCCAGGACCGAGAAGTACACTGGGAAATGGAGTGTCTTCCGGTGGCTGGCGACCACATCGAAGTCGGGTGCGAGGCCGCCGACGAACGCGGCCGCGAGCACGAGCGGCGGGGCCGCGTACTCCGACAGCGCGGGCATGGCAAGCGCGGCGACGGCGACTGTCATGAACGCGTGCGTCGTCGCCATCATTGTCGTACTGACGGCTACCTTCGGCTCAATAGACATAAATACTGCGTCAGACAGCGCCGTCTCCACGACGAGATACTCGGGTAGCGGGACACCCGAAAAGACCGCGGATTACTCGCCCGTGTCCGGATCACCGAACACGGCGACCACACGTTCCCGCAGGACGAAGACGGCGAGTGAGACCGCCGTGAGTGCCGTCACGACGGCGAGGAACGTGCCGACGTGGCCGCCGTCCAGTCGCTCGCCGGCGTACGCCGCTGCGAGGAACGACGGGGTTCGACCAACAGCGACGAGCACGAGGAAGGTCCGCAGACGCAAGTCCGAGATACCGGCAACGAAACAGAGCAGGTCGTCGGGAAACGTCGGGAGGAGGAAGAGGACGAACAGCCCCATCAGGCCGTTTTGGGCCAGGAACCGGTCCCACCGGGCGAGCATTTCCGACCGCGTGACCCGTTCGACGTACGGCCGGCCGTAGCGGCGGGCCAGCGAGAACGCCGCCGCGCTCCCCAGACAGACGCCGAGCAGGCTGTAGGCCGCCCCGGCCCGGACACCGAAGAGGTAGCCCCCGACGCCGCCGAGGAGTTGGCCCGGAATCGGGGCGAGGAGCACCTGAAGCGTCTGCAAGGTGACGAAAGCGTGGGGCGCGAACGCGCCGAAGGCCGCGAGCTGGCGGCGCAGCCACACCGGGTCGAGCAGCCGCGGCGCGACTGCGTGAATCCCAACGGCGAAGGCGACGAACAGACCGAGCAGCGCCAGCGTCCGCGCAATCGCGTCCCGTCGCGCTGCTTTCGACCTGAAAAACCGCGTCGGGTCGTCATCGGGTCGGTTCGGTGCCACGGTCAGAACAGCGTCAGCGTCTTTCGCGTGGCGTTCTCGACGACTTTCGAGAGATAGCGCGAGCGTGCCGGGGAGCGTCCGACCGCGGCCGTTCGCCCGGCCCGCATCGCTGCGAGGAGCGTCTCGGTGGTCAGCGGGTCGCCGGGTCGGAGCGCAACTGTCGTCGCTGCGCGGCCGATACCGCCGGGGCGGTGGGCGTCGCTCCCGCCGAAGGCCGGGTAGCCCGCTGTCCGTGCGAACCGCGCCGCTTGCTTGTTCCGGATGTTGGTCAGCGCGTGGGCGTTGTACACCTCGATGCCGTCCACGCCGTCGATAGCCTCCCGGCTGGCCCCGTGGCGCGACCGCTGGAACGGGTGCGGAACGACGGCCACTCCGCCGCCGTCTTGGATGTCACGGGCGGTCTCGACCAGCGGTCTGTCCGGTTCCGGCGCGGCGTCGACACCGAGCGCGAGCAAGTGGCCGTCGGCGGTCGAGACTTCACAGCCGACGACGACCAGCACGTCCTCGGCCAGGTCGGCGACGAGCCGTGCGCCTTCGACCGTGTCGTGGTCGGTTACCACGACTGCATCGAGCCCCGCCGCCTTCGCACCTGCAAGGAGGGTCTCGGGCATGATGTTACCGTCGTAGGAGGCGACCGTGTGGAGATGTGTGTCAACGTGGACCGTTCGGCCGTCAGGGTCGCCCGGCAGCCCCGACAAACCGGTCATACGTATCCGAGTTCCATCGCGAGGGCCAGTCCACCCGCCGCCAGCGCGACAGCGGCGGCCAGGCCGTGGCTGAGGTCCGTCTTGTAGGCCTTGTAGTCAGAGACCATCAGGGGGCAGGCGGCTCCCACGAGTACGCCAGCGAGCCACCCGTTCCACAGTCCGACGAAGCTCGCGAGGAAGTAGTTCGCGACGACGAGTAAGTTGGTGTGAACGACCGTCGTCCCGTGATAGTAGCTGTCGCCGCCGTCGGAGCCGAACCCCTCGTTGGTGTGTCGGATCAGTCGGAGCCCCCCGAACGCGAAGAGCAGAAATCCAACGACGAGGCTCGCGACCGGTGACGGCGCAAGTGCGACGTGGTACAGCAGTGCTGCAGGGAGCAGATACGCGAAGATGTCGATAAAGGAGTCGATCTGCCGGCCAAACGGGGACGAGGTACCTGTGCGCCGTGCGTACCAGCCATCCACCTTATCCAGGAAGAACGCGACGAACATCACCATGAGACCCCAGTTGGGTGCCCCACGAAAGAACAGGAGCGCGCTCCCCCACCCCACGAACAGGGCCGCGAGGCTGATGTAGTCGGCACCGGTGAGCCGACCCACGATGTCCGTCCGGTCGACCGTATCGGAGACCCGTCGGTCGGCGAAGTCCACCCGGTTCCAGACGCCCCGTATCGCCTCTCGCAATGGCTCGGTCATCGACCCGTTTCGAACCTCGCCCGTTCAAAGTATAAATCTTGCCTGAGAATTATTTACTTAGTAGTAAAATATATAGATATATTCGGCTACGCAGCCGTCAAGAGACGTTTCACAGGTCGCGGACCGACCGCCACGAGAACGGACCGACGGCGGCGTAGCGCCTCGCCCGCGTCGCACGGAATCCGAGCCGCTCGAACAACGCCCGGGACGGACGGTTGTCGAGTGCCACCAGCGCCGTCGCTTCCGTCGCATTCTCGTCTGCCGCGCGTCGACACGCCGCGGCGACCATCGCGGTTGCCACGCCGCGGTTCCGATAGTCCGGGTCGACGAATACGCGTCTGAGGTACGCGCCGTCGAACGAGAGTCGGCGGTGGAGTGGTGCGATGTGGTGTGTCGCCCCGACAGAACAGAACAGGTAGCCCACCGGTTCGTCGTCCGCGAGGGCGGCGACGATATCCTCAGCCGCGACGAGGTCCTCGACCGGCGGGTCGAGGGAAGCGATACGACCCGGGGAACAACGTTCGACGGCGACCGCGGTGTCGGTCCGGTCGGGTATCGGGTCCGCCAGCGACCGGGTGTACTCGTACATCCACGTCGCCGTGACGCCGGCCCGGTCGAGCGCGTCGTAGACGGTCCGGCCGTACCGGTTTCGCGTTAGTCGCCACAGTCCCGTCACAGCGACCCTCCGGGCCGAGTGTCGGCTGTACCGCGTCTACAGAAGTGGCTCTCGACGGCAGACCCGGCGATCCACTGACCGTCTCCGTTCGAGTCGTCCACGTCGGTACCGAAAGGATGGGCTGTCATGTAATCCGTTGCTATGACATCTATATAGATATAGTTCTATCTCGACAGTTACGCTCCAAGACGGGTGTGCACGCATCTAACACAGACGGTGGCCGCGTTTAACCGCGAGCAACGCATACCCGGACGTATGAGTGAGACACAGTCGAGCGAGCGGATCACGGTCTTTTCGGACTACGTCTGCCCGTTCTGTTATCTCGGACGCGAATCGCTCAGGCAGTACCAGTCGACGCGCGAGGACGACCTAGAGATCGACTGGCACCCCTTCGACCTCCGGAGCGGGAAGCGCAACCCCGACGGCTCCATCGACCACTCTGTCGACGACGGCAAAGACGAGGACTACTACGAGCAGGCCAAAGAGAGCGTCCGCCGGCTTCAGGCGAAATACGACGTCGAGATGGATCTGGACATCGCCACCGACATCGACTCACTACCCGCCCAGATCGCCTCGTACTACGTCAAGGAGCACTACGGCTACGAGACATGGCTGACCTTCGACGTATCTATCTTCGAGGCGCTGTGGCAAGACGGAGCGGACATCGGTGACGAAGACCTGCTTGTCGACCTGGCCGAAGACGCGGGCATCGACGGCGACGAGATCCGGTCGGCGCTCGCGGACGATGCCCTCCGGTCGGCGGTCCGCGAGAAGTTCACCGCGGCCCAGCGACAGGGCATCACCGGCGTCCCGACGTTCGCCTACGACGGCCACGCCGCTCGCGGGGCGGTGCCGCCCGAGCAGCTAGAACGGTTAGTCGAAGGCACCTGAGCGGCGCGGCCAGAGAGAGTCCCCGGACGGTCCGCCCTCACGCGACGCGGTTCCGCAGCGACTCACCGCGGTCGATCCGTTCGAGGTTCTCCTGAACGAGGGCCGCGATGTCCTCGTGATAGCGGTTCGTGAACGCAGCGACGTGTGGCGTCACGATGACCGACTCGTGGTCCCAGAGCGGATGGTCGCCCGGCAGTGGCTCCTCCCAGTGGGCGTCGATAGCTGCCCCGGCAATCGCATCGTCATCCAGCGCAGCCAGCAGCGCGTCTTCGACGACGACAGGCCCGCGAGCGACGTTGACGAGGTAGCTGTCTGCCCGCATCTTTTCGAGGAGAGCGGTGTCGACCATCCCTTCGGTCTCCTCGGTGAGCGGGCAGCACAGTACGACGAAGCGCGCGTCGGCGACAGCGGCGTCTAGGTCGTCGGGCGTGTACACGCGTTCGACGTGCTCGGCGGGATCGCCGGAGCGACGAACGCCGACGACATTCAGCCCCAACGCGTCGGCCCGGTCGGCGACGCCCTGACCGATGGTGCCCAGGCCGACCACGCACACCTGTTCGCCGGTCAGCGTAAACGGCGCGTCGTACGGTTCCTGGGTCCAGTCGCTGTCGAACTGACGGTCCCGGTAGACGTGGAGACGGCGGGCGAACGCTGTCATGTAGCCGACGACGGTTTCCGGGACGGTGTCGCCGTGGATGCCGGTGCTGTTTGTCAATGCCGTCCCGGTGGCTTCGTAGGCAGCCACGTCGAACTCGTCGTAGCCCGCGCGAATGCCGTGGACCCAGACGGCGTCCAGAAACGCGTCCCGCGGGGAGAACGTGACGACGCAATCACTGGCATCGAATGAGGCCCCGTCTCCAACAATCTCGACGGGAACGTCAGGTCCCTGTAGCGCGGCGACCATCGACTCCAGCGGACAGGCCTTCGCAACCGACTCGTGGACAGCGATTCTGGAGATGTCCATATCCGTCCCTGCGACGGGGACAGTATAGTCCTTTTCCGGAACGCAGCGGGGTCTCAAGCCGATTAGTTCCAACGACTACCGAGCGCGTCGACGCCGTCACGGAAGTTCCCGCGGGCCTCGTCGTGATGGGAACCCACGGTCGGACCGGACTGGACCACTATCTCATCGGGAGCGTCGCGGAGACGGTCATCCGCGAATCGCCGGTGCCGGTGATAACCGTCGAGTTGTCGGACGAGTGAGCACGGTACAGAGGGCTGTGTGACCGCATCAGCCATCGACCGAGCCTGGCCGGGACGGATCAGTCGCTCGGTGGTACACGGACAGCACGAGCGCGTGGAACGCGACGAGGACGCCGACACCGACGACGATGACTGCGACCTGCAGCGGCGTCGAGAGCAGCCCCAGCGAGACGATGAGCGTCGTCGCACAGGCCGGCGCGTGTACTGTGTCGGATGCAATCATCCCCCAGCTCGTCACGACGATCGAGAGCGTCGCACTCGCGACGAGGCGGAGCCCGGCCATCGAGAACGCGGTCGGGTCCGCGACGAGCGAGACGCCACCGGCGAGCAGGCTGTACGCGAGCAGTCCCGCAACGCCGCCGATGAGATGGCTCACGACGACGCTGACCAGCCCCGTCCGGTCGCCGTCCCGCTGAAACGCGAGGATGAACGCAGATGGACCGAGACTCGGGAAAATAAACGGCTGCCCGCTCGCCCACGCGAGCGTTCCGAGAACGACGAACAGCACGCCAGCGTACAAGCTCGTCCCGATCCGGTGCCGTCGCATTGCTCCCGGTAGGCAACTGGACGGATAAGACAGTCACGATGCGACAGAGAACGGTGTCGTCCTGAGTGGGACGACAGGGGCCGACGAATCCAGTCAGAGAGCCGTCAGCGTCGTGTCGTCCTCGCTCGGGGCCGACGGCGGCTGCCCGTCAGCCGTCCGGAGTTGCTCGAACGCGACTGCAATAATTGCGGTGCCATATAGCGACGCTAGGGGTTGGACGACGACACTCGCCAACTGTGAAGTCGGCCACGAAAGCGCCAGCGAGCCGACGAATCCGAGGATCCCGCCGACGACCGCCGCGGCGGCACCAACAATCAACAGCAGTCCGAACAGCGCGAGCCGGTCGCCCTCGGTGAGCCGGTAGCTTTCCTTGAGCGCCGCGATGAAGTTCCGGTCTTCGGTGATGATGTACGGCATCATGAAGATGAACGCGACGTACGCGAAGATGCCAGGGATAATGAGCAAGATTGACCCGATAAACACCAGCAGGCTGTAGACGATCCCGCCGACAAAGACGTTCACTAGCGCGAGTGGGACGTTCCGCGTGAACGCTCCTGCGGGGAAGCTGGTGCGTGTCCCAGCGACAAACGTCCGGAAGGACACGACGGTGAGATACAGTGAGACCACGGAGGTGATAGCGATACCGACACCAGCAACAGTAAGCGGGATGTCGAATGTGAGCGGCATGGCTGCGGCAATCTCGCTGTATCCCATCCTGGTGTAGGTCGTCGCTATGGCTGAATTGAACAGTGCTTGAAAGCTAGCCATCAGGGCGAAATACGCTACGAGTAGTATCGCGCCGGTACGACTGAACAGCCGGTACCCCGCCTCTTCGAGGGCGGAGCCGATTTGGAGGGCCATCGTCGGACCGCTTCGACAAGCAATGGTAAAAGTGTTCCCTCAGTGTGACAATGCAACCCAGTTCACACGCGCGATTCAAGCCCGGTTTCGGTGAATTCGATAAGTTCCTCGGCCGGGACGAACCCGTCGGCACGGCGGTCGATAAGGTCCCCGTCGCCAAACAGCAGGAACGTCGGGACGCTCCGGACGTCGAAGGCTTCGACAGCGTCGAGGTCGGTTTCGGGGTTGAACACGACCACCGCGGCGTCGGTGGCCTTCGCGGCGATGTCGAGTATCGGCTCCATCGACTTGCAGATCGTACAGCCAGTCGTTCGGACCATCACCAGCACGCGGTCGGCCGTCGCCAGTACGTCGTCGAGTTCGTCTCGCGTTTCCACCGTCCGAACGCTGTGTTCCGTTTTCGTGTCCATAGAGATAATACGTGCCACAGCGCGAAGAACCCCGCGACGAGTTACGCCCGTTCGGCCGCAGCTGCTATCGGGGGCCGTCAGTCTCGATTTCCCGCACGACCGATGCGGGGTTCCCCTGAACGACGACGCCAGCGGGAACGTCGTCGGTGACGACCGCGCCGGACCCAATGACGGCGTCGTCGCCGACGGTGACGCCCGGATTGATCACCGCCTGACCGCCGACCCAGACGTTGTCGCCGATAGTCACCGACTTCCCGTACTCGACGCCGCTGCGTCGTTCGTCCGGATCGAGCGGGTGCGTCGCGGTGTAGACGTGGACGCCTGGCCCGAGCAGGCAATCGTCGCCGATGTCGACCCGGCAGACGTCCAGCACGACGCAGTCGAAGTTCGCGTAGAAGCCGTCGCCGACGTGGATGTTGTCGCCGTAGTCACACCGGAACGGCGGTTCGACGTGACAGTCCGCGCCGACCGAGCCGAACAGGTCCTCGATGAGTGCCCGTCTGGTGTCGGTGTCTGTCGGGTCGGTTCGGTTGTATTCTCGAGTGAGTTCGTTCGCACGTTCGCGGGCGGCGACGAGTTCCGGGTCGCTCGCGTCGTAGCGCTCGCCGGCGAGCATCTTCTCCCGTTCAGACGCCATGCCGACCGGCCTCCGGAGTGGCGCTCGTGGCGCAGCGAGGTGTGGTCATAGTGGGCTTTCGGACCGCCCTGATAAGAGATGTTTGGGGTCGGCAATCCCGAACCATAACGCCCCATCAAGCCAGCTGAACAATCTATGTCGGGCGGGACTGAAAGGGGCCGACCCATCAACGAACCCCGACGACGCAAGCACCGCAGGGAGTGCAACGACCGAGGAGCGAAGCGAGACGCGGGAGTTGATGGGTCGGGGGCTTTCTGGCTGTTCGAAGTCTCCATCGCACAATCAAATCAGACCTATCCTGCTAGCCCGGAACGGATTTATAATCGCGCGTCGCCTACCGTTTCCCGTGAACCGCACGGCAGCGCTCGACGCGGTCGTCTTCGGTGTCGACATCCAGAGCGGCGACGTGCGCGGCGACGCGCCGTCGTACGCGCTGGTGGTCTTCGACGGGGAATCAGTCGAGCGAGACGTGGTCTCGCGGCGGAAGCTCCGCCGGCGCATCGAGGACGAGGAGCCGGCCATCGTCGCGACGGACAACATGTACGAACTCGCTGAGGACAAGGACGCCCTGATCCACGTCCTCGGGTCCCTCCCCGACGAAACGAAACTGGTGCAGGTGACCGGCGACGAGCGGCCGGAGCCGCTCTCCCGGGTCGCCAAGCGGCACGGCGTCCCCTACGGCAAGGACCCGATGGAGGAGGCCGAAGCCGCGGCCCGACTGGCCGCCGCCAACGTCGGTCAGGAAGTGTCGGCCTTCACCGATACGACTGAGGTGAAGGTCTCGCGGGGCCGCTCGACCGGAAAAGGCGGGTGGTCAGAGGACCGCTACACGCGACGCATCCACGGCGCGGTCCGGAAGCGAGCACGTGAAATCGAGTCCGAACTCGATGGTGCCGGTCTTGAGTACGAACGGGACGTGACAGAGAAGTACGGCGGCTTCTCGAACGCCGTCTTTCAGGTGTCGGCCCGACCGCAAGACATCCCGGTATCGAGAGCACGCTCGGGCGATACACGCGTCGAGATCGAGCGCCAGCGGCGGGACGGCATCGAGTTCAAGCCGCTCGCGAAACGGCGCGATCACGTCGTCGTCGGCGTCGATCCCGGGACGACGACGGCCGTCGCCATCGTCTCCCTGGACGGCACTGTCCTGGACGTGTATTCCTCTCGCACCGACGACGCCGCGGCGACGACGGAGTGGATCATCGAGCGCGGGCGGCCGGTCGTCGTCGCCGCCGATGTGACGCCGATGCCCGAAACCGTCGAGAAGCTCCGGCGCTCCTTTAGCGCCGCGGGCTGGGAGCCCGACACCGATCTCCCGGTCGACGAGAAGAAACACCGGACCCGCGAGGAGGCCTACGACAACGACCACGAGCGGGACGCGATGGCCGCCGCCCTCTACGCCTTCGACTACCACGCCGACCAGTTCGAGCGCGTCGCGAGCAAGGTCCCGCCACAGCACGACGTGGGACCGGTCATCGACCGCGTCGTCGCCGGCGAGGAGAGCGTCGAGACGGTGTTGCGGGACCTCGAAGACGATGACGGCGAGGACGAGGAAGCGACGGCCCACGAGCCGCGGGAACTCACCGACGACGAGAAGGAAATCAAGCGACTGAACGCCCGCATCGAACGGCTCGAATCACACGTCGACGACCTCAAAGAGACGATCAAGCGCAAGGACGACCAGCTCTCGGAGAAGGACAAACAACTCGAAAAGGCCCGCAGCGAGGGCCGGCGCGAAGTGAGGAAAGACCGCGAGGTGACGCGACTCCAGCGACGCAATGAGGCCCTCGAACGGAAGGTCGAGGAAGAACAGGAGAAACGCGAGGCGCTGGCCGACAAGCTTGAACGACTCAAGGCGCTGTGGAAGCTCGACCACTCGAACTTCGCGGACGTCTCGGAGAAACAGGAGGGGTTGACACCCGTCAAGGTGGTCGAGCAGTTCACCAGGGACGCCATCGCCGACGCCGACGAGCGGTTCGGCCTCGTCGAGGACGACATCATCATGTTCCGTGACGCCTCGGGCGCGGGCCGGTCGACGGCCCAGCAGTTGGCGGATATCGACCCGAAAATCGTCCTCCGGAACGGCAACCTCTCCGACATCGCCGATCAGGTGCTGTTCGACAACGACATCCCCGTCGCACCGGCAGAGATGGTCACCGTCCAGGAAGTGGACGAACTGGCCGTCGCCCGCGAGGGCGAGATCGAGGCGGCAATCGAGGACTGGGAGGAGCGGGCCGCTGACCGCCGGAAGGAGCAAAACGCCGAGATGGTCGACCAGATCATCAGCGAACACCGGGCCGACCGGCCGACGAGCGAGAACTGACCGAGAGGCGGGCGGTCCGCCCGCACTGGCCCACTTTCTTCGAGAAGCGGTATCGCGAGTAGTGCTGTCCCCGCCTCAGGGCATGCCGTCGCCGCCCATACCGCCACCGCCCATGCCGCCGCCACCCATACCGCCCATTCCGCCACCGAGTCCGAACGCGCCGAGCAGGCTCGTGACGAGGCCGTAGACGACTAGCCCGAGGCCGCCGACGACCAGAGCGATACCGACAGCGACGATAGGTGCCTTCCACGCGACCAGACCGATGCCGGCGAGCAACACGACGATGCCGCCGATACCAACCGCACCGAGTTTGTCGAGCATACCCGTGTAGGCCAAGCGGGCGGACAAAAGCCCGTCGGTCAGTGCTCGAACTCGGTGTCGACGTTCTGTGCCGCCGCGACCATCTCGGCGATGGTGTCCTGCCGACGAAGTAGCCGCATCGTGTCGCCCTCAACGTCGAAAGTGCCGTCCATCGCGGCGGCGGAGATGTCCAGGTCGCCCTGCAGCATCGTGACCCACTGGCTGTAGGGGCCACGGAACGCGAAGTCGTACTCGGGGTCCGCGGCCGTGTTCGCAGCGGTACAGACGCCGTCCTCGATGACGACCGAGAACTGTATCGGCTCGCCGGTGTAGGCGTCGTCGGCGCGGATCTCGAAGCAGAACGCGGCGGTGAAGCCGTCGGCGGTCTCAGCGAACGCGGCCCGCTCGTTGATCCGGTCGCGCCACGCAGCGGCCCAGTCGCCGGCCTCGGTCGGAAGCGTCACCGTCATTGGCAGGCGATATGCGAGGGGGGCTTTTCTGTGTTGCCTTGTCCCTTTGAGTGCAACACCCGGTGAGTCGTCATTCTGGCTTGGTGGCGAACGTGAGAAAACAGGGATTTGAGGACTCAGCGGCGCGACTCGCCGCCGAGATACAGCCGGGACACCTCGGGGTCGTCGAGCAGCGAGTCCGCCTCGCCCTCGAACTTGACGGTCCCCTGATCGAGGACGAATCCGCGGTCGGAGATTCCCAGCCCTTCGCGGGCGTTCTGCTCGACCATCAGGATCGACGTGCCGAGTTCGTTGACCGTCTCAACGTCGTCGAACACCTCCTTTGCGGTGTTCGGTGCCAGTCCGGCGCTCGGCTCGTCGATGAGCAACACGTCGGGCTCCATCACGAGCGCGCGAGCGAACGCGAGCACCTGCCGCTGGCCGCCCGAGAGCGTCTTCGCGTTCGCGGTGCGTTTGTCGTCGAGGATGGGGAACCGGTCGTACAGTTCGGCCACGACCTCGTCGAGGCCGTCGTCGCGAGCGACCCCGCCCATCCGGAGGTTCTCGTCGATAGTCAGCGAGCCGAACACGTTCTCCGTCTGTGGGACGTAGCCGACACCGATACGGACGATGTCTTCGGGGGCCATCCCGCCGATTTCGCGGTCGCCAAGACGTACCGAGCCGGTCCAGGGCTCCAGCATGCCGAATACCGTCTTGAGAACGGTGGACTTGCCGGCCCCGTTCGGGCCGACGAGACAGGCGATTTCGCCCTCGCCGAGGGTCAGCGAGAGGTCGTCGAGCACCTGCACTTCGCCGTAGCCGCTGTCGACGCCGTCGACGGTGAGTATCGGGTCGGTCATTCCGACGGCCCTCCCAGGTAGGCGTCGATGACGCGCTCGTCGCTCCGGACCGCCTCGGGCGGTCCCTCGACGAGGACACTCCCCTGATTGAGGACGATAATCGGGTCAGCGAGCCGCATGATGAAGTTCATGTCGTGTTCGATGATGAGGAAGGTGATCCCCTCCTCGTTGAGTTCCTCGATGAACCCGGCCAGTTTGTCTGCCAGCACGGGGTTGACGCCGGCGACGGGCTCGTCCAGCAGTAGCAGGTCGGGTTCGGCCATCATCCCGCGGGCCAGTTCGACCAGCTTCATCTGCCCGCCAGAGAGGTCCGTCGCGGGCTGGGTCGCCAGGTCGCCGATTTCGAACCGCTCGAGCATCTCCTGGGCCTGTTCCAGCGAACGCCGCTCCTCCTGTTCGACGGTGTCTGGCGAGGTGAACAGCGGGATAATCGATTCCCCAGTCTGGTTGTGTGGTCCCACCAGCAGCGCCTCCCGAACGGTCATCCCCTCCGGTTTCCGCGGCGTCTGGAACGTCCGGATCATCCCCTGATCGGCGATCTGGTGGGGCTTCCGTCCGGTCACGTCGACGCCGTTGACCGAGACGTAGCCGGCATCGGGCTCGTAAAAGCCCGAGACGAGATTGAACAGCGTCGACTTGCCGGCCCCGTTCGGGCCGATGAGACCCGTGATGGTGCCGCGTTCGACCTCGATGGACGCGTCGTCCGTCGCGACGAGGCCGCCGAAGCGTTTCTCCAGTCCTTCAGCCCGAAGAACCGGATCGTCCTTCCCTAGAATGGGACCGTCTGAGACGAGCGACTGCTCACTCATCGCGACCACCGCCCAGCGAGTCGGGCCAGATGAGTTCGCGCTCCGGCGGGAGGATGCCCTCCGGGCGGAGCCTGACGATAAAGATGATCAGCAAGCCGACCAGCATGAGCCGAAGCGGGGCAGCACCGATGGGCAGCGCGCCGGTGTCGGTCAGGAAGCGCGTCCCCTGCTGGATGGCGACGATTGTGAACCCGCCTAGCATCGCGCCGCGGTCGCTGCCGGTGCCGCCGAGGATGACGGCGACCCAGACGTAGAACGTCGTGATCGGCTGGAGGTCCTGCGGGCTGACGAACAGCACGAGATGGGAGTAGAACACGCCCGCAAGCGCCATGATGAGGCTTCCGATGACGAACGCCTGCATCTTGAACGCGAACGTGTTCTTGCCCAGCGTCTCCGCGAGGTCCTCGTCGGTCCGGATCGTCCGCAGGACGCGACCCCACGGCGACTGATGGATGCGCCGGAGGAACAGGTAGACGGCCGCGACGATGACCGAGACCAGCACGACGTTCAGGAAACTGGTCACGACCGATTGGCTCATGTTGAACACCGGCGTCCCGCCCGCGTAGAAGACGTAGGGGTAGGTCAAGTCGCCGAGCACGGGCCAGTCGGAGAAGAACAGCGGGATACCGGTCAGGCCGGCGCTACCCGCCGTCCACTGTGACTCGTTGAGGATGAAGATACGGACGACCTCTGCAAGACCCAGCGACGCGATTGCGAGGTAGTCGTCGCGGAGCTTCAGCGTCGGGTACCCGATAATCACTGCGAGCACCGCGGCCAGGCCGAGACCGCCAAATAGCGCAACGACGGGACTGACGCCGCCGGAGATCGGCGACCCGGACGCCGTCAGCAACGCGGTCCCGTACGCGCCGAGGCCGAAGAACGCCGCGACGCTGAAGTTGATCATGCCGCCGTACCCCCACTGGACGTTCAAGCCCATCGAAAGAAGCATGTACATCGCCGACAGCCCGACGAGATACAGCAGGTACGCCGGGGCGAGGAAGCCAGTGACGACCGCCAGGAGCAGGAGCGCGCCAAGCACGCCGAGCAGTCCTACGACGCCCTTCTCGCGTGGCGAATACGTACCGACATCAAGCGTGCTCATGTCATATCACCTGCGATGCCGCGGGGCCTGACAAGCAGGACCGCGACCATGATGACGAACGCGACAGCCGGCGCGTAGGCGTTGCTGATCGGAAGGCCGACATCGCTAAGCAGCGGCGTCAGTTCGTGGAGCATCCCGATGAGAAGGCCGCCGAGCATCGCCCCGTACACCGAACCGATGCCGCCGAGGATGACCGCGGCGAACACGACCAGCAGGATGTTGAATCCGATTCGCGGGTCAAGTTGGCTGTACAGCGCGAGGAAAACGCCGCCAGCGGCGGCCAGCGCACTGCCGACGACCCACATGACGAGGATGACGCGGTCAGTTCGGATACCGCTCACGCGTGCGAGATCAGGGTTGTCAGCCGTCGCGCGCATCTTCCGGCCAAGCGTCGTCCGCTGGAGCAGGAGATGCAGGCCGGCGACGAGGACCGCCGCGCTGACGATAATCGCGACGTCTCGCTGTGTCACTGCAACGTCGAGTGTGTCAAGCAGCACCGGAATCGGCCCGCTACGGCTGATATCGTACTGCAGGAAGTCCGTCCCGAAGGACGCCTGTAGCACTGCGCGGTAGACGAACGCCACGCCGATGCTCGTGATGAGCAACCCGATCGAGTCCGTATCGAGGGGCTTGTACACGAGGATGTGGGTCAGAACGGCGACGGCGGCCGCCAGCGCCATCCCGACTACCAAGGCGATAAAGAATCCGATTGGGAGACCGAGAACAGTGCCACCGAGACCGCCGAATACGCCGAACGCGACGAATGCCCCGTAGGCACCCAGCGTCATCGTATCGCCGTGTGCGAAGTTCGCGAAGTCAGCGATGCTGTAGACCAGCGAGAGCCCGATACTCCCGAGGATGATGATACTACTGAAAACGAGCCCGTTTGCCAGGTACTGTAATATCTGCGCCATTGATAAGATGGGGAAAGGGTTGTGGCCGCGTTAGCCCTCGATGAAGCCGGCGGATTCGTACGCGTGGTCCACGACTTCAAACACCTGCAGCAACCCGACCGGGTCACCGTTTTCGTCGAGGTCGATTGGGCCGCTCACGCCGGTGTAGTCCACGTCCGACGGCGAGCCACCGTTGGCCAGAATCTCGTGGGCGGCCTCGTAGGTGGTCGCCTCCTCACCCTCGGGTCGCGTCACGTCCCGCACGACCTCCATGAGCGCCGAGCCGGTGAACTCGTCTGCGGCTTCGATAGCGAGTGCGCTGACGACCACAGCGTCGTAGGCGTAGGCCGACCACGACGTGGGTTCCTCGCCGAAGCGCTCTTCGAACTCCGAGACGAACGCCTGGTAGTTCTCGGCGTCCTGCGGGACGCTCGGAACCACGGCTTTCATTCCGTCAAGACTGCCCTCGGGTGCTGATTCGAGGACCTTCGGGCCCTTGACGCTGTCACCGCCGTACCAGGCGGCCTGGTCAGTGACGCCCAGGTCGAACGCTTCTTGGGACATCGTCGCGAACTCGGGCTGGTAAGTGATGAACACCCACGCGTCAGCGTCGGTGTCGGACATCGAGGAGATAGTGCTACTATACGAAGACTGGCCCTGGTCGTGAGGTTCGTTGTAGACGATCTCCCCATCGTAGGCATCAATGAAGGCCTCACCCACGGACTGGCCGTAATCGTTGTTAATCCAGGCCAGCGCGGCGGATTCGTTGCCGTCTTCGTCGAGGAGTGTGGAGATAGCCTCAGCCTGTGCCTTGCCGGCCGGCGGCATCCGGAGCAGGTCCGGGAAGTTCGTCAGGTTCGGGCTAGTGCTGTTCTGGCTGATCTGGACGACGTCGGTGTTCTGGACGACGCTTTCGTGGATAGCCGTGCTGACGCCGCTCCCGACAGTACCGATGAGCAGCGGAACCTCTTCCTGATTGACGAGTGTCTGGGCTGCACTGACTCCGCCCTGACTCGTGCTTTGGTCGTCCTGCTGTGAGATCGCCAGTTCGCCGCCACCGACGCCGACGGAATTGACGTCGTCGAGCGCGATTTCCTTGCCGCGCTGGTTCCGCTGACCGAAGGCCGATAGTGAGCCGGAGAGGCTGTCAACCATCCCGATGGTGTATGTTTCGGACCCGGAGTCCGTCGAGGAATCCGTCGATTCGCCGTCACCGCCGTCACTGCCGTCACCACCGTCACCCCCACCACCGTCTTCGGGAGCACCACCGGAACAGCCGGCGAGACCGACGAGTCCGGCACTCGCAGCGGCTTTGATTACGCTTCGCCTGTCAATCGAGCGGTTGTCATTGTCGTTCATGGTATACTGATATCCTTTTTCGTAAGTCCCTGTATAACCCTGTCACCGTCCATGGTAGGCACCATGTTCTCAACCGCATACGGAAAGCCGTCAATTAATACTTCTGGAACGCGTTTGCCGCATAGAGTATCGCTACGGCTATGGAACGAACGGAGTTTACCACGGTAGACACGCACACGGGCGGGGAACCAACGCGCATCGTCCTCGACGGTATCGAGGTCGACACGCTCGCTGGAGCAACCGTCCGGGAGAAACGCGACCGGTTCAAAGCCACGGCTGACGGCGTCCGAAAACTCCTCATGCAGGAGCCCCGCGGGCACGCGGATATGTTCGGGGCGGTCCCGGTGCCAACCGACCGGGCCGACCTCGGGGTGTTTTTCATGGACACTGACGGCTATCTTGATATGTGCGGCCACGGCCTCATCGGGGTCGTCACCGCACTCATCGAACGGGGTGACCTTCCCGAGTCGCCCAAACTGACCGTCGAAACTCCCGCCGGACTGGTCGACGTGACAGTCGAGATAGTAGATGGAATCGTCCGCCGCGTTGCGTTCGAAAACGTCGACAGTTACGTCTGTGAGACGGTTACCGTCGAACAGGACGGCGTCCCGGTCGAGGCTCGTATCGTCTATTCGGGAAACTACTTCGCCGTCGTCGACGCTGACAGCCTGGGCGTCACGCTCGACCGTGAGGACGCCACGCAGTGTATCGAGCCCGCACTGAAACTCCGACGAGCAATCAACCACGCCGGACCCAAGGACCCAGTCACCGGTTCGACGGTGACTGTCTCAGCAGTCGAACTCACCGCCAGCGGTGACGGCGACCGGAGCTGTGTGGTGTTCGCCGACGGCTCCGTCGACCGGTCCCCCTGTGGCACAGGCACGTGTGCGCGGTTGACGCTCCATCACGTCGATGGCGACCTGGCTATCGGTGAGCGTGTCGAAGTGACTGGCCCGGTGGGGTCGACGTTCGAGGGGTATATCACCGACACACGGGTCGACAACGGTGTCACCGTGACCAGCCCGGTCGTTTCTGGCACAGCGCATATTACGGGCGAGCACACGTTTTACCGGGACGACGACGATACGCTCGGCAGTTTCACTCTCGCTTGATTTCAACTCTCAATGGATGGTTTTTTTGGTAGGGGGTGCGTTTAGGCCGATATAGTGGCGTAGTTTCGATAATGATTCCGCCGATAGCGAACAACTTCGTCGCCGGGGAGACAGCGCCGGGGGCGCTCGACCACGTCGCGTCGCTCAACGACGACGGTGTCAAGGGCATCCTGAATCTGTTAGGTGAACACTACGACGAGCGCCAGCCAGCCGACGAGGACGCAGGCCAGTACATCGAGCTGATAAAGGAAATCGACAGAAGCGGTCTCGACTGCTGTATCTCAGTCAAGCCCTCACAGATCGGCCTCGACGTTGGCGACGACGTGTTCGTCGAAAACCTCGAACGAATCGTCGCGGCGGGTGACGACCGCGACGTCTTCGTCTGGGTCGATATGGAGGACTACACCACGACCGACGTCACCCTCGATGCGTACGAGCGGCTCGTCACGGAACACGAGGGCGGCGTCGGCGTCTGTACGCAGGCAAACCTCAAGCGGACGCCCGAGGACCTCGAACGACTCGCGCCCCTTCCCGGGAAGGTCCGACTGGTCAAGGGGGCCTACTCCGAGCCCAAAAAGGTCTCCTATAAGAAGAAAGAGCGCGTCAACGAAGCCTATCGGGACTGTCTCGAACTGATGTTCGAGGAGTTCGAGGGCGGCGTCGCCGTCGGCAGCCACGACCCGGCGATGATAGACCACGCGAAGGACCTCCACGACGAGTACGGCACCGACTACGAAGTGCAGATGCTGATGGGCGTCCGCGACGACGAACAGCGCGACCTCGCCGCAGAGGGCGTCCCGATGTGGCAGTACATTCCCTACGGCGACAAGTGGTTCTCCTACTTCTACCGGCGCGTCCGCGAGCGCAAGGAAAACGCGCTGTTCGCCGTCCGGGCCGTGCTGAGCTGAACTACTGGTCCGGGTCGAGCAGTTTCGCCTCAGCTTTCCGGAGGTGTTCGAGCAGCGTTGTCTTCGAAACGCCGAGCTTCGACGCGAGTTCGCGCGTCGAGATACCACGTGGCCACGCGTAGTAATCCTCCTGTCGGGCGAGCTCAAAGGCTTCGCGCTGACTATCCGAGAGCCGGTCCATCCGGCGAAGCTCCCCTGGGTTGCCGCCGCCGGCGGACGTGATTCGGGTCACTTCGATATCGGCCGATTGCTCCTCGCGGATCTCGTCGAGGAGTGACTCGGCTTCATCGCGGGAGTCCGGGAAAAACACCGGCCAGTGTTCGCGACCGTGCCGGACCCGAACCGGGTCGTTGTGGATAAATCCGCGCGAGAGCAGACTGTCGCTGATGGTGTTGTCCGGATCGTACTCGACGAACAGCTCCCGGGTCGTGTTGCCCGGCGACGAGCCTGTGCCAGTCGCGCCGTGGCGCTCGCGCAACTCCAGTACGGAGTCGGTCAGGGACGAATCACGAGTCGCGTCAATGAGATCCTCGACGTCACTAATACTGTCGGCGTACGCCGTGAACAGGCCCTTCACGCTACCGTTTTGGGTGTTGTACACGCCGTGAGCCAACAAGCCGGCCGCTGTCTTGTCGGTCACTTCGAGCGTCCAGCAGTCAGGATGCCAGATGCTCAGAGTCAGTTGGAGTCCGCAGTCTTCTAGTTGCGCTTCGCTCATATTGGGCACCCTCCAGATAGGGGGATGTTAGGAGTGGTCACGGTATGGACGCCAATAAAGGTGCGGTTCATAAGTGAAACACCGACCATGGTAGATTCGGCCGTTTTTCCAACGGGCCACCGGACCACGGCAAACAGCGGCGGCCCCCTGACCATGGACGGTGGAACATATTGGTGGGGGACGCGTACAGCACCTACCATGAGTACAGACGACTCACGTCGACACTACATCGACGGTGACTGGACGACAGGCACCGGCGACGAAACGTTCACAAGTCAGAACCCGGCCACCGGCGAGGCACTCGCCTCGTTCCACCGCGGAACCGAAGCCGATGTCGACCGCGCGCTGGCCGCGGCAGAGGACGCCTACGACGAGTGGCGCTCGCTCTCGCACATCGACCGTGCGGAGTACCTCTGGGACATTTACCACGAGCTGCGTGACCGCCACGAGGAACTCGGCGAGATCGTCACCATGGAGTGTGGCAAGGAGATCAGCGAAGGGCTGGCCGACGTCACCGAGTCCTGGCATATGGTCGAGTGGGCCGCCGGCAACGCCCGCCACCCCCACGGCGACGTGGTACCGTCGGAAATTGCCAGCAAGGACGCCTATATGCGGCGCAAGCCGAAAGGCGTCGTCGGCTGTATCACCCCGTGGAACTTCCCGGTCGCCATCCCGTTCTGGCACCTCGCAGTGACGCTGGTCGAGGGCAACACCGTCGTCTGGAAGCCCGCCGAACAGACCCCGTGGTGTGCCCATATCATCGCCGAGATGTTCGAGGACTCGGGCATCCCAGACGGCGTCTTCAACCTCGTGCAGGGCTACGGCGACGCCGGCAACGCCATCGTCGAGGACGACCGCGTCGAGACGGTCCTCTTCACCGGGAGCGCCGAAGTCGGCCACAAGATCGCCTCCAAGGTCGGCGGCGAGCCTGGCAAGATCGCCGCCTGCGAGATGGGCGGGAAGAACGCTGTCATCGTCACGGAGGAAGCCGACCTCGACATCGCCGTTCACTCGGCTGTGATGTCTAGCTTCAAGACGACCGGCCAGCGTTGTGTCTCCTCGGAGCGCCTCATCGTCCACGAGGACCTCTACGACGAGTTCAAGGAACGGTTCGTCGACGTCGCCGAAGACATTGCCGTCGGCGACCCACTGGAGGAAGACACCTTCATGGGGCCGCTCATCGAGGACGACCAGGTCGAGAAGTTCAAGCGCTACAACGACCTCGCCCGTGAGGAGGGCGCGAACGTGCTCGTCGACCGCGCCGACCTCGGTGCCGAAGAGATTCCCGACGGCCACGAGGAGGGTCACTGGGTCGGCCCGTTCGTCTACGAGGTCGACTACGACGAGGACCTGCGGTGCATCAACGAGGAAGTGTTCGGCCCCCACGTCGCGCTGCTTGAGTACTCGGGTGACTTCGACGAAGCGCTGGAGATGCACAACAGCGTTGACTACGGCCTCGCCGGCGCTATCATCTCCGAGGACTACCGCCAGATCAACCAGTTCCGCGACGAGGCCGAAATCGGCCTCGCCTACGGCAATCTCCCGTGTATCGGCGCGGAGGTCCACCTGCCCTTCGGCGGCGTCAAGAAGTCCGGCAACGGCCTCCCGAGCGGCCGCGAGGTCATCGAGGCCGTCACCGAGCGCACCGCCTGGACGCTGAACAACTCCAAGGACATCGAGATGGCACAGGGCCTGTCGGCGGACATCATCACCGATGAGTAAGTCCGTCCAGTCGCCAGAGGTCGGGTCCGTCTGCCCGCGCTGTCGCGGCGAGACGACGACAGCGAACGGCATCGAGACCTGCACCGACTGCTCGTGGGTCGGCTGCCTCGGCGCTGACTGAGCGGTCGCCGCTGCGACACTTTCTCCGAGACGGCCCCGGCGTCTGTCCCACCCGCGTCGGAGGCTACGGACCGGGTTCACGGTCCAACTTTTCCAAACCTTAAACCTCTCCCCGTCGAAGTACCGTCTATGAGCGACAACGACAGCAGGAAGAACCTGCGGATGCCGGAAGAGGACGAGGTGTTCGCCGTCGTCATGGACATGCTTGGCGCGAACCGCGTCAAGGTACGCTGTATGGACGGCGTCGAGCGTACAGCCCGGATTCCGGGCAAGATGCAAAAGCGGATCTGGATACGCGAGGACGACGTGGTCCTCGTCGAACCCTGGGACTGGCAGGACGAGAAAGCCGACATCACGTGGCGCTATGAGAAACAGGACGCCGACCAGCTACGCGAGGAGGGACACATCCAGGAGTAGCCTGAATATGTATCTGGCCGCGCGCTCGACGGAGGCACAAGCGTGACAGAGGGGCAGTTCGGCCTGCTCGATACGGACGACGTTGACTCCCCCGGTGACGAGTGGGAAGAGGTCGACGTCTCCGACACGGAAGCCGACCGCATCGCCCGCAAGCGGGACCGCGAGTTCAGCGAGTTCCGCGAACGCATCAAGGACGCCGACCAGTTCAAGGTCGAGGCCAGCGTCTTCGACGATGCCACCTACGGCGCGCTGTACAAGCTTGTGCAGGACGGCCATATCGATGCCTTCGGCGGGCCGATCTCGACCGGGAAAGAGGCCAACGTCTACACGGCGCTGTCGGGCGAGACAGAGGTCGCCGTCAAGGTGTACCGCATCAACGCCTCCGATTTCAAGGATATGCGGAGCTATCTCGACGGCGACCCCCGCTTCGAGGGCATCGGCTCGGACAAGAAGAAGGTCGTCACCGCGTGGGTCCGCAAAGAGTCCTCGAACCTCAAGCGCGCCCGGCGGGCTGGCGTCCGGACGCCGGAACCCATCGCCGTCGAGCGGAACGTCCTCGTGATGGAGTATCTCGGGACCGAGGAAGGTCGCAGCAAACGTCTCAGCGAGGTGCACATCGAGAACCCCGAGACGGCCTACGAGGTCGTCAAGGAGTACACCCGCCGGCTGTACGATGCCGGCCTCGTCCACGGCGACCTCTCGGAGTACAATATCGTCTTCCACGAGGGCCAACTGTACATCATCGACCTCGGGCAGGCGGTCACAATCCACCATCCCAACGCCGACGACTTTCTGGAACGGGACTGCCGCAACGTCGCGAACTTCTTCGCCAGACAGGGCGTCGACGCCACGCCGGAGGACCTGCTCGCGTACGTCAGGGAGTACGCGACACCGAAGGACAAGGACGACACCGCCCCGGGGAGCGACGACGACGCCGTCCCGCAGGGGACGCCAGCCGACCGCCGCGACGACGAGTAAGCACTGTCATTCTGTTCGCACGAACGGGTTTTGAGTAGTGCTGATGTGTTGCTTTGGCTATAGGTGAATTGCTAGCAGTCCCAGTCATGCCGATGCTTTCTGGAGAGAAATATACAGTACTACGCGTCTTTCACCCGTTTTCTCACAACCCATTTGAGTGTGAAAACCACAGTGCATAGGATATTAGATGTTGTATACTTCGGTATGATTGTCTTTTCACAGTGCTTCTCGTTCCCTGTGGGCCACTACTTGGATGGCCAGAGTGGGTGCAGCTGATGGACACCGACCCGGCAGACAGCAGTTCGGACCAGCAGACAGCACACAGTGGTGACTCGGTCTCTGAGCGCCTCATCGAGGGACTGTCCTCGCATGCAGTGTTCATGCTCGATACAGATGGCATCATCACGACGTGGCCCGAGCCGGCAGCGTCGCTGTACAGCTACGACCGGGACGCGACAGTCGGCCGTCACGTCGACATGCTGTTTGCCGACCCCGAGGAGATGGAGACGACCGTCGAATCACTGCTGACGGAAGCGGCGGACGGCCCCGTCGAGACACAGCACTGGCACCGGCAAGCTGATGGGGCCGTGTTCTGGGCGACTCTCTCGCTCTCGCCGCTCGGGGATGGGGACCCTGAGGGGTTTGTCGCAGTCAGCCAGGACACGACCGAGAAACACCAGTACGACAAGATGCTGGAACGCCAAAACGACCGGCTCAAGGAGTTTACCGACATCCTCGCCCACGACCTGCAGAGCCCGCTCAGCGTCATCTCTTCGCGAGTGCAGCTGGCCCGCGAAACCGGTGACGAGGAACACCTCGATGCCCTCGAAGAAACGAGCGACAGGATGGCCCGTCTCGTCGAGGACCTGCTCCGCGTCGCGAGGCAGGGAAACGTCGTCACCGACCCGGAGACGACGGACGTTCAGGCCGTCGTTGACACCGCCTGGGAAGGAAGCGGTGGAGCCACCAGACGGGCCACGCTCCACTACGAGGACATCGGCGCAGTGAGCGCAGACGCCGACCGCCTCATCGAGCTGTTCGAGAACCTCTTTCAGAACACCGTCGAACACGGCGACGGGACCGTTATCGTCCGCGTTGGCCCGCTTGACGACGGCTTCTACGTCGAAGACGACGGCCCGGGAATCGCAGCCGAAATCAAGGACGACGTGTTCGACCACGGCTTCACCACCGCCGAGGATGGCAGTGGCTACGGGCTCTCGATTGTCCGGACCATCGCGGGCGCACACGGCTGGGACATCCTCGTCACCGACAGCGACACGGGCGGGGCACGGTTCGAAGTCACCGGTGTCGAGTTTTTAGACTGACAGCGGGATCAGGAGAGCGCCGTTCGGTTCCGGCGACCGGTTCCCGCCTTACTCGTCGATAACGAATGACGGTCCCCGCCCGAGCGCACTCCCTGTGGACGAGTCTCACAGAAGCAGAAAACCAATAACCGATGGGGCGGTGATGCCCAACGACGAGAGGCCACCACGGCTACATACCCCCTGCAATCCACCCATGGGACGCCCTCCAACACTCACGATCAGACGGACAGTGTCGCTCGTTTTCCTGCTCGGGATAGCCGCCCTCGTTGCCGTCTCCGGGGCCGCCGCCGGTGTCAGCAATGTGGCACCCGATGAGACACGCTCGGGGAGTGCCACGCACAGCCACGCCGCCACAACCGAGGCAGCGACGCCACAGCCAGCGTGTTCGGTGCAAGACGAGCGCCCGGAGCCACCGGACACGGACTCGGAGTACTACTACCTCGATGGGCTTGGAGCCACGTCGACAGCCAACTGGACCGCCGGCGAAACCCTGCGTATCGGCACAGACGGGGACTGTTCGCTCGGCGTCCGTGCCAACGACACCGCGACACTGACCGCGGCGACAGTCAACACCAGTCAGGGCACTGTGACCGGTGTCGTTGACGTGGGTCGCGGCGGGGCGTTTCGGGTTGTCGAGCGCCCTGACGGAAACACCACGGCGTCAGTCTCCATCCGGAATGTCGGCCGGGAAAATAACGACCGTGTCGACATCATCTCGACGAACGGGAGCGGGACAGTGATGACCTCCGAGCGCGTCACAGCCCCCACCGGTCGGTTTTTCGTCGTCCAAATTCAGTGGTATCCGAACGGGACCGCACAGGTCGCGCTGTGGGATACTGACCGACAGCACCGGCAGCGCGTGACCAGAGCGGTTTCGACCAGCGCTGCAACCTCCTCCTGGCAGGTCCAGCTCGACGGCCGGGCGTATCTCGACGAAATCGCAGTTGGGTCCCACGACACGGGGCCGGCTGACACGGGAGACAGCGAACAGTCATCAGCGTCGCCTGTCCAGTCCACAGCCTCAGCGGCGCAGCGTGATGAGACAGGTACACCGGAAACCTTCACTTACAATCCCGGGCCCGAGGAGAGCGAGCCCGAAGAATCCCAGTCCGGCCTCCTGCTGGGTCCGCTCATGACGATAGGTGGGGCGCTCATGTACCGGTATGCGTACGGCATCACGAAGTTCAACGAACAGCTGGACGCCATCGGGAGTACAACCCGTTCCAGTGAGGTCGAACCCGCCGACTGGAACGTCATGCTCACGAAACTGGTCGGTGCGGCCGGGAGTATATTCGGCCTCATCTGGTTCCTCACCACGGTATTGGGTGGCTGATCGGCCACACCTCGACTGTAATATGCAGTCCGCACCTGCCGACGGGTGTGGCACGGTACCGGATACGCCGGACGCCGAAGTTTTAAACAGGCAGACCCTCCTACAGAGAGGTATACTTATGCAACACGTGAAGATTCCGCAGGACCGTATCGGTGTGTTGATCGGCGAGGGCGGTGAGACCATGCGCGAGATCGAGGAGCGCGCAGAGGTCCGACTGGATATCGACTCCGAGGACGGCACGGTGAAAGTCGAGTCCGTCGGCGACCCCGTGACGGCGCTGAAAGGCCCCGACATCGTGAAGGCCATCGGCCGCGGGTTCGCGCCCGACGACGCGCTGGCGCTCCTCGAGGACGACATGATGATGTTCGAACTCATCGACATCGAGGCCGCCTCCCGCAACAAGAACGACTTCCGCCGTCAGAAGGGCCGTCTCATCGGCGAGGGCGGCCGGACGCGGGAACTCATGCAGGAACTCTCCGGCGCGGCTGTGGTTATCTACGGGTCGACACTCGGCATCATCGGCGGCCCCGAACAGGTCGACGCCGTGCGAGAAGCCGCCGAGATGATCCTCGACGGCGCGCCACACGGCTCCGTCTACTCGTTCCTCGAACGCAAACACAACGAGATGAAGCACAAAGGCCTCGAATACCACCAGTTCACCGGATAACGCCAGTAGTTCGACTGCGTGACTGGCGACTGCGCGCCACGGCGACAGTACGAGCACGGACGGTTGCTGTCAGGTCCCATCGGCGCACCACACCGTTTTGCCGGAACAGGCTCTACGAGGAGGTATGCCGACCATCGCCGAGACACACATCGTCAACCGCGAGCGCGTCCAGCCGACTCACGCGAACAATTACCAGAGCGCCCACGGCGGAATCGTCATGAAATGGATGGACGAAATCGGCGCGATGTCGGCCATGCGGGCCGCCAGGGAGTCCTGCGTGACCGCGCAGATGTCCAGCGTCGACTTCGAGCGCCCGATCCCCATCGGCGACACCGCACTTATCGACTCTTACGCCTACGCCACGGGCCGAACGAGTGTCCGGGTCCGCATCGAAGTCGCCCGCGAGGAGCCACACACGGGCGAAACTGAGGAGACGACGAGCGCCTACGCCACCTTCGTCGCCGTCGACGACGGGAAACCGACGCCCGTCCCCGAATTGACCGCCGAAAGCGAGGAGTGCAAACGGTTGCGCGAGACAGCACTTGCAGAAGAGCCGGATCGGTAGCAGCCGGAGAGTCTCGCTAACAGTGTTCTGCAGGGACATACCGCTACGGAGTTGGTGCCGCGTGACGTGGCGCGACGAGACGCGCCACTCGCAGGTTGTTTTCAAGAAGAGCCTAGGCCGGAATTTGAACCGGAGGAAGACTCGCTTCGCTCGCCTTCCAGGGATTCAAATTCCGCTCCCGTGTCACACGCTCACGGGGGTCGCGCGGAGATGGAACTCCGCGCAGATAGTTCGCGTGAGAAGCCTAGGCCGGAATTTGAATCCGGGGTCTCGTCCTTACCAAGGACGCGCTTTACCGCTAAGCTACCCAGGCACGCAACAGTGTGTATCCGGCAATTGTCTAAAGTCGTTTCGATTCGGGACCGGTGTGTCGATTAGTATCAGTGGTCGGCGGCGGCTTCGGTCCCGTCGCCGGTGGGCTGTTCGGCCCCTGCCCGCGCTCGGAGCGCATCGGCGACGTCCTCACCGAGCAGGTCGGCGTTCGACGGGAGGCCGTCAACGGCCAGTTCGGTCGCGTATTCGCGGAGCGTCGGGGTGGGCCTGATGCCAGCGGCGGTGACGCCGGCGACCACGGCGAGCTCCAGAATGTCCGTTTCGAGCGCGGTGTCGAGGCTTTCGTCGTCAGTCGTCTGACGGACTGTCTGGTCGTGGCCGAACGAGCGGACGACAGAGACAGCGGCGTCGGCGGCTTCGGTCCTGGCGAGCAGGTAGAACCCACGCGAGACGAGGATATCGGCGATGAGGATATCCAGGTCGGCTGTGTCGCGGTCGCCGTTGACCCAGGGGTCGTCGTGGGCCAGTTGCCGGGTGAGCGAGAGCCCCTCGTAGATGAGTTGGACGCCAGCGGCTCGGTCAGCGACGCCATCAGCCAGGTCGACCGGCGGGTCGCTCGTTGCGCCCGCGCTGACGAGCGTCAGGACGCCGGGCGCCAGCGACGCGTCGTCCAGGCGAGCGTCGATCCGCTCGTGGAGCCGGTCAGGCTCGACATCGTCGACTGCCGCCAACGCCGCTCGGCGAACTGCCGCCACTTCCTCCATTATGAGGGTCTAGCGACGGGAAGGGCAAAGACCTTTGGAAACCGCAGAGTCACAGCAGGCATGGTACAGACCACGAGCGGCGATGGTATCCGGACCCTGACGCTCGACCGACCCGACCAGCGCAATGCGCTCACAAGCACGGCGCTGCGTGACCTCGAAGCGGCGGTCGAGTCAGCGACCGAACCAGTGTTGTATCTCCATGGCGCTGGCGAGGCGTTCTGTGCCGGCGCGGACCTCGACGAAGTCAAGGCCCTCGGTTCGGAGAGCGCCGAGGCGTTCGCGGCGCTGGGCCAGCGGGTCGCTCACGCACTGGAATCGTACGACGGGGCCGTTGTTGCCGGTATCGACGGCGCGGCGCGGGGCGGCGGCGTCGAACTGGCACTGGCCTGTGATATCCGTGTAGCGACGCCAGACGCGACGCTGGCGGAAACAGGGGTCAAACTCGGCCTGTTCGGCGCGTGGGGCGGGACGGCGCGGCTGCCTGACATCGTCGGGACCGGCGAAGCGCTGGACATCGCGCTCTCCGGCCGAACGCTCGATGCTGAGACGGCGCGACAGATGGGGCTGGTTTCGCGGATAACCACGGAACCGCGGGCCGTCACTGAAGAACTGGCCGCCGTCGATACGGACGCGCTCCGGGCGCTGAAAGTGCGGATACGGGACGACGCCGACAGAGAGACGCAGGAGCGCCGCGAGCAGCAGGTCTTTGCCGATCTCAACGCGAAGTCGGAGTAGGAAAGGGTACAAGACCACCCCTCGCCTACGGACCGCCAATGGTCGACTGTGAGTACTGTGCGGAATCGTTCGACGGCGAGGCCGCCTATCTCGATCACCTCGCTGACGCCCACGACGGCGAACTGGGTGCGATTGACCGACGGCGCGTCGAGGAGCATACCGGTGACGAGGATGGCAATGCCATCCCGGTCGGGCCGATTGTTATCGGCGTCGTCGTGGTGTTCGCTATTGGTCTCACAGTGTACGTTACTCAGTTAAGCGGTGGTGACGGCAGCGGAAGTGACGCGGACCTGGTCGGGACGACAGGCGCACAGCCGCTCTCCGCGGTTGAGGCCACCGGGGTCGAAGCGTCGTCACTGGACGACACCGGCGACAGTGACCGACTGTCCGGTGTGGAGCAGTTCCCGGACCGGGGGAACAACCATGTCGAAGAAGGCAGTGCGATTGACTACCAGCGGTTCCCGCCGCTCTCCGGAACACACTACGCAACAACAGTGAGCGCGGGGTTCTACGAGGCGACGCCGTTGCTGGGCTCACTCGTCCACACGCTCGAACACGGCGCGGTCATCGTCTACTACGACCCCGACGAGATCTCGCCCGAAGCCAGAGGGAGCCTGCGAGAGTTTTCGAGCACCCACACCGGCACCTGGCGGAGCGTCGTCGCCGTTCCGAACCCCAACGACGACCCGCGGGCACCCTACATCGTGACGGCGTGGCAGCACGAGCTACCGATGGATAGCTACGATGCCGAAACGGTCCACGCGTTCCTCTCGGAGTATCTGGGTCGGGGTCCGGAGAACCCGGTCCGTTAGCGGCTGGAGCGCAGCACAGGTCTCAGTACAGCGGGTCCGGACCTGGCGGCATGGCTCGCTTGTGGGCGCTCGATTCGAACATCTCGCGGACAGTCTCGACGACATCGAGCGGGACACCGAGCCGGTCGGCTGTCGCGGCTGCCGGTACACCACCGTCGATGTGCAGGGCGAGGATAGAGTCGAGCGTGTCGTAGTCCATCCCCATTTCGTCGGCGTCAGTCTGGCCGGCCCACATCTCGGCGCTAGCAGTCTTTTCCGCGAGATCAGCAGGGACGCCGACGTGTTTCGCCAACTGCCGGACTTGCTGTTTGTACAGCGGCGCGATAGGATGGCAGTCGACCGCACCGTCGCCGTATTTCGTGTAGTAACCGACCAGCGCCTCGCTGCGGTTCCCGGTCCCCAGTACCAGCGCCTGCTCGTGATTCCCGACAAGATAGTTCAGCACCGCACGGCAGCGAACCCGGAGATTGCCGACGGCGAGCTGGTCGCCCTCAGAATCGGGATAAGCGTCGAGGAACGCGTCGACCAGCGGGTTGATCTCGATGACGTCGTAGTCGATACCGAGCAGGTCGTTGGCGACTCGCTCGGCGTCGCTCATGTTGTCAGCGCGGTTGGCCTCGCTGGGCATCACGAGGCCGTGGACAGCGTCGCGGCCAAGTGCCTCGACAGCCAAATGCGAGACGAGTGTACTGTCGATGCCGCCCGAGAGCCCCATTACGACGGTGTCGACACCCGCGGCGTCGACCTGCGCCTCGATGAACGACGTGATGTGCTCCCGGTTGGCGTCCAGTTCAGCCTCGGAGAACGTCAGGTCGAACGGGTTCTCGGCCCGAACGACGGAGTCGGCTGTTGCCATATCTGTTGGTTGGCCGGACGGAACTAATACCCATTCATCGGCGTGATATTTTCGGACGGGCGTCCAGTCGAAGCGCTACGTTCAAGTACGGTCGCTGTTGACAGTTCGGTACAGGGTTCGCAGGTCCGACCGACCTGCAGTCTACCACAGCGCGCCGGTGGTGAGCGATTCTGCGGGAATCGCGAACCTCGGCGCGAGTGCAACGAGCGCCGGTGGTCCAGTGGTAGGACATTGCCTTCCCAAGGCAATAGCCCGGGTTCAATTCCCGGCCGGCGCACTCCCTTCTGTCGTTTGCCGGCCGATGGTGGCGAACCACTGGTTCGCTCGCTTCCGGTCGACATGTTGCTGCGAGCGACCAGAGCGCAGGAGGATCCGTGAGAAACCAGCACACAGGTGGAATGCGACGCCAGCTTCGCTGGTCGGAGCGATGATTCTAGGTACGTAGAACGAACGGTTATATGAAAAGAATGTGTAGTTAGTTAACGTATGTCTCGACCATCCACTCGGCCCCACAATCCCCTCCGGGAATGTAAGAAATGCGACGAGCCGGTAATCAAAACGGCCGACGAGGAGTTCGAGTGCGTGGAATGCGGTTGGCAGCCAGCCGAGGACAGTCTACTCTCGTAAGCGAGGATCGGGGACTGCCGGTACCAGTGTGCCGGTCGCCGTTAGATTTGGGTCGTGATGGGTGGGCCGAACGCGCCGCTACTGCACCGTTGGTACCAGCAAGTAGCGTGAGCCCGCGGACCGCGGGATACTTGTCGGGGCCGGGCATACCCAGTGCCAACAGATGGACGCGCCGCTGTGGACGGAGACACACGCCCCGGAGTTGTCGGAGATCCGCCAGCCGAAGGCCCGCGAGCACTTGCAGGGGGCCATCGAGGAGCCGATGAACCTCCTGGTCCACGGGCCGAAAGGGAGCGGGAAGACGGCCGCCGTCCGTGCGTTCGCCCGCGAGGTCCACGAAAACCCCGATGCGGACTTCACCGAACTCAACATGGCCGACGTGTTCGGTATGACCAAAAAGGAGGTCGCCAACGACCCGCGATTCTCGTCGTTCATCGACAGCAAGCGACGGCGCGAGTCCTCGAAAGCCGACCTCATCAATCACGTCCTCAAAGAGTCCGCCAGCTACTCGCCTGTATCTGGTAGTTACAAGACCATCCTGCTGGACAACGCCGAGGGGATGCGCGAGGACTTCCAGCAGGCGCTGCGTCGGGTGATGGAACAGTACTATGAGGCGACGCAGTTCGTTATCGCGACGCGTCAGCCTTCGGCCGTTATCCCGCCGATCCGCTCGCGGTGTTTCCCGGTCGTGATGCGCGAGCCAACCCATGAGGAAACGGCGTCGGTGCTTGAGGACATCGTCACCGCGGAGGGCGTCGACCACAACGATGAGGGCATCGAATACGTCGCCGGCTACGCTGAGGGGGACCTCCGGACGGCAGTACTGGCCGCCCAGACCACCGCCGAAGCCGAGGGCGAGGTGACGATGGACGCCGCCTTCGAGACGCTCAATGCCGTCGAGGCCGACGACCAAGTCGAGCAGATGATCGAGGCGGCCGAAGACGGTCGCTTCACCGACGCTCGGTCGACGCTCGACGATCTACTCGTCGACGAGGGGTACGGCGCGTCCGATATCCTCGACGACATGCTGGAAGTAGCCCGGTCACGCTACTCTGGCGACCGACTGGCCGAAATCCACACGATGGCCGGTGAGACGGATATGGCGCTCGTCGACGCGGCCAACGAGCGAATCCATCTCTCGCACCTGCTCGCGCAACTGGGCGAGCAGTAAGGAGTCACTGCGAACGGGGATCGACCTGCTACCGAGACTACAGCCGAAACGCCCACAACTGACCGCTCAGCGCGTCAGGCTAGCGTCCCGAAAACAGAGTTACGGACGGCGATCAACAATCGCGGACGCTCGGCCGTCACGCCGGCGTCAACCGCTTCGAAATCCTTTTACGCGCTTCGGCGGGTAGATACGGACAACGAACCATGGATATCGACATCATCGAAGAAGACGAAAATCCCATGTTGCACCGAACGGACGTCCGGTTCGAGGTCGTCCACGACGAAGCCACCCCTTCCCGTCTCTCTGTCCGCGACTCTCTTGCGGCCACGCTGAACAAGGACGCCGAGGAAGTCGTCATCCACAAGCTCGACACCAAGTTCGGCATGCGGAAGACGGTCGGCTACGCGAAGGTCTACGACAACCCCGAGTACGCCCGCGACGTCGAGCAGGACCACATGCTCGAACGCAACAAGATCGTCGCCGACGGCGAAGAGGAAGCGGAGGAAGCATAGATGCCACACAACGAGTACTACAGCGACGACGGCGAACTCGACCGCGAGACCTGCCCCCGGTGTGGTGACACCGTCCTCGCCGAGCACGAGGACCGCCAGCACTGCGGCAAGTGCGGCTACACCGAGTGGAAGTAAGGCCGCCCGATGCGTATTCTGGGTATCGAAGGTACCGCCTGGGCAGCCAGTGCTTCGGTTTTTGAGACGCCGGACCCAGCGCAGGTAACCGACGACGATCACGTTTTCATCGAAACTGACGCGTACGCACCGGACAGCGGCGGCATCCACCCGCGCGAGGCCGCCGAACACATGGGCGAGGCCATTCCGACCGTCGTCAAGACCGCTATCAAGCACGCACACGAGCGGGCTGGCGCTGGCGGTACGAACGGGAGCGGAGAAAACAGCGCGCCAATCGACGCCGTCGCCTTCGCTCGCGGCCCGGGACTAGGGCCCTGTCTACGTATCGTCGCCACAGCAGCCAGAGCGGTCGCCCAACGCTTCGACGTACCGCTGGTCGGCGTGAACCACATGGTCGCCCACCTCGAAGTGGGCCGCCACCGCTCGGGCTTTGACTCCCCGGTGTGTCTGAACGCCTCCGGTGCGAACGCCCACATTCTGGGCTACCGGAACGGCCGGTACCGCGTGCTGGGCGAGACGATGGACACCGGCGTCGGCAACGCCATCGACAAGTTCACGCGCCACATCGGCTGGTCACATCCCGGCGGACCGAAGGTCGAACAGCACGCCAAGGACGGCGAGTACCACGAACTGCCCTACGTCGTCAAGGGGATGGACTTCTCGTTTTCCGGCATCATGAGCGCCGCCAAGCAGGCCGTCGATGATGGCGTCCCGGTCGAGGATGTCTGCCGTGGCATGGAAGAGACCATCTTCGCGATGCTGACGGAGGTCTCCGAGCGGGCACTGTCGCTGACCGGTGCCGACGAACTGGTGCTTGGCGGCGGCGTCGGCCAGAACGACCGCCTCCAGCGGATGCTCGGCGAGATGTGCGAGCAACGCGGCGCGAAGTTCTACGCTCCCGAGCATCGCTTCCTGCGGGACAACGCCGGGATGATCGCGATGCTGGGCGCGAAGATGTACGCGGCCGGGGACACCATCCCCATCGAGGACTCCCGCATCGACTCGAACTTCCGGCCGGACGAGGTGGCCGTCACCTGGCGGGGGGCCGAGGAGTCAGTCGACCGCCATCGGACGGCGGACGACGAGGTCCAGGGCGCGGAAGCGACCGTCCGCTTCGACGGGGACCGGGTCATCAAGGAGCGCGTGCCGCGGAGCTACCGCCACCCGACGCTGGACGAGCGGCTCAGGACCGAGCGGACCCGGCAGGAAGCCCGGCTCACCAGCGAGGCCCGGCGCAACGGCGTCCCGACGCCGCTTGTCCGGGACGTGGACCCGCAGAAATCTCGTCTCGTCTTCCAGCGCGTGGGCGATGCGGACCTCCGCGAGTGCCTCTCCGAAGCTCGCGTCGCAGACGTGGGCCGCTGGCTCGCCCGCATCCACGACGCCGGCTTCGTCCACGGCGACCCGACGACCCGGAACGTCCGGGTCGGTAGCCGTGGCGACCGGGCGGACCGGACGTTTCTCATCGACTTCGGCCTCGGCTACTACACACGGGAAACCGAGGACCACGCGATGGACCTCCACGTCCTCGCCCAGTCGCTCGCCGGGACCGCGGACGATCCCGAGGCGCTGCTGTCGGCCGCCGAGGACGCCTACCGGACCGAGAGCGACCACGCCGACGCGGTGTTCGCCAGCCTCGACGATATCGAGGGCCGAGGTCGGTATCAGTAGGGAGGATACAACGCAGCGATCGGCTGGGCGGTGGTCTGCGGCGGCAAGCATACCGCGGCCTTCGGCCGCGGTTTCACGCGAATCACGGAGCGATTCGCGCCTTTTTCGCCCACGTTTTTCGAGGAGCCGTCCCCGCAGCGAGCGAAGAGAGCGAGGAACGGTGACGAAGAAAAAGGTGGTGGACAAATGGTTTAACCTCGGCACGAATAGCACTCGGTATGGCAGAGAAACCCCAGTCGGGAACGTTGTTCGGCGTGCCGTACAACTTCGAACGACCGAGCCTCAAGCGGTTGGTGTCGGCCTATTGGAAGCCGGGCGACGACATGCTGGTCGAGAAGCCCTTCGGCATCGGCTACACGCTGAACCTGGCGAACTGGCGCTCGTGGGTCGTGCTGGCGGTCGCCGGCGTGATGCTGTATCTCGAACGCGGCGGGAGCAGCGAGGAGTTCGAGTCCGAGAGCGAGGACGAGCCGGTCGAAGTCGTCGTCGACTGACCGCTGTTTCGACGGCTCTTTTATCGCCGGTCGCCGTGTGCCGGTATGCTCAATTTTGTCACGACCAACCTCGGGAAGGTCCGGGAGGCGACCGAGTATCTCGACGACGATGTCCAGCAGTTCGACTTCGACTACCCGGAGGTCCAGGCCGACGACCTGAAGACGGTCGCGGCAGAGGGCGCACGGGCGGCCTACCAAGCGGCGGACGGCCCGGTCATCGTCGACGACGCGGGGCTGTTCATCGACGCCTTCGACGGGTTCCCCGGGCCGTACTCCTCGTACGTCGAGGACACTGTCGGCGTCGAGCGCGTCTGGCGCATGACCGAACCGGAAGACGACCGCGGCGCGGCGTTCAAAACGGTCATCGCTTACTGCGACGGCGACGGGTTCGAGGCGACGCCGGACCCAGGCGGCATCGACCGCGAGGACCGCCGCGGACAGGACCTGTCGGCCGACGACCGCGGCGCAGCGACGACGGACGAGCAGGTCCACAACGGGAACGCGGCGCAAAGTGGCGAGACAGTGCCGGTGAAGCTGTTCGAGGGACGTGTGAACGGCGAGATTGTCGCGCCCCGCGGCGAGGGCGGGTTCGGCTTCGACCCCATTTTCGAGCACGACGGAACGACGTTCGCGGAGATGAGCACCGAGCAGAAGAACGCGATTTCCCACCGGGGTCGGGCGCTGGCGAAGTTTGCGGAGTGGTACGGTGAGCGGTAGCGACGTACCGGTCGTCGGCACCGGCGGCACCGCCTTGATAACCGGTGCGTCGGCGGGCATCGGCGACGCGCTGGCACGGGAGTTCGCTGCACGCGGGCACGACGTGGTGCTCGTCGCCCGGAGCGAGCGGAAGTTAGAGCGACTGGCCGAGGACCTCGAAACGAGGGGCGTCACGGCGACGCCGATCACGATGGACCTCGACCGCCCGTCGGCTGCTGAAAACCTGTACGAGGAGGTGATTGAGCGCGGACTGGATATCGATGTCCTCATCAACAACGTCGGCGTGGGGACTTACGGCCCGTTCGCGGAAAGTGAGCTGTCGGAAGAACGGACGCAACTGCGCCTGAACGTCACGCTCCCCGTCGAGCTGACGCGATTGTTCATAGACGAGTTCGACGACGGCGGGGCGGTTATCAACATGGGTTCAGTCGCCGGGTTCCAGCCGGGGCCGAACCTCGCTGGCTACTACGCGAGCAAAGCGTACATCAACAGCTTCAGCGAGGCGCTGGCCGAGGAACTCCGTGAGACACCGGTCGATGTGACGGTGGTCTGCCCCGGTCCGGTCGACACAGAGTTTCAGGAACGGGCTGGGATGGCAGACTCGACGGTCGGGTCGGTCGCCACGAACACGCCCGAGGCGGTCGCATCGGCAGCCTACGAAGGGGCCGCCGCTGGCGAGACTGTTGTCATTCCGCGGCGGTCGATGCGGCTTATCGACCGACTGGTCAGGGTGACGCCGCGCTGGGTTGTCCGGCGCATCGCAGCGCTGGTCAATCAGAACAGGTAGAGAATCAGTTCCGACACTGGCGTTGATTCCGACGGGTATTTCGTCTCTTATCCGATTTCCGGCCATTGATTCCTTTTCAATATCCGAGAATTGGACTCGAACCTTATTATACACTGTAAGAAAAAGGTGCGTATGCTCACAGACCCGGTCGGACAGTACAAAGCGGTGATACGTGAATCACTGGACCTCTTCGGCGTCTCCGGCTCCGTCGAGCGGAAAGTGCTCGCGGCCGTCGGTCTGCAGTTCGCCGCCTCGGTCGCGCTGGCAGTCGTCTCTCTCGTCGCCAGCGGGACCGTCCGGTTCGTCGTCACGGGCGTGTTGCTGGCTGGCGCTATCGTCGCGTTTGCCAACACGGTGTTCATCACCCGCGAAGACTTCGTCGAACCTGTCACAGCGATGGCCGCGGGTGCAGACCACATCGCGTCCGGCGAACTCGATGTCGAACTACCCGAGAGCGAGCGGGGCGACGAGGTCGCCGAACTGCTTTCGTCGTTTCGCTCGATGCAGTCCTATCTGCAGACAGTATCCGAGCAGGCTGACGCACTCTCCCGGCAGGAGTTCGACGCCGACGTTCTCGACGAGGACGTGCCCGGGACCTTCGGGCAGTCACTGGAGAAGATGGCCGCCAGTATGGACGATTACACCACCGAACTCCAGACGATGACCAGCGACCTCGAACGACGCTCCCAGGCGCTCAACGACCTCGTCGTCGCCTTCGGTGACGCCGCCGAGCGGGCGAAAGACGGGGACCTGACGGCCACCATCGACGAGGACTTCGAGGCCGACGACGAACAGTTCGACGCCGTCGTCGAGAACTACAACGACCTCGTGACGACGCTCGGAGAGACGGTCGCAACCGTCGCCGAATTCGCAGAGGACGTCGACGAGACGAGCGATCACGTCACCCGAAGCATCGAAGAGATCGACGACGCGAGCGACGAGATTTCCCGGTCGATTCAGGAGATCTCGGCTGGAGCCAGCCAGCAGGCGTCGCGTCACGACGACGTCGCCTCGGAGATGAACACGCTGTCTGCCACCGTCGAAGAGATCGCCGCCACCGCCGAAAACGCGGCCGACACCGCAGAGAAGGCGACACGGCGAGGTCGAGAGGGACGCGATGACGCCGAGCAGGCCATCGACGAACTCGACGAGATGGAGGCTCGTATCGACGATATCGCCATCGCGGTCGAAAGTCTGGTCGACCAGATCAGCGAGATCGACGACATCGTCGAGGTCATCACAGATATCGCCGAGCAGACGAACATGCTCGCGTTAAACGCCTCTATCGAGGCGGCTCGCGCGGATGCAAGCGGGGACGGGTTCGCCGTCGTCGCCGACGAGGTGAAGACGCTCGCCGAGGAGACTCGCGACGCCGCGACGGACGTGTCGGACCGCATCGAATCAGTCCAGCACGAGGCCAGCGAAACCGTCAGCGACGTAGAGGCGACGAACCAGCAGGTGGCTGACAGCGCCACGACCATCGAATCTGCGCTCCGTGACTTCGAGGATATCGTCGACGTGCTCGGCGAGGTCAACGCCTCGATTCAAGAAATCTCGGGAGCCACCGCGGAGCAGGCAGAGACTACGCAGGAGGTCGTCGATATGGTCGACGAAGTCGCGTCAGTGAGCGAGCAGACCAACGAGGAGTCCGAGGCCGTCGCCGCCGCGACAGAGGAACAGACCGCGACGATTACCGAAGTGACCACCGAGGTACAGAAGATGGCAGCCCAGACCGACGAGTTGCGTGAGGTGCTTGCGGCATTCGACGTTGCCGAGGACGCGGCCGGGCCGTCGGGGACAGTTTCTGCAACCACGGTAACGATGGCTGACGACTGATTTTCGCTACGCGCGTGGGTCCCGGTCCGGACCGGGATACTCGCCGTCCTCGACGACGGGGTACAGTGATTCCGGATCGAACAGGCGAGCGAAGGCATCCGGCGGTCTGATACTCAGAGACATATGCCGGTTGATCGACGCGCTGGTTCGGGCGCTGCGCAGGTCGTCATCGTAAGAAAGGAGGTGTTGTGCGCCGCCCCGGTAGGCCGAGGCCAACGCGGGGTGGTCACCGGCCGGGTGATCGACGATGTCACAGTCGGCTTCGATCCGGGCTCGCCAGTCGGCTGCCAGATCGTCCTCAGCGAGGTCGGCGATGACGGCAGTAGCATCGTCTAACAAGTGGTCGCTCGCGACGAGCGTAACCCACGAGTGCCGGCGGATATGATCGATAGCGGCACAGACATCGCTGTCTGGCCCACACAGCAGATCGGCGGCGAGGACATCGGCATCCGCGACGACGCGCGCTGGCGACGGCTCACGCATTGCCGTCGTCCTCCGCTCGGTGCTCATCGAGGGCCACGCGGACAGCATCGACTGTAGTCTGGTGGTCTACCGCGCGTTCGAACAACGTCGCCCAGGTCATAGCAGGAGGCAGTGGCTGAACGGGCAAAAAGCCGTGCTGTCTGTCGTCCGTCGGCCGCTCGTCTGACGGGAATTTATGCTTACCGGTAGCATTCCAACCGGTACGGGCGCGCTTCCACGGCTCCAGTGGATGTCGGTGCCACTGCGTGCCATCCTATCCTCCCCAGACGCGCCCGGACACCGCGATCCTCCCTTTCATATCCTACTTCCCCCCGGCTTTCGCCACAGACAGCAAGCGCTATTGACCTGCAAAGAGACGATACCGCGGGATATAGCCCCGGAACCTCAGGCTGACGCGTCGCCCCGGAGCGTCGCTCGAATGTCGTCCAGCCCACCGGGATCAGCCATGATCGCAACGCTGTCGCCGGGTTCGATCTCGGTCTGGGGGAGTGGAATCGTCATCGGTTCGTGGTCCTTCCCGTGTGCGTAGATGTGAGCGTCGCCGGGAAGCTCCACCTCGACGACCCGTTTCCCGACGAACGGTGAGCCGTCGGGGATACGGATGCTCGCGACCGAGAGCTGTTCGGTCAGGTCGGCGAGGACGTTGAAGTCACCGCCCAGCAGTGCTGTCTTCGCGCCGGCCGCGCCCAGCCGCTCGGGGTAGATGATCTCGTCCACGTCGGCGGCGTACTTCTCGTAGATCTCCTCGCGGTAGTCGGCGTCGATCCGCAGAACGGTCCGACAGCCGAACTCCTTGCCGATCATACAGGCGGTGAAGTTCGTGTTCAGGTCGCCCGTGAGACCACCGATAGCGTCCGCAGTTTCGATGCCAGCATCGATGAGGACGCTCTCCTCGTTGCCGTCTCCCTGGATCGTCTCGAACCCGGTCTCCGTGGCCCGTTCGACTTTCACAGGGTCGTTGTCGACGATAACAACCTCGTGGCCCTCGCTCTGCAGGATCCGTGCGGTCCGGATGCCGACGCGGCCATAGCCAACGATAACGAACTTCATGGACTACGGTACGACGGCCACCATTAAAAATGTGAACGGGTGACAGGGTGGTGCGCGTTAACCTTCTGTCGTCGCGGCTTCTTCGGTCGTGTTGTCCGTTTCGTCAGTCTCCTCAGTTTCGTCCGCTGGCGGCTCCTCAGTTTCGTCTTCAGTCAGTTCTTCAGTTTCGTTCGCTGGCGGTTCCTCGGTCTCGTTCGCTGGCGGTTCCTCGGTCTCGTCCGCTGGCGGTTCCTCGGTCTCGTCCGCTGGCGGTTCCTCGGTCTCGTCCGCTGGCGGTTCCTCGGTCTCGTCCGCTGGCGGTTCTTCAGTTTCGTTCGCTGGCGGCTCTTCGGTTTCGTCTTCAGTCGGCTCCTCGGTCTCGTTTGCGGGCGGCTCTTCGGTTTCGTCTTCAGTCGGTTCTTCAGTTTCGTTCGCTGGCGGTTCTTCGGTCTCGTCTTCAGTCGGTTCTTCAGTTTCGTTCGCTGGCGGCTCTTCGGTTTCGTCCACTGGAGGCTCTTCTGTCTCGTCTTCAGTCGGTTCTTCAGTTTCGTTCGTTGGCGGTTCCTCAGTCTCGTTCTCAGTCGGCTCTTCAGGTGCGTCGGTAGCAGACTCGATGGTGATCTCGGCGAACGCACCGTCATCGCGCGTGAAGACGCTATGGATGTACGTATCCGGCTCGACACCGGTCGTATCGACGGTGAACGTCACGTCAGTGGATTCGTTCGCGTCAAGCGTCACAGACTCGGAGGCCAGCGGCTGGCCACCCAGTCGGAACTCGACAGTCTGTGTCGTGTTGAAGTCGTTCGGGTTGGCGACGGTTGCGTCAACGGTGATGTTGTCACCGGCGGTAGCGTTCGTCGGTGCGTCGAGGCTCTCCAGCGTGAATGACTCGGAGACGGTAACAGGCGCGATCTGACCGTCATCGCTAGTGAAGACACCGTGGCGATAGTCACCGGGCGCGACGCCGGTCGTGTCCGCGGAGAACTGGACTGTGGTGGTCTCGTTTGGCTCGAGCGTGACGAGCGTCCGGTCGACGACAGCCCCGTCAAACCGGAACGCCACGGATTCAGTCACTGTGGTGTTCTCGTTGTTCGTGACCGTCGCGGCTACGTCAGCAGTCGAGTTCGGTGCGACGCTCTCTGGAGCAGTCAGAGAGTCAACGGTGACTCCTGTGTTCCCGGCCTGTTCCGACGGCGATTCCTGTTGCGCTGTCACGCCCGGTACAGCCCCGACCTGTGCGGTGAGGCCGCCGACGACGAGCAACGCAGCGAAAACGGCAAGTGTGCGAGTGTTTATCATGGGTTGGTCATGCGGTGATCGGCAGGCAATGCGAACGATTGGACGGGTGAACGACACATAAACCGGCGAGACAGTTCAGAAAAACATAATAACCTGCTAAGCCGATCTCTGTTATCGCCGAATTGGAAAGGTGAGACTGAGCGACACTTACTTACTATTAAATTGTTTTGCTGGTGATTAAGCTCTCGTCAGAAAAGAGCACGAGATGGCGGAAAGCAGCCGTTATTTCCGCCCAGTACGAATAGTCATGTCACTACTAGACACACAAAGACCGTCGTATCGACCCAGGTGGACCAGACGAAGAGTGCTACTGTGACGACGCCCTTTCGACACCGGTTTACCCGTCGACAGTAGAGGATGCGATGACTATGCGCGTGACGTTTCTCGGGACGAGTGGGGCCGTGCCGACGACCCAGCGCAACACGAGCAGCATCTTCGTCAACCGCGACGGCGACTACCTCCTCTTTGACTGCGGCGAGGGCACACAGCGACAGATGATGCGCTACGGCACCGGTTTCGCTATCGACCACCTGTTCGTCACGCATCGCCACGGTGACCACGTACTCGGGATTCCAGGGCTCCTCCAGACGTGGGACTTCAACGAGCGCGAGCGCGCCATCGCGATCCACACACCGGCGGGCACGCGCGGGAACATCAAACAGCTCATTCAAGCCAACGGGACGACCCCCTCGTTTCCCGTCCGCGTCAATGAAGTATCGGCCGGAGACGTAGTCCTCGACCGGTCGGAGTACGAGATTCGGGCAATCGAGACAGCCCATCGCTGTGCCAGCGTCGGCTACGTCCTCGACGAGGACGACCGGAAGGGGAAGTTCGACCGGGAGAAAGCTGAAGCGGAGTTCGGCATCCCGCCGGGGCCGAAGTACTCCAAACTCCACCGCGGTGAGGCCGTCGAACACGAGGGCGAGACCATCCAACCGGAAGCCGTTGTCGGGCCACCCCGTCCCGGCCGGCGGTTCGTCTACACCGGCGACACGCTGCCGGCGGAGAGCGTCATCGAGGGGAGCGAGGGCGCGGACCTGCTCGTCCACGACGCTACCTTCGCCGAAGACCGGAAGGAACGGGCGAAGGCAACGGCCCACTCCACTGCTCGGGAGGCCGCCGACGTAGCGCGACAGGCCGGCGCGTCGACGCTGGCGCTGACGCACATCTCGACGCGCTACGCTACGAGCGCCGATGAGCTAGTCGACGAAGCCCGCGACGCGTTCGACGGCGAGGTCGTGCTCGCGGAAGACGGGATGGAGCGACGTGTCGAGTTCCCGGACGCGGACGAGTACTGATGAGATAGTGCAGCATTTATTCGTTGAAGCAATAGCGGAGCCATGACATACCGATTAGTCCACGTTGGTCTGGGTGGCCAGGGGTCTACCTGGGCGACAGACGCGATTCCACCGAACGTTCACGACGACCGAATCGAGGTCGTCGCCGCAGTCGATACCGACCCGGAGCGGCACGAACTGGCAGAGCAGGAACTCGGCCTGTCGCCAGAGGAGTGCTACACCGACCTCGAAACCGCGCTCTCTGAGCGGCCGGCCGACATCTGTTCTATCGTGACGCCGCCGTCGACCCACGAGGCCGTCGTGGAGACGGCACTCGCCCACGATCTACATATCATCTCCGAAAAGCCGATTGCTGACACGCTGGAGGCGTCGGTCCGCGTCGCCGAGAAGGTCGACGAGGCCGGCAAGAAGATGGGTGTCACGATGAGCCACCGGTTCGACCGGGACAAGGCGACGTTCCGCCGGGCCGTCGAGGAAGCCGGCGACATCGACTATCTGACGGCCCGGTACACGGGCAACGTCCGCGAACGCGGCTTCTACGCCGACTACGTCTACGAGATGGACGATATGCTCCTGCTCGACGGCGCAATCCACCACCTCGACATCCTCGCGTCGCTAGCCGGTTCGCCCTGCGAGCGGGTCTACGCCGAGACGTGGACGCCCGAGGAGGCCGACTACGACGGAGACTGCAGCGGCCTCGTGACGCTGCATTTCGCCGACGGGACCCGCGCCCAGTACGAGGGTAGTTACGCCAACGCGACGACGCTGAACGGCTGGGGACACGAACAGTTCCGCGCCGAGTGTTCGGACCAGACCGTCGTTCTCGACCGCCGCGACGTCGAGCGGTTCCACGTCGACGCGTACGACGTCGGGAACTTCGAGAGCATCGGCAAGGGCGACGGCGAGGCGGTGCCGCTTGCCGACCGGCCCCACTGGAAGAACGCCTGGCTCATCGAGCAGTTCTGTGACTGGATCGACGGCGGCGAGCCGATGCCGACGAACGTCGACAGCGTCCTCCAGTCGATGGCCATCGTCTTCGCCGCCATCGAGAGCAGCGAAACCGGCGAGGCCGTCGATGTGCAGGCGCTGCTCGACGACGCCCGCGCGAACGCCTGAGACGGGCAACAGGTCGCTCTTATGCCGATTCGCCGCTGAAGACATCGCCACGAGGCTCATACTCCATCTCTTCACAGACAGCAGCGGCCACGTCCACGCCCCACTCACGTTCGACGAGGTGAACGGCAAGGTCCAGCCCGGACGTGACGCCGCCGCAGGTCAGCACGTCATCGTCGTCGACGACCCGGGCATCGACGACGGTGGCGTCGGTCGCCCGCAGGTCCTCGATTGCGCCGCCGTGTGTCACTGCGGGACGGCCATCGAGCAAGCCGGCTCGGGAGAGGACCATTCCACCCGTACAGACGCCGGCGACGGTCGCACCGCGGTCGTGGGCCGCCGCAACGGCGTCGGGCAGGTCCCCACGCTCGGTCTCCGTCCAGACGCCGGCCTCGCTCCGGTCGTTCCACCCGCCGCCGGCCACGACAAGCAAGTCCGGAGTCACGTCAGCGAGCGGTCCGTCCGGTTCGACCCGGAGTCCGTGGCTCGCAGTGACGCTGTCGGTCTCTCGGACCGAGCGGAGCGTCACGTCCCACGACGCGCCAAAGCGCGCCGCGTTCTCGAACACCTCGTAGGGCCCGATGGCGTCCAGTTCGTCGAACCCGTCGAAACAGACGATTGCAACAGTGTCCATGCGTACGACACGGTTGACGGCGGCAAATAGCCCGGTGATTGTGCGTGGCTTGATACCATCCGCCAGGCATCCGGAGCGTTCTTTGGGAGCGACGCCGAGCAAACGGATATGCCCCACCCGTTTCACATCGTCGACGTGTTCGCCAGGGAGCGATACGCCGGGAACCAGCTCGCCGTCGTGACGGACGCCGGGGACCTCCATGAGGACGAAATGCAGGCCATCGCCGACGAGATGAACTACTCCGAGACGACGTTTGTCACCGGCGAACCGGCCGACAGTGCGTGGCCGGTCCGCATCTTCACGCCCGCCGCCGAGATACCCTTCGCTGGCCATCCCACTCTCGGGACCGTACAGGTCATTCGAGACCATCTGGCTGACGGGAATCCCGAAACGGTGACGCTGGACCTACCTGTCGGCGAGGTCCCGGTCGAAGTGCGAGAGCGGGACGGGCGCGAAACCCTGTGGATGACACAGCAGGCCCCCGAGTTCGGCGAACAGTTGGCCCACGATGACCTCGCCGCCGTGCTCGGCCTGCCGGCTGACCGACTGGACCACGATTGGCCGGTCGAAATCGTCTCCACGGGACTGGCGACGATTGTCGTCCCGGTGGCCGACCGCGACGCGCTGGAAGCCATCGACCTGGACCGGGACGCCTACGACGCCGTGACCGGCGACCGCGAGGCAAAGAACGTGCTCGCCGTCTGCCGAGAGCCCCGAAGCGACGACAACGATCTCGCCGTCCGCGTGTTTGCGCCGTTCTACAACGTCCCGGAAGACCCTGCGACCGGCTCCTCGAACGGCTGCCTGGCCGCATATCTCGGTCGCCACGAGATGCTCGGCAGCCCTGCCGTCGAGGCCCGTGTCGAGCAGGGCTACGAGATGGGGCGACCGTCGCTGTTGCATCTCTCGACTGACGGCAACGGCGAGAATATCAGCGTCCGGGTCGGCGGCAGCGTCGTTCCCGTCGCTCGCGGCGACCTGCTGTAACTGGCCGGAACAGCCGCGGTACCGGCACACTCATTTCGCCCCGTCCACAACGCCGCGGCATGGATCTCGCACACACTGCTATCTGCGTCTCGGACCTCGATCGTGCGATGGAGTTCTACGGCGCGCTGGGCTTTGAGGAGACGAATCGGTTCACGTTAGACGGCGTCGAAAACGTCTATCTCGGCCGTGACGGCGACGGTGACCTGCAACTGCGCCACGATCCTGACCGGACCACCCCAATCGCGCCGAACCGCGCTGACGTGGACCACATCGCGTTCACTGTCAATGATGTTGAAGGAACCTTCGAGACAGCCATCGACGCCGGCGCTGCGCCGGTACTCGAACCGACTGAAGTCGATGCCGCCGATGCCTTCGCCGCGTTCGTCGAGGACCCTGAAGGGTACACGCTAGAATTCTACCGCTGGCTCTGAGCCGCGGCGGCAGTGACGAACGGGCAGTGGTCACCCGAACAGAGAGCGAGCGCGACTGCGCCACAGTGTTGCCGTCCGAACAGCGACGAGTCTGGCTGGTGTTGACACGGCGACGAGGAAACCGCCGAAGCCAACGAGACACGTCGCGGCGGCCACGCTGGCGACGGCAATCGGGGAAAGACCGGCGCGCGTGAGGCCGGCGACCGCGCCGGTCGTGAGTGCGAACGAGACGCCGAGGCCGACGGTGAGAGATGCTGCTACCCGCGGTTCGAGCGGAATCCGTCCGAAGACAGACCGGGAGTAATAGAGGACGTACCCGAAGATGACCAGATTCATCACGCCGTATCCGGCGGCCCCAGCGATGGCTCCGAACTCCGTACCGAATATCGCTGGGACTGGAACGCTGAACACCAGTCCGTAGAGTTTCGTTCGAAAGCTCACGCTCGGTTTCCCGACGCCCTCCATGGCGTGTGACGTGAGCGTCCAGAAGCCACGGAGGATGTTCACGCCCCCGACGAGCAGGACGGTCGCCGAGAAGACACCCTCCGAGCCGGCGAAGGCAATCCGCGCGACCACGTCGTGGGCGGCCAACAGGTAGCCGAAAACAACGAAGGTGACACCCGTCCCGCCGGTGACTGCGCCGTCGAGGTAGGCGAGCTGTGTGTCGCCAGCGGAGGAGTCCCCGCTGACCTTCGTGAGCAGCGGCGAGGAGAGCCGCCAGGAAATCGTCGCGCCGAAGTCGGCGAACCGGTCAGCGGCCTCGTAGATACCGACGGCCGCCGGCGTCGCGACGACGCCCAGCACGTACACCGGCATGTTGTACGACAGGCGGTCGAAGATCTGGTCCGGGACGCTCCACTTGGCGAAGTTCCAGGCGCGCTCGACGGCGTGTCGGTCCGGCAGGTTCGGGACGACGCCCAGCGCGACGGTAACGGGGACGAGCACCGCCAGCCGAACCCCAGCCACGACAAGCAGCAAGTCGCCGGCAGTCGTCACTGTCGAGGCCAGCGCCAGCAGGACGATGAGCTGGATAGCACTCTGTGTTCCGGTGAGCCACGTCTCCACGCTCGGATAGCCAATGGCACCGACCAAGCTCGTCGCAATCATCGACAGCGCGACGGCGAAGGCGTACAGACCGACGGGAACGAGCAGTCCCGGTGACACCACCGTATTGCGGACGATGACACCGGCCAGCACGGCCACAGCCACACCGGCGACGAGGAGATAGCCGAGGGCGAATAGCGTTGCTAGTCCGAGATACGGGCCGACGGCTTCGCCCCGTTCGCTGCCGACCTTCTGCAGCGTCTGGCTGATGCCCCGAATCGGACGGAGGACGAGCGAGACCGAGATGCTGACGAAGAAATACGTCCCGGTGGCTCCAGGCGATGTGACGAACGCGTAGACGATGCCGCTGAGAACGAACAGCGTCGTCGAGAACAGCGCCCCGCTGGTCGTCCGAATCGAGGAGTCCAGCAGGTCTATCTCGTCGCCGTCGCGCTGTTCGACCATCGACCGAGTATCAGTGCTGGGGGCGGGAAAACGGTGCGGTGGTTCGGTGGTGAGAGACGCACCGATGTGCCAGAAGCGGGCGCTCTTCACTCGCAGTCAGTCACAGAAAACGCCAGGACTGGGATTTGAACCCAGAATCCCGAAAGGGAACACGCTTTCCAGGCGTGCGCCTTACCGTTCGGCCATCCTGGCTCGTACTTCGAGAGTGTGAGGGCGGGCGATTAAGGGCTTTCGTTTCCGAACAGTCTCGGCTGCATGCGGTATGATGCGAACGTCGCCCCAACACCGACGGCTACGGCGACGCCGGCTTTGACCGGGATCGACACCGGCATCCCGGCCAGCAGTTCGTAGCCCTGGGTGAGAACCAGAAACGCGAGGGTCCCAACGACGCCCCACAGAAGGCTAGCCTTCGTTCGTGGGTCCATCAGCGCCCTCCGTTCCGTGCTGTTGTGTCGGCAGGTACTGTACGTGCAGACCATCGCATACACAAAGTGGTGGTCGCTGCAGCTAAAACATCGCCGGAATCAGAGCAGGAGCGTGACGAGCGCCAGCACCAGGAAGATGACGATGAGGAACTTCGCGACGCGGAAGCTCAGCCCGGCGATGCCACGGAACCCGGCAATCCCAGCGACGACGGCGAGAATCACCAAGACGACCGCGTAGTACAACAGCCCGCCACCGGACTGCAGCGGCACGGTTACAGTCGATGGCGCAGCGAACGGGAGTGCTACCATCCAGACCACCGGTTACGGGGATGTCGAGAGATCTGGAGCGCAGTACTAGCGTGCAGCGATGCCAGTGATGACATACACACCTGTTCCGGCCGTTGCAGCGCCAGTGTTGTGCTTGCGAGGGCGGGACAGTGTGCAGTGGAACCGGTCAGAAACGGTCCCGTTGGGTTGCGATGACGCGGGCGTGATAGTTCAGGCCCTATTGGTCCAGCAGGGCCTTCATATGCAGGCCATCTGGTGTCTCGGGCGGAGCAGTCAGACGAGCACGTCGACCTCGTACCCTTCGTCGGTGAGCGAGTCGATGAGTTCATCGACGTGGTCGTGGCCGCGAGTCTCCAGGTCCAGTTCGACCTCGGCCGAACTCATCGCCACGTCGCGACTGGTCCGGTCGTGTTCGATGCCGTAGATGTTGACCTGCTCGCGCGAAAGGACCTCGACGAGTTCCTCCAGCGCGCCGGGGCGGTCCTGAAGTACAGTCCGTATCTTGAGATAGCGGCCGGTCTCGACGAGACCGCGCATGATGACGTTGGTCAACATGTTCAGGTCGATGTTCCCGCCACACAGCGCGGGGACGATCGTCTCGTCGTCCTCGAAGTCGAACTTCTCCTCCATGACGGCGGCCAGCGCGACGGCACCCGCGCCCTCGGCAAGCGTTTTCGAGCGCTCTAACAGCGTCGTCAGGGCGACAGCGATTTCCGAATCCGACACCGTTACGACCTCGTCGACGCGGTCGCTGATGACGTCGAACGTCTGCTCGCCGACGGTACGGGTGGCGATACCGTCGGCGATGGTCTCGACGCTGTCACGTTCGATGCGGTGGCCCTTCTCCAGAGATTCCGCCACGCTGGACGCTCCCTCGGCCTGCACGCCGATGACGCGGATGCGTTCGTCCTTACCTTTGAGCGCCGTCGCGATACCGCTGATGAGTCCGCCGCCGCCGATGGGAACGACGACCGTATCAACGCCGGGGAGGTCCTCGTAGATTTCCAGTCCGATGGTCCCCTGCCCCGCCATTACTTTCTCGTCGTCGAAGGCGTGGACGTAGGTCCGGCCCTCCTCGCGTTCGAGTTCGTGGGCGTGTTCGGCGGCCGCGTCGTAGTCCCGACCGTGGAGGACCACGTTGCCGCCGTAGCTCCGGGTCGCCTTCACTTTCGAAACCGGGGCCCGTTCCGGCATCACGATCTTCGAGTCGACGCCGATTCGCGTCGCGGCCAGCGCGACCCCCTGGGCGTGGTTGCCGGCGCTGGCCGTGACGACGCCGGCCTCCCGTTCAGCGTCTGAAAGCGACGCGATGCGGTTGGTCGCGCCCCGTATCTTGAACGACCCCGTGCGCTGGAACAGTTCGAGTTTGAGGTGGACATCCGCGCCCGTCATCGCCGAAAACGTGTGCGAGTAATCGAGCGGTGTGTGTCTGGCCGTCTCGGAGACGGTGTCCTGTGCCGCGAGGACATCCTCAAATGAGAGCATGGGAGGGGCTATTCACCGGACCATGTTATACTGTGGGCCGACTATGCGGTATCGACGGGTGTTACAGTCGCAACTAAGCGGGTAGTGGCCTGAAACGGAAAGGGGGAGCGTGTGACTGCACGCGGGGAAACGAACGCGATTGACTTAAATCCCGTCGTAGCGCGGTGAAAGTGAAAGTGCAAGACAGCGTACGGATAGTGTTACCCACTCTGCCATCCGTGCCGAGGTATGGTCACCACTAGTCGGACAGAACTGTTATACTCCCGCTGTGCAAGCACGTAGTAGATGGACACCTGGCAGCGGCGGACGGGGCTGTACGTTCTCGGACTCATTGGCATCATCCTCGTCTACGCGCTGGCCTACGACTACGGGATGTCCGCCTTCGAGAACGAGCCGCGTACGTTTCTGAAATCGCTGCAAATCGTCGTGGAAACGTTTACCACGACGGGCTATGGTTCGGATGGAGACTGGCAGAGCACGGAGATGTTACTACTCATCATCGTGATGGATATCACAGGCGTCGTGCTCATCTTTCTCGCACTGCCGGTGTTGCTGTTTCCGCTGTTTGAAGAGGCGATGGAGACGAAAGCGCCGAACACGGTCGAGAACGGCCTCAGCGATCACGTCGTCATCTGTCAGTTCTCTCCTCGCGGTGAGACGCTCGTCACCGAACTCGACACCTGGGACGTCGACTACGTCATCGTCGAACCGGACCGGGACCGGGCCAACGAGCTCTACGAGGACGGATACTACGTCATCCACGCTGACCCGCAATCCGTCGACGGGCTCGAACGAGCCCATCTGTCGTCCGCCAGGGCGGTCGTGGCCGACGCATCCGACCAGGTGAACACCAGTATCATCCTCACCGCCCGCGAAGTCGACGAATCCGTCCAGACTGTCAGCGTCGTCAAGGAGCCAGACCGCGCGAAGTACCACGACCTTGCCGGCGCCGACGCCGTCCTCTCGCCGCGTGGCCTGCTCGGCGAGAGTCTCGCAAGCAAGGTGACGACCGGTGTCTCGACGACGCTCGGGGACTCGATAGAGATCGGTGAGGACTTCGACATCGCCGAACTGCCGATCCACCGCGGGAGCGAGCTCGTCGGAACCACGCTGGCCGACAGCGGCATCCGCGAGGAGACCGGCGTCAACGTCATCGGCGCGTGGTTCCACGGCCAGTTCGTGAGTCCGCCCGACCCCGACGCCGAGCTCGACGGCAGCACAGTCCTGCTGGTCTCGGGGACCGAGTCCCAACTGGAGCAGCTCAAGCAAATGACTCTTTCCAGCGTGCGTGGCTTCCGCCGCGGGGAGACGGTAATCATCGGTGCCGGGGAAGTCGGGCAGACGATCACGTCAGCGCTTACGAGCGCCGGGGTACCGCATACGGTACTCGATCAGACCGACGAGCAGGGCGTCGATGTCGTCGGCGACGCCACGGAGCCCGACGACCTGCGACACGCCGGCATCAGCGCCGCCAGAACAGTTATTCTCGCCCTCTCGGAGGATACCGACACCGAGTTCGCGACGCTGGTCATCCGTGACCTCAATCCGGACGTCGAAATCATCGCCCGTGCCGAGGAAAGCGAGAACGTCCAGAAGATGTACCGGGCGGGTGCGGACTACGTCCTCGCGCTGTCGACGGTCAGCGGCCGGATGCTCGCCTCGACCGTTCTGGAAGACGAAGACGTCATCTCGATGGACCAGCAAGTCGAGGTTATCCGGATCGCCGCTGACGGCCTGGGTAATGCGACGCTCGGCGAAGCCGATATCCGCTCACGGACGGGCTGTACGGTCGTCGCCATCGAACGCGACAGCCAAGTCATCACCGATCTCGGCCCTGACGTGACTATCGAACCGACTGACAAGCTCGTCATCGCGGGCACCGACGACGGCGTGACGCGGTTCAAGTCGGTGTTTGGCTAACCTCCGTTTTCCGTCTCGGGTGCGCTTCACGCACCCCTCGGCGCAAAAACGTGGTCCTGCCGAGCGGAGCGAACAAAGACCCATTAGAGCGTTGCTATGGCTAGAATTCGTACGATAAAACGCAGTCACGGCCACGCGGTAGTAACAGGCTACGGACGACTGACAGCGGAATCGTCCTACCGCTCGTCCAGCGGCACGAACGTCGTGTCTTCCGGCTTCGCACCGACGTAGCGGGCGCGGGGTCGGATCAGGCGGTTGTCCTCGATGTACTCGAAGACGTGGGCGACCCAGCCACCGACGCGGGACATAGCAAAGATGGGGGTGTAGATGTCGATGGGGATGCCCATCTGGTAGTACGTCGATGCCGAGTAGAAGTCGACGTTCGGGGCCAGCCCCTTCTCCTCCATGAGGTAGTCCTCGATAGTGGTTGACATTTCGTACCACTTGAGCGTGCCCGCGGCCTCGCCGAGTTCCTTCGACCGCTCGCCGAGAATCTTCGCACGCGGGTCCTTGACGTTGTAGACGCGGTGGCCGAAGCCGGAGACGCGGCGGCCCTCGTCGAGGGCGTTCTTGACCCAGTCGAGCGGGTCGGATTCGGCGTCGTCGACCTCCTTTAGCATCTCCATAACGTCCTGGTTGGCCCCGCCGTGGAGCGGTCCTTTCAGCGTCCCGATGGCGGAGGTGACTGCGCTGTGGACGTCCGACAGCGTCGACGCGGTCGTGATAGCCGAGAACGTCGAGGCGTTGAGACCGTGGTCGGCGTGGAGCACGAGCGCCTGGTCGAACACGTCGGCGAGCACGTCGTCCGGCTCCTCACCGTTGAGCATGTAGAGGAAATTCGCCGCGTGGTCGAGATCGTCGCGGGGGTCGACGGGGTCCTTCCCGTCGCGGATACGGGTGAACGCCGCGATGATGGTCGGGATCTTGGCCGTGATCCGCCGCCCAGTTTCGAGGTTGACCGTCTCGTCGGTCGGCTCGGCGTCCTCGGGCGCAGGGTCGAACGCCGAGAGCATCGACACCGCGGTCCGGAGCGCTGCCATCGGGTTCTCGTCCGCTTCGGCGAGTTGTCGCACGGTCGAGATGACGTCGTCGTCCACCTCGCGTGCGGCCACCATCGCCTCCTTGAACTCGGAGAGTTCGTCCCGGTTCGGCAGGTAGCCGTGCCAGAGCAGGTACAGCACCTCTTCGTAGCTGGCACCCTTCGCGAGGTCCTCGATGGTGTACCCCCGATACACGAGCTTGCCAGCGTCGCCGTCGATAACGCTGAGTTCGGACTCGGCGACGATGACACCCTCGAGTCCCTTCTTGAGGTCGTCGGACATACGCAATCAGTTCCCTACCTGCCGGGAAAAACATTTTCTTTCCAAGCGTGTGTGGCACAATGTCAGGAACTGTTATTGGACGGATGTCCAGTTGATGTTCGTCTTGGATACGGTTTCGGCGTTTACAGAGTCGCCGACGCGGCCGTTCAGCCTACATACGAGACGCCGTCGGGGAGTCAGTCAGGATTCCGTCCGAGTCTCCGAGACCTGCTTCACCAGTTCGTTCACAGGAAAACTCCCGTCGTAATCGAAGGACGCGAAGACGCCCTCGTATCGCTGCGAGGGGAAGAAAAACACGACGATATCGTCGAAAAACAACGTCTGTGCATTGAACTGACCCTCCCCGATGAGTGATTTGAACTCATCTCCAGTGACCGTGTTGGCCATTATCAGTTTGTACGCTTCGTCGAAGTCCCTGTCGGAGTACCTGCCCGCTACGTCCTCACGTACGTACTTGATTTCGAAAGTGGTGCTGTGCAGGTCGGCAACGACACGGGGCCTAGACTCCCCGAAGTCCCGAATAATGTCGGCAATATTGGACATGCAAGAATACCTTTCGCCACACTGAAAAGGACACTGAATCGGTCGGAACCGTGCACTGTCCACTCCGGCAGTGACACCGACACTCGGCGACCGACAGCAGGTCACGCGACCGCCTCACACAGTGAGGAACGCTTTTGCTCGGGGCCGTCGAATCGGCCGTTATGGACCCGACAGGGACGGTCGAGTACGAACCGGTCAGCGTCAAGCAGGTGCTGGCCGAGATGAAAGACACCGCCGAGTTGCTCATCGACCTCTCGTACTCGGCCGTCCTGCTGGGTAGCGACGACGTGGCCGCGGAGGTACTGGAGTTAGAGGAGAAGATGGACGTCCTCCAGTTGCGCGCGCGCATGAGCCTCCTGATGGCCTGCCGGTCGACGGCGGACGCGGAGTCGCTGGCCCCCGTCCTGGGGATGGTCGGAGCCGCGGAGAAGATCAGCGATGCCGCCGGCGACATCGCCAAGATAGTGCTGGAGGACATCGGCCTCCCGGACACGATGCGGGCGGCCCTGCCCGAGGCCGTCGAGACGCTCGTGCGAGCGACGGTTGGGTCGGACTCCCCGCTGGCCGACGAGACGCTTGGGAACCTGAACCTCGAAACCGAGACGGGCGTGCGTGCGCTGGCGATACGCCGGCAGGGGAACTGGTTGCTCAACCCCGACCGGGAGACGCGCCTCGAAGCGGGCGACGTGGTGCTGTTCCGCGGCCCCGAGGACGGTATCGCCGAGGTGTATCGGGATGCGACCGGCGACGTGTACGAACCGCCGGAGCCGCCGGAAGGGGGCGTCCGAGACCTCGAACGCGCCGTCGATTCCATCGTTCTGATGAAGGACATGGGCGAGTTAGCCGTCGACCTGGCATACGGTGCGGTGCTGTTCGACAGCACGGAGGTCGCCGAGGAAGTCGTCGAACTCGAAGCCGAGGTCGACGCGCTCCAGTCCCGGTTCGAGGCGTGGACGCTCCGGGCCGCTGCCGACATCGACGACCCCGTGTCGCTGCGGGGCCTCGTCCACCTGGCTCGGTCGACGGAGGTCATCTCCGACGCCGCACTGGAGATGAGCGAGGGCGTCCTGCGGGGGCTGTCGACCCATCCCGTCGTCGCCGAGGCCGTCCAGGAGTCCGACGAGATCATCGTCCGGACCACGGTGTACCCCGACAGCGACCTCGCGGGGACGACCATCGGGGACGCGAAGGTGAAGACGGCGACGGGCATGCGCATCATCGCGATACGGCGCGGCGCTGGGGAGAGCGAGCGGACCGGACGCGAGGGGGGCGACTGGGTCGTCTCGCCGGGTCCGGAAACGGGGATCCAGACGGGTGACGTACTCATCGCGAAGGGAACTCGGACCGGCGGCGACCGGCTCACAGAACTGGCCGAGGGATAGGCGAACGGCGGTGTCAGCGCCTGGCGAGACGGACGGCCGACACCGCCGTAAACAGCGCCGTCAGCAGGCCGCCCAGCGATGTCGCGAGGACGAACGAAAGCGCCACGTAGAATCCGACTGGCCGCTGGGTTCCCGGCAGGACGAATAGGGCGAACAGCCCCGCCGTAAACAGGCCGGCGAGCACGAAGCCGATTTTCGCGTTGCGTGGCACGTTCAGCGCCGCGACCATCGCCGCCTTGCCGCTCTGTGGCTCGGACTGGGACACACCGACTGGTAGGGTCGGCGGCCCCAAGATGCCGTCGGTCCGGCACAACTGTTGGCGAAATCCGAACCAGTAAAGGCTCCCAAGGCAAACGTGAGAACAATGGTTACTTTCGGTACGGCGACCGCCGCTCCCGGTGAGAAAGACACGGGGCGGCTGGAGGTCGGTGAGACCCGCGACGGGTCGACGTTCGGGCTACCGGTCGCCGTCGTCAACGGTGTCGACGACGGACGGACGCTCTACATACAGGCGGCCAGCGACGGCGACGAACTGAACGGCGTCGGCGTCATCCAGCGAACGCTCCCGCAACTCGACCCGACGGAACTGTCAGGGACGATTCTGGTCTGTGGCGTCGTCAACTACCACGCGTTCCAAGTCGCCGAGCACCGCAATCCGGTCGACGACACGAAGATGAACCGGGCGTATCCGGGCGACAAAACGGGGACATCGAGCGAGCGCATCGCCGCGGCGACGTTCAACGCCGCCATCAGCGCCGACTACGTCCTCGACCTGCATCAGGGGTCGACCTCGCAGATGATCGACGAGGTGCGGGTTCGGTGTGGCACCCGCCATCGCCTCCACGAGGAGTGTCTCGAACTCGCGAAAGTGTTCGGCTGTGGCTACATCCTCGACCAGAAAGGCCCCGACGGACAGCTGGCCCGCGCTGCGCCCGACGAGGGCGTTCCGACAATCGACCCCGAACTCGGCGGCTGTGTCGGCTGGGACGAAGACTCCATCCAGCGGGGCGTCGACGGCGTATTCAACGTACTGCGCTACTACGGCTTCCTCGATGGCCACCACGATGCGCGACCCCAGACCCGCGCCACCGGATTCGAACAGTACGGCTCTCCCGTCGGTGGCCTCATCGACCTCAAGCCCGACCTCGGTGACCGTGTCTCCCGCGGCGAGACGCTGTTCGAAGTAACCGACGTGTTCGGCGAGCCGAAGGCCGAAATCACTGCCGACTCCAGCGGCGTGTTCTGGCGCGCCCGCCGGCTCCCACAGGTCGCAACCGGCGAGTACGTCTGCTCGGTCGGGACGAACATCGACACCTACTAGAAACCACTGTTTACTGCAGGGGTTCGCTTCGCTCAGGACCGTGAAACACAGCGCCAAGCGCCGCGTATGCCCGCTCGCAGACCTGCCTTTCCCCGTGGCGGCCGACGGAGCGGCCGCCCGGCCACCGCTGTGTCCGCTCCGTCACGGTCGTAGACACCGATGACTGCGGCCGGAGATGCCGCCGGTTTTTGAACGATCAGCGCCTCAGTAGCCCTATGCGCACCTGTAGCGTCTGTGACCGGGAGCATCCGCGTGGGGAACCCTGGCGGTGTTCCTGCGGGGCACCGCTGGAGTATGCCACTCAGCCACTGCCCGACAGCCGACCGGCACAGTTCGGACGGGCCAGCGGCGTCTGGGACTTCGCCGAGTTCCTTCCGATGGACGAGCGAGTCAGCCTCGGCGAGGGCTGGACGCCGCTGGTCGACGCCCCCGAGTGGGACGCCAGCTTCAAACTGGAGTATCTCCACCCGACGGGGAGTTTCAAGGACCGCGGCGCGGCGACGGTCATCGCCGAGGCGCTCGAAGTCGGGGCCGACCGCGTGCTCGAAGACTCCTCGGGCAACGCCGGGCTGGCAGTCGCGTCCTACGCGGCACGGGCGGGTCTGGACGCGGAGATCTACGTTCCCGCGAGCGCGAAGGAAGCGAAGGTTCGCCGCATCGAGCGGACCGGCGCAGACGTGGTCCCGGTCGAGGGGAGCAGAGAGTCCGTAACCGCGGCCTGTATCGACGCCGTCGAAAACGGCGCGGGCTGGTACGCCAGCCACGCCTGGAACCCCGCCTTTTTCGCCGGGACGGCGACGGCCGCCTACGAGATTGCCGCCCAGAGAGACTGGAACGTTCCGGACGCCGTCGTCACGCCGCTCGGTCACGGGACGCTGTTTCTCGGCCTCTACCGCGGATTCCGGGCACTGGAGCAAGCTGGGTGGACGGACGCTGTTCCGCGCATACTGGGAACGCAAGCAGTCGGGTACAGTCCCATCGCCGACGAGGACAAGAGCGGGAATGTGCCGGACGACGCTGCCGCCAACGACCTCGCCGACGGTATCCACATCCGGGACCCGCCGCGCGGTCGGCAAATACGGCAGGCTATCGACGAGGCCGATGGTGCCGCCGTCGCCGTCTCCGCGGTGGCAACGGAGCGGGAACGTGATCGGCTCGGTGCGGCAGGGTTTCACGTCGAACCGACGTGTGCAACGGCGACAGCGGCGCTAACCCAGTTCAGAAAGCGGGGAGAACTCCAGGACGGTGACGACGTGGTTGTCGCGTTGACCGGACGGAACGACTAACGCATCAGCAGCGTCGAGACCGGAAAGTCGGCATCGACGGAGAGCCACTGGTCCTCTACGTCTGCCGTGTCGACATCCGGGGCGTAGCAGATGAGTCGCTCGCTGCCGTCGGGACGAGAGCGTACCACGGCAGGCAGCGTTCCCTCGTCAGCGTCAGCCGCCGCCGTCACCTCGCTCGTCGACCGGGTATCGGAGTCCATGTCACGAGTCACGACAGGTGTTATTATTGTTACCAGTCGATTATCGGGCGTAAGGACTACTGAACGTCGTCAAGAGAGACCAGAAGGGTCGACGAAACGGCCAGCCAGTTCGCTTCCAGTTCGGAGCCCGTGCTGCCGGGTGGATACAGGATCGAGCGCTGGCCGCCACCCGCAGCCGGCTCGTGTTCGACAGTCAATAGCTTCTCGGTGACCTCGCCGTCCGCCGCATTTTGCTGCTGGGTGTCTGGCCCTTCAGTGCTCATGGCCGCAGATAACGGTATATCAATATTGTTATCCGTAGTCTAAATCGAGTTATATCCCTGTATTACCGGAATATTCGTGGTGCTTACTCACCGGTAGCCGGTTCGAACCGCTCCGTCTCAGCGAGATGGGTGGGGAGGCGCATCGAACCCGCCGCGGACCAGCGGCTTCGCGATGTGGCGGCGCGCGACCGGCGGCACTTCGTACCAGCCGCGTTCCAGTCCCCGCTCGATGGACTGCTCAGTCTTGCCGTCAGCGCTGGTCCCACAGTCCCGACACCGATAGCCCTGATTCCGGCCGGCGGATTTCATCGACCGACTACAGTCCGGACAGTCCGGCGTAACGGATTCCGTCCGAATGAGTTCCCGGACCGCAAACTTCTCCAGTTTGAGCGTTCCTTCGCTCACTTCGCCACAGGCAGTGATTCGGTCGCCGACTCTGAGCGAGCGGACCCGGTCGCGAAAGCCCTTTGTCGGCTCGAAGGCCGCACAGTCGAGGGTCGCGCCGTCGCCTTCTAGGGTGAAAAACACGTGTCCCCCCGCCCGCGTCTCCGGGGTTTCGACAACGGTTCCGGTGACGCGGTAGGCGCTGTCGGCCCTGACAGCGTCGACAGCGGCGTCCTGTAGATGTACGTCGGTCCCCTGGTTCGTCACGAACGTCGCCCGGCGAGCGATGGGTTCGCTGTCGATGGCGTCAGCGACGGCGCGGCAGGCGTCGGGGTCGTCGCCGCGAATCCCGTAGAGGATCGGGCACGGGGTTCGTGGCACACAGACCGGATAGCCCGATTCGTGGTCGACGGTGTCCCACACCTCGGGGTAGTACTCATCAGCCGCCGCACGGACGCTCTCACTGTCGACCGCGCGCTCAGTGCCCCACCGGTCTTGCTCCCGGTAGGCAATGTGTTCGTAGGTCCAGTCCGACAGCGCGGCCCAAGCACCGACCGCCGCGAGCGCGCCGACGAGTCCGCGGCCGTTGCCCCGCTGGCAGCGAGCGAACCCGACCACGTCAGCCAGCGTCGTCGCGGCCATCGGGTCCTGTATCGACTGGATTGTCTCACGAGAGAACGTTGCGACCTGCGGCGGGACATCTTCGGGGTCGCAGTCGGCGACGATTGCGCCGGGGTTGGTCCGTGGGTCGTCGGTTTCAGCCATGTCGAGCACGTCTCCGGCCAGTCCAAGCGCTGTGTCGGCGTCGAGGTCCGTATGCACCGCCAGCGCCGCGTTCCCACGGGTCTTGTGTTCGACGGCGGGATTCAGCCGGACGAGGAGCAGTCGCTCGACGATGCCCCCAGCGTCCCGTATCGACTCGGCGAGGGTCGCGGCGGCGTAGGTCGTACACATTCCCCGTTCGCGCGAGTCCGTATCATCGAGGCCGACGACGGTCACGCTACGCTGTAGCCCCGAAGCAGTCAAACGCCTTTCGTCACGCCCAGCCCTCGATTCAGCCTGAGAGGGAACGGACGGCGCAATACATATAATGGGTGAGCGGGCTAGACTCAGTAGAGGTACAGAGTACTATGTCACGGTCGGCGCTGGTGGAAAACGTCATGGCGATGCTCGAAGACGCTGGCTTCCTCGTCAGCGACCGCTGTGCGATTCGTCCGAAGAGTTTCGACATCGCTGCCCGTCGCGGTGAGGACGTGTTGCTCCTGAAGATACTGGGCAACATCGACGCCTTCGACGCACAGACCGGGGGCGAGATGCGGCGACTGGGCACGTATCTGAATGCCACCCCGATCGTGATCGGCCTCCGAACGCGCGACGAGGAGCTGAAACCCGGTGTCGTCTACTTCCGGCACGGCGTTCCCGTGCTGTCGCCCGACACCGCGATGGACCTGTTCGTCGAGGAGGTCCCACCGCTCATCTACGCCGCGCCGGGCGGACTCTACGTCAACATCGACTCCGAGATTCTCGCCGACGTGCGCGAGGACCGCGACTGGTCGCTGGGCCGCTTGGCGAAGGAACTGGGCGTCTCTCGGCGGACAGTCTCGAAATACGAGGATGGGATGGACGCTTCGGTCGAGGTGGCCGCCGAACTCGAAGACCTGTTCGACGCGCCGCTGACTTCGCCAGTGAGCGTCCTTGACGGGGCCGAAGAAGTTCGGGACGACGAGCCGACACCGGACGACCCCGATGTCGCACCGGAAGACGAGCCAATTGTAACAGTGTTCACCCGTATCGGCTTCGAGGTCCACCCGACGGACCGCGCGCCGTTCAAGAGCGTCAACGAAAGCGACGACGAGCACGGGCAGGTCCTCGCCGGTCACTCGGCGTTCACCGAAACGGCAGAGAAACGGGCCCGCATTATGTCATCAGTCGGCGAAGTGACCCGGACCCGGTCGGTGTACGTCGTCGACGAACTCCGACGCGAATCCGTCGATGGGACCGCGCTCATCGAGAAAGACGAGATGGACGATATCCAAGACGCAACCGACCTGCGGGACCTGATTATGGAACGTGGCGAGGACCGCGAAGAAGTCGCCTGAGCGGGCGCTTCCCGTCTTCGCTGCAAGCTAAAAACGAGAAAGACCGCAAGTGCCGGGTCTACTGCCCGTACGTCTCTTCGAGGTACTCGACGATATCGTCGGATTCGGGCATCCCGTCGACGCCGTTGTCCTTGTCAACGAGTACCGGAACACCGGTCTGGCCCGAGACCTCCTTCACTTCGGTCCGTTCGCCGTGGGACCGCGGAACCATGTGAGATTCGTAGTCGAGACCCAGCTCGTCGAGTTTCTTGATTACCTTTGCACAGTACGGACAGCCTTCGAGCTCGTAGAGTTCGAGATTGGCCATTACACCCATTCGTAAGCGAGCCAGCGTCAAGAACACATCGGTGGTGTGTCCCGGCCGTGCAGGGGCGAGAGCGTTCCGGCCAGTGTTACACGTCGATGTCGTCGGGCGCGTCGGCGAGCAGGTCCGACGCGGTCACGAGCGACGACAGTTCGAGGTCGTGGTCGGCGAGGTTCTCAGTGGCCCCCTCCTCACGGTCGACGACGACGAGGACACGGTTGACAACAGCGCCGGCCTCGCGGAGCGCCTCGGCGGCGTCGACCGCGCTCTGGCCGGTCGTCGCGATGTCTTCGAGGATGATGACCTCCTCGCCGTCGGTCAGGTCGCCCTCGATTCGGTTGCCCGTCCCGTACTCCTTGGCCTGCTTGCGGGCGATGACGTAGGGAATGCCGGTTTCGACACTGGTGACCGCGACTAGCGGGACCGCGCCGAGGGCGACGCCAGCGAGTGTGGCGTCCGTGTCCCACTCGGCGATACGCTCGGCGAAGGCCCCGGCGATGCGGTCCAGACAGTCGGGATCGGTCTCGAAGACGTACTTGTCGACGTAGTAGCTCGACGTGCCGCCGTGGGAGAGCTCGAACTCTCCGAATTTGACGGCGTCAGCGTCTCGCAGCGCCGCGATGAGTGCGTCGTTTGCCATACGCTCACTGGATGGTCACGGGGCTAATGACTGTTGGATTCAGACAGCGACATTCCTAAGCCCCTCCGCCTCAGACACTCGCTCGAATGCAAGTGTTCGGGTCGAGCGGCGTCCGAGGTGTCGCGGGCGATGAGCTGACACCACGGTACGTCCTTCGGGTTGCACAGGCCGCCGGGGACGTCTGGCGTGACGACCACGACCGCGTCGCAATCGCCCGGGACACGCGGACGACCGGGCGGACGTTTATCAACGCCGCGACAAGCGGGCTGACTGGGGTCGGCTTCGACGTGGACCGCCTCGGCATCGTCCCGACGCCGGGACTGCAGGCCTATTGCGAGCGCGAGGGAGTCCCGGGCGTGATGGTCACGGCCAGCCACAATCCGGCTGCGTACAACGGCGTGAAGCTCATCGGTGCGGACGGTGTCGAACTGACACGGGGCACGCTCGATCACGTCGAACAGTCGCTTCGGGACGACACCCCGAGCTACGCGGACTGGGAGACTGTCGGATCAGACACCGCCATCGAGAGCGCCCGCCGCCGATACCGCGAGCAGGTGCTTGCTGCCGTCGACCGCGACCGCATCGCCGACGCCGACCTCACTATCGTCGTCGACTCCGGCCACGGGGCTGGCTCGCTCACGAGCCCCGACCTGTTCCGCGAACTCGGCTGTGAGGTCCACACCGTCAACAGCCAGCCCGACGGCCACTTCCCCGGCCGCGACCCCGAACCCGTTGCCGAGAACCTCGGAGACCTCCGGGCGTTCGTCCGCGCGACCGACGCCGACCTCGGATTCGCCCACGACGGCGACGCCGACCGCGGGATGTTCGTCGACGAGACAGGGACCCACATCGAGGGCGACGCCGCGCTGGCCGCGCTCGCGGCGGCGAAAATCGAGTCCGGCGACGGCGTCGTCTCGGCGGTCAACGCCTCCCAGCGGCTGGTCGACGTGGTCGAGGACGCCGGCGCGACCCTCTCGCTCACTCCCATCGGCTCGACGTACATCGTCAGCCGCATCCGCAAACTGCAAAACGAGGGGACCCACGTCGCGATTGCCGGCGAAGGCAACGGCGGCATCCTCTTTCCCGACTACCGCATCGCCAGAGACGGTGCGTTCACCGCCGCGAAGTTCCTCGAACTCGTCGCTGACCGGCCCGCAAGCGAAGTCGCCGCGGACTACGACGACTACTACAACGTCCGACGGAACCTCGAATACGAGACCGAAGAAGAGCGCGAGGCGATGCTCGAAGGCATCGAATCGCACGCCAACGACGCGACGGCCAACCTGGACACGACTGACGGCTACCGCCTCGACTACGGTGACGGCTGGGTGCTTGCCCGACCGTCGGGCACAGAACCCGTCGTCCGCGTCTACGCAGAAGCGCGCACGCTCGACCGCGCCGAGGAACTCGCCGAGACGATGGTCAGCAGAGCGACCCAGCAGACGAATACCTACAGCGACGAATAAGTGTCCAGCGCGTCCTCGATAGCCGCGCTGGCCTCGCGGGCGGCCGACAGTTCCTGCTCGACAGCACCGCTCGCCAGCCGCTCGCGCTCCGTCTCTGTGAGTTCCGAACGAGCGACGGCGCTCTCCCGAAGCCGTTCGTAGTCGTCCCGCTCTGCGAGTTCTCGCACCTCCCGTAGGGCTGCGACGACGGACTCGTCGGCGAAGCGGGCGACGACCGAGCGGTACTCGCGGCAAAACCACGGCAGGGCGTTGGCCGCTGGCGGCGGCCAGTCGATCCGTACCGGCTCAGCGTCGAGACGCCGAAGGTACGTCTGCCGAGTGGCGACGGCGCTCCGGAGCGCCGCGGCGTCGTCGACGTAGTGGTCCAGTTTCGAGGCGGAGTAGTCGGCGAACTCCAGTAGTTTCGGAATCGGCTCGGTTCCGGCGTCGTGCTCGCGGACGTACGTCAGTAGCTCCGAAGGTGGGGGCCGGAACTCGACAAGCGGGTACGCGTCCGCCCGTTCGATAACCGCCAGCGCGTCTCTGGCCGGTGTGTTGCGCCGAAACTCGGTGAACGCCTCGGTGACGGCGTCGTTGTAGCGCTCGATAGGGTCACGGAGCCGCTCGACCGGGGCATCGAGATCGGCGTCGCCGAGCCGCTGGAGGCGTTCCAGGTCGTCGATGCGGTCGCTCAGTTCGCCGCGTCGACGGTTCGCATCGGTCCGAGCTTTCTTGTACTGCTCGCGTGCGTCGTCGAGTTCAGCCAACCGCCCGACGAGGTCGCCGATGGGCGACAGCATCTCGCGGGCCTGCTCGAAATCATCCTCGGTGAGCCGCCGTTGCTGGAGGAAATCGTCGATCTCTTCGAAGGTATCGCGCTCGGGCAGATCGTCGGGGAGGTCGTCGGTCAGCGTCCCGACCTGGCCCTGAAACTCCATGAACGCCTCGAAGTCGCCACCGCCGGTCGCCCGGCCGTCGTAGCTCTCGAGCAGGTTCCACAGTTCACGGTAGATCTCACGGCAGTCACGGAGCGCGTCCGCACCGATTTCCTCGACGCGTGCCTGTGCCCGTTCGTGGGCTTCGGCAGCCTGTTCGAGGCGTTCCACCGAATCGGGGGTTCCCGCGCTGATTTCGATATCGGTATCGGATCGAGCCATCAGTACACGTCGTCGGGGTCGAACACTTGCTCACCGACCGTCTCGCCGTCGACAGTCCGGTGGAAGCAGGACTCGTAGCCAGTGTGGCAGGCCCCGCCAGCCTGGTCGACGATGTACAGCAGCGCGTCCCCGTCGCAGTCGACTCGCACCTCCTCGACGGCCTGCGTGTGGCCGCTCGTGGCCCCTTTGTGCCAGAGTTCGTCCCGGCTCCGCGAGTAGTAGTGGGCCTCCCCCGTCTCGCGGGTCTTCCGGAGCGCTTCCTCGGTGACGTAGGCGAGCATGAGCACCTCACCGGTGTCGGCGTCCTGCGCGACCGCCGGGATGTACTCCTGCTCGTCGAACGCGAGGTCGACGTCGGTCATACTCGGGCCGAGGCGTGTCCGCAAAATAGGTCTTCTGCAACAGGAGGTCAGGTGGAACGATATTTCGTTAACAGTAGTTGGTAATACGGTTTCGTTATTCAGAGTAACTTCTGGAATTAGTTTTCAAGGAACCTGTTCAGTTCTCTAAATTCGTCGGATGAAAGAATGACTTCGGTATCGAACACATCAAATCGTTTGAAGTCGTCATCAATAGTCAAAACTGTCTCCACCCCTTCGTCAATCGCTACCTGAGCATAGTACCCGTCCCATCCACCAACATTGGCTTCACTCGCCTGAGCAAAAGCTCCTTGAACTATGTCTTCGGTCATCCCGTCGTACCAATGGATTCGTTTCGCGTCCATAAAATTCTGTAGCAGTCGGGACGCATCTGCATTTGACCGTCCGTAGTACGTCGTCAGGACAGTGTGTGCGCCCAACAGCGTGGGATATGGGACAACGGCATCTATGTCACCAGTGATGGCATCACGGACGTATGAGAGTGCTGCATCACGAACAGGAGCCTCTGTGTGTGCAAGTGCAATCACACCGACATCGAAAAGATACGGGCCACCAACGTCACTCATCACTGTTTTCTTCCACTCCTCTTCGAACAGCGTCTCTGTGTTTCTGAGCAATTGGGTCACTTCCCCTGTCGAGCGGGGTCGTCTCTCTACGTTCTGAAGACGTTTCTTCAACGAGTTGCTCCATGCGTTCGATAATCTTTTCGGGGTTGTCTTCTGGTTCAACGATAGCTTTCCCGCCCTCTTCGTGGATGTCTACCTCTGTACCGGGGTTTATACCAAGACGTTCTCGCACCTCCTGTGGGAGGACAATTCGACCTTTTGAATCCACCTTAGCCATATTCCCACTTAGAGTGGGATAGTCATAACCGTTTCGTTCAGACTACTAATTCCAGTATCCATTCTGAATAATGAAACCGTATTACCAACAACTGTTAAGCCACTAGAAGTTCTCAACAGCCAGAAAGCCCCGGCTGGCTGCACGAACCCCGGCGACGTAAGGAACGGAGAGAGTGAAACGACCGAGGACCGGAGCGAGCCGCAGGAGTGCAGCCAGCCGCCCCCTTTCAGTCCCGCCTATTTGGATTGTCCAACCGGCTTGGCATGGGACTGAAAGGGGCCGTGCTATCGGCTCCGACGACGCAAGCACGCGAAGCGCGCGCAGCGAGTCGCAGGAGCCGATAGCACGGGGGCTTTCTGGCTCTGTTAAGTGCTTGTGCTAAATTAAACACTGCCGTTAGGCCAGCCCGACCGCCTGCAACAGCGAGAACAGCACGTCGCCGTAGGTGAGCGAAACGACAAGCCCGGCGAACATCGGGACGAGGAACGGAATCCCCGGCGAAATCCACACCTCGTCCTGTTCGACAAGCACGTCCAGTCCATCACGGAGTTGCTCCGGCGACGTGCCGTAGGCCGAGTGGTCGATGTCCGCGAGAAACCGCTCGGCACCCCACGGATCGTCGATCTGGTCGGTGGCATCAGTCACGGCCTCCGCCGTGGTACCGTCATCACGACCGTTCGTCCCGTCGCCGGCCACCGGGTCGCCACCGTCGGTCGCCAGCGAGCCGTCGCCGGGATCGTTCGGGACCGCCGGCAGAGAGATCGGACGCCGATGCTGCTCGGGGTCGACACGAATATCAGCGAGTGAGCAGCCGCGCCATTGGAGGTACATCCGGAGGGCATCAAGGTCGAGGCCGCCGCGGTCGAACCCGTCGGGCGATTCGAGCAGCCGGCCGTACTCCTCGGTGACGCTGGCGGCGGCGACGGGCCGCCCGATGAACATCGCCAGCGAAAACCGTCCTCTGGCGAGGTTTCCGGCGGCGACGGCCAGCGGGTAGACGACGCCGGCAAGCACAGTGTTCGAGAGCACCGTCAGCGAGAACACGCCGATAGCGGTCTGCTGGAGCGGGAGCGCGACGCTTGGTATGGGCAGGTAGTACACCGGATAGACGGGAAAGAGAACGGCGACGAGCATGAACGCCTTCGCGTCAGCACCGCCGAAGCCGCCGATGAGCCAGAAGCCGTACGACAGCGGAATGACGAAGCCGAGACTGATCGCGACCCTGATGAGAAACAGGCGCTGGCCGACCGCTGTCGGGCCGGTCCAAACGGAGTAGGCGTCCCACAGCAGGAGTACGACCGCCAGCGCAGCAAGCGGGGTCCAGGTCCGGTTCGGCACCCGGCGGGTTTTCACATCACGGTAGGCCGCCCACCCGAACACCGGGACGGCGACCAGCCGAAGCAGGTCCGGTATCGACCCGAGCACGGCTATACGCAATACAGGGGTGCCCCTAATGGTTCCGGTACGACGGCTGTCGGATGCAGTTGCTGCTGGAAGAAGAAAGTGTAGTGCGCTGCAGGAGCCGCGTTAGATGACGCGGTTCTGCAGGTAATCGAGGTGCTTGGCGTTGTAGACGATCTTGACCTCGTCGGCGTCCGGGCTGCCGATACAGGTCAGGCGAACGTTCTTGTCTTCGACTTCCTCGTCGCTGAGGATCTGCTGCATGTCCATGTCGATGTCGCCTTCGAGAACGATGGCGGCACAGTTCGCACAGGCACCGGCGCGACACGAGAAGGGCCAGTCGTAGCCCTGCGCCTCGGCGGCTTCCAGGATGTACTCGCCTTCGTTCACCTCGAGGGACCCGTAGTCCTCACCGTCGAGGTCCATATCTGACGCCTCTGCGAAGACGTCGTCGTCGTACATGTCCCAGCCGTTATCGTCCACTACTTCGTAGTTAAGGTACTCTACCGTGGGCATCACCTGATTGGTTCGAACCCCGCCCTGTTAGACTTTGCCCTTCGGTTTTAGGCCGTGCAAAATAATGAGGGACAACGCGGGGATTCGTCGGAAACTGACGGCAGTTGTTCGGGGCCGATTACCACTCAGGCGATCGGCAGGAACTTGAACACCAGATAGGCAGCGAGCGTCGCAATCGAGGGGACGATGTTCTGGAGGAAGATCACTCTGGCAGTAGTCCCGGGTTCGAACAGATCCGACGCTGACGGGATGTCATCCCGCGATTCCTCGCCGATGGGTTCGGTCTCTGCTTGCTTTGGCGTCCCCTTCTTGCCGCCGACAGTCGGGGCGTCCGCGGCTTCCGCGTCGGTGGTCAGTGCACCGACGGAGGCGACAGGAGCCTCTCCCTGCACGGTGTCGGAGAGGCGCGTCGTTCGCGTCGCACGACCCCAGCCGAGTCCGACGATGCTCATCGTGGCGATAATGACGAAACTCGCCGGGATACCCAGCGCGGAGAGGAAGGTGACGATAGTCGAGGCGACTGCCGCGACGACGATTGCGGCGACCAGCGGGAGGTCGGTCAGGTCGTTGCCGACCGTGTCCATCGTCCGGCGAGCGATGGTGAACGCACCGAGGCCGATAGCGCCGCCGCCGAGCAAGATAGCCGGGTACAGGTCCAGCGAGCCGTTGCCCACGAGCGGTGCGACGGCGTTGGCGACGTTCGATGCCCCCGCCGAGAAGCCCATGTAACAGCCGATACCGATGACGACGACGGTGCCGACGAACTCGCGTGGCGTCGTGTTTTCACCCAGGCTCGGGCGGGGAACGGCTCCAGACCGGTCGAAATCCAGTAGCGACCCCTCGCTCTGTGAGACGGCGAACCACTCGACGAGACGGGGGTAGAAGTACCGGCCGATGACGCCACTGACCCAGAAGGCGATGATCGGCGAGACGAGCCACCACGAGACGATTTCGAGCATCAGGGCGGCGTTGAGCGTGCCGCGTGCCAGTCCCAGCCCCGCGATGGCCCCGACCGCGGTCATCGATGTTGACGCCGGAACGCCGACCACGTTCGAGAGGAACAGCGCGACGCCGATGAAAAACAGCACGACGATGCTGATGAGCGGCGAGAACTGCGTCGCGACGAGGTCACTGCCCAGGCTCTTGACGACGGCGGGGCCCACGAGGAGGCCGCCGGCCATGGCGAATATCGTCATCAGGGCGGCCGCCGAGAGCTTCGAGAGCGTGTTCGACCCGACGGCGGGGCCGAACGCGACGCCCGTAGAGGAGCCACCGATGTTGAAGCCGACGAAGATAGCCACCAGAACACCGAGGGCAAAGAGAAGTTCGACCATACGGATGCCAGACTCTCACCGGGTTAAAACGTACCGAACGGATAATCGGTCTAGCGCCGGCGATAGCCGCTAGCGGGACCGTTCGTCCGAGCCGCTGTCGGCGGTGTCCGACTCGGCAGTCTCGTCAGCGAGGCGGTCCTCGTCGGCCGGCACCGTCTCCTCGACTTCCGCTGCCGTCTCCTCGACCTCGCTCGCTGTCTGCTTGGCCGCTTCGACCTCGTCGGTAACCGATTCGGCGGTCTGCTTCGCGTCGCTGGTCTTGTCTTTGACCTCCGTGGTCTTGTCTTTCACTTCAGTCGTCCTGTCTTTCGCTTCCGTCGCCTTGTCTTTGACCTCCGTGGTCTTGTCCTTGACTTCGGTCGTCTTATCCTTGACTTCGGTCGTCTTGTCTTTGACTTCGGTCACCTTCTCGGCGGCGTCCTCGTCACCGGTCTCGGTCGCAGTCTGTTCGACTTCGTCAGCCGTCCGCTCGACCTCGTCGGCTGTCTGTTCGACCTCGTCGACGGTTTCTTCCACCTCGTCAGCCGTCTGTTCGACCTCATCCGCCGTCTGCTCGACTTCGTCCGCTGTCTGCTCAACATCCTCGGCGGCCTCGTCGACCGTCTCAGCGGCGTTTTCGACCTCGTCGGCGGTCGTCTCTAGCTCCTCGGCAGTCGTCTCTAGTTGCTCGGCTGCCTCTTCGAGTTCCGCGGCCTTGGTAGCGACGTCCTCGTTTGTCCGCTCGAGGACGTTCGCAAGGACGAGAAACTGCAGCAAGCCGACAACGACGAACGCCGAGATGGCGATGCTCGCAGCGGTCGCAAGCAGTGACTCCGTGCCGGTACCAAGCGATAGAACACCGAACGCGGCCAGTCCCCAGGCCAGCGCCAGACCGACAGCGACGACCAGCACGGCCTGTTCGAAGAGTTGGTATTCGCGCTCGTACCGCCCAAACATGATTGCTTCGAGCCGACGGGCGAGCGGTGTGAGGACAGATGTTGCCAAAACCATAGCTGAACTTTCCTATCACGGCGTAAAAGCATGGGGGTACACTGGGTCAGACAGCCGTCTGTACGCATCGGACCGACACGCTTTCGACCGCCGCCGCCGGACCACCGCCCATGTTTCCCGAGTTCGAGGTCGTCCCCGCGGTCGACATGCAGGACGGACAGGTGGTCCAGCTGGTCGGCGGCGAACGCGGTACGGAGAAGACCTACGGCGACCCGGTCGAGGCCGCACAGCGGTGGGTCGACGCCGGCGCGCGGACGCTCCACCTCGTCGACCTCGACGGCGCGTTCGAGGGCGAGCGACAGAACGCGGCGGCCATCGAAAGCGTCCTCGACGCGGTGGGGTCTGACGTGGACGTGCAGCTCGGCGGCGGCATCCGGACCGCCGAGGACGCCGTCAGCCTGCTGGACCGCGGGCTGGACCGCGTCATCCTGGGTACGGCGGCCGTCGAGACGCCAGAGGTCGTCCGCGAGATCAGCGACGAACACCCCGGCAGCGTGCTGGTGAGCCTCGATGCGAAGGACGGCGAGGTGGTCGTTTCCGGGTGGACTGAAGGAACCGGCCTGGACCCCGCCGAAGCCGCCGCCCGCTACGCCGACCTCGGGGCCGGCGGCATCCTCTTTACCGACGTGGACGTGGAAGGGCAACTCGAAGGGGTTCGGACTGACCCGGTCCGCCGGCTGGTCGACAGCGTCGACATCCCAGTCATCGCAAGCGGCGGCGTCGCGACGATCGACGACGTGCTGGCGCTCCGGTCGGCCGGGGCCGCCGCCGTCGTCGTCGGCAGCGCGCTCTACGAGGGACAGTTCACGCTCGAAGCGGCGATAGACGCCCTCGACGAGGGCTAATCGAGCGAGACGAACGGCAGCGTCGCCCGCGAGTCGGCGCTGTAGGCCAGCGCGTCGGACTGGCTGACACCCGCCGGCGTCGTCAGGTCCATGATTCGCGGGGCGTTCTCGACCGCGTCCGGCTTGGCACCGCCGAAGACGTAGCTCTGGGCTTCTTCGGCGACGGGCCGTAGCGACCCGCGGTCCTCGGACTGCACCATCGCGACGACTTCGAGGTCCCCCGCGTCAGCGCCGCCGACGGCCTCTCTGTCGAGAGTAAGCGTGACTGTCCCCGCGTCCACGTCGACGGCTTCGCCGAGGGAGACCGGGCCCCCGTCAGCGTCGGTCAGCGCCGTGCCGCTGGCGTCGGCCGCGCTCTTGGAGAAGCCGCTGATCTCCAGGCGGTACTGCCACGGCGACTCGAAGTCGACGTTCGCGCCGAGGTCATCGAGGCTGCTCGTCGCCCCGCTGTCAGCGCTCGGGTCGCGAAGCCAGAGGACGAACCACTGCGGCGAGAAGTCGCGGCTGCTGCCGAAGGCGTTGTAAAGGTTTGCCACCTCGAAGGTGAAGCGATGGAGGCTCGGCGTCTGTTCGACCGTCAGCGACTCCAAGTCGAACGCGCCGTCCTCGAAGTCACCGTTGGTCGGATACGTGTACCCGCCGGGACCGGTGTCGTCGCCGGACGGGTCGGCGAGTTCGGCCACCGTCGCCGGTGGCTTGACCGTCACCGTCTCGCTCACCAGCGTCGTGCCGTCCGGGAGCGTGACCGATACGTCGTAGTCGCCGGCCGCGTCGATGCTGTAGCCGAATTCGTACGTGGCGTCGCCGGCGTTCGGCGGGAATCGGACGTTCTCTGTTCCGACGGCCTCGCCGTCGACGTGGAGCGTCACCGTGGTCCCGCCAATGAACGCCCCGTCGTTGCGCCCGGTGGCCCGGATGAACGGCTCCTGAATGAACACCTCGTCGCTGATATCGACATCGACGTTCTGTTCGGGCCGCTCGTACTCGGGCAGGTCGTTGATCTCTTGGCCCGTTGCGCGTCGGAAGCGGACGGCCGTCCCGCCGCTGCCGACCATCGACGCGAGCAGGGTGGTCTCCGGTGTGACGACGGCCTCGTCGACGTGAACGTCGGTCAGGTTCTCGTCGTAGGCCGCGTCGATGCCGTCGGCATAGATCTCGGCGACGTACTTCGGGCCGTTGGGACCGGTATCGTTACCGTTGCCCTTCTCGTTGCCGCTGGCCCCGTTCGTTCCGTTCTTCTCCCCGTTATCGTTCCCCGGCCCCTGCCCGTCGCTGTCCGAGGCGGGCGAGAGGAACTCCAGGGGCACGTCGACGGCGCGGCCGCCCTCGTCGGTCATCGCGCCGAGATACCACTCCTCGCCTTTCTGCCGTGCGGTGACCATGTAGTCGCCGATCTCGGCGTCGATGACGCGCGTGTCGTCCCAGCCGGCGGCCGGCACGTCCTCGATGAACTGGAACGCATCGACGGTCTCACCGCGGATGGGCACCGTCTCAGGTTCGGGCATCGACGCGCTGGGTTCGGTGACCGCCATCGAGTCGAGATTGAAACCGCCGGTGTCCTCGGCGGTCAGCGAGAGCGCGATCTCGTCCCCGTCGCCCGTCAACGAGACGGTCGTCGAGACGCTCTCCCAGACGTTCCAGTACTCGGTGGGCGGGAACGTGAGCTGACCGGCCGCGGAGCCGTTGACCAGTACCGTCGCAGTGCGGTCAGTATCCGGACCGACGGCGTTCTCCTCGGCGTCGCTGGCGTACCGGAAGTGGAGGTCGTACTCGCCCTCGCCGGCGTCCTCGACGGTCCAGGAGACGGTCGCGCCGGGCGCGGCGCTGTTGGGGTCGATGGCGACGTACTGCTCGCCCTGGGCGTTGGCCCAGCGAGCGGCCGTCGAGAAGCCCTCGGTGTCGCCCCACTCGGCCTGGGCGACCTCGCCGACAGCGGTCGTCGACGGCTGGTCGGCCAGATAGGAACTGGGTAAGTCGGCGGCCATCTGGAGGCCGCTGAAGTACGTCGGGTACATCGCCAGTTGCTTCGCGCGGGTGGTCTCGATGCCGCCCGACCCCGAGTCCATGTCGAAGATGCCCGGCGTGTACTCGACCGGCCCGCCTAGCATCCGCGTAAAGGGGAACGTGACGTGGTGCTCGGGGCTCACGTCGCCGAAGGCGTCGTACTCCTGGCCTTTGACCCCCTCGCGGGTCATCAGGTTGGGATACGTCCGTCGGCGGCCGGTCGGATGAATCGGCTCGTGGACGTCGAGCATCTGACGGTTGGCCGCCGCGGTCTCGGCGACCAGCGTGTGGTGGTTGACGAGCACCTGGTTGTGGTGGTTGAACCCCTCGCCCGCGAGGTCGCCGCTGTCGGAGACATAGCCGCTTTTGATGGTCCGGATTCCCAAGTCGTCGTACAGCGAGAAGGCATCGTCTAACTGGGACTCGTAGTTCCGGAAGTCCCCCGCCGTCTCGTTGTGCATCGTCATCTGGGTGGGCGGATCGAGGCTCGGCCCGTAGTCGGTCACTTCCGCCAGGTCGAAGTCCGGATACGGTGTGGAGAAATCGAAACCGCTGCCATCTCCCGGATAGCTCGACCAGCCCTCGTTCCACCCTTCGACGAGAACGCCGGGGATGTCGTGCTCGCTGGCGAAGTCCATGTACTGCTTGGCGCGGCCGGTCTGTGCGCCGTGGTTGCCGGTGACGGTGCCGTCATCGTTCGTCGTGTACTCCCACTGCGCGCGGCCGGTGATCATCAGCCACCAGACGCCGATGAACTTCTGGGGCTCGATCCAGTCGACGCCCTGGGTGAACACCGACTCGTCGTAGTCATCGTTGAGGTTCACCACCAGGTTCGACTCGACGAGGTCGCCGGCGCTGGTCCCCACCTGGACCGTGCGCCACGGGGTGACGTGCGGGGCCGAGGCCGACACCTTCGTCCCGTCAGGTAGCGGCGCGAGCGTCGATTCGAAGGTCGTGTCGCCGGCGTCCGACGACGTGAGCGCGAGCGAGGCGTAGTCGGTGAGGTCGGCCTCGTGGACGGCGAGATAGCGGCCGTCATCGGTCCGCATCGTCATCGGCGTGTGGACGCCGTCGAAACTGGTGTCGTCCAGTTCGCCAGCGACCTCGCTCAGCGGCGTCTCCTCGTACTCCACCTCGAAGTTGTTGTAGTCGTTGGGGATCCACCAGGAGGTGTAGTCCCCGGCGAAGTTGTACTCGGTCCGCTCGGCGGTGATGACGAACTGGTCGCCGAAGGGCTCTCCGAAGATAAACCGGAAGCCGACACCGTCGTCGAACACCCGGAAGACGAGCGTACCGAACCGCTCCGGGCCGGCCGATTCCGCGATTCCCAGACGGAGCTCCGTGTACCGCTCCGGAATTTCGTCGTAGCGGTCCCAGACCGGCGTCCAGGTGGTGTCGACTTCGGTCCGCTCGCTCCCTGTCACTGCCAGACCGGAGCCAAAGGCGTCCTGATTCTGGAACTCGAAGCCCAGTTCGGACTCTTCGATGAGCGTGGTGTCGTCGTGCGTGACCTCGTACGTTACCACGCCGTCTGAGACGTCCACGGAGAGCGTCACCGTCCCGTCGGGCGACGGGACGGTCCGTGTGGGCGAATCGTCGCCGTCTGTTACCTGTGCGGCAGCGTCGTCGGACACGGAGACCGAGAACGCTGATGCGGCCAGCAGCGACCCGACGCCCCTGAGGAACTGTCTTCGACTCTGACTGGAGTTGAGAGGTAATTGTTCATCAACCATCATTGCTGTCATCAGAGGGATACTTAATAAAAGTTAACCCAGATCTCAGTTAGTCGTTCGCCGACCGTCGAGAACCGGAATGGCATTGAATGGCAGTACCCTTACTGAGCGCTTGTCACGGAGAAGTAAGCCAAACCGGGCCGTATCCGTTCGCCCGCTCCAGTTCCAGACGGGGTCAGCCCTCGATCGAGTCGGCCGTGCTGACGTGCATGCCGACAAACTGCCACTCGCGCGCCCCACCGGTGGCTTCGAGGGTCCCGCTCCAGCGGGTGCCGTACTCGTGACGGACCGTGCCTTCGGTGTCGGTCCAGCACAGTACCACGTCGTCGCTGAACCAGGCGTAGCCCTCGCGTTCCGTCACCCGGAGCGCGCGGCTGTCGACGGTCCAGTCCATCGTCGTCTCGGTCTGCGCTCGCAGCCCCGCTCTGACGGCGTCAGTCCCGACCAGCTGTTCGGAGATGCCGAACTTGACGACCGAGCGGTCCGTATCGGGGGCGAAAAAGGGGCCGAGCGGCTCGCCGGCCCGGAGCGCCTCGTAGTAGGCCTCGATAGTCGCGCTTGCGTTCATACTCGGCTCTACGGCCTGTAGCCCCTTCACTGGCCGCGCCCGGCGGCCGCGACCGACCCGCAATCCTTACGCCCGGGACGGCCACACGGACGTGTATGACAGAGGCGACGGGAATCGTCGGGGAGTTCCTCACACTCAAGGAGGGGACTGACGCGGACCTGCTGGCGATGCAGTGTGGCGACTTCTACGAGTTCTTCGCCGAGGACGCCGAGATCGTCGCCGACGAGCTCGACCTGAAGGTGAGCCAGAAATCCTCGCACGGCTCGTCGTATCCGATGGCGGGGGTCCCGGTCGACGACCTGACGCCGTACGTCTCCGCACTGGTCGAGCGGGGCTACCGGGTCGCTATTGCTGACCAACACGAAACCGAAAACGGCCACGCCCGCGAGATAACGCGGGTCGTGACGCCGGGGACACATCTGGAGACCGGCGACGAATCGGCGCAGTACCTCGCCGCGGTTGTCCGGGAGACCAGCCGGGACGGCGGTGACACCTACGGCATCGCCGCGACAGACGTGACCACGGGCCAGTTCCAAGTCACACAGCTTGATGACGCCGACACGGGCGAGGCGCTGACCGAACTCTACACGTTCGCACCGGCAGAGATTCTTCCCGGACCGGAGTTGCGGAACGACGACGAGTTTCTGGACCGGTTACGCGATCGGACGGACGCAGCGCTGACGCTCCACGATTCGGCGTCGTTCGAGCCGGGTCGAGCGAGCCATACCGTCCGCGAACAGTTCGGGAGCGAGACGGTCGACAGCGTCGGTATCGGTGATCAAGACGTGGCACTGCGAGCCGCCGGGGCGGTGCTATCCTACGTTGAGGACACCGGCGTCGGGACGCTGGCGGCGGTCACGCGCCTGCAAGCGTACGGCGAGCGCGACCACGTCGACCTCGATGCGACGACCCAGCGGAACCTCGAACTCACCGAGACGATGCAGGGCGACAGCTCGGGATCGCTGTTCGACACCATCGACCACACGGTCACGGCCGCCGGCGGGCGACTGCTCCAGCAATGGCTCCAGCGACCACGGCGAAACCGGGCTGAGCTCCGACGGCGGCAGTCCTGCGTAGCGGCGCTGTCGGAGGCGGCGATGGCCCGCGAGCGGATCCGGGAGACGCTGTCGGATGCATACGACCTCGAACGGCTGGCGGCGCGGGCCACGTCGGGCAGTGCGGACGCGCGGGACCTGCGAGCGGTCCAGGAGACCCTGTCACTGTTGGGGCAGGTCGCTGATGCCGTGACCGAAACCGAGCGGCTGGCCGAGTCGCCCCTTGCCGACGCCCTCGACGGGGCTGACCGTGAGGCAGCCGATTCGACGGCGGCGGAACTCGACAGCGCGCTGGTCGCGGACCCGCCGGGGACAGTGCGCCAGGGCGGCCTGTTCAAGCGGGGGTACGACGACGACCTCGACGAGATCATCGACGAGCACGAGGCCGCCCTAGAGTGGCTGGAGACCCTGCCGGACCGCGAGAAGGAGCGGACCGGCATCACCCACCTCTCGGTCGACCGGAACAAGACCGACGGCTACTACATTCAGGTCGGCAAGAGCGAAACCGACGCCGTTCCCGAGAAGTACCAGCATATCAAGACGCTGAAGAACTCCAAACGCTACACGACGCCCGAACTCGACGAGAAAGAACGGGACGTGTTACGCTTGGAGGAGCGCCGCCACGACATGGAGTACGAGCGGTTCCAGGAACTCCGAGCGCGGGTGGCCGAGCGCGCGACGTTGCTGCAGGACGTGGGCCGAACGCTGGCGGAACTGGACGCGTTCGCGTCGCTTGCAGTCCACGCCGTCGAGAACGACTGGACCCGGCCGGCGGTCGCCGAGGGCAACGAACTGTCCATCGAAGCTGGCCGCCACCCGGTCGTCGAGCAGACTACCGAGTTCGTCCCGAACGACCTCTACATGGACGACGACCGGCAGTTCCTCATCGTCACCGGGCCGAACATGAGCGGGAAATCGACGTACATGCGCCAGGCCGCGCTCATCACGCTGCTCGCCCAGGTAGGCAGTTTCGTGCCGGCGCGGTCGGCGACGGTCGGCCTCGTAGACGGCATCTTCACGCGTGTCGGCGCGCTGGACGAGCTCGCACAGGGCCGCTCGACGTTCATGGTCGAGATGCAGGAGCTGTCGAACATCCTCCACTCGGCCACCGAGGAATCACTCGTGATACTGGACGAGGTGGGCCGCGGGACGGCTACCTTCGACGGTATCTCTATCGCCTGGGCGGCAACGGAGTACATCGTCAACTCTATTCAGTCGAAGACGCTGTTTGCGACCCACTACCACGAACTGACGGCGCTGGGCGAGGAACTGCCGACCGTCGAAAACGTCCACGTCGCGGTCGACGGCGAGCCGCGGTCTGCGGAAGGGGACGGCGATGTGACGTTCCTCCGGACCGTTCGGGACGGGCCGACCGACCGCTCCTACGGCGTCCACGTCGCCGACCTCGCCGGCGTCCCCGAACCGGTCGTCGACCGGTCACAGGACGTACTCGACCGGCTACGCGACGACAAAGCTATCGAGATTCGTGGAAGCGAGGGGGACAGCGGCGGGACGACACAGGCCGTCTTCGACCTGGATTCGGGGCAGTTCAGGGACGGTGCGGGCCAGTCGGGCGACGCATCGGCCGGCGCTGACGAGCCGGTAGCGACTGACGGCAGCCCGGAACACGTGCCCGGAGAGGACACGGTCGAGGCCCCCGATGACGAGGGAGCAGCGTCGCTCGACCCTGAGACGGAGGCCGTTCTCTCGGAGCTGACCGACCTAGATGTCAACGAGACGCCGCCGGTCGAGCTGATGGCGAAAGTGCAGGAGTGGCAGGCCGAACTGGACGACGCGTAGCGGCGTCGGCTGATTTTCAACGGCGATACTCGCGCCCGAACATCTATACGGTAGTTGTCACTGGTGAGAGGCAATGACTGACCGGATCCGCGTGCTCCACGTCGACGACGATCCGACTGTTGTCGAGGCGGCCGAAACCGCTCTCGAACGGAAGCACGACGGTGTCACGGTCGAGACGGCGTCGAGCGTCACTGACGGAACCAAGCGACTCGACGGCGGTGCGTTCGACTGCGTCGTCTCCGGCTACGACCTGCCGGAACGGACCGGTCTCGGGTTCCTCGAAGCGGTCGGCGAACGGTATCCGGACCTGCCGTTCGTCCTGTTCACCAGCGAAGGGAGCGAGGCAGTCGCCAGCAAAGCGGTTTCGGCCGGTGTCACCGAGTACGTCCGGGCCGACGCCGGATCCGACCCGTACGCACGACTCGCGGACAGCGTCGTCGGTGCTGTCGAACGGACGCGCGAGCGTGACGAAACCGCCCGCTCCGGCGGTGACGCGCGCGACGACACGCGGCGCGAGCGCGCTATCGAAGAGTTACACACCACCGCCAGGGCGTTCATGCGGGCCACAAGCGAGGACGCAATCGCCCAGATCATGGTCGATGCGGCACGGACCATCCTCAATATGCCGGCCAACGCGGTGCATTTCGCCGACGACAACGGCCTGTCTCCGGTCACCTGGACCGACCAGGTCGAGGAACTCATCGGCGTCCCGCCGGTGTTCACGCCCGGTGACGGGCTTGCGTGGCAGGCCTTCGAAACCGGCGAGACGCGAATCCACGACGATATCAGTTCGAACCCGAACCGGTACAATCCGGACACGGACATCCGCAGCGAACTCCTGCTCCCGCTCGGGGACCACGGCGTCCTCCTCATCGGCTCATGCGAGGTCAGTGCGTTCGACGACACGGATGTCACGCTCGCACAGACGCTCTCAGTCCATGCGAAAGCGGCGCTTGACCGCCTCGACCGCGAGCGCCAGCTCCGCGAGGAACGGGAGTTCATCGACCAGGCGCTCGACACCCTCGATGACCTGTTCTACGTCATCAACGCGGACGGGAGCTTCCGGCGGTGGAACAAGCGCCTCCCCGAGGTCACGGGGTACAGCGACGCCGAGATTACTGAGCTGGAAGTCTGTGAGTTCTTCCCCGCGGACGAGCGGGAAACGATTCACGGGGCGATAGACCAGGCGCTAAATCAGGGGCGGACGACCGTCGAAGCCGAGATCCGGACCGCCGACGGTGAGCTCGTCCCCTACGAGTTCACCGGCACCCGGCTGACGGATACCGACGGAGAGATAGCCGGAGCGGTCGGTATCGGACGGGACATCTCCCAGCGCAAGGCCTACGAACAGCGGCTGGAACGCCAGAACGAGCGCCTCGATGAGTTTACAAGCATCGTCAGCCACGACCTCCGAAACCCGCTGACAGTCGCGGAGGGGAATCTGGAACTGGCCAAAACAGAATGTGACAGCGACGCGCTCGACAAGGTATCGCGCGCCCACGAGCGAATGCGAGCGCTGATAGAGGACCTCTTGACCTTCGCCCGCGCCGGCGAAACGGCGACTGACCTCGAATCCGTCGCGCTCGCAGACATCGCTGAAGAATGCTGGCAGACCGTGGAAGGGGACCGGGGGACGCTCGTCGTCGAAACCGACTGTCAGATCCAAGCTGATACGGCGAAACTCCGCCGGCTGCTGTCGAACCTCCTCCGGAACAGCGTGGAACACGGGTCCACTGACGCTCAGGTACCGTCCGGCCGCGCCGCGGAACACGACGGGGAGAACATAACCGTGCAAGTCGGGGCCGTCGAGGACGCGGATCGACACGGCTTCTATGTCGCCGACGACGGGCCAGGCATCCCGGAGGACGACCGCGAGCAGGTGTTCGAAGAGGGCTACTCGACCGGCGAGAACGGGACCGGGTTCGGGCTCAAAATCGTTCAGCGGCTCGCAGAGGTCCACGGGTGGACGGTCACAGCCACCGAGAGCGAGGCCGGCGGCGCGCGCTTCGAGGTGACGGGTCTCGAACCTGCCTGAGCAGACAGGCCAGTCGCCGAGTGCGGAACAGCGACACCGACGGCAGACCCGCCACAGGACGTGACTGACCTTTTGGGTCTGAAGCCCTCAGTGATGGTAATGTCATCCCAGCGCCCTCCTCGGCAGGGCTCGCGGACCGCCGAGCAGTCGGCTGCGCCGAGGGACGGAGCGACGCCCGCACTCGCCGTCGAGGGGCTATCGAAGCAGTTCGGCAGCGGTGCGGATGCGGTGACGGCCGTCGACGACGTGTCGTTTCGTATCGAGCAGGGCACGGTCGTCGGCCTGCTGGGACCCAACGGCGCGGGCAAGACGACGACGATAAAATCAATTCTCGGGCTGGTGTTGCCTGATTCCGGGAGTGTTCGGATACAGGGTATCGACATGAGCGAGCACCCGCGAGCGGCCTACCGTCACGTCGACGGGATGCTCGAAGGGGCGCGAAACGACTACTGGCGGCTGACTGTCCGGGAGAACCTGCGCTATTTCTCGACGATCAAGGGTGTCAAGCCGGATGCCGTCGCCGACCGGCACGAGCGCCTGCTGGCGAAACTCGACCTCCTGGAGAAGGCCGACGAGCCGGTTCGGGACCTCTCACGCGGGATGAAACAGAAGGTGTCGCTGGCTAGCGTCCTGGCCAGCGAGTCCGACCTAGTGTTTCTCGACGAACCGACGCTGGGACTCGACGTGGAGAGCTCGCTGACGCTGCGTCGGGAACTACGCCGCATCGTCGACGAGCGCGATCTCACGGCCGTCGTCAGCAGCCACGACATGGACGTCATCGAAGACGTCTGTGACCGGGTCATCATCATGAATGAGGGAGAGATCATCGCCGATGACAGCGTGCCGGCCGTACTCGACCAGTTCACCGCGAACGCGTTCGCCGTTACCAGTCCGGATATCACCGATGACCTGCTGACGATGATCCGGGAGCGCTTCGAGGTGGTCGATGTGACGAGCGCCGAACGAGGCAAGCGCGTCGAGGTAGCGACCGACAGTAACGGGTTCTACCGCCTGCTGGCCCTGTGCCGGGACCACAACGTGACGCTGACCGGTGTCGGCACGGTCGAACCGGACCTGGAGGACGTGTTCGTCGAAATCACGGGGCAAGAACGATGAGGGAGGCGGAATCAGGCAGATGACTGCGAGTGCTGACCGCGCGGACAACACCGCCATGCGAGCAGGCTATCTCGACCTCGCACGGGCGGTGCTGTACCGCGAGTACCTCATCTTCGTCCGCTATCCGGCCAACGCCATCGGCGGCATCGTCATCTCGGTGTTCTTCTTCGGCCTGCTGTTCTACGGCGGTCGGATGCTTGCCGGGCAGGCGATAACAGACTCTATCGAGGGCATCATCGTCGGCTACTTCCTGTGGTCGCTTTCCGTCGGCGCGTACCAGTCAATCTCGAACGATATCGGGAGCGAGGCCCAGTGGGGAACGCTCGAACGGCACGTCATGACGCCGTTTGGCTTCGCACCGGTCGCGTTCTGCAAGGGCGTCGCGAAAGTCGTCCGGACGTTCCTCACCTCCACGGTGGTGCTTGCGGTGATGCTTGCGATTACCGGGACGACGCTCCAGTTGAACGTCCTTACTGTTGTCGTCGTCGCGTCGCTGACTATCGCCTCGGTGCTTGGTCTGGGATTCGCTGCCGGCGGCGTCGCGGTGCTGTACAAGCGTATCGGGAACTGGCTCAATCTGCTCCAGTTCGGGTTCATCATCCTCATCTCCGCGCCCGTGTTCGAACTCGGCTGGACGCGGGTCCTGCCGCTGGCCCACGGGAGCGCGCTCCTCCAGCGGGCGATGGTCGACGGGACCCGAATCTGGCAGTTCTCGGCCCTCGACCTGGGGCTCCTCGTCGGTGTCCCGGCCGGCTACGTACTGCTGGGGTACGTCGTGTTTCAGTACACGACCCGGCGGGCCAGACGACTCGGCGTACTCGGCGACTACTGACTGCGGTGGACAGGAGGTTTTACTTGAGATGCCGGTTATGTGATAGGTAACACTCCCGCTCGGGCTGCGCACACAGCGTCGGACGGCCCCAGCCCTGTACCCGACAAATGGTCACTCGATATCTCTCATCCGAACGGTTGGTTCCCACCATTGCGACAGTGGTCGTCGTTGGTGTGCTAGCTGTTGCGACATGGTCGCTTGTGTTCGCGAGTGATGACGCCGCCGACCAACCCCAGATTGACGGGGACGTACAGCAACGCTACGAGTCGATAGACGGCGTCAGCGCAACCCAGACGACGGTAGTCTCAGAGAACGGGACAATTACGAGCAGAACAACCTACGACGTGACGCTTCAACCGGGGACCCAGAAGAAACGGCTCGTACTCATCAACAGTACGTCACAGGCGAATGATGTACGGATCTCGGACGGGGCAACGCTGTGGCTGTACAACGAAAGCCGTCGAAGTGTGACACGAATTCCCCTCTCCGAGACTGAGTCCGACAGAGGTGAGCGGTTACAGCGCCTCTTCACGAAACTCGACGAGTCAACAGCGGATCCCCGGTCAGTTGAACCTCTACCCGTTGTCCCTCGAAGTGAGCGGCGGCCAGTCAACTCTATCGAGGGGATGACCGTCAGCTACCGGGGCACGGAGCCGGTTGACGGTCGTGAAGCATACGTCGTCCATGTGACGCCGAGAAACGAGACAAAAGCATACGAGCAAACGGTCTGGGTCGACACACAGCGGTTTTTCCCGGCCAAGCAGCGGACTGCCTGGACGGCAGATGAGGAGCACACAGTCGTGACGACGAGGTATGCGAACGTCACGTACGACACCGGAGTTCCCCAGGACGTGTTTTCCCCCGACTTCCCTGACGACACAGCAGTCAGCGTTCCGGAACCATCAGATAGGAGGTTTTACCTGCGCTGCCAATTATGTGCTACGTAATATTGTTGCTCAGACAGATCAAACGTAGCCGGACAGTCCCCTGCGCCCGGTAGCCCGAGATATGGTCACTCGACACCTCACATCGGAACGACTGGTTCTTACCATCGCGACGGTAGTCGTTGTTGGTGTACTGGCTGTTGCGACCTGGTCGCTTGCGTTCGCGAGTACCGGAACCGCCGATCAGCCCCAGATCGATGCGGATGTGCAACAACGCTACCAGTCGATAGACGGCGTGAACGCGACACAGACGACGACGATTACCCGGAACGGGACAGTTGCGAGCCGGACGACCTACGACGCCGCGCTCCGGCCGGGGACCCAGAAGAAACGGCTGGCGGTCGTCAACAGCACCGTCGAGCGATACGACCACCGGGTGTCGAACGGGTCGATGCTGTGGCTGTACGACCAGCACCGCACGAACGCCACACGTATCTCTCTCAGTAGAACCGATTCAGACCAGGGTGAGCGGCTGCAGCGTCTGCTTTCGAATATTAACATGGAGACGGCAACCGACACGACAACCGATTCACCGTCGGTTGAGCCGTTGCCCGTTGTTCCCCGCGGCGAGCAGCGGCCGACCGTCTCTGCCGGCTCGATGACCGTCAGCTACCGCGGTACTGAATCAATCGATGGGCGTGAAGCCTACGTCATTCAGGTGGCACCGAAAGACGGCACAGCGGCCTACGAGCAGACGATATGGGTAGACACGGAGCGGTTTTTCCCGGTCAAAAAGCGCACTGCATGGACAGCCGACGGTGAGCGAACAGTCGTGACAACGACGCACACGAACGTCACCTACGACACCGGTGTCTCCGAGGATGTGTTTACCCCTAACTTCCCGGACAACACGACTGTCAGGGTCCCTGAGACGCCGGACCAGCAGACCTACGAGTCGGTCGGGGCGCTCGAAGCCGACACCGAGGTCCAGGTTCCGGAGCCCGACATCCCGCCAGGATATGAACTGACCTACGCGACCCAGACACGGGGACAGGTCCACAGCGTCGGCCTCCGCTATATGAACCGGACCAGTCTGATCACTGTGGGCAAATACGACCGACCCACTGACGGGGACAACGCCAGCGAAGCGCTGACGATCGACGGACAACCGGCACAGGTCAGCCACGGGCTGACAACATCAGTGTCGTGGAGCTGTGAGCGCTACCGGTACAAGGTTCGCGGTAGAGGCGTGTCCGCGGACCGACTCGTCACGGTCGGCCAGTCAATCGGCTGTCCCAACGGCGAGTGAAAGCCCACACTGGCATATCAAACCGCCGTTTTCTGGGTCAGAAGTTCGACTGCACGTTATATTATGGAACCCCTCCTTGCTTTGACTGCAGCGGCCCTAACAACACCGTGCCACCAGCGCCCTCCAGCGATGGCCGCTGTCTGTCCACCACACTGCCCTATGGTTCCCTAGGGCTGCCACCCTGGGAGGAATGTGGGCCAGGCCGCCCGCGAACTGGTCCCCTTGCCCCACTTCGCCCGAAGGCGGGTCCCTGACCCCGCCGGTCTCCGCTGACACTGTGCCCTTCTATGACGCAGCTGACTTCTGACTCGGAAACTGACGGGACCTTTTATTCGGGGACGGGACGTTGGTCCAGTACGTGAGTGAGGACCCGGCCGTGGGCGACATCCTCGACCTGCTCAGTGACGAGTACGCCCGGGACATCCTCGCAGCAACGAGTGTCAAACCCATGTCCGCGAAACAGCTCGCCGACCAGTGTGAGATGTCACAACCGACCGTGTACAGACGGGTTGAGTGGCTTCAGGAGTACGGCCTCATCGAGGAACAGACCCAGATAGAGACGGGCGGCAACGACTACAGCGTGTTCGCTGCCACGCTTTCGGAGTTCTCGCTGGCGCTTGCGGACGGTGATTTCGAAACCGAAATCGAGCGGGCCGAACCGCCGGCGTTCCCGGGACAGGACGAACAGGACACCGCGGACCGATTCACAAAAATGTGGGAGAACCTCTGACATGGTCGCCATAGAGACGCTCATGAACTGGCTCATCACCGCCCTGGCGTTTGGCTCGACAGTACTGGGTGGGTACGTCGGCTACCAGGCCTACCGGGGGTATCGGCGACACAACAGCCGTGCGATGCAGTACCTCTCCGTCGGGCTGTTCTGCCTCACGGCGGTGGCCTTCGTCGTCGCGTTCGCCGGCTCAGTCTTCCTTCGCCAGGGCCTGCTCTCCAGTCAGTTCCAGCAACCGCTGACGCTCGTCACTCGCGCCTTCCAGTTCGTCGGCGTCCTCTTTATCGCGTACTCGCTCCACTCTCGGGAGTGAGTGTCAGATGTGGATGGCGAATCACGGCCGTCCCGAACCGCTGAAGGTTCTCAGGCAGAAAGGAGATGTATGACGCAGACACCGGAGGGACAGCCAACGGTCCGCATCGACGGGGCTGACCCGATACTGCTCCCCTGGGACGTTGCACCCGAGCGGCTCCCGTTCGATGTCGTCTCCGGACCGGTCGCGTTCGAGTGTGCCTCCGGCGACCGTATCGAACGGGAGTACACCGGCGTCGCCGTGTTCGACCTGCTAGAGGCGGCGTCGATGCCCGGCGAGACGACCCACGTCCAGTTCGAATCGGCGAACGGCGACCTGGCGTGTATCCCGCTCACCGACCTCAGCGGCGCGGTCCTCGCACTGGGCGACGGCCCCGGAACCGCGCCGGAGCGACCGCGGTTCGTCTCGCCGCACGTCCTCGGCCCGCGAACCGTCAAGAACGTCTGCCGGCTGCGGCCGCGCACGCTCGCCGCCGACGCTGACCGTGAGGCCTACGAGCGGCTCCCGCTGGACGGCTGATTACTCTAGCAGGCCGATATCTTTTGCCAGGCGGTCAGCGAGTTCCTCCAGTACGTCGGGATCCACCTCAGCGACCGGCTCGCCGTCGTGAAGCTGCTCGTTGTGGCGCGCGACGGCGTCCTCGACGTCCTCGAATGCGACCGATGTCCGCGTCCCACAGGCCTCGCATACGACCGGAATCTCGGGCTGGTCGGTTGTCATTGCCGGCAGTTTCTTTCGCTCCCCGATAAACGGACCGGAGCGTCTGCCTGGCACACGCCCGAACTCACTCCAAAACGCTTTTCGGCCGTTTGAGATAGAACGCCTGGTCGGTGACGCGTTCGTAGACGGCATACAGCGTCTCGACGGCGGCCGAGTCCGGGTCGAACTGCAGATGCGGGGCCATGTGGTACGCCTTGCAACTGGTCAGGAAGAAGTACAGCGTGCGGTGGTGGGCCGGCGTGGCGTCGACGACGCCCATCGACCGCCCGCCCAGATCGTCCGAAAAGTCGTTGAGCAAGGCGGCGATGTCGTCGTTCAGTTCCTCGTCGGGGCGGGACAGCGGCGCACCGAGCGTTTGCTGGAGGAACTCGCTGGTGGCCCGCAGGAACGGGTTCGAGTCCATACCCGTCGGGTCCACGGCGCTGAACGCGTCGTACAGGTCGAGCAGCGCCGTCAGTTCGTCGTCGGTCAGCGCGATGGGTTTGACGGGGTCGCCCTGCGGGAGCGAGTAGTCCGGGAAGGAGTACGACTGCGGGTCCGGTACCTGTCCGAACACGTTATCGAGGCTCATGGTAGCAGTTCGGTCGGTGGACGCCTAACTGTTGGGTGGAAAGCCCGTCCGATTCAGTCGCTCGAGACCGTTAGAAAACGGGAAATTGTAGCTCACTCGCTCTCCTCGCCCAACTCCTCGATGAGACTGAGCCCGTAGATCGTCCGGAGGACCGTACTGGCGTCGCCGGCCTCGTACACCAAATCGTCCCTCGAACTGACGTGGTCGAGGACGTCCGGCGAGGAGTGTGCGGGCGCGGCGGCGACGCCAGCGTCGTTCTCGTCGACCCAGCGCATCACCCGCAGGTCGCTCTTGCTGTCGCCCATCACGAGCGCGAACGGGTCGTCGATGCCGAGGACGTCGAAGGCCTCCTCGACCCCGGCGGATTTGTCCAGTTCGAGACTCACGAGTTCGGCCGCGTCGCCCTCGTAGTAGCCCAGATCGACGCGTTCGAGGACCTCGCGGAACGCATCGGGCGCGTCGTCGATGTCGGCGTCGGTCGACAGGCCGCCGGCCGCCAACACGTCGAGAATCTCCGGATCGCGGCTGAAGTAGGCCCGCGCGTAGCCTGCGGGGTCCTCGACTTCGGCGTCGACCTGTGCGGCGATGGCGTCGCCGACCAGACCACAGAGGTACCGCAACGACTCGTCGATGATTTCGACGGCGTTGTCGCTGCCGACCTCGGCGTTGGGTTTCAGCGTCACGTTGAACTCGTTGCCCTGGAGGTGACAGCGCTTGCCGACGACGTCGGGGGCCTCCGAGAGGACCCGGCGGCGGACGGTCTCGAACACGTCCACGACCGCGCCGTCGAGGCGCTCGTAGAGGAGGCGCTTGGTGTCCTCGCCGTGCTTGGGCGTGAACACGCCGTTGCCGGACTCGTAGACGATGCTCATCCGCCCGGAGGAGACGAGGTCGTTGCCAAGGCCCTGTATCATGAATCCCTTGACGTTCTCCAGGGTCTGGCCGGTACAGACGACGATGGGGACGCCGGCTTCGTGAAACTGCGTCAGAAGATATAGCGTATCGCGGGGTATTTCGTTGTCGGTGTCGCCCGCTGACCGGAGCGTCTCGTCGACGTCCAGCACAAGCACGTTCACCGACCGGTCGTACTTCGAGTAGAGGTCGAGCGCGGTGAAGGCCTCGTCGCGGGTCAGCCGGGCCGCGATTTCCGCGTAGGTCTCGCCGGTTCCGGGGAACTCCTCGGTGATGTCGGCCTTGAGTTCATCCAGGCGGTCGCTGGCGGTTTCCCACTGTTCCAGCGCGACAGTCGAGCTGAGCGGGGGAAACAGGTCGACGAACTCCTGATAGCCGCGCAGCGTCGTCGTGTCTACGCTCTTGTAGAGCCGGTAGAGTTGGTCGTATTGTTCCATGTCGATATCCACAGGATAGTGGCGACTGATGGCGAGCGTACTTTAGCTATCGGGTTTGCGAAACGCACACACGATAAAAAAAGCTGGTTTGCCAACACCGCTGCCGAGGGGAAACCCTGCTACGCCTCGTCGCCGCCGTCGGTCAGCACCTCGGTTTCGGTCGCCTCCTCGTTGAGGAAGGACGGGAGTTCCTCCTCGTCCTCGTCAGTTGCCTCGTCGTCCGCCGTCGCTTCTGTCCAAGAGCGTTCTCTGTGGTGGCACATGGGTCGTCACCATGCGACGGTCAGGACTGTTTTGTGTTAACTATTTTCATGACTATGCTGATAGGCGGGACGAGGGCAGACAGTATCAAGTCGCTCCGTCCGTTAGCCCGTGGCAATCACATGCGGAGGCACGTATGACCGATATCCAGCGACTCGACGACCGGACCGTCGAACGCATCGCGGCCGGCGAGGTGGTCGAGCGACCGGCCTCCGTCGTCAAGGAACTGGTCGAGAACGCCATCGACGCCGACGCGAACCGGGTCGATGTCGTCGTCGAAGCCGGCGGAACCGACGGGATTCAGGTCACGGACGACGGTGTCGGGATGGATCGCGAGGCTGTCGAGACGGCCGTCGAGAAACACACGACATCGAAGATCCGCGACATTGCGGACCTAGAAGGTGGCGTGGGAACGCTCGGGTTCCGCGGCGAGGCGCTGCACGCAATCGGGGCAGTGTCGCGGCTGACGATCCGGACCAGACCCCGCGGCGGCGACGTCGGGACGGAACTCGTTCTCGAAGGCGGCGACGTCACGTCAGTCGGTCCCGCCGGCTGTCCGGAAGGGACGACGATAGCGGTCGAAGACCTCTTCTATAACGTCCCGGCCCGCCGGAAGTACCTCAAACAGGAGTCGACGGAGTTCGCACACGTCAACACCGTTGTCGCCAGTTACGCACTGGCTAACCCGGACGTGGCCGTCTCGCTGACACACGGCGACCGCGAAACGTTCTCGACGACCGGCCAGGGCGACCTGCGAGAGACAGTGATGTCCGTCTACGGGCGGGAGGTCGCCGAGTCGATGATTTCGGTCGGTGCGGGGTCGGAAGCGAACGCGGGTGGAGACGACGCTGGTAGTTTCCCCGACGGACCACTCGACGGCGTCCACGGCCTCGTCTCCCACCCCGAGACGAACCGCTCCGGCCGCGAGTACCTCTCGACGTACGTCAACGGTCGCTACGTCAGGGCTGGAACCGTTCGAGACGCCGTCGTTGACGCCTACGGGACCCAGATCGCGCCGGACCGCTACCCCTTCGCCGTCCTCTTTCTAGACGTGCCCGCGGGCGACGTGGACGTGAACGTTCACCCGCGGAAAATGGAGGTCCGCTTCGCCGACGACGAGGGCGTTCGGGAGCAGGTCCGGACCGCCGTCGAGGACGCGTTGTTACGGGAAGGGCTACTGCGCTCGACAGCGCCGCGTGGCCGGTCGGCACCCGAGCAGACGGAGATAACGCCGGAATCGGACGGAACGAGCGACGGCGAGCGCCAGCGGTCAGATTCGGATGACCTGGACGCCGGAGACGAGGCAGCAACGTCAGCGCGGCCGGACAGCACAACGACGGAGAGCGATGCTGATACACCACTCCAGAAGTCGAGTCCTGATCCCACGGAGCGACCTGAGAGTGCCCAGACGGAGAGAGCAGGTCACCAGTCCGCTGAGACGCCTTCATCAGATCGATCAGCCGATGCGAAACGAGCCTCCACGACCGAGGCGAAAGACGACACGTCGGGCGGATCCGGGGAACGACGGACGGAGGGCAGCGTTTCGAGTGGAGATAGCGCCGGTGCGCGCCGCGACGCGTCGGTAGCGGGACGAACGGAGACGGAGCGCGGGGAACGGAAGTTCACCGGTGGCCAGGAGCAGACACACCTTGGCGACGCGCCAGAGGCGAGCCACGAGTCGCTACCCTCGATGCGGATTCTCGGGCAGTTAGCCGACACCTACGTCGTCGCGGAGACGGACGACGGCCTCGTACTGGTCGACCAGCACGCAGCTGACGAGCGGGTCAACTACGAACGGCTCAAGGCCAAGTTCGAAGGCGAAACGACGACACAGGCACTCGCAGATCCAGTCGAACTGGAACTGACCGCCCGCGAAGCCGACGTGTTCGACCGGCGCAGCGACGCGCTGGCGAGTCTGGGGTTCCATACGGCGCAGACGGGTGAACGAAGCGTCGAGGTCCGAACCCTCCCGGGCGTTATCGCCGACGCGGCCGGTCCGGACATCGTCAGGGACGTGCTGGGTGCGTTCGTCTCCGGCGACGACGAGGCGGCGGCAACGGTCGAAGCGGCGGCCGACGAACTGCTCGGCGATCTGGCGTGTTACCCCTCTGTGACCGGAAACACGTCGCTGACTGAAGGCTCCGTCCGGGAACTACTCGCCGCGCTGGACGAGTGTGAGAACCCCTACGCGTGCCCCCACGGACGACCGACGATCATCCACATCGACCGGCAGGAACTCGAAGACCGGTTCGAGCGGGATTACCCCGGACACGGCGGTCGGCGGCGATAGCGAGGGATTCCGGTCCGTCCCCCGACACAGCAGTCGATACAGCCGATTAAACTAAACCTACGTCTCCCGATGCACGCGGTATGTCACTCGTAACGTTCGGCGAGACCGCTCTCAGATTTGCACCCCCAGACGGACAGCGGTTCGAAACGGCTCGCGAGGCGTCGATTCACGTCGACGGGACAGCGAGCGGTGTCGCGGCGACGGCCGGCCGACTCGGGGCTGACGCACGGTGGCTGTCGAAGGTTCCGGACACACCGCTCGGGCGGCGCGTCGTCGCAGAGCTCCACGAGTTCGGTCTGGAGACAGAGGTCGTCTGGGCAGACCCGGACGCCGGACGGCAGGGGCTCACGTTCCACGAGGACGCTGCCCCGCCCCGTGCCGAGCGGCTGCTACAAGACCGCGGCAACACCGCGATGGCGACGCTGACGCCTGGCGAGCTACCGATGGGCGAGATACAGAACGCGGACGTAGTGTTCACCTCGGGCACTACCCTCTCACTGTCTGACACAGCCGCCGACACGACGGGGGCGTTACTCAGGGCGGCCGCAGGGATGCGAGCATTCGATCTCGATTTCCATCCAGGGCTGTGGGACGCCGACGACGCGCGCGACGCGCTTGCAGATCTGCTGCCGGCCGTCGATACCCTCTTTGCTGCCGAAGACCAGGTTTCCGCGGTGTTTGATACAACCGGAAGCCCGCGCGAAGTCGTGCACACGCTCGCAACGGAGTACGATCTCACCCGCGTGATTCTCACACGGAGCGAGTACGGCGCGGTTGCCTACCACGACGGCGTCATTCACGAGCAGGATGCCATCGAGACGTCCGCAGTGGACGAGTCGGGACAACACGAGGCCTTCATCGGCGCGACGCTCCAGCAACTGGCTGCCGGTGCTGACACGGACGAAGCGCTGCTCTACGGGGTCGCGGCAGCAGCGCTGTCTCGGACACTGTCCGGGCCGTTGACGCCGCTCGAACCGTCCGAAGTCGAGCGGCTCGTCGATTCACAGCAGTCTAGACGGCCGTAGGGAGTCCCTACCGGCAGTACTGATTTACGTCCACACTTTTATTAATCAGGTATGCTCGGCCACCGTGCCTTGTTAACAACTGCAGTGCTGACACTACTGGTAGGGGCCGGAGTAGTGGCGGGAACGGCTGCTGCACAATCACAGGTGACACTCACCGTCACCGTGGTTAACCAGGACGGCGACCCGCTCAGTGGTATCGACATCTCGGCGACGTGGGATGGCGGAGCAGGGGGGCCATCGAATGAGACGACGCGGGCAAACGGGCAGGCACTTATCGATGTCCCCGAGGGAGCTGATGTCATGCTGCAAATAGATGACGACGAATACGTCCGAAACGTCCCCTACGTCGTCGAAGATGCCGAGGCGGAGTCCATCGAGGTAGCGGTCTCGGAGTCAGCGACGGCCACAGTCAACGCGGTGACGGCGGACGGCCAGCCGGCCGAGAACGCCCGCATCCGGCTGTATCGGGACGGGAACTACGTGGTCGACAGGAACGCAGGCAGTGACGGGACCGTCACGACACAGCCTGTCGAAGAAGGCGAGTACAGCGTCATCGTCACCAAGCCGGGGTTCTACCGTAACCTGACCACCGTGTCCATCACCGGCGAGACGACGACGACGGTCCAAGTTAGCGAGGGGTCAGTCCTGCTGCAGGCCGAGGTCGTCGACGACCACTTCAATGACTCCAGACCGATCCGGGACGCGACCGTCCGGGTCGAATCAAACAGCGGATTCGACGGCACCGTGCCAACGCTCTCCGACGGGACGGCGTCGGTCAGCGTGCCGGTCAACGACCGCTACGACGTCACAGTGACGAAGGAAGGCTACGAGACAGTCGAGAGGCGCGTCAGCGTGGCTGAAGACGAAACGTCTATCGACGTGGACATCCGGCGTACTCCGGAGATTACGCTCTCTCCCGATAACAGACAGGTCGTCGTCGACGCGAACGTCCGGCTCACGGTTACCGATGAGTACGACGAACCGGTGGCGAACGCGACAGTGACTCGGAACGGGACCGAGGTCGGACAAACTGACGCGGACGGCGAAATAACGGCAACAGTCCCCACAGCCGGCAACGTCACGTTCACCGCGACAGCCGGCGACCTCACCACGACGACGAACGTCACCGCGTTCAGACCGGGCGAGGAGACGACGACAGGAGGGGCGGCCCAGACGCCGGAACCGACGGCGACCGAAACGACTGACGGCAGCGGTCCGGGCTTCACCGTCGGCCTGACGATGGCTGCGCTGCTCGCGGCCGCTGCCCTCGCACGCCGGCGACGCTAACGGGACGTTTTTCCCCGCGAGGGCCGCATGATCGTGCAATGACTGTTCTCGAGTCCGTTCACGAGGCCCACGGAGCGACGTTCAGGGAGGTCGGTGGTCGGCGGGTCGTCGACAACTACGGGCGACCGGAGCGGACCCACCGCGCGGTCCGGAACGTCGTCGGCGCGATGGAGTACGGCTACGGCGTCATCGTCGTCACCGGCGAGGACCGCGTCGACTACGTCGACAACGCCGTCTCGAACCGCGTCCCGGATGAGGACGGCGCGGGCTGTTACGCGCTCTTGCTCGACCCCGACGGCCGCGTCGACACGGACATGTACGTGTACAACGCCGACGAGCGCCTGCTCGTGTTCACACCGCCCCAGAAAGCCGAGGAACTGGCCGGGGAGTGGGCGGACAAGACCTTCATTCAGGACGTCGCGTTCGATGTGGCGACCGACGACTTCGCCGTCTTCGGCGTCCACGGGCCGAAAGCGACAGAGAAAATCGCCAGTGTCCTCCACCAGACCGGCACCCCGCCGGCACCGCTGACCTTCGAGCGGGGGGAACTCGGCGACGCCGGCGTCTCCGTCATCCGGACGGATAACCTCGCAGGCGAGGAGAGCTACGACGTGGTCTGTAGCGCTGACGACGCCGAGCCAGTCTTCGACACGCTGGTCAACCGCGGGCTCAACGCCGTCCCTTTCGGCTACCAGACCTGGGAGACCCTGACGCTTGAGGCCGGGACGCCGCTGTTCGACACCGAAATCGAGGGCGCGCTCCCGAACGACCTCGGCCTCCGCAATGCCTTGGACTTCGAGAAAGGGTGTTACGTCGGGCAGGAGGTCGTCTCCCGCATCGAGAATCGGGGCCATCCGACCCAGCGGCTGGTCGGCCTCGCCGTCGAAGCGTGTCCTGACCCCGGTGCCGCAGTGTTCGCCGGCGACGAGCACGTCGGCGACGTGACCCGCGCCGCGCAGAGTCCGATGCGGGAAGCCCCTATCGCACTGGCGAACCTCAACTGGGAACGGCCCGAAGAAGCGTTGAAAATCCGAATCGACGGTGAGCCGGTCAGCGCACAACAGGTCGACCTGCCCTTTATCGACGGCTCGGCGCAGTCGGCGCGGCTGCCGACCTACGAGTAGCGCGGGTCATTCCAGTTCGATAGCGGCCCGCCCACTGGTCGCGCTCCGGATCCGGTCCCGCAGTTCGCTGCCCTCCGTCGTGGGGACTCGAGCGTCGAAGACGACTTCGGCCTCGTAGTCGGCCTCGAACTCGATGCCCGCCGATTCGAGCAGGCTTCGAACGCTGCCCGAGTCGTCGTAGGCGACGGTCACGGTGAACTGCTCGTGGGGAACTTCCTCGACGATGCCGGCGTCGTCGACGCCTTCCTTCACCGCTCGGGAGTACGCACTGGCGAGACCGCCGACACCGAGGTTCGTCCCGCCGTAGTACCGCGTGACGACGGCAACGACGTTCTCGACCTCGCGCTGCTGGAGGACGTTCAGCGCAGGGTCGCCGGCGCTGCCGCTCGGTTCGCTGTCGTCGCTGGAATACTCCCGGAAGGGATCGGATCGAACGCGGTAGGCGGGGACGTTGTGGGTCGCGTCAGCGTACTCCTCGCTGACGGCGTCGACGAACGCCTCGGCGTCTTCGACGGTCGTCGCCGGCGCGACGTGGCCGATGAACTCCGAACCCCGCACCTCGAAGCGTGCCTCGCCACGGCCCGGAACGGTCCGATAGCTGTCCGTCACGGGCCGGGATACGCCCGGCGGCGGAATAGCGTTTGTCGTTCGCGCTCCCGGTATCGAGTCAGTCCGTCCCGTCACCGGCCTGTCGTGACCCCCAGACTCGCTTGTCCAGCAGTTTGACCGCCATCCCGTCACGGACCTGAATCTGACAGGAGAGTCGCGGGTAGCCGAATCGGTCGGCGAGGTCGTCGTGCCAGTGGTCGGGCTCGGGCGGTTCGGCGAGGCGGACGCCGCAGGTGGCACAGATGCCGCGGCCGCCGCAGTTGACCCGCGTCGCGTAGCGGCCGTGGGGCGAGAGGCCGGCATCGAGGAGGACATCTCGGAGGATCGCACCGGCCTGGGCGGTGAGTTCGCGGGTCTCGCCGGCGGGCGTCTCGACGGTGAGCGTCGCCGGCATTATGCCAGTTCGATTGTCCGGACGAACGCCAGGCGGCGGATTTCGTTGATGAGGTCGCCGGGGAGTTCCTCGTCGGTGATGACGTATAGCTTCGGCTCGTCGGTGAACTCGGGGTCCTCGCTCAGGACGCATGGGCCAGCAGTCAGCTGTTCACCTATATGGAACGNTTGCCAGCCCGCTCAGAGATGTGTATAAGAGACAGCTCGTCGGCGGCCCGAACGGTGACGGTCACCGCATGCAGGTCGAGCACCGGGGCGAGATCGAGCAGACTCGGCACGGAAGAGATGTTGCGGAAGATGCGCCGCAGGTCGTCGTCGTCGAGAATCGCGTCCGTCGTGGCGTTGACCACGCGGCGGTCGACGTCGGCCTCGCGGGCGATCCCCGTGTTCGGGATCTCGATACCACCCGAGACGACGCGGCCATCCTCGTTGACGGAGAACCCCCGTTCCAGCAGCAGGCGGATGACGTCCTGCTGGCCGGGAGAGTCCTCGAATTTCTGCATAATCTCGTCGAACATACGGAAGGGTGGACGCGAGGCCACTAATCGATGCCGACAGCGGTCGAAACGAGGGGTCGCGGTCGGCTACAGTTCTCCCTTCGTGCTCGCCACGTCGGACCGTCGCTCGTCGATACGGGTCGCGTCGTCGAGTGCCCGAGCCAGCCCCTTGAACAGTGCCTCAATCTCGTGGTGAGCGTTCTCGCCCTCGACGCCACAGTGCAGCGTCAGCCCGGCGTTCATCGACAGCGAGCGACAGAAGTGCTTGGCCATGTGGCTGGTCATCCCGCCGACAGAGTCCTGCGAGAACTCGCCGTCAAACTCGAAGTACGGCCGGCCGGAGATGTCGACGACGACGCTCGCGACCGCCTCGTCCAGCGGGACCCTGCGGTCGGCGAACCGGCGGATGCCGCGCTTGTCGTCCAGCGCCTCAGTGAGCGCCTCGCCGAGCGTGATGGCGACGTCTTCGACGGTGTGGTGGTCGTCGATGTCCAAATCGCCGTCACACTGCACGGTCAGGTCGAACAGCCCGTGGGTCGAGAACGAGTCGAGCATGTGGTCGAAGAAGCCGATGCCGGTGTCGATGGTGCTGTCGCCGTCGCCGTCGACGTCGAGCGTGACCTCGATGTCCGTCTCGGCCGTGGTCCGCGTGACGGCTGCCGTCCGGTCAGTCATACTTCACACGTATCAGGCCGTGTATTTGTGGATTGTGTCCGGTCATTCGATCTGCTCGTCAAGCAGCGCCAGCAACCGGTCGGTCACCGCCGGCGCGTGCTCGATGAAACAGCAGTGGCGACCCTCGACAGCTTCTCCGGTGCCGCGGGGGAGGTCGGCCGAAAGCGACTGAACGGCCTCCGGCGACACAACGGGGTCGTCCAGCCCGTAGTACACCTCGGCAGGCTGGGTGATTTCGTACAGCGGCGGCGCGTCGAAGGTCGCCATTGCGTCGGCCTGCGCATCGCGGGCCGCGCCGGTCGCGTCCTCGTCGGCGCGCCAGTCCGTAATTCGCTCCATGAGGTCAGGGTCGTGTTCGCGGAACGCCGGCGAGAACGCGCCGTCGAGCGATGACTGTGCGTCCAGTGCGAGGTCGTCAAGCGCCGTCCGGTCGACGGCATCGCCGGATCCGGGCGTGCAGTACAGCGTCAGCGAGCGGGCGCGGCTGTACCGGTGCGCGTATTCGAGCGCGATCATCCCGCCGAGCCCGGCCCCGACGAGGTGGGCGCTCCCGACACCGTTGTCGGCCAGCACGGCTTCGAGGTCGGTCGCCAGCGTTTCCACATCGTACGGTCCCGCCGGCGCGTCCGACCGGCCGGTCCCGCGGAGGTCCCACACCACCGTCTCGTAGGGGCCAGCGACGGCATCGTAGTGCCAGCCCCAGAGCCATGCGCCGTACCCCACGTCGTTGATGAACACGACGGTCGGGCCGTCGCCGTCGGCTTCGTAGTAGAGAGACACGTCACGGTTGCGTGCGGTCGGCATTGGCTGTCGGTTCCTTCGCCGAGGGTGTGTCTCTTTCGGTGAATAGGTCTTTAGCGCTGGCTGTCGAAGGACCGTCAGTCCTGTGTCCGGAGCAGAATCACTTATCGGCGCCGTCGTGTTGGTCGTGAGTCTGGGGGTCGCCGCACAACTGGTCGCCGACTGGCTTCAGATCCCGAGCGTCGCGTTCCTGCTGGTCGCTGGCGTCCTCGTCGGCCCGCAGGCGCTCGACATTGTCGATCCCGCGATATTCGGGCAGGCCGGGTTGCAGGCTATCGTCGGCCTCAGTGTCGGCATCATTGTCTTCGAAGGGGCATTCCACCTCACGGTCGAGCGAGTCCGTGAAGCGTCCAGGGAGGCGCTTGGACTGGTGACAATCGGCGCGTTCGTCTCGCTTGTCGGAACTGCCGTCGCCGTCAAAGTCGTGTTCGGGACAACGTGGCCGGTCGCCATCCTCGTCGGGAGCCTGCTTATTGCCACCGGACCGACGGTCATCACGCCAATCATGCAGGTGGTTCCGGTGCGGGACCGGGTCGCCGCAGCGCTGGAGACTGAAGGCATCATTAACGATGTGACCGCTGCCATCCTCGCGGTGGCGACGTTCGAGTTCGTCATCGCGAGCCAGTCCTCACCGGTGGTCGTCATCGAGGCGTTCGTCGCCCGACTGGCTGTCGGCCACGTCGTCGGCATCGCCGTCGGCGGCGGCACCGCACTACTGCTCCGGCGGTGGCATCTGTCAGCGGACAATGCCCTCCAGAACGCCCGGGTCGTGGTCCTGACCGCGGCGCTGCTGGCGTACGCGCTCGGGAGTATGTGGCTCTCTGAGGCCGGTATCGCAGCCGCCGCCGTTGCCGGTATCGTACTTGGGAACGCCGATATCCCCCACGAAGAAGAGATCGCCGAATTCAAGGGTGGGATTACGCTGTTTGTGCTCTCGTTCGTTTTCATCGTGCTGGCGGCACAGCTCTCACTCGGCGACCTGCGTGCGCTCGGGGTTGGCGGGCTCATCGTCGTCATCGTCGTCGCTGCGCTCGTCCGCCCACTCGGCGTGTTTCTCTCAACGCTGGGCGGACGGCTGAGTGTTCGCGAACGGATGTTCGTCGGCGCGATGGGGCCGCGCGGCATCGTCCCGGCCAGCGTCGCCACGCTGTTTGCCATCGAACTGCGTCCCGAGAACCCCGAAGCCGCGACGGTTCTCGTCGGAACCGTCTTTCTCGTTATCTTCGCGACCGTCATGTTTCAAGGCGGGCTGGCCCGTCACTTCGCGCAAGCGCTTGACATCCTTCCCATGCAAACACTCATCGTCGGTGGCGGTCGTGTCGGCCGGGAACTGGCAGTGCGGTATGAGTCACGCGGCGAGGAGGTCGTCCTCATCGACAGGGACGCCGATACGGTCGAGCGGGTCCGAGCCGACGGCCACCGCGTCGTTCACGGGGACGCGACGAACGCGAACGTCCTCGAAGAAGCAGGGGCGAACCGGGCGTCCGTTGTCGTTGCTGCGACCGCAGACGACGACGTGAACTTACTCGTGGCACAGCTGGCAACGACCCGGTTCGACGTCGACACCGTGGTCGCCAGAGCGAACCAGCCGGACAACGTCGAGGCCTTCGAGGATCTCGACGTCGAGACTATCTCCGCCGGCTTCGCCGTCGCCGATGCAATCGACGACGCGGTCGAGCGGCCGGCGCTGGCCCACTGGCTGTCGGACTCCGGGCGAACGGGGGACGTACTGGAGGTCGAGCTCAGAAACGAGTCGCTGATCGACCGGACGATAGAGGAAACCGCCGACAAGCTCCCGGACGGCTGTCTGGTCGCAATGGTGAGCCGCAACGGAACTGACAGAGTCCCCGACAGTGATTTCCGCCTCGCGAGCGGTGATCACCTGACGCTCGTCTGCGAGACCAACGAAGCGATGCAGGACGCCAGACGGCTGTGTCAGGGCGAATAGCCGGACGGCACGCGACGCTCAGCGCAGCTTCTCAAGCGAGACGGTCGCCGACCGGTCCGCAGTGACCCACTCGGTCACGGACTGCTGGCGGTCCGAGGGAAAAATCGTCAGCTCCGAGGGGTCCTCGGGGTCGTCGTACAGACAGTCCAGTTCGAACTCCGGCGTTTCGTTCAGATCGGTGTCCGACAGGGGTGACGTGGTAGCACTCATGAGTCAGGTAGCGTGGGTTGCACTGCAGTTTTTGCACAGTTCGTTGGGAGCACGACCGCCGGCAGCGGGGACACTGGTCCCACAGCGCCGACACGTCCGTTGTGACCGAACGTACTCGGTGTGAGACCGAATGTGTGTGATGTCACGTTCTCCGCTCATATCTGCTATAGATGGGCAGTTACTGAAAATACTTTTGGAAATACAGCCAGACATACCTAATACAAGTAAATGTAATTGTATCCGTTGGGTGTATTCGAATCGTTCGGGCAGAATATCGAGCCCCAATCGGACAACTGTCCGAAGCAAAGAAGGGAAACAAAACCGGCGGCGAGAAGAAACGAGGACGTTCAGACGTTCGCGACCGTTCGCAGGATCTCCGGGGCGTCTTCCAGCGCGTCGTCAAGCGCGTCCGCATCGGGGCCGCCGCCCTGTGCGAAGTCCGGCGGGCCGCCACCGCCGCCGCCGACGCGGCGGGCGAGTTCGCCGACGACTTCACCGGCGTCGACATCGACGCCGTCAGGCACGGAGACGACGAACTGCGCGCCGTCGAGTCCGGACCCGAGCACCGCGATGTTGCCCTGCTCGACGATAGCGTTCGCCTGTGCGCGGAGTTCGTCCATGTCGGCGTCGATGCGCCCGACGACGGCGGTCGCTTCACCGACCTCGACTTCCTCGTTGTCACCGCCGCCGCTGGCACGGGCCTCAGCGAGTTGCTCTTTGAGCTGTTCGATCTCCTTGCCGCGGGCCTTCCACTCGTCGAAGAACCGCTCGGCGGTCTCCGGAACGGCATCGGGCGCGACGTCGAGGATATCTGCGGCCTCGGTGAGCGCGTCCTCGGTGCGCTGCGTGGCCTCGATGGCGGCGTTGCCCGCCGCGAACGTCAGGCGGATGACGCCGTCCTGAATCCGCTCGGTGTTCAGGAGCTTGGTAGCCCCGATATCGCCGGTTCGGGCGACGTGGGTACCACCGCAGGCCTGCACGTCGTCGCCGACGGTGATGAGCCGGATCTGCTCGCCGGCCGGGATCCCGCCCTGGTAGAGGTCGAAGCCGTAGCGCTCCTCTGCTTCGTTGCGGTCGGGCCACTCCTGCGTGACGGCGATATTGTCCTGAATGATGTCGTTGGCGAGGCGCTCTATCTCCTTGACCTCCTCGCGGCTCACCGACTCGTAGTGACGAATGTCGATGCGGGCGGAATCAGTGCCCTTCTGGGCCCCGGCCTGCCTGACGTGCTCGCCGAGTACTTGCCGGGCACTGTGGATGACGATGTGGGTCGCCGTGTGGTGTTGCATCAGGCGCTGGCGGCGGGTCGCATCGACCTGCCCGCGGACGAACTCGCCCTTGCCGGGGTCGTCGTCGCAGGTGTGGACGATGACATCGCCGTACTGCTGAACGTCGGTCACCTCGGCGGAGACGTCGTCGGTCGACAGTGTCCCTTTGTCCGGCGGCTGGCCACCGCCTTCGGGGTAGAACATCGTCTGGTCGAGCACCACGTCGTAGGTGTCGTCGTCGCGGTCAAACACCTCCAGCACGACGGCCTCGAACTCGGTCCGTTGCTGGTCCTCGTAGTAGAGCCGGTCGGTCTCCGGCAGTTCTTCGAGCCGGTCCTCGTAGGGGGTCTGTGACTCCTCGGTGGCGGTGTCATCGCCGCCGTGGCGCTGGGCGACGACCGCATAGAAGTCGTCGGGTACGTCGACCGCGACGCCTTTCTCGGCGGCGATCTCCTCGACCATGTCCGGCTGGATGCCGTGGGAGTCGTACAGTTCGACCAGTTCCGCGGTCGGAATCGGTTCGCCCTTTTCAGCGTACTCGTCGGCCAGCTGGCGGACGCGCCGGCCACCGCGGTCAAGCGTCTCGCGGTACTTCTCGACCTCGGTGCGGACGATGTCGCGGATGGTGTCGCGGTTCTCGTAGTCGAGGCGCTTGGCCTGCATATCGACGAGTTCGTCCAGCGGTGCGTCGACGCCGATGCCGTCGACCAGCCGCTTCGTCCGGCGCAGCACCATCCGGGCCAGATAGCCCGTGCCGACGTTCGAGGGGACGATTCCGTCGCCGAGCATGTACGCGAGCGTCCGGCAGTGGTCGGCGATGGCGTAGATGTCCTCGAGTGGTGCCATCAGATCCCGCATCTCCTCGACCTCGACGCCGATCTCGGCGGCGATGGTGTCACGTTCGGCTTCGATGTCTTCCGCCTCGTCAATGTCCATCCGACCAGCCAGTTTCGCGGCCTCGTGGACGATTCGCTCTTCCTCGTCAGTGAGCTCGATGCCGGCGTTGTCCTTGAGGAAGGCGATCATGTCCGGGTAGACGGCCTCGTACACCGTCGGAGTCCCCTGGCTCATCCAGGTCCAGCGTTCGAGCCCGTAGCCGGTGTCGACGATGTAGGTGTCCATCGGCGAGTACCGGTTGCCGTCTTTCATCTCGTACTCGCCGTCGGGGTCCTGCTCCATGGACATGAAGACGAGAGTCGCGAGTTCGGCCCCGCGGTAGATGACCTCGATGGCCGGGCCGGCGTTGCCGCCGCCGACCCACGGGTCCTCGATGTAGACGATTTCGTCCAGATTCGCCCCCATCTCCTCGAACAGTTCGTCACAGTACTGGACCGTCTCGTTCTTCCAGTACACCTCACCCTCATAGGCGTACTGCTCGGGGTCTTCGATGTCTTCACGCGCGTTGAACGCGTGGTGGGCCATCATCTCGAAGGCCATCGTGTGCCGACCGGTCTTGCCGACGTTGTCGATGTCCTGCATCCGGATGCAGGGCTGGCTGATACATAGCGGGTTCGCCGGCGGCGGCGTCGTTCCCGAGGTCACGAGCGGCTGGAAGTCGTAAATCGACGCCTGCGTCAGGAGGACGTCGTCGCGCCAACGGTTCGCCGCGACCGGGTACGGGTCGATGCGCTCGTGGTCACGGTCCTCGAAAAAGGAGAGGAACGCCTCACGCATTTCCGTCAGCGAGTGGGACTCGTCGAAGCCGGGGTTGTCGATGAAGTCGTACTCCGCACACGGCGGTTCGCCGCAGGTCTCGCGCTCAACGCGGGACCAGAACATGTCGCCACAGGAGACGCACTCCTGTCTGTGGAAGCCTTCCTCTTCGAAGTAGTCGAGTTGGTAGGCCTCGTCGAGGTCGCTCATTGGTGTTCAGTTGGCCCACGTTCGCCTAAAACTGTTCCGAAGGGGCCGGCGTCTCCCTGACCGTCAGAGCGTGACTGAGGATTCCCCGGAGAGGGTCTTCGGAACGACGACTTCCTCAGTCGTCATCCCGCCCGCTGGCGAGGTAATACGCAGTGTCGCAGTCTCGCCTTCAGGCAGTTCAGTGCCGAACGGCACAGCGCCAACGCTGTTGTCGTTGCCCAGGTCGAGCGTTATTCTGAACCGGTCTTCAACGTCGTTGAGCACTGGTTGGGAGCCGTCGTTATCCTGTACGGTCGAAACATTGAATCGACCGTCAGGGTTACCCTCTGCGCCGCCGGCCGCGAGCTGGTAGTACGACCCGCTCGGACCGATCCACTGGATCGTCGTCTTATCGAGATCGACATTGGTTGCTCCCGGCGCACGCCTGACGACGATATCAACCACGCCGACTTCGCTGTTACTGGTGAAGTGATCGCCGGTCATGCCCACGACCTGAATTCGGTTTGTCGTCGAATCGCTGGACTGCTGGCCCGTCGCCTGCGCGGAACTCTGCAGGAACCCCGCAGTGTTGATCAGCACGCCCGCCGCGATTGCCGCGACCAGCACCATCGCGATAAACACGATCAGGGTGCCGATCCCGACCTGTCCGCGACCCTCACCCGTACCCTCCGTAGATGGTCGTAAACGTTGCATTTCAGTTGTTGATATTCTTAAAGCGCTTTCATCATAAACCTCACCTGCCAGTTATCAGGTGTGAAAAATTGGAATGGCGCGGTGCGAGAGCCTTACTCGCCCTGAGCGAGCGAGGCCAGCATCGCTTCCAGCTGGACGCGCTCGTTCGCGCCGCGGGTGATCCGATAATCGGTTTCGCCGATACGTTCGAGCACCCGGACAGCGGCTTCGTCGTCAATATCGAACTCCCAGATGGAGCGGTGTAGCTGATCGATAATGTCGCCGCCCGCGATACCCTCCTCGGTCAGTAGTCTATCGAGGGTCGCCCGCGAGGCGGTGAAGTCGCCGTCCAGCGCCGACTGAACCATCGTCCGAATCTCTTCCGGGCGGGCCGTCGAGGTGATGGCATACACCGCCGACTCGTCGACCGTGTCGCCGCTGACGGAGGCCGCTTGCAGGCCGTTGATGGCTTTCCGCATATCCCCGTCGGCGGCGTAGACAAGCGCGTCCAGTCCGTCCTCGGTCAGTTCGATGTCCTCTTCGGCGGCGATGTTTCGGATCTCATCGGCGACGGCGTCGTCTGCCAGCGGCGAGAACCGGAAGACCGCACAGCGGGACTGAATCGGGTCGATGATCTGGCTGGAGTAGTTACACGAGAGGATGAAGCGGACGTTGTTCGAGAACTGCTCCATCGTCCGGCGCAGCGCCGACTGGGCATCGCTTGTCAGGGCGTCGGCCTCGTCGAGGAAGATGATGCGGTACTCGACGCCACCGAAACTCGTCCGGGCGAAGTTCTTGATGCGGTCCCGGACCACGTCGATACCGCGCTCGTCGGAAGCGTTCAGTTCGAGGAAGTGCTCGCGCCAGTCGTCGCCGTACAGTTCACGGGCGATAGCTGTCGCACACGTCGTTTTCCCCGTTCCCGCGGGGCCGGAAAACAGCATGTGGCTCAGGTCGTTGCGCGAGACGTAGCTCTTGAGCCGCCCGACGATGTTCTCGTGGCCCATCACGTCGTCGAGCGTCTGTGGGCGGTACTTTTCGATCCAGACCTCCTCGCGTCCCGCCCGCGACTCGGACTCGGCCTCACTCATGGACGATGGGAGGCGTGGGCCGGTCTTAAACCCCGCGAGAGTCGACAGTCTCAGGTGCGTCGGCGGAGTACGGCCGGGCATGCACGTCACCGTCGAAATCGCCGGCGAGGACACCCACGAACTGGAGGTGGACACGGACGCGACCTACGGCGACCTGCTCGCACCGGTCGACCTGAGCCCCCACGAGGTGTCGGTCCTCGTCGACGGCGAACACGTGCCGACGGACCAGCCCGTCGAGCACGACCACGTTCGGGTCGTCAGGCTCATCAAAGGCGGATGAGCCGCCGAACAGCGACCCGCTAGCACAGCTATGTACGTCCGAACAGCGACCCCCGGCGAAGTGCCCGCGGTGATGAACGTCCTCGACGGGGCGGTCCTCTCGATAGCCGTGGAAACCGTGCGAGCGGGTATCGAGAACGGTGATACGCTCGTTGCAGTATCGGACGACGACGCGGCGGCCGAGCGCGTCCTCGGCGCGCTTGTGCTCGATGGGGCCCACATCGAAGCCGTCGCCGTCCGTCGGCGTCGACGCGGACAGGGCATCGGGACGGCGCTCGTCGAGGCCGCGCTCGACCGGCGTGACCGGGTCACCGCCGAGTTCGACGCAGACATTCGGCCCTTCTACGAGGCGCTTGGATTCGACATCGAACCGCTGGACGACCCAGACCGCTATCGTGGCGAGCGTGAGTAGGAATGGCAACTCCGCAGAGAGACCGGAACTGTTCTCACAGCGTCGTAACATTTTTTAGATGGTTTCGAGAACGATTTTAAGACAATGGCAGCAACTGTCGCTGAAGACGCAGTCGAAGCGAGGGACGACCGAGTCGTCGCATACCTCATCGATTTCGCCATCCTGAGCGCCGTCGCGTTCGGCCTATGGCTCGTCACGTTCGTTCTCAACACGGTCCTCTCGGTCGGTGCGATGGCCGCCGCCTCTCCCGGAGATCCGGGTGCGATGGGCGGCGGCTCGATGCTGGCCGCGGGGCTCCTTGGCATCGTCATCAACTTCGCTCTGTGGCTCGCCATCGGCGCGGCGCTCGTCTACTACTTCGGCTACTACGCCGAGTCCAACGAGACGGTCGGAAAACGGTCCCAGAACGTCGCGGTCGTCGACGAGAACGGCACGCCGCCGTCCCAACGGGACCGCCTGGTCCGAACGGCAGTGCTGCTCGCCCCGTTCCCGATCATGCTCCTGCTCGGCGGCATCCTCGGCGGAATCGGGTTCGTCTTCGCGCTCGTTCTCATGGCCGGTTGGCTCCTCGTCGAAGCGGCCGTCATGTTTGTGAGCGACGACGCACAGCGCCTCGGCGACCGCGTGGCTGGCACGTACGTCGTCAGCGCAAACAAGTGAGGTCAGACCAGCGGTTCGACCAGTTCGCGGCCCGCTTCGAGTAGGTCCTCGACGCGCTCCGGACTCGACGCCTCGGCGTAGACGCGGAGCTTCGGTTCCGTGCCCGAGGGCCGGACGAGCACCCACGTCCCGTCTTCGAGCCGGATCTTGAACCCGTCGACCGTGTTGATGCCGTCGACAGCGACCCCAGCCAGCGTCTCCGGGAGCGCGACTTCGAGGTCTTCGAGGACGGGCTCCTTGCGGTCGTCCGGACAGTCGACGCTGATACGGCTCTGGTGGATCTCGCCGTGTTCGTCGAGCAGTCGGTCGACGCGGTCGTCGAGGGATTCCTCGTGCTCGGCGGCGGCAGCGACCAGCGCCACCAGCACGCCGTCCTTGTTCCGCAGGTGGTCCGGCAGCCCGAAGCCGCCCGATTCCTCGCCGCCGAACAGGGCGTCGTGCTCGGCCATCGCCTCGGCGACCCACTTGAAGCCGACGGCGACTTCGTGGACGTCCTGGCCGTGGGCCTCGGCGACGCGGTCGACGATGCTGGACGTTGAGACCGTCCGAACGACGTCGCCCGTCCCGTCTTCGAGCAGGAAGTCGTACATCGCGGCGAAAAACAGGTTGGGGTCCAGATAACCCCGGTCGGGCGTGACGACGCCGATACGGTCGGCATCGCCGTCGTTGATGATCCCCAGCGCGGCGTCGCCGTGACTGACTTCCTCGACGAGCCCCTCGGCGTTCTCCGCCGATGGCTCCGGCGACCCGCCGCCGAACTCGGGGTCCTGTACGCAGTTGAGGCGAGTCACGTCAGCGCCGGCCGCTTCGAGCAGTGCGTCGGTGACGCCGCGGCCGCTGCCGTACAGCGCATCGTAGGCGACCGGCAGGCCATCGAGGTCGGTGTCGACGTAGTCCAGCGCGTGGTCGTGGAACGGGCTGATGAGGTCTTCTTCCGTTCGCTCGCCCCACTCGTCTTCGGGGAGCGGGTCGAGGACGGCGAGGTTCTCCTCGAAGGCAGCCGTCCAGTCGGGCAGCGCCGGCGACCCGTCGCCGGGAATGAACTTCACGCCGTTGTACTCCGGCGGGTTGTGGCTGGCCGTGATCTGGAGCGCCCCCGCCAGATCGCGGTCTTTCACCGTCCAGGCGAGGATCGGTGTTGGCGTGTCCCGGTCCGGCAAGAGTACGTCGAAACCGTTCGCGCGCAGGACGTGTGCGAGTTCGTCGGCGAACCCGGGCGAACCCTCGCGAGCGTCGTACCCGATTGCAACAGTCCCGCTCGCCCCGCGTTCGGCGAGCGTCGTGGCGACGGCCTGTCCCACCATCCGGACCCGCGGCTTCGTGAACACGTCCAGCGTCGCCCGCCAGCCGTCCGTCCCGAAGGCGATTGCACCTGCGTCGACATCCGCGTCGTTGTCCATATCTCGCGGTTCTCAGCCCCCAGACAAAAAGTCACGCCTCATCGGCAAGCTGTCATGTTGCCGGTATCGATAGCGAGCGGTAAGCGGCAGTTCAGGTATCGAACTCCGCTTCGGCGTCGCTGGATTCGACGAGCCGTTCCTTCTCCGCTCTGGAGTACTGCTTGATCTCGTACTCACGGCTCATTGCATCGGACTGTGAGTCAAACGACTCGACGTGGATGAGCTCGACCGGGGTTCGGCCGCGCGTGTACTTCGCGCCGTCACCGGCGTCATGCTCGCGGACGCGGCGTTCCACATCGGTCGTGTAGCCAGTGTAAAACGTGTTGTCGCTACAACGGAGGACGTACACGTGGTAAGGGCTCCGCGCGGTAGTCATCGCACGATGCTGGTGGCCCAGTGGGCCTCACACTTGTTGGGCGCGCTCTCTCGATACCTCGGCAATGCCAGCGTTTGCCGAGCAGTTCGGACACGCCCGGATATGTCCACGTTCATCCGCGAACACTCGGGCGAACTGGTCTGAGACGTGCGCGCCGCAATGATCACATTCAGGCATCGTGTTCGTCGGCGACACCACCGCCGACGTATACGCGTACGCGCGTTGTTCCCATAGCTCTTTACCCAAATACTTGGGTATGCCTTCGATTCGAGGGAGTGTCTACGACCGTGCATCGTCGATCTGTCTGGCGATTAGGCCGGCCTGCGTTCCGGCAGTGAAACCGGCGTCGATGTTCACGACAGAGAGGGCTGTGCAGGACTGGAGCAGCCCCGAGAGGGCTGCCTCACCCTCGCCGCCGTGGCCGTAGCCGGTCGAAACGGGCAGACCGATGATTGGCACATCCACGAGACCGGCGACAACCGTCGGGAGCGCTCCTTCGCGGCCCGCTGCGATGATAAGCACGTCCTGCTCCCGAAGGCCATCGACCGCGTCTATCGTCCGCGCGAGGCTCGCAACACCGACATCGTCTATACGGGTCACGGTTGCGCCCATCTCCTCGGCAATGAGCGCGGCCTCACCGGCCGGAACTGCGTCGGATGTCCCGGCGGTGACGATACCCACTGACGCGTCCAGCGACGGGCGCTCGAACGCGGGGGTCGTCGCTACCAGCCAGTTCGAGCGGTCGTCCCAGCGAACTGTCGCATCGGGGGCGGCTTCGTCCAGTCGCTCCCGAACGGCCGTTGCAGTGGACGTGTCGAGCCGCGTCACGATAGCCCGGTCAGTCGTTTCGATAGCTGTCGCCGCCAGCTCCGCTACCTCCTCCGGGGTCTTCCCGTCCGCGAGGACGGCCTCGGGGACGCCGGCGCGGTCCTCACGAGCGGCGTCGAACCGACCCGCCCCGCTGGTCGCGTAGCCCGCAAGCGCCGCTTCGGCCTCTGCCGGGGAGAGGTCGCCCGCCGCAACCGAATCGAGTATATCGCGCATAGGACCCATTCAGGGATACGACCACTCCTATCCGTCGGTCCGGGACAAGCGTATTGCCGCATCAGGGTCGGACCTGTGGGAGCGCGCGTGAGCGACGCTCGGCCGGAGTAACGCGACAATAGCCGTCTGGAGCAGGGCAAAGGACGTATTCTGACGGATTCGGGCGGACACAACCGGCGATTTATAAGGGGTTATGTGTCGTATAATGCCTCAAACTGCCGGTAATAGGGTCGAGAGCGAACTAATTGGAGAAAGTATATAAGTAACCCCCGTCGATACCTCGTCTGTATGGCAGACCTAATCGTCAAAGCCGCCGTTAAGGAAGAGCTCAACGACATGAACGTAGCGTCCGACTTCTACGACGCACTCGACGAGGAAGTCGAGGAGCTGCTTCAGGACGCAGCCCGACGAGCCGACGAGAACGACCGCAAGACGGTCCAGCCGCGCGACCTGTAAGGTCGTTTCGAGCAGCGTATTTTTTGACGCAAGCCGACCAGCGACGGCTATTCCGATAACGGTCGAAGGGTGACGCCGTCAGGAGTGCCGACATGGATCTCGTCAGCCATATCGACGAATAGCCCATGCTCGACGACGCCTGGGAGCCCAGCGAGGTCGCTGGCGAGCGCGGCGGGGTCGTCGATGGGGCCGAAGTCACAGTCGAGCACGAGGTTCCCGTTGTCGGTGACGACGGGGCCGTCCTTGTGCTCTGCACGGCGAAGTGCCGGGTCACCACCCAAATGCTCGACCGCCGTGGCGACCGTCGAACGGGCCATCGGGAGCACCTCGATGGGGACGGGGTATGAGAGCACGTTCGCCTCCTTCGTCGGGTCGGCGACGACGAGGAAGCGGTCGGCGCTCGCGTCGACTATCTTCTCCCGGGCGTGGGCCGCGCCGCCGCCCTTGACCAAGTCGCCGCCGGCCACCTCGTCGGCCCCGTCGATGGCGAGGTCGACCGACACGTCGTCGAGGTCCGCCAGCGGAATCCCGCAGTCCCGGGCCAGTTCGCGGGACTGGAACGACGTGGGGACGCCGACGACATCGAGACCGGCATCGACCGCCCGTCCGATGGCGCGGATAGCGTACGCCGCCGTCGACCCCGTGCCGAGGCCGACGACCATGCCGTCCTCGACTGCCTCGGCCGCTGATTCGCCCGCCGCCTGTTTCGCCGCGTCGGAGCCACCCTGTTTCATATGCGGTGGGTCAACAGACGCGGACAAAACGTTTGTTCTCCCGGCCGCAAGCGCCCGTATGACCGACTGCACGTACTGCGGCTGTCCGGTCGAGGCCCACGACCCCGTGTTCGTCAGCGATTCGCCCGACGGTGCGCCGACAGGGCAGTTCTGCAACTACGGCTGCCTGTCGGCCCACATCGACGAAGCGGGGCTGACGACCGGGACGGCCTGCGAGTGGTCGCCGAATCAGTAGCGGAGCGGCGTCGGCACTACCGGCCCCCAGTACCTGTCCGATGCCGGATAGATTTTAGGGCGGCCCGACGCAGGAGCCAGTAATGACACAGTTCGGAACGAGCGGGATTCGGGGGCCAGTCGGTGAGACGGTCACGGCCGAGCTGGCGCTCTCGGTGGGGCGGGCCCTGGGCATCGACTGCGAGCGGGTCGTCGTCGGCCGGGACCCGCGAGCGAGCGGCGAGTACCTGCAGGCGGCGCTGGTGGCCGGGCTCCGGGAGAGCGGCGTCGACGTGGTCGAACTCGGCGGCGCGGCGACGCCGACTATCGGACGGGCAGTCGCATGGCAGGACGCCGACGCCGGCGTCGCGGTGACGGCCAGCCACAACCCGCCGGAGGACAACGGCATCAAGCTCTGGCAGCCCAGCGGCCAGGCCTTCGATGCAGAACTGCGAGAGACGATTGAACAGCGACTGGAAGAGAACGCGTTCGAGCCGGCCGGCTGGGACGACGGCGGCGACATCGAGTCTTGGGACGCCGGCCAGCGCCACGTCGACGCGCTCGTCTCGGCAGTCGGCGAACGGGCTCTCGACAGCCATGTCGTCGTGGACCTCGGCAACGGCGCGGGCCAGGTCAGCGTCGATGCCCTCACCGAGCTGGGCTGTGCCGTCGAGACGCTCAACGGCCAGCCCGACGGCGCGTTCCCCGGTCGCCCCTCGGAGCCGAAAGCCGAGCACTGCGAGTCGCTGGCGACGCTGGTGGCCGAATCCGACGCCGACCTCGGTATCGCCCACGACGGCGACGCCGACCGGATGCGGGCGGTCGCAGCCGACGGGACCTTCCTCTCCGGCGACGTGTTGCTGGCTGTGTTCGCCCGTGCCGCGGCGTCACCGGGCGAACGGGTCGCCGTCCCAGTCGATACGAGCCTCGCCGTCGCGGATCACCTCGACGATATCGACGTGACCGTCGAGTACACCCCTGTCGGAGACGTGTACGTCGCCGAGGCCGCGAGCGGCGAGGGCGTGGCCTTCGGCGGCGAGCCAAGCGGCGCGTGGATCTGGCCTGAGCGAACGCTGTGTCCGGACGGGCCGCTGGCAGCCTGTACCGCCGCGGCGCTGGACAGCGAACGTCCGCTGGGTGACCGCGCCGCCGACGTACCGGACTACCCCATCCGCCGGGACAGCGTCGAAACCGACGAGAAGGAAGCGGTGATGGACCGCGTTCGGGAGACAGTGACCGACGCCTACGACGACGTGACGACGCTCGATGGCGTCCGTGTCGACCTCGGCGACGCGTGGTTCCTCTTGCGAGCCAGCGGCACACAGCCGCTTGTTCGGATCACCGCCGAAGCCCGCGACGCAGACCGTGCAGATGTGGTATTCGAGGAGGCACGCACACGCCTCACGGACGCGCTGGTATAGATGAAACGAGAATACCGGGAAAACAGCGGTTGGTAGCGAGTGTAGCCGGCGAGGAAAACGTCCCCGCAACCGTCAGGTCACAGGGCGGCAGTTCCTGACCGGTTCTATCCGCGACGTGTGGACCGGGCCTCACGGACGTCTGCCCCGTCGCGAATCTTGTCCTCGCACTGCGGACAGACCCTGGGCTTTTCGACCCCGTTCGGCGTGAACACACGCGCGTAGTCAGCCGTTACAAAATTACCGCAGTTCTGGCATTCCGGCATACAACCCTGTATGTGGGTTATACCCTCTTAATTGTTATTGGTTTGGTAAGAGTTCGCATACGGGGCGTTGGCGTCGCTACCCGGTGAAAACGCCATTTCGTTCGAAAGAGGGAAACAGCATCGGGGTACTCGACGAGGGAGTGAGTGTCGTTCAGCTGTCACAAATCGGTCGAAGGAGCGGTGGATTCTGGACAGGGTGTGTCCGGTTACGCCTCGAAGGTACTGGTGATGGTTCCGTCCTCGGACAGTTCGATGACACCGTCGAAGAGTTCCCGGAACGCCGCGACCGTCTCCTCGTCGTGGACTTCGTCAGCGAGGTGGAACATCCCGACGGCGTCGTACTCGTCTAGCAGGTCGAGGATGTCTTTGACGGCCGACAGCGCGCCGTCCTCGTCAGCGTAGTAGATGAGTTCCGTCAACGAGTCGAAGGTCACGCGGAGTTTCCCGTCGTGTTCCTGCAGGAACGTCTCAGTTTCCGAGACAATACCGGACAGGTCATCCGGTGCAGAGACGTACCGAACGCCCTCGGAGCGGCGGCGGGTGTAGCCCCGTTCGACCGACAGCGTGTCGAGGATGGTCGCTTTCGACTCGTCGACCTCGTAGTACTCCAGTTTCTGCTTGACCTCCCGGGCAGTGGTCCGGGTCGAGATAACGAGCATCGAGTCCGTGTCGGTCGCAAGGAAGTCCGTGTCCAGTCGGTCCGTCTCGCCGGTACTCGGGTGCAGGAGCAGTATCCCTGTGCCACCCGGAACAGTCTCCGGCGCGTTGTCGATAGCCAGCGTGTACTCCATATGCACATCAAGGAGGGTGGCACCCAATTAAGTGTGCGGGTCACGGTCAGAATACGCTGTCTGCCGTCGCAGCCCCGACGACGCTGAAAATCGCACCGACAGTGATGGCTTTCAGCGTCGTCAGGGTGACCGCCATCGGCGTCGGGTCCGGCAGAATCCCACCGTCGACGAGAAACGTATCCGGGGCGGTCAGCGCCATCGCGAGGATGGCGACCGAGCCGAACGCGACGCCCATCAGTGAGACGAACCGGACCGGAATACCGGCCACCTCCGCCTCGGTATCCACGTCCCGGCCGGCGTCGGCTTTGTACAGCGCCCCGTACCCGATAGCGAACACAATGCCGACGACGAGCACCGCGTGATACCAGGACATGTTCTCGGCCAGTACCCACACCTCCTCGGTCACGACGAACGGTCCCGCGAGCAGGAACCCGCCGACGAGTTGCTGGGCAGTGTCCGCGACCCGGTATCGGCGTCGAGCCATACCGGGTTGCTGTCCCGTCAGCAGGAAAGTCTCCCGGTCTGCCACTGCCCAACAGGAACCACGTCCAACCGCCGCGAGGCGGTTCACGGCCGTCTTTCTCGTTTCAACTGGACAGAAAATATGCCACCGTCCCTCGGTTTCCAGGTGAAGCAAGGGGGTACAGCGGCTGTGAGGGGGCGGAAAATCGCGACATCATCGGGACATTCGGGCCGCAAACAAAAACGTTTCGTCACCTAGCCAACAGGGCGAGCGGGTCGTGACGGCTTACGTCGTCCGGAAGGCTCGGTCACCGGCGTCCCCGAGCCCCGGAACGATGAACCCGTCATCATCGAGTTTGTCGTCGATAGCGACGCTGATGATATCAGCATCCGGCTGAGCCTCCGAAACCCGGACGATACCCTCGGGCGCGGAAACCGCGGCCAGGACGAGCAGGTTCTCCGGCTCTGTCTTCTCCGAGGTGATGTAGTCCAGTACCGTGGCCATCGTTGACCCAGTTGCAAGCATCGGATCCGCGATGATGACGGTGTCGTCCTCGGTGATTTCGGGCAGTTTGACGTATTCGACCGAGATGGGGAACTCGCCGTCATCGTTCATCCCAGCTTCCTCGTCGCGACTGGCGGAGATGACGCCCTGTCTGGCGCGGGGGAACGCTTTGAGCAGTCCCTCGACAAATGGCGTCGCGGCGCGAAGGACGTTAACGATGACGACGTCTTCGAGCCCTTTGACGCGCTCGCCCATCGTCGTAGTCAACGGCGTCTGGATTTCCGTATATTCGGTCTCCATCCGACCGTCGATGATCTCGTAGCCACAGATACGGCCGAGACGGACCAGTCCTTTCCGGAACGCGACCTGTTCGGTCTCGACGTTTCGTATGCGTGTCAGTTCGTCTCGCGCCAGCGCGTGCGTGACGACAGAGGCGTCGCCGCGCTGTTCGATTGGCATATCGTGCCCGTTGACCCCCGATGGGTTAAACGGTTCTCACTCACGCCGGCTCAGCCGTGTTTGACCGTACCGCAGGGTCACCGCCACGCTGGCGGTTCTTGGCCATGAGGAAGAGGAACAGCGCGAGGCCGACGCCGCGGAGCACAACGTCGAGCAGCACCGTCATCTCGCCGCCGGCGATGCCGACGAGTCCGAGGAGGTCGTACACACCGGACACCGCGAGGCCGGGAGCCATCAGGAGTAGCGAACTGAACGCGAACGCCGCGCGCTCACCCCGAGAGACCGGCGCGTACGCGAATCCAATGACTGTCGCGGCCAGCGCGACGACGCCGAGGAAGACGCCGATCACCGGAATCAGTATCTCGGGGACGGAGTAGCCGACATCGAGAAGGTCCGCAGTCCCGACGACCCGGTACTTGTCCCCGATATCGAGGCTGGCAGCGTCGGGGTTGCGCCGAAGCAGAATGATGCCTGGCGAAACGATGAACGCGAACGGGACGATGGCCTTGTTGAGCGACAACGAGAACGCCTCGATACCAGTCTCGAAAGCGTCGGACTTCGCGACACCGGAAGCGGCGTAGGCAGCCACTGCGACCGGCGGCGTGATGTCGGCGATGACACCGAAGTAAAGGATAAACAGGTGCGCCGCAAGCAGCGGAACGCCGAACTTGGTCAGCGCCGGCGCGAGCAGTGAGACGAGGATGATGTAGGTCACTGTCGTCGGCATCCCCATCCCGAGGATAATCGAGGAGAACGCGGTGACGAGCAACAGCAAGACCAGCGAGCCGCCGGCGACGGCCGTGATGAGCGAGACGAGGTTCGGGCCGAGGCCGGAGACGCTGATGACGCCCGGGATGATACCGGCAGCGGCGACGGCGATGACGACCGGCACCGCAGTTCTGGCCCCGCTTTCCATCGACTTCCCGAGGAAGACGCCAAGCTTGTACAGCCCGTTCGATGCCAGATCTGGGCGACCAACAGCGTCAGCGGTCGATTCGGCGGTTTCGTCGACAGCACCGTCGAACGACAGCAGCGGCGAGTCGAGTCGGGGCCGCGTAATCAACGTGATGACACCGGCAAGAATCATCAGCGTGCCGACGTTACCGAGGGTGGCCGAAAGCGCGGAGCCAAGTGGTTGTGGACCGGGCAGTGCAAGCGCACCCTCTGCTGTCAGGTCTGCCGCGACAAGTCCATCAATACGGTCGAACAGCGCCGGGAACGCTGTAGTGGCCTGTACAAACCGATTGAACAGGTACCCGAAGATGCCTTCCCCAGTGAGGAACTGCGTGAGCGTCGTCAGCCCGAAGAGAGACGCAAGTATAGCGCCGAGCCGGGCACGCGTCTCATCGCTGTAAGCTGCGATAAGTGTGATGAGCGCACCGATAGCGATGAGCGTGAACCACGCCGAGCGGGCGACCGACAGCCGCTCGATGATGAGGTAGTACAGCAGGAGGCCCAGCGGGACGAGGTAGAACCACCCGCTTTTGAAGTGGCTCCGGAGGTTGACCAGTTCTGAAGAGTCGAGGCCGCCGATGTTCTCCTTGACCGCCTCAAAGTGGACCATCACCCAGACGCCGAAGAAGAACACAATAGCGGGAATCGTCGCAACGACGATGACGTCAGCGAACGGCGTCGCCGTGTACTGGACGATGAGGAACGCGGCGGCCCCCATCACCGGCGGAAGAATCTGACCGCCCGATGAGGCAGACGCCTCGACACCGCCGGAGAACTCCGGCGAGTAGCCCGACCGCTTCATCAGCGGAATCGTGAACGCACCGGTCGTCACCGTGTTGGCGATGGACGAACCCGAGATGGTCCCCATGAAGCCGCTGGCGAGAATGGACGCCTTCGCGGGGCCGCCCTTCCGCGTCCCCGTCGCGCCGTACGCGAGGTCGATGAACCACTGTCCCGCGCCGGACATCTCGAGGAACGCGCCAAAGAGAATGAAGATGTAGATGAACTGCACGGAGACGGTGACCGGAATCCCGAACACCCCGTTTTCCGTGTTGTACCAGAGGTTCTGGATGATAGAGGGCCAGGACAGTTCCGGAATCGAGAGGACGCCGACGTAGGCGGCGTCCTGTGGGATGAGAACACCGAAACGGGCGTAGACGACGAACGCCGCGACGATGACCATCAGCCAGAGGCTGATCGCTCGGCGGGTCGCTTCGAGCACGAGCAAAACGCCGACCACGCCCAGCACGAACGCGTAGGAGGTGTCGGCGAGCGGTCCAAGCAGGCCCGCTATCGGTTCCAAGAAGGTGAACACTTCCTGAATTGGGCGGCCACGTTGAACACCCAGCGCACGCATGCGCTGGATCTCGTTGAAGTCAGTGATGAAGTACGCGGCCGACAGCACCGACAGGACAATGAAGGCGAAATCCGAGGGCGTCACGCGGTCCATCTTAGCGTCGAGGAACGCCCAGGCGAGGGCGCTCCCGATAGCGTGGACGACACGAGACACCGGATGCTCCGCGCCGAGTTTCTCGTCGACCAGCGACCCGAGCGCGATACAGCGCCGGGAGAGCGGACCGTCACCGGTACTGCCGGGATACAGCAAGAACGTCAGAATGAGGCCAAAGGAGACGTGGACGGCGTTGATCTGGAGCAGTTGCAGGGACGCGAACACGACGTCACCGACGCCGGGCAGCGAGAGCGAGAGGACGAAGCCTTTCGCCGCGAGCCACATCTGAAACACTGAAAACGAGATGCCGATGAGCGCAACGAGGACGACTGCCCAGCCTGTGAGCGAGCGTTTCCGCTCGATCTCCTGCAGTACTTCGTCGACTTCCTCGTCCGATACGGCCTCCCCGCCGTCGTCAGGTCGTGTGTTTTCAGTCATGTGTTTAGCTGGTCTGTCGCGGCACCGAACGCCGAGCGCTGAGTCACATAGAGATGGACCGAGCGGCCGTTGGTGCGGGCTACCAAGTCGTAGGTTTCGGCTCCGACGTGAAGTTTATGTCCTGCAACATCACCGGGAGAGACTGTCACCCGCGTGTAGTTGCCCGGCGGGTCGAAGACATACATCCCGTCCTCACGGGTGACGTTGGCCCGGCTTGGGAGCCCCCAGCCGAACGATTCGAACTCCATGCGGGTCATTTCGAGGTGGTCGCCGCGGACCGTGTACTCGTCGTAGACGCGCGTTTTTTCGACACTGTGCATGTATTCCAGCGCCACGGTCGTGCCGTCTTCGACCGAGACCGTTAGATACTGCTCACCGGTCTCGACGTCTTCAACGACCAGTGCTCGTCCGCCGGGGAGCGCTGCTACAGTCCCGATAAGGAGGAGGGCAACGAGCACCGCGATAGCGACGTATCGTCGTCTCATTCCAGTTGGTGAGTAATAGAAGGTAGTTAGTTAACGATACGGATGGCGTCGGCCGGCGACGTTATGCGTCGAAGTAGGCCGCTGCGCCGGGATGGAGTTCGATGGACATCCCGTCCTGTGCGGAGTCCGCGCTGATGAAGTCCGTCTTGATAGAGAGGTCGTCAACGTTGTCGAAGATGGCCGCGGTGACCGACTCGACCGTCCCTTCAGGCTGTTCGGCGTTCGTCGCAATCATCGCCTGCACAGCGATTGTTTCGACAGCCTCGTCAACGCCGGTGTAGGTGTCGGCAGGGATGGTGTCGTCAGCGAACCAAGAGGCGTCTTCCTTCGCTGCGGCACGATTGTCACCGGAGATCGGGACGATGACGAGATCGTTGGTGTTCGCGAGGTCCTCGATAGCGCCGACCGGCCAGCCACCGACGACGAACGCGGCGTCGATGTCGCCGTTCCGGAGCTGGTCGGCGGCCTGTGAGAACGAGGCGTTCTGCTCGGTGAAATCGGAGATACCGACTGACTCCAGAATCTGGAGCGCGTTGACTTGGGTCCCGCTCCCGAGGTCGCCAGTATTGATCGTCGCCCCTTCGAGGTCAGAGAGCTGCGTGATGCCCGTGTCTGCGAGGGTGACGACTGTAATCGTTTCCGGGTACAGGGTCGCAACGCCCTGGAGGTTCTCGACGGCGTTATCCTGGAACGCATCGATGCCGGTACCGTTCTTCGCGAACGAGGCGATGTCGTTCTGGATGAGCGCGAAGTCGGCGTCGCCGCTGGCGAGGCTGCCGACGTTTTCGACGCTCGCACCGGTCGACTGGACGTTCAGCGTGAAGTCCGTGTTGTCCTCTACGACTGTCTTGAACTCGTTCGAGAGCGGGAAGTAGGTGCCACCGGTGCCGCCAGCGTGCCACGAGAGGCGGGTCTCCATGTCACCGCCGTCACCTTCGGTCGTGTCGTCGCCCTCGGTCATCCCACCGTCACCTTCGGTCATCTCACCGTCGCCGCCGTCGCCTTCAGTCGACCCGCCGTCGCCGCCATCGCCGCCGCCACAGCCGGCGAGTGCCGCGACACCTGCAACGCCTGCTGTTTTGAGGAACCGCCTGCGCGTGGAGTTGTTAGTCATACGTATGTCTACGTTGCACGGGGGCTTCAAGAAGGTTAGCTAGTACACAGTCGTTATTTGACTATATCGTGCGATAGCGTATGTCACTGTGTTCTCCGGGACGGCGACCGGGTGGGAAACCGTGCCCGGACCGGACGTACTCGGTTCCGAGAAATTCAGCCGAATTGAGGTGTGGTAGTGATCAGCGGGCGTCCGGTCGTCACGCCGACGTCTCGATACCGAGTTCGTCGAGGAGCGTCCGGGCGGCCGCAGCCGACGACGGCGGGCCACGAGCCGTGATGAGGTCACCGTCGACCGTGACGCTGGTGTCGGCATCGAGTTCGGCGTCCCAGTCCGCACCGACGGCCTTCACTTCGTCTTCGACCCAGTACGGGAGCTTCCGGCCGTCGGGGAGCAGGTCGTTCTCGTCGACGATGCCTTCTTCCCAAGCGTTCGGGAAGCCGGTGACCGAGCGGCCGTCGGCGAGGAACTCGCCGTCAGCGTCTCTGGTGAAGGCCAGAATCCCGACCGTGTGACAGACGACGAGGGCCTTGCCATCGTCGCCGGCGACGCTCTCGCGAAGCAGTTCGCGGGCGTGGGTGTCCTGTGTGACATCCCACTCCGCACCGTGACCGCCGGGGAACACGACAGTGTCGTAGTCCTCGGCGTCGGCCTGTGCCAGCGGAATCGGGTTGTTCAGGCGCTCGTCGGTCTCGTGGACTTCCCGAACGTGCTCCGAGAGGTCTTCGCCGACTTCTTCTGGGTCGACGGAGCGTTCGTCAAGCACCGGCGGCTCGCCGGTCGGTGTCGCCACCGTGATATCCAGACCGGCGTCTGTGAGGGTCGTCAGCGGCTCGATACATTCTTCGCCCCAGTACCCGTGTTCGCTTACGACGAATAGTGCGGATGGCATCAAACTACTATTCGCGTGCAATCCTTATAAGCGGCCGTTCGGTGTTGAGCGAAGCGGGACAGGTGTAGTAGAGTACTGCATATGTCACTACAGCGGAAACGTTTAACCCCACTGAGCAGCAATCCGCTGTGTACAGATGGACAGCCCACTGCAGCAGGTCCCGCGGCTGTCATAGACCGATCTATTATACCATGGCAGACATCGAAGAGAGCGTTTCAGGATTCAAGACGAAAGGCGGCTGGGTCGACATCGTCGAGCACGGCGAGCGCATCACGCAGGCGCTCAAAGACATCGCTTCGGGCGAAGCCGTCGACGAGGACGCCCTCAGTGAGTTCGATGAGTGGCGACCCAAGAGCCACGAACGACTGGACGAGGACGTCAACGAGAAAACCGCTGACCAGGCAAGCGTCGACGAGGGCAAGGGGGAACAGGCCGGCAAGGGGCCGGACGAGGACCTCCAGACCGCCGGCGAGAAACTCAGCGAGTCCTACGAGAACCTCGACGAACCGGACGAGGCGATGGAGCGCTGGAGCGAGTCCGTCGACTACGTGGCCCGCGCGGCCGACTCCGCGAGCCGGAAGGCCCTGCGAAAGGTCGAGGACACCGTCTACCGCAACGTGATGACGCAGATCGCGCCCTACTACTTCGACAACGACCTCATCAGCGCGAACCTCCGCCGCGTCGGCGACGAGGAGCGCCCCGAGTACGTCTTCGAGGTCAACGTCAACGACGACGACCTGAAGATGCGCGTCTCGAACAAGCTCGCCGACTTCGAGCAGGCCGTCGACCGCTGGCACGTCGACACCGAGAAAGTCACCGAGGCTGTCGAGGCTGCTGAGGGTGTGGACGCGACGGAGCCGGGCGAAGAGACCGACGCGAAGACGAACTAAGCTCGCCGCCGTGCGAGCGATATCGGCTTCCAGTGTCGCCGACGCCAAGACGAACTAACCACGAGCGCGGCCGTACAGACGGTCAGATCGCGTCGTCGGGGTCGTGGGCCTCGGCCATCCGCGACGCCTCGGCTGCGTACTGTGCCCGCAGATCCGGGTCGGCGACGGCACCGAGGTTGTCCGGGTCGGCGTCGACGGCGGCCGTCGTCTCCCGAACGTCGGAAAACGAGGTCAAAGCGCGTTCCTTGCGGAAGTACTGTTCGCCGTCGGGCGTCGCGTACGTGAGGATGATGAGGTTCTGTTCGTCGTCGGAGTAAGTCCGTTCGACCAGCCAGACGCGGACGGTCTCTTCGGCGGCGGGCATACGGAACTGGACTACGCACTGACATGTGAACGTTTGGCTGTACCGTCTGCGGCGGCAGGTGGACGGTACCGCGAGGGACGTACGAACGGTAGGCTCATTGCAGGGCGGGGCAAACGCCGTGACAGATGGTCGCGACGAGTACGATTGTGACGCTTGTTATCGCGTCAGCCGCGAGTCTGTTCATGGCCTGGGCTATCGGTGCCGGGTCGTCCGGGTCCACTCCGTTCGCGCCGGCCGTGGGTGCGAACGCGATCTCGGTGATGCGGGCCGGGTTCTTCGTCGGTATCCTCGGATTGGCCGGCGCAGTCCTGCAGGGGGCCAACGTCACCGAAGCCGTCGGGAGCGAACTCGTGCTGTTCCCGAGCGGTGGCGGCCTCTCGGCTATCGCCGCTATCGTCGCCCTCCTCACCGCGGCGGTGCTGGTCGCCGTCGGCATCTTCACGGGCTACCCTATCGCGACGGCCTTCACCGTCACCGGCGCGGTAGTCGGCGTCGGACTGGCAATGGGCGGCCAGCCGGCGACAGCAAAGTACATCGAGATCGTCTCGTTGTGGGTTCTCACTCCCTTCGTCGGCGGCGGTATCGCCTTCGGGACGGCGTGGTCACTCCGGCACGAAGCCACCACCGAAGAACGGCTCGTGCCGGTGCTCGGCGGACTGGTCGGCGCGATCCTGGCGAACATCGAGTTCGTCCTGCTGGCACCGGGCAACGAGCAGGCGTCTGTCGCCCGCGCCGTCGCCCGAGCGGCCGGGACGCCGGTACTCCCGTCGATGGCAGTCGTGACGCTACTCGCGGGCGTAATCGCGGGTGGACTGCTGTATCTAGATATCAGAGCGGATGCAGCCGCCGGGCAACGGCACTTCTTGCTGGTGATGGGCGGGCTCGTGGCCTTCTCCGCCGGGGGGAGTCAGGTCGGGCTGGCGCTGGGACCGCTGGTCCCCCTGCTCGGGGAGGGGCCGACGGCCGCCATTCCCATCACGGGCATCCTCCTGTTCGGTGGCCTCGGTCTCCTCATCGGGTCTTGGACGGGCGCGCCGCGGATGATCAAAGCGCTGGCACAGGACTACTCCTCGCTGGGGCCGCGGCGCTCCATCGGCGCGTTGATTCCGAGCTTTATCATCGCGCAGGCGGCCGTCTTCTTCGGCATCCCGGTGTCGTTCAACGAGATCATCGTCTCGGCTATCGTCGGGTCCGGCGCGGCCGCCGGCGGCGGCGAAGTCAGTCGGGAAAAGATGGGCAAGACGGTGCTGGCCTGGATCGGGTCGCTCGCGCTGGCGTTCGCGCTGAGCTACGGCCTCTTCTGGCTCATCGACGCGGCGCTCTGACTCAGTCAGCGACCCCAGACGTAGCGACTGACGACCTCATTCACCCTGGTCGAGAGCCGGCCCATCCAGGCCTCGGGCGATACCCGTTCGATGTCGCGCTGGTCGACCTCGATGCGGTCGTCGCCGAACGGGTCGTGAGGTTTCTCGCCCTCGGTTTCGTCGACGGCATCGACGACGACGGTCATCGAGCAGCGGCCGCAGGCCTCGGTGTCTTTCGCCATGATTGTTGGTGATAATTTGGGAGCCAGCGTCAAAAACCTGCCGCGACGGTCGTGTACGGCCCGTGAACACCCATCGGCTGACCGACGGGCTTAAGACTCCGACACGGCATCGGCATGGTATGAGCTACCGCGGCATGGGTCCGGTGCGAACTGAACGCCCACGCGACTCGATACGATGAGCGAGGAATCCGAGTCCACGTCGGTCGATGAACCGCCGGATTACGGTGCGGATGACTGGGAGGACCCCGTCACTGGGGCGGTCCCGAAATCGGAGCTCCCCGACGAAATCATCGAGGAGGTCCCACACTGGACAGACGACCCGTACTTCGACCGGGTGAGCGACCGCCTGATGTACAACTACACGCTGGAACGGGACCACCGGCTCCGGGGCGAGCGCTGGGACCTCTACGGCGAGATGCGGGTCCTCAATCAGAAACAGTTCTTTCACCCGGCGCTGTCCTACGGCGACCACGAGTCTGAGGAGTACCTCTATGCCCGCCGTGTCGACCGGCCGACGGTCGGCGAACTAAAGCGGCTGGTCGAACTGGGCCACGACCTGGCCGACAAACGGGTCACGCCGAACGAGGAGCACTACCGCACCGACTTCACCTTCGTCCTCATCGCCGACGAACTGCCGGAGGAAGTCCGGTCGTTCGTGGACGGCCAACGCGAGCGAACGCTGTTGAAATACGGCTACTACGGCCATTACGAGGTCAATCTGGGCGTCGTCGTTCCGGACGAGCAGGAAGCCGTCGCCGGCGAGGCCGCCGACGTGGTCGAAGCGTTCGTCCTCTGGGAGGACGTGACCCAGCCCGAGGAAGGAGTACTCTCGCGGCTCGCCAAGCGGTTCTGGAAATGACGCCGCCGACACGCCGCGGTTTTGTCGTCGCCTGCACGGCCACGCTGGCCGGCTGTGGCATCCTGCCGGAAGAGAGCGAACCCATCGAAGCCAGTGCGACCGCGCCGGCGGTACTCCCCGAATCCAGTAATTATTCGCCCATTGTCGAGGAAAGCCGCATCATCGAGACGACAGTGACGGTCGACTTCTCCGGTGACGTGGAGCTAACGTCGCGGCAGGACGTGATCGCGACGGTGTTCCAGCGCGTGTACGAGTCGGCGAGCGGGAAGCGGTTCGGGCTGCTGACGGCCCCGGCCGTGCAGGTCGTCGACCAGCCCGAGGTCGTCCGTGACCCGCTGACGGCGGTGGACAGCGCCAGGGTCGTTTCGCTTGCGATGGATGCTGACGTGGACACCGTTTCGGAGTGGCGCGAAAGCGGCTCGGCGACGCTTCTGGGGACCGAGACGACACGGATGGCAGCGATGGCAACGATTGACGGCAGCGAGCGGGACATCGCTCGGGTTCGTGTCCGTGCCGGTGAGGACTCAGTGACGGCGATAGCGACTGCCCCGGACGACACCGTACCGCCGTTTGGCGCGGTCACGCGGAACGCGTAGCTTGCGCTTCCGACGGTGAAAACGGAGAAGGAGCCGCTGTCAGTCGTCGCTCGGTTCGACGACACCGCCGCCGTAGCTCTCGCGGACGGTGCTGATGTTGTCGTACCCCTTCTTGACCAGCGCCAGAGCGAGGCCGATGAGGGTCAGTGCCAGAAGCGTCTGGATAATCGTTGCGAACAGTTGCACACCGCTCGCACCGCCCACGATAATCGTCTGGTAGATGTTCTGGTAGAACGCGAGCCAGCCGAGGCCGAGCACGGTTATCGCCACCATGACGGCCATCGGCACGCCCGTGGAGTACAGCTGTTTGCTCTTGTCCCAGTTAGCCAGCCAGACCGTCCCGGTCAGTAGTGCGAGCGCGGCCAGCAGCTGGTTCGCACCACCGAACAGCGCCCACAGAACGACCCACTGGCCGGAGACGACCATCACGTACGCGAGGCCACACTGGATGATCGGGTTCGTGTACCGGCCGCGGCCGAGTTCACCAAGCGTCGAACGGATGCCGCCGCCGAGGTCGAGCCCGCTCGACGTCTGGCCGGCCGGCAGGCCGACGATCTCTTCCATCATGTAGCGCCCGAGTCGGACAGCCGTGTCAGTAGACGTAAGCAGGAAGCTCACGAGGACGAGCGCCATGAACGGCGCACCGAAGGACTGTGGGAGGCCGAGGCTCGTCAGGATGATGCCACCACCGGTCGCGAAGTTCGGCAGCGCCGCGCCGATACCGCCCGCGGGGTCGGGGAAGCCGGCGACCGCGAGCGTCGACAGCGCGACGGCCGCGAGCAGGCCCTCACCCAGCATCCCACCGTAGCCGATGAGGCGGGCGTCGGTCTCCTTATCGAGTTGCTTCGCCGTCGTCCCGGATGAGACCAGCGAGTGGAAACCGCTGATTGTTCCACAGGCGATAGTAATGAACAGCAGTGGGAACAGCGGGTACAGACCCGCTCCCTCGACGCCCCAGAACCCGTTGAACGCGCCGATGGAGCTGTCGATGACCAGCGGCTGGCTCGACGAGCTGAGGATGGTCCCGACGATAATGGCGAGCAGCGCGCCGCCGACGCCGGTGTACAGCAGGAACGAGGAGAGGTAGTCACGCGGCTGGAGCAACACCCACACCGGGAGCGCGCTGGCGATGGCGGCGTAGGCCATGATGACCGGGATCCACGCCGCGGTATTGCCGCCCAGTGCGCCCGCGCCGGGCACCCAGGAACCGCTGCCGCCCAGCAACACGATAACGGACATCTCCGCGGTTCGCTCGGCCGTCGGTTCGAACAGCGCAATCGGGAACTGGATACCGGCGTAGACGCCGGCGAAAACACCCGCGACGAACAGGACTGTCCCCGGGATGAACGGGCCGTTGAGCTGGTAGAGGTACACGCCAAACGCCAGCGCGAGAGCAATGTAGACCAGCGACGCCGTCACCACCTCGGGATATGCGTTGAACACGATCCCGACCACCAGCGCAAACACTGCGACGACGAGGATAATCGTCAGGAACGCGAACCACAGCAGCATGTTCTTCCCGCCCTCGCCGACGTACTCACCGACGATGTAGCCGATGGACTTCCCCTCGTGTCGGAGCGACCCCGACAGTGAGACGAAGTCGTGGACGCTGCCCATCAGCGGATTGCCGATGGCGATCCACAGCAGTGCGGGAACCCACCCCCAGATAGCCCCCGCAGTAATCGGTCCGACAATCGGTGCCCCACCCGCGATACTGGAGTAGTGGTGACCCAGCAACACCGGTTTTTTCGACGGCACGTATTCCTGCCCGTCTTCGTACTTGTGTGCCGGTGTCTCGTTGTCGTTGTCGAGTTCGAGGAAACGCGCGAGGTACTTCGAATACCCCAGATACCCCACGCTGAACGTCACCAGTACTGCCAGGACGATCCAGATTACCTGTGTCATGTATGTGCATGAATGGTAACCAACATCAAGCTATTAATAGTTATTATATATTTCCAACATATCTTAAGTCCGTTAGAATCCGCTCGGTCACACTGTCTCATCCCGTAGACAAAAACCCGTATCCGATTACTTATCGGTTATGCGCAGCCCACACATGAGCGGCGGTCGGTAGCTCAGACGAACGTCGGCACCTCGGCATCCGTCTCGACGTCGAGTTCGGCGGCGACATCGTCGAGCAGGTCGCCTTTCACCTCCGCCGTACGAGTCGTGATTTCCGCGACCAGCGGGGGGTCGAGCGTTTCGCGGACTTCCTGCAGTCGTTCGTTCTCGGTGGCGACGCGGTCCCGGAGATAGCGAGCCCCGCGGCCGTCCTCGTCGGGGTCCGGTTCGGGCGTGAGCTTGTTCGCGACGAGGCCCCGAACCGAGAGGTCGCGCTCTCGCATCTCGGCGATAGCGCGCCGTGTCTCGTTGACCGAGAGCTGGTCGGGGTTGAGCACGAGGAAGAAGGCAGCGTCGGCTTGGAGCGCGCCACCGGCGAACTCGAAAAACTCCTTGCGGTCCTGCAGGCGGGCCAGCACCGGGTCGCCGTCCATCACGCGCCGGGGTTCGTTGCTGCCGATGGCGGCCTTCTCGAAGAGGTCGATGCTCTTCTCGCGTTTGTGCATCAGCCGGTCGATCCAGCCTTCGAGGAACTCCGGCAGACCGAGCAGGCGGAGCGTACTGCCGGTCGGCGAGGTGTCGAAGACCACCCGGTCGTACGGGTCAGCGTTGCGCATCACGTCGACGAAGCGGTCGAACAGCGCCGACTCGTAGGCCCCCGGCGTCTGGTGGGCCATCTCTAGCTGTTGGTTGATCTCGTTGACCATCGCCGCCGACACCTGCTCGGAGAGGTCATTACGGATGCCGTTGAGGTGGCGCTGGGTCTCGGTCTCGGGGTCGATCTCCATCGCATCGAGGCCGTCGATACCCTCGACGGCGGCAGGGTCGTCGCCGAACGTCTGGTCGAACACGTCCGTGACGGAGTGGGCCGGGTCCGTCGAAACGACGAGCGTGTCGAGGCCAGCCCGTGCGGACTTCACCCCGTAGGCACAGGAGACAGTGGTCTTGCCGACCCCACCCTTGCCGCCGAAGAAGACGAACGGCTCCATCAGAAGTGGTACTGCTGGCCTTTGCGTTCGATGTACGAGCCCCGGTCCCACAGCCGCCGCTCCCAGGCCTCGAAGGCGTCTTCGAGGTACGGCAGCAGTTCGGCGGTGTAGTACGACACCGGCGACGGGATGCCGAAGGCGTCGGGGAAACAGGCGAGCATGAACGCGTCCTCGATATCTTCGGCCTCCTTCTCGATTTTCTCGTAGGCCGGGTGCGTTATCATGCCGTGGTACAGCCCGCGGGCCCACTCCCGTAGCGTCCGGCGAAAGCGCTCGATTCGGTCGGCCAGTTCCATCGTGGGTCATGTGTGCGAGAGGCACAGAGTAAAAGCTGTCGCAGTTACCCGTCGACAGTACCCAGCCGCCGTGACGGGACAGCGGTCGTGTTCGGCTGCCGGAAACGAGGCGCGATTTGAAGGGAGCCGGCCCACAACGGGAGGTATGCGCGACACCATTCCCGTCACGATTCTCTCCGGAAGCCTCGGGGCCGGGAAGACCACACTGCTGAACCATCTGCTGACCGAGGCCGGCGACCGCGACATCGCCGTCCTCGTCAACGACATGGGGACGGTCAATGTCGACGCGGAACTCATCGCCGAGGGGTCCGAACTCGATGTCGACGACGGCGTCGCGGAGCTGTCGAACGGCTGTATCTGCTGTGAACTGCAGGACGACCTCGAAACCGCAGTCGTCCGGCTGGCGAACGACCGCGATTTCGATGCGCTCGTCGTCGAGTCCTCTGGCATCTCGGAACCAGCCCCCGTCGCGCGGCTGTTCACCACCGAATCGCGCGTGGCGGCGCTCTATCGCGTCGACACGCTTGTGACGGTGCTGGATACCCGGCTGTTTCTCGACTCGTTCGCTGGCGAGACCCCCGAGCGCCGGGGGGCCGTGGAAGCGAACGCCGATGGGGACAGCAGCGACACAGCGGCCGACGACGCCGACCGGCCGCTCTCGGATCTCATGGTCGAACAGGTCGAACTCTCCAACATCGTCCTGCTGAACAAGACGGACCTCTGTACGGACGAGGAACTGGATGAAGCCGAAGATCTGGTCGGGGCACTCCAGCCCGACGCTGAGACCGTCCGGACGACCTTCTCACAGGTCGCCCCCGACCGGCTGTTCGACCGCGGGCTGTTCGACCAGACCGAGATCAACGACCTGCCCGGCTGGAAGCGGGCGCTGGCCGAAGCCGGGCACAGCCACGGCGGAGGCAGCCACGACCACGATGACCATGCGGGCGACAACAATACCGGACACGACGACCACCACCATCCAGAGGACGTGTACGGCGTCACCTCCTTCACCTACCGCCGCCGTCGACCGTTCCACCCCGACCGTCTCGCCGACGTACTGCGGGACCTGCCGTCAGGCGTCGTCCGCTCGAAAGGCACCGCCTGGCTGGCGGGCGCAGAGCTACGGGTCGTCATCGGGCAAGCCGGTCCCTCGATACGGGCGGAAGCGCAGGGCCCGTGGATCGCGAGCCTCCCCGAAGTCGAGCAAGAGATGTACCGCTCGAACCGGCCGGAGCTCGACTGGCACGACGAGCACGGCGACCGGCGGACGGAGCTGGTGTTCATCGGGACCGACTACGACGAAGATGCCCTTCGGACGGCGCTTGACGACGGACTGGTGACGGACGAAGAATGGGCCGAAAGCGAGTCGCTTACCGGACCGTTCCCGGTGGAGCAGGGCGATGAGACGGTGATTCGGAGCCCCTAGCAGGCGCAGTCACGGCCGGCCGCGCGCTCAAAGCGCATCTCCTCGCCGCAGTCCGGACAGACCGGCTCGCCCTCCAGTTCGACGTCTCTGATGCGAACGCCGCAGTCGTCACACCAGTACGCGCCCTTCGACCCGTCGTCGGGGCGAGCCTTCGCGTCGGGCTGTGACGTGAGTGCCTCCTTGACGCTGTCGATGATGCTCATGGACGTATATTGAGATTACAGCTACTAAACGTGTCGTGGTTGTGCGCAGTTGTCTCATGGGCAGTGCCGAACCGGCCGAACGGTCGGGCTATCGACCCGTTCAGCCTCCGGGCACGTCGGCCGCCAGATTTTCGATAGCTCGCTCCAGCTCGTTGCCGTGCTTCCAGGCGGCGATGCGGTCAGCGAAGGGAAGTGGCAGGTTCAGCGAAACGGTCGAACGCATCGTGATCCGGGAGCCGTTTTCTTCCGGTGTGACGGTGATTCGCGTCTCAAGATGGTCAAAGGGGCCGACCTCGCCCTCAGCGGTGTATCGGAGTCCGTCGTCCCGCGACTCGAAGCGCAGCGGGACCGACATCCCCGGGCCAGCAGCGGTGACGAGCGTTCCCGTCTCAGTTTCCTCGACGGCCGTTACGGTGAACGTCCCCTCCGCCGCGACGACTGCCTCCGGCGAGAGGGAGCGGTGGACAGCCGGCGGCCGTGCCATCACGAACCGAGAGCGTTCGACCTCGCGCATACCAGTCCACATGCGGACCGGGGTGGTAAATCACAGGGCTAGCGGGGCCGAGACGCCGACCAGCAACACAGCGAAGCCGACGCCGATGTAGATGAGGCGTTGGAAGCGAAGCTCCGGGGCAATCTGTACCGAGGGCGGCGGCGCAGTCCAGACCAGTCGGTGGTACGCAACGGCGGCGACAGTGATGGTCCCGGCTGTTGCAACGGTCAGGCCGGCCCAGACGGGGAGCCCGTAGGCGAGGCCGTACAGTGGGCCGACGGAGAACAGCAGCATCACCGCCATCGCAGTGCAGACGAGAAACGGGACCGGGTCGACCGGGTCCCCATGACGATTTTGAACGTCCATATGTTGGACTAGGCTTCGAATGTGTTTAGTTGCGCGACTTGGCCACGGCGAGCAGAGCGAACGCACCGGACACTGCCAAAGAGCTAAGGGGCGTCCCGTCCGTGTTCGTGGGCATGAGCGACGCGAACGGGTTCGAGGAGGGGGCAAGCGGGTCACAGGGCGACCCGCGGGTACTCATCGCGATGAACGCCGTGCTGTCGACGGTGTTTGCGAGTACTATCGTCTGGGGGCTGAGCGTCATCGGCGCGGTAGAGCTCACGGCGATCAACGTCGCGACCGGGGCGATACTCCTGTTCGCGCTGACCTACGCCATCACGCTACAGTAACAGTCCGCGGAGCGGCCACGGTTCGGCTCACTCGGGGTCGTAGGGATGCACGTCGTCCACCGCGGGCGCGCCGATGACGACGGTCTTCACGTGGTCGGTCGCCGACTCGGGGTTGTGCGCCCGCTGGGGGCTGTCCGGTTCGACGACAAACACCTCGTCTGCGCCGACCTCGTAGGTCTTCTCGGGCGTCTCGACCGCGAGCGTGCCCGAGAGGACGTAGAACAGTTCTTCCTGGTCGTCGTGGTAGTGGTACGCGAGCGGGATGTCCTCGCCGGGCGCGACCTCGTAGACGTTGACGGCGGCGTTTTCGAGGCCGGCCGCATCGCTGATAGAGCGCTGGATGCTCGGCCGGTCCGGCGTCGGTTCGATGTCGTCGACCGCGAGGTGGTGATAGCCCATGTCATCCCTGTTGACGGCGACCGACCTAAAACGACTGCTCCTGTGAGGACTCAGTCCGAGGCTTCTTCGGCGTCGACCGGCTCCGTCTCGTCGGTTTCGAGGCGGACGACGCGAGCTTTCATGATGCGGGTGTTCTCGACCTGTTCGACGCGGATCTCAACGCCGTCGTAGGTAATTGTCTCGCCCTCCTCGACCAGTCGGCCGGCGCGATTGAAGATGAAGCCGGCGATGGTCTCGAACTCCTCGCCTTCGGGCAGGTCCAAGTCCAGCGCTTCGTTGACCTCCTCGATGTTGACCTCGCCTTTGACCGTGACCGTGTCGTCGTCGACGTACTCGATCGGCTCCTCCTCCTCGCCTTCGAGTATCTCGCCGACGATCTCCTCGGTCAGGTCCTCCATCGTCACCAGTCCCTCGGTGGTGCCGAACTCGTCGATGACGATGACCATGTGCAGGCGCTCGGCCCGCATCTCGGTCAGCAGGTCGTCGACGTTCTTGGACTCGGGGACGTGCAGGGTCGGCTCGATGAGGTCCTCGAGTTCCATATCGCGGGCCAGCGCCTCGCCGTAGTTGAGGTCCCGGACGAGGTCGCGGATGTGGATGACGCCGATGACGTTGTCCAGACTGCCCTCGTAGACCGGGATTCGGGCATGGCCGCTCTGGATGCACGTCTCCAGGGCCTCCTCGGCGGAGGCGTCCTTGGCGACCGCGGTCATGTCCAGGCGCGGGGTCATCACTTCCTTGGCGATGGTGTCGTTGAACCGGAGCGTCCGCTGAAGCATCTCGCGTTCGTCCTCGTCAAGGACGCCCTCGCGCTCACCCGTCTCGATGATGTCCTGTATCTCCTCACGGGTGACATAAGAGGTCTCGATGGCCGACCGGCCCCCGGTGATCTTGTTGACGACGCGGGTGAGGTAATCGAAAAGCAGGATGAGCGGAAGTAGCACCTTCTCGGCAGCCTTGAGCGGCTTGGAGATGCGGAGCGCCCAGGACTCGGTGTTCTCCACCGCGTAGCTCTTGGGTGCGCTTTCGCCGAACAGCAGCACGATGGCAGTGACGCCAAACGTCGCGATGGCGACAGCCAGTCCCTGGCTATCGACGTACATCGCAAGGAGCCCAGTAGCGATGGAAGACATCGCGATGTTGACGAGGTTGTTGCCGACGAGAATCGTCACCAGCAGGCGGTGGGGGTCTGATTTGAGTTGTTTGAGCGTCTTCGCACCCGGAACGGCGTCTTCGACGAGCGCTTCCGTCCGGTGTGCAGGCAGCGAGAACATCGCAATTTCTGAGGACGAGAAGAACGCTGAGAGGACAACCAGTGCGACGAGCGTGACAATACCAGCGACGAGCACCGCGTCCTGCGGTATTGGGACGCCGACGATTTCGACGCCCTGTAACATCGCTGTAGACAGCTCAAACGGCGCAGGTGGATCCAGGGCCATCAACGGTCGAAGTTGTAATGGGCGGGGATTAAGGCTTGTCATGAATGGGTTGCCAGCGAAGCCCTTACCCGGCTTTCACGCGTACCGTCCCACAGAGTATGAGCGAGTCCGACATCACACTGTATCGGCTGCAGGCGTGTCCGTTCTGTGAGCGTGTCGTCCGGAAGCTGCACGAATACGGTCTCGACTACCAGTCCCGGTTCGTCGAGCCGATGCACTCCGACCGCGACGTAGTCAAACGACTGTCCGGCAAGCGGACCGTCCCGGCCATCGTCGACGAGAACACCGGCGTCACGATGTCCGAGAGCGCGAATATCGTGGCGTATCTGGAACGGACCTACGGCGAGGGCGAAGAGACTGCAGGGGGTGTGGCCTGATGGAACTCGACTTCGACATCGTCGACCTCGACCCGGCTGACCACCCCGAAGAAGGTGACACCGCGCCGGATTTCACCCGCCCGCTCGTCAACGACGAGTTCTGGGAGGACGAATCGCTCGCGTCCGTGTGTGCCGACAGCGACCGGGTCGTCCTCGTGTTCCACGCGATGGACGGGGCCTTCCCGGCGACGTACATCTGGAACGAGATCCGCGACCGCGCGTGGCACGAGCAGGCCACCGTCGTGGGCGTCTCCATCTCGACGCCGTACGAGCACAAGCAACTGCTCGAAGAGCGGGAGATAGAGGGTGACTACCGGCTGTTCTCGGACCCCGCCAACGGCGTCGCACAGCAGTACAGCATCGATATGGACCTCGACGGAATGGCCGGTATCGAGGAGCCGCGCCCGTCGGTGTTCGTCCTCGATAGCGACCGGACCATCGAGTACGCGTGGGTAGCTCAGGAATGGCCCGACTTCCCGGACTACGACGAAGTCGAAGCACAGCTCTAACGATGGCGACAGTCGACGACGCCGCGGCGGCAGTCCGCGACGGAGAGCTTGTCGTCTACCCCACGGAGACAGTGTACGGCCTCGGCGCGGACGCGCTCGATGCTGCCGCTGTCGAACGGGTGTTCGAGGCGAAGGGGCGCGAGCGCGACAAGCCGGTGTCGATGGCCGTTCCCGATGTCGAGTCCGCCCGCGAGTACACGCGCCTGAGCGACCGCGAACTGGCGTTCATGCGTGAGTTCCTCCCCGGCCCGGTTACTGTCGTCGTCGAACGCCGCGACGCGGTTCCGGACGTACTGGTCGCCGGCCGGGACCGCGTCGGGGTCCGCATCCCAGACCACGATCCCGCGCTCAAACTGCTTGCCGAAACTGGGCCGCTCACGGCAACGAGCGCGAACATCTCTGGGAATCCAAGCACCCGCACCGTCGACGGCCTCGACGCTATCCGCGACCGGGCCGCGGTGGTCCTCGACGCTGGCGAGACCGACGGCGGGACCGGGTCGACGGTCGTGAACGTCGACAGCGGAACGATTCATCGCCACGGCGCACGCGCCGACGCCGTCGAGTCGTGGCTCGAAGACCGGGACTGAAACCTGCCGCTATCCGGGCGATTGTCCTCCTTAGCGTAGCATCGACCGTAGCGACCGTGTTTTGACACCACAGTCGTCACTGAACTCACAGGGCGTGCACTTGGCGTCGTTTCGTACCCGCCCTGGCGGCCCGTCGATACTGTCGGCAGTTCTGACCGCGCGACGGTAGACACCAGCCCGCCTCGTATTCACCTCGATACGCCGGATCACACCGTACGCTGGATACTCCGCGTAGGCGACGTCGATATCACGCTCGCGCTCCCAGGAGAGCGCCTTCGCGGCGGCGACAAGCCGCACGGTCTGGGGTTCCCAGACACCGTCTTCGGGCGGCTGACCGGCGAACACGAGCGACGGTACGGGGCCATCTTTTCCGGCGATGACCTTGTGTGCGATTCCGCGGGCGTCCTTCCCTTCGAGATACGCGTCGGTCGCCGCCGGGGCGGCTAGCCCGTCCCAGTCGACCAGCCGCTCTCGAAGCCCTCTGAGACGGTCGCGGTACGCGTCGGGATCGATTTCGATTGGGGCGGCCAGCAGGGCGGCGTCGTCGGTCAGCAGTCGCTCGTAGTCGAGGGCCAGCCGACGGACCGGTTCGACCTCGTCGGGGACCTCACTCGCGCCGTCGCGGCGGCGGTAGTAGAGCTTCCGTGGACAGTAGGCGGCCGTTTCCAGTTCCCTGAACGTGTGGGTCGGCATGGGCCGGCGTGGTCGTGTGCTCCCACAAGAAGGTTCGGCGCACCGCTGGCTGTTGAAACAGTCGCGCAGTTAGCCAAGCCTACTGTGACAGGAGACGACGACAAAAGATATCGGAGGGTCACATCGACACGTCAGCGCCGGAATCCAGCGAGTCGATGTCTTCGGTGGCCTCGTCGAGGCCGTCGTCGCGGAGGCCGGCGGCGTGCTGTGTTGATAGGCCAGCGTCGGTGAGTACGTCCTCGAACTCGCTCTGGAACCGATGGGAGACACGGCGGGCGGCGTCCTGTGCGGCGACGACTCGGCGGTAGTGGGCGGCCCAGGACTCGTCTATATCGAACTCGGCCGCGAGTTCGGCGACGGACGGGTCGTCGTCGGTAACGCGGCGGCGGAACTCGGCCAGATCGAACGGTGCCTCTGTGTCCTCGTCGCGGAGGAGATGCAGGTCCAGTCGCGCCTCGACCACATCGGACTCGTCCGCGCCGATTTCGGCTGCGATAGTCCCGTCGTCGCTGCCCTCGTAGAACAGTCGGACCACTGTTACCAGGGATTCGTCGTCGAGGTCAGTCCGGAACTCGTATCGCTCGTGCATCCGCGCGATGACATCACCGAGTCGGTCCGCGACACCGGCCTCGTCAGTATCAGCCAAGGACCCTCTCGACGCCTCCTGAGACTCCGTCACAGCCTCCTCACCGGAGACGTCGATGAAGATGTCACGGAGTTCTTCGGTCTTCTCGTCCATCGAACATGAAACTACTTCTCGGGAGTCATATATCTGTCGGATCGACAACGTAATAGGGAAGAACTTTCAACAGTTGTCTAATTCCCGCAGGACTGCGGCGGTTCGTGGCAAGATTTAAGCGGGCATGAAACACGTGTTACCGTATGTCATCTATACTCCAGACGACCACGCGCCCGACGTTCTGGCGTATCGGCGACGTGGGGAAAGTACTGTTCTACTATCTGGCAGCGCTCGCCGTCATCGTCTTTCTGTACGGTGTGTACAACCGCGTCAACCGCTATGCCCAAGGCAACGAGGACGCCTTCGAGCGACTGGACGACCTGCCCCAGCGGACGGTTGCAGCGGCACGGTTAGCGCTGTCAAATCGGAAGCAGTTGGACCGCGACACCGTCGCTGGCGTGATGCACGCGTTCGTCGTCTGGGGTTTTCTGACGCTACTCATCGGAACGACGATTCTTGGTATCGATATCGACCTCTACCGGCCGCTGACCGGTGAGTCATTCTTTGTCGGCCAGTTCTATCTCTCGTATTCGCTCGTCATGGACGCGATGGGGCTGCTGTTTGTCGTCGGCGTCGGCGTCGCGCTGTGGCGACGCTACGGCCGTAAACTCGACCGCCTCCACGACCGCCACACCTCCCGCGAGGACGACCTGTTTCTCGGCGCGCTGTTCGTGCTTGGCGTCGGTGGCTACCTGACTGAGGGCATTCGGATTCTCGGCACCTCGACGGTCCGGGATGTCTCCTTCGAGACGGTGAGCTTCGTCGGCTGGTCAGTCAAGGAAGTGCTCGTCACGGCCGGGATGACACCGGAGATGGCAGCGGGCGCGTACCCCTTTGTCTGGTGGAGCCACTCGCTCGTCGCGCTGTGGTTCGTCGCCTGGATTCCTTACGCGAAACCGTTCCACATGCTCTCGTCGTTTGCCAACCTTATCGCCCGTGACGAGAAGGCCGGGGTGCGACTGCCGGGCGTGCCAAGCGACGCGAGTCCCGAGGAGATCGGCCCCAGCGACATCGACGACTTCTCCTGGAAACAGTTGCTTGACCACGACGCCTGCACCAAGTGTGGCCGATGTTCGTCGGTCTGTCCGGCCAAGGCGTCTGGGCGGCCGTTGGACCCACGGAACGTCATTCTGGACCTGAAACGCTACCGTGAGGAGCGCGACGCCGGCGGCGAAGACGTACCTATTATTGCCGACGGCGGTACCTCGGTCATCGACGCCCACACGATGGAGTCCTGCATGTCCTGTATGGCCTGTATGGACGCCTGCCCGGTCGATATCGAACACGTCACGCAGTTCACCGAGATGAACCGCCGGCTGACCGAGGCCGGCGAGATGGACGAACACGTCCAGGACGCGATGATGAACGTGTTCCAGCACGGCAACACCTTCGGCGACCCCGAGCGCGCCCGGCCGGACTGGACCGAGGACCTCGGTTTTGAAGTTCCAGATGCTCGTGACGAACCGGTCGAATACCTCTGGTACGTCGGCGACTACCCCAGCTACGACGAGCGCAATCAGAAGATAGCGCGCGCGCTGGCTCGCGTCTTCGAGGCCGCCGGCGTGGACTACGGCATCCTCTACGAGGCCGAGCAGACCGACGGCAACGACGTGCGCCGCGTCGGCGAGGAGGGCCTCTACGAGATGCTCGTCGAGGACAACGCCGAGGCGATTCTGGACTGTGAGTTCGAGTCTATCGTCACGACGGACCCCCACGCCTACAACACGTTCATGAACGAGTACCCCGAGTTCGAGGCCTGCGAGTGGGGCGAAGACGACGTGTTCCACTACACGCAGGTCGTCGCCGATCTCGCAGATTCGGGCGCGCTTGGCCTCTCCGGGTTGGAACTCGACTACACCGTCACGTACCACGACCCCTGCCACCTCGGGCGGTACAACGGTGAGTTCGAAGCCCCGCGGGACCTCATCCGCGCGACCGGGGCTGACCTCCACGAGATGCCCCGCAACAGGGACGACTCCTTCTGCTGTGGCGGTGGCGGCGGCGGCCTCTGGATGGACCTCGAAGAGGAGACGAAGCCCAGTGAGGAACGCCTGCGCGAGGCCCTCGAAGACACCGAGGCGGGTGCGGCCGTCGAGAAGTTCGTCGTCGCCTGCCCGATGTGCATGACGATGTACGAGGACGGGCGCAAGACCGGTGGCTACGAGGACGACCTCGAAATCGTCGGGGTGACGGAGTTGCTCGCTGAAGCGGTCGGCGAAGAGGAAGTCTGATCGCTCGGATATAAATTTCCAAGTAGCTTAAAGGAAAAAGACCAGCATGGCCCTCCTCCTAGTCGCAGGGTTACCCGGCACAACGGAACTCATCGTCATGGTGATGGTATTAGCGATGTATGTCGGACTGCCAGCCGCCGGCATGATACTCATCTACAACTTTCTCGACGGCAAACGCGGCTACGAAAAGCGCATTTCCGAACTCGAAAGCCAGGTCGAAACACTCGAATCCAAGCTGTCAGAGGAGTAACGACCGACCCGGTATATTCCGTTTGTCGACTCCCAATTATAGATCTGACCGTCGCACTACTCGCCATCGGCGTGACCGAACTGCTGACACAAGCGGCTGGCGAGGCCTGAGTTACAGCCGTTCACAGACCTGCTTCCCGCTCACGACCTCGGGGATTATCACCTCGTCTGCCCCGACGCGGCGGGCCACGGTCTCGTCCTGCTGGTCCCCGGCTCGAACGATGAGCCGGACCGTGGGCGCGAGCTGGCTCGCCAGCACCGCGATCTGGATGTTTGCGTTCGTGTCGTCGATTGCACCGATGACCGTGTCGGCTCGCTTGACACCCGCATCTGTCAGCGCGTCCTCGCGGCTCGCATCGGCCTCCAGGGCGAGATGGCCGTCGTCAAGCGCCCGTTCGTACTGGTCGGTCTCGTGTTCGAGGACCACCACCGGTGTGTCCGTGTCGCCGATCTGGTCGGCGACGGTCTGTCCGAACGTTCCGTAGCCACAGACGACGACGTGGTCCTCCAGGTCCTCGATTCGTTGTGCGATTTGCATGCGTGTGAGTTCTTCCTGAATCCGGCCGCCGAAGGCCGCCGATAGCGCTGTCTCGCCGGTCCACAGACCGGCGATGACGAGACCAGTAAGCACTACGATAGCGTAGCTCTTGACCAGCGTTGCCGGTCCGTCGTGACTCTGAAAGTGGAGTTCGATGCTCGTGGGATCGAGCAGCCAGAACAGTGCGTTGACGACGCCGACGCCGCCGAGCGTGACAAACCCGACCACACCGGCGACGACCAGCCCGACGAACGCGAGCACCGGTCGGGCGAGCCGCCGGAGCAGCGACCGGTCCGTGTCTGTACTGTTAGCGAGTCCCATTGCTGTAGCTGTCTACGGCTGTCCGGTCCCGCCACACTGGGCGGTGTCGGTGCGTGGCGACGAATCACTCCGCTGTCGGCTGTGCGGTCAGTCTGTCACTTCCCGCGGGCGTGTCTCGGATTCCTCGCCGCGGTTTTCACTAGCTGTGTTCGCCGAGCGGTGTCGGTCCGGGTCGACGGGTTTGAGGCAGTCGACGCAATTGCTGACAAGTACCATGATATAGATTAACAGGACCCAGTATATGTATGTTACCGAAATATGGCTAGACTAGATCTAATGTCATAATATACCATTAATACCGATTGGACCGTAACATGGCGGTGTATCCGGAGAACGGATTGCCGACCGGCCAAACCCTTAACGCCGCCAGCCACCCACGACGACGTAATGGAGGTCGCACTGCTCACCGTCGGAGACGAACTGCTTGCTGGCGACACGGAGAACACGAACGCGTCGTGGCTGGGCCGCCGGCTCACGGCCGCAGGAGCCACTGTCACCCGCGTCCTGACTGTGCCCGACGACGAGGCGGTCATCGCCGAAGCCGTGGCGCGGTATCACGACGCCTTCGACGCGGTCATCGTCACTGGGGGCATCGGCGGGACGCCGGACGACGTGACGAAAGCAGCCGTAGCGCGGGCGTTCGGCCGTGACCTCGTCGTTCCGGACGACGTTCGGGCCCATCTCGAAGCGAAGGCCGAACAGTTCGCCGACGATAACCCCGAGATGGTGGACCGCTACGACATGGACCTGGATCTCGACGCGTGGGCGTCGGTCCCCGAGGGCGGGCAGGCGCTGCTGACCGACGAGAGCTTCGCCGCCGGCTGTGTCATCGACCGCGTGTACGTGTTCCCGGGCATCCCCGAGGAACTGCAAGCGATGTACGAGACCGTGGCCGACGAGTTCGACGGCGACCGGACGACGGAGACGATGCACACGCCCGCGCCCGAAGGCGCGCTCGTCACCCACATCACTGCGGCCCGCGAGCAGTTCGACGTGGCTGTCGGGAGCTATCCCCGCAAGGACGACACGCCGGGGCGGGTGAAGATCACCGGCGACGACCCGGCGGCCGTCGCCGACGCGGCGGCCTGGCTCCGCGAGCGAATCGAGACGGAGTAGGTCGGTAAGCGGTGGGTTGATGCCGCCCACGGACTGACAGGGCAGTATGAACCTGACACAGCGCCCGCGCCGCCTGCGGACTGACGGCGTTCGACCGCTGGTACGCGAGACGGACCTCTCGGCGTCGGACCTCATCGCCCCGGTGTTCGTGGACGCGACGACCGACGAGCGCGTCCCCATCGAGACGATGCCGGGCCACGAGCGGGTCCCTGTTGCGGACGCCGTGGATCGCGTCGAAGAAGTTCTCGAAACTGGCGTCGAAGCGGTGATGTTGTTCGGCGTCCCGGAGTCGAAAGACGAGCGCGGGAGCCGTGCCTGGGCTGAGGACGGCGTCGTGCAGGAGGCGACCCGCCGGATCACCGACGAAACCGACGCCTACGTCATCACGGATGTCTGTCTCTGTGAGTACACCGACCACGGCCACTGCGGCGTCCTCGAAGACGCCGCCGCCGAGGACCCGCGGCTGACGGTGCGCAACGACGAGACGCTGGACCTGCTGGGGAAAATCGCCGCGAGCCACGCCGCGGCCGGAGCCGATATGGTCGCGCCGTCGGGCATGATCGACGGCATGGTCGGCGCGATCCGGGCGGCCTTAGATGCCCAGGGGAACACCGACGTGCCGATCATGAGCTACGCCGCGAAGTACGAGTCGGCCTTCTACGGCCCGTTCCGGGACGCCGCCGACGGCGCGCCGGCCTTCGGTGACCGCCGGCACTACCAGATGGACCCCGCGAACGCACGCGAGGCCCGCCGCGAGGTTGACCTGGATGTCGAGCAGGGCGCGGACGTGCTGATGGTCAAGCCGGCGCTGCCGTACCTGGACATCGTCAAGGAGGTCCGGGAGTCCTACGACCACCCCGTCGCCGCCTACAACGTCTCCGGCGAGTACGCGATGTTGCACGCCGCCGCCGAGAAAGGCTGGCTCGACCTCGAAGCGGTCGCCTACGAGTCACTGCTATCGATCAAACGCGCCGGCGCGGACCTGATTCTCACCTATTTCGCCGAGGACCTCGCAGACGAACTCTGAGCGGGGCCGTTCTCCGCGTGTACCTGTTCGAATCGCGCCCGTGGAGCGTTCCAGCGAACGACAGGTCCCTAACCTATTCATGTGCCAGGAGCGGAGTGGCTGTATGCAGCGACAGTCCCTCCTCGTGGCGGTTGTCGCCGCGATTGCGCTGCTGTCGTTCAGCGTCGGGGCCGCAAGCCTCGACGCGGCTACCGGGTCCGATCAGGCGGAGATGACCCGGGACGACAGCGAGATCGACAACCCCGACGGACAGGGCCTCAGCGACCCACCAGGTAGCATCGACCCGCCCGAAAGCGAGAACGGTGCCCGCGCGCTGCTGCCGAGTGTCCCCGCCCCGGCAGTCGGTGCGCTCGCCGTCGGCCTCGCGGTCGGGCTCGCGGTGCTGTGGCGACTGGCCGGCCAGAGCCGGACAATCGACGAAACAGGCGGCGAGACGCCAGCCGTCGCAACGGCGGAGTCCGCGAGGAGCCCGTCGCATAGCGCTGCCGAGATAGATATCCCACTTACCAACGACGTGTACCGCGCGTGGGCCGCCCTCGAAGACGCGGTAGCCCCGGACCGCAGTTCCTCGACGCCACAGGATATCGAGGCGGACGCGACAGCGGCTGGTGCCGACCCCGACGCCGTCGCCTCGCTACGGTCGGCGTTCGAACGGGTCCGCTACGGCCGAGACCAGCTGGACGCGGCTCTGGAATCGCAGGCCCGCGAGGCGCTGGAACGGGCGACCAACGATACGGACGACATCGCAGCGAATCCCGACGACGTGGCTTCTGAGAACAAAGACGCCGACAAGTACGCAGGGGAGGCAGAGACGTGACACTGCGCCGGGTTCCGCTGGCACTCGGCCTCGTCGCAACAGCCATCGGTGTCGGTCTCGCTGCCATCGGCGCGCCGCTGTTGCCCGCTGGCGCTGTCTCGGATCTCCCGATACTCGCCGCGGCTGTCTTCGCCGGCGGTGTCGCACTGCTGGCGCTCCTCGTTCGCTCCCTCGACAGCGACCGCGGGATGGCGCTCCCGGACACTGACAGCCAGTACGTCACGGTCCCTGGCGACGACATCGACGAGGCGCTTAGTGCCGGGGCCGGGCAAGAAGCCATTCGGAAACGTGTCGAGGGGGTCGCTGTCACCGTCCTCCAGCGCAACGGGCTCTCGCCCGACGAGGCGACGGACGCGCTCCGATCCGGCGCGTGGGCGGACAGGGAGCCGGCCCGGGAGCTGTTCGACGGGACGCCGATATCGCTCCGGGCGCGGTTGTCCGGGTGGCTCTCGGGCATCCACCCGTTCCAGCGGCGTGTCGCTCACGCGACGGCGGAACTCCGACGGCGCGACGAGGAGCGATGAGCGAGGTTCACCGCACCGGCCGCTGGTTCGGGCTGGCCGGGGCCGCGCTGGTCGCCGTCGGCGTCGGGCTTGTGGGACAGGTCCCCGCGCTCGTGTTGCTGGGCGGGCTCGGCGTCACGCTGAGCGCGTACGACCGCGTCGCCGTCCCGCCAGCCGCGAACGTGTCGATACAGCGGTCCATCACACCGACTGAACCGGCACTGGGTGAGCGAGTGACTGTCGCACTCACGGTCCGCAACGACGGGTCACGGACGATTCCGGACCTCCGGCTCGCCGATGGCGTCCCGGATTCCGTCCGCGTCGTTGAGGGATCGGCGTCACTGGGGGCGGCGCTGCGCCCCGGCGCATCGACGACAATCACCTACGAGATTACCGGGGGGACCGACCGCTGCGTGTTCGACCCGGCGACAGTCGTCGTCAGGGACGTGGTCGGCGTCGTCGCCCGACGAACGACCGTCACGGCCGAGCCTGATACCGTTACTTGGGAGCAGCCGGCCAGTTCGGCACTGTTGCCGCTGGTCCCCGCAGTGGCTCGCCGGCCCGGGACGGTGCCTGTCGACGAGGGCGGCGAAGGAGTTTCCTTCTACGCGGTCAGGGAGCACCGTTCGAACGACCCGCTCTCCCGCGTTGACTGGAATCAGTACGCCCGTACGGGCGACCTGCGGACCGTCGAGTTCCGCCGCGAACAGTCGGCGACGGTCGTCGTGGTCGTCGACGCCAGAGCAGCCGCCGCGCTCGCGCCGCGTCCAGATGCCGAGACGGCAATCGAGCGGTCCACGATGGCCGCCGTCGCCCTCGTCGAGGGACTCCCGGAAGACGGCCACGAGGTCGGCGTCGCGGCGTACTCGCCACATGGCGCGTGGCTCGCACCAGGCACGAGCGCCGCACACCAGCAACAGGCCCGGGACCTGCTCAGGACCGACCGTGCGTTCGCCGCGACATCAGTCACCCGAACACCGGATACGACGAAGCTCATCGCGCAACTGCCGACGGCGGCGAACATTGTCTTTCTCGGCCCGCTGTGTGACGACGACAGCGAGGCGCTGGTCCGCCGACTCGCCGCCAGCGGCCACCCGGTGACGGTCTTGAGCCCCGACCCGACTGCGACGGATACGGCGGGCCACCGGCTGGCGCGGCTCGAACGCCGCGAACGGCTCCGTCGACTGCGAGCCGCTGGCATCGCCGTCCACGACTGGCCCGCGGCGGAGTCGCTGGAACGAGTCACTGAACGGGCCCAGCGGGGTGGCCGATGAGTACCCGGACCGGGGTCGTCTGTGGCAGTGCGGCGCTGGCGGCGGGCGTTGTGACGCTGTTCGTCGCCGGTATCAGCGCCGTCTCGACTGCCGCCGCCCTCGTCGGCGTGGTCCTGCTCGCTGGCGGGCAACTGATTCAGTCCGGACGGCTGGTCGACTTCGCCAGCGCGTCGCTGTTTCTGGCACTGCTGGTGGCCGCGCTTCAGGGAGCAACCACGACGACAGTGCTGGTCGCCGGCGGTGCGACGGTGCTGGCCTGGACGTTTGCCCATGCGGCTATCGACCTCTACGCGGACCTCGGAACAGCACCCGGTACGCCCGTCGAACTCACCCACATCGCGGGGACGACAGGGCTGGTCGGGGGAGCTGTCGTGGTGACGACGCTGCTTTTTCAGCTCGACGTACCGCCGCTGTCGCCGCTGGCGCTGGCAAGCGTCGTGCTGGGTGCAATCGCACTCACTGCGGCGCTCAGGCGATAACGTCCCGGTCTGCGTCGGCCTCGCCGGCCGTGGCTACTGGGGCAGGATACTTCTGAGAGCGTCGCAGCGACTACCGCGTCGGCTCGGCCGCTGATTCCGGGGCATCGAGCACTGTAAGCACGTCCTCGGTATCGGCATCGGACAGCGGGAACCGAAGCGAGACGGTCGTCCACCCGTCGGTTCGGTCGTACTCAATGCTGCCGCCGGCCGTCTCGGCGACCCACCGGGCGAGCCAGATACCGAGGCCACTCCCGTGCTGGAGGTTCGTGATGTCCGCGTCCTCGAACACGACGGCTCGCTCGGCGGCGGGAATACCGGGGCCGTCATCGAGAACACGGACGAACGCGTCGCCGTTGGCCTGTTCAGCTGTGATTCGGACGGCCGTACCCGGCAGTGTGTGTTCGACTGCGTTCTCGACAAGATTGTCGACGGCGTCGTAGACGGCCGTCCCACCAGTGACAGGGAGTGTGCTCGGGAGTGCCGTTTCGACCGGTGCATCCGGGCGATAGCTATCAGCGACAGACCGGGCCAATGCCGCCGCGTCGACCGACTGGTCGGCGTCCCCGTCGAGCGCGGTTTCGACGCTCCGGGCTTTCTCGCTGACGGCGGCGAGGCGGTCAGCCGCGTCGAGGGCGCGGGAGGCGGCCAGCGAGACGGACGAGTCGGCTGCGTGGGCACGAACGTATTCGGACGTCCCGAACATGACAGAGAGTTCGTTCCGAAGGTTGTGCCGCAGGACGCGATGGAGAACACGGAGCCGGCGCTTTTGCCGCCGGCTGTCCGTCACATCCGTGTACATCGCGAACCCACAGCGACGGCCGTCGACCGTGTCGTACGGGACGCCGCGATAGATAAACTCGCGGCAGCCGTCGGCTGTTTCCCGGGAGACGACGGCATAGTTGACTTCCCCGGCGGCCGTTCGCTCGTCGTAGTTGACCGCCTCTTCAACACGGTCACCGGGAACGATGTACTCGTTGAGGGGGTCGCCGACGATTTCCTCGCGGTCGTATCCGAAAGTCTCGATGAACGCGGGATTGACCGTCCGCACAATCGGGACGAAATTGACGATTTCGAAGCCGACGACCGCGTCCTGGATGAGGTCAAACAGGTGCTGAAACGGGTCGGCTGTCTCGGTCGTTTGGCAGCGCGAGCCGACCACGGACCCGTCGTTTGCGGTCGTGAGTTCAATCGTAACCGGGCGAGAGCGGTCGCTCTGGCGCAGTGTGACCTGGCAGGTCCGTGTCAGCCGGTCTGAAGCACTGCTGACGGCCTGTCTGGCTTCGGCCAGTGTCTCGCGATCCTCGGCTGCCACCAGCGTGTCGACGGGTGTGCCGACAAGTTCGGCGGATGTTCGGGCAAGCAGTGCAGCGAACTCCTCTGTCGCAAACGTAATCCGACCGGTGTCGTCGATACCGAACATCAGTTGTCTCTGAGCCGGAGGAAGGGTGGGCTCGACAGCCGGGAGACCGACTGTTTCGTCCCCACAGTGCCACGCGGCGAGGCCGTGAGCGTCAGGTACTCGCGGCCGTCAGTCTGTGTCAGCGTGAGTTCCTGATCGGCAGCGCCCGAGTAGAACGCCGCGAGCGTAGCTGGGACCGCGTCGTCGTCGATGACGTTGACCACTGTGTCGTGGGGTTCGAAGACGCCGTCATCGTTCTCGTACCGGGCTTCTCTGGCGGCCTGTTCGCCCATCATCCGTATCTCTCCCTGAATGTTGCCCACGATGACCAGCGGGGCGTCCCGTCTGGTCGCCGTCGTCTCGTTGGCGGTGGCGAGCGAGGTCCGTTCGAGGTCGAACATGTTGTATCTGGCGTCCCAGTGCCCGAACATGTCGAGGATGAACAGGGCGTCGTCGTCGAGCGCGTCTTCGAGCGAGTGGTCGGTCGCCGCGAACGCGGCGGCCAGCGTCGACCGGTCCAGTGACGGCGGCGGCGTCAGCGACACCGCCCGGCCGGCGGCGACAGCCGTCGCGCACAGTTGCGCAACGACCCCGTCGACCTGGGTCCCGTCAGCGTATCGGAAGACAGCCTGACCGCCCATGACGAGGCCACCGCCACAGAGATCGTCGAGGCCGGCAATGCCGGTCGGGACCGTCGGCGCGTCCGCCAGTCGGTCCTGCCGGTCGGCCTCGGCAGCGGCGAGCACGTCGTCGATCTCGTCCAGCATTGCAGTCTGTTCGGAGCGGGCGGCACGTATCTCGGAGAGGTCGTCTTCGATAGCAGCGGCGCGGTCCGACACCGTCTCACACCGCTGGGCGACCGCTTCGCTCGTCGTCGCCTGCTCATCGGTCGCCGCCGAGACGGACGCGATGCCGTCGGCCGTTTCCGCGACGGTGTCGGCCACGTCGTCGAGCCGAGCCATCGCCGTGGTGACCTGCTCGGCCCCGGTGTCGATACCGTCGATAGCTTCGTCGAGCTGGGCAACGGTGTCATCGGTGGCATCCCGAACCGCAGCCAGCGTCGTCTCGATTTCCTCAGCCTGCTGCTGGGACTCCTCGGCGAGCCCCTTGATTTCGTCTGCAACGACGGCGAACCCGTCCGTATCGGTGGTGCCGCTTGCCCGCGCTGCCTCTATCGAGGCGTTCAGCGCGAGCATATTCGTCTGATCAGCGATGCGGTCGATGCCGGCCAGCGCATCGGCGATACGGTCGACCTGGTCCTGCAGGGCGGCCACCTCTGTGGCGACCGCCTGGCCCAGTTCGCGGACCTCGTCCATCGACTCGATGGCGTCAGCCGCCGCTTTCCGCCCGTCGTTTGCCGCATCCGTTGCCCGCTGGCTCTGCTCGCTGACCTCGGTCGCAGTCGCAGCGATTTCTTCGATTGTAGCCGAAAGCGACGACACCTCATCGGCGATCCACTGTGCGTCGGTCGCCTGTGCCGTTGCACGGTCGTCAATTGCCGCGAGCTGCTCGCCGACAGTCACCGACGCCGCCTGAACGACATCGAGTGCGCCCTGTGCGTTCGCGACTGCCCGTTCCTCTGTCACGGCCGTCGACTGGTCCGGAACGGAGGGGTAGTGGTCCGAAGCCATAATCAGCTATGAACCCTCCGAAGCATAATCGACTTGTACAGTTTATCGGCACATTGTGCCACGTCCCCCCACTGTTTTCCGGACATTTATACTAAATCCGAATCTGTGGTCGCGAGGTATAACCCTGTTGTCGCTGGCAACACCCGCCAGCCGAGAGCGCGCGCAAGCAAAAACGGCCTATTTGGCCCCCTGCGGCCGGAACCGGGGTCGACAAACGTCCAAAATTCCAGTGTGCATATACGGACTTTCTTTACGTAGAACAACCTTATATCCATAATATCATACCATAATCTGGACGGTCGTCTACCACATCCCCTCTAATTTCCGTATTCATAAAGGCAAACCTTATGTAGTGCTGTTACCAGACCCTTTCTCGTGAAAGAGTTGAAGAAGTTGAGCCAGAATGGGGGAAAGTTGGACATGCAGACGGCAGTCGATGACAAAACGAAACAGGTGAGCTAGAAATGAGCTACACTGCACTACAAGTAGATCCGACCGTACTCGCGGAGGGTGTCAACCTGATGTGGGTACTGGTGGTATCGTTCCTGATCTTCTTCATGCACGCTGGCTTCGCCATGCTGGAGGCGGGGCAGGTGCGCTCGAAGAACGTCGCGAACCAGCTGACGAAGAACCTCCTGACCTGGTCGGTCGGGGTGACGGTGTTCTTCCTTATCGGCTCGGGGATCAGTTCCCTGGTCGGGGGCAGCGGGTTCTCGCCCGCGTTCGGTGCCGGGGCCGCAAACGACTACGTCGGCTGGCTGTTCGGTGCTGTCTTCGCGATGACGGCAGCGACCATCGTCTCCGGCGCAGTCGCCGGACGAGCCAAGCTCCGCGCGTACATCACGTACACGTTCCTGCTGGCGGCGGTCATCTACCCCGTCGTCACCGGAATCACGTGGGCCGGCGCGTACATTAGCTTCGGCGGCGAGGCATTCCACGACTTCGCCGGCGGGATGATCGTCCACGGCATGGGCGGCATCGCGGGCCTCACGGCGGCATACGTCCTCGGCCCACGCATGGGTCGGTACAACGAGGACGGCTCCGCGAACGTCATCCCGGGCCACTCCCTGACGTTCGCCGTTCTGGGAACGCTCATTCTGGCGTTTGGCTGGTACGGTTTCAACGTCGGTACGGCGGCGACCGTCTTCGTCGTCGAGGACGGATCGCTTGCCCTCGGTGCGTTCGCGACGGTCGGCCGTGTCGCGATGACGACGACTATCGCGATGGCCTGTGGTGCGATGGGTGCCGGACTGGTCGCGTGGCTGAAAACCGGGAAGGTCGACACCCTGTACGTGGCAAACGGACTGCTCGCCGGACTGGTCGGCATCACGGCGATTCCCGACACCACGACGTGGTGGGGCGCAATCATCGTCGGCGGCCTCGCAGGCGGACAGCTGCCGGTCGTGTTCAGCTTCATCGAGAACCGGATGAAAATCGACGACGTCTGTGCCGTCTTCCCGGTTCACGGTAGCGCCGGTGTGCTCGGTACGCTGCTGTTCCCGTTCGTCGCCACGTCCGGCACGGTCGGGTCGGTCATCAACGCCTTCATCGCACAGCTGATCGGAGTCGCCGCTATCGCGGGCTGGACGATTGTCGCAACCGGGGTTGTCTGGTACGCCCTCAAGGCAGCCGGTCAGGCCCGAGTTACGCCCGAGCACGAGCAGGAAGGGCTGGACGTCAGCGAACACGGCGTCGAGACCTACCCCGAGTTCGGTGGTGGCGAGAGCGTCGTTGCCGATGGTGGTAAAGTGAGCCCGAGCATGCGTACTGACGGAGGTTCCCAAGATGACTGACGAAACCGACGATTCTGAAATCAAGATGGTAGTGGCAATGGTTCGACCGGACAAACTCGGCGATGTAAAGAAGGCGCTGGCGGAGGTCGGCGCACCCTCGCTGACAGTGACGAACGTGTCCGGCCGCGGCTCACAGCCCGCAAAGAAGGGACAGTGGCGCGGCGAGGAGTACGTCGTCGACCTGCATCAGAAGGTCAAAGTCGAGACGGTGGTCGCCGACATCCCCGCAAAGGATGTCGTCGATGCCATCGCCGACGGTGCCCACACCGGCGAGAAAGGTGACGGCAAGATATTCGTCCTCCCCGTGGACAACGCCTACCAGGTCCGAACCGGCAAAGAAGGCCCAGAGGCAGTCTGAGCGGACGAAATGGTCGATGATACCGACAGACAGGTAGTGAACGCACTGCTCCAGGACGGCCGGGCCAGCGCCCGTGACGTCGCCGCTGCGACCGGCATCGCGGCGACCACGGTATCGCGCCGGATAGACGACCTGGAGGCGACCGGTGTGATCGACGAATACACCGTCGACATCGATTACGGGGCGCTGGGCTACGACGTGACCGCCGTGTTCCAGCTCTCCGTCGAGGGCGACGGGCTCGGACGGGTGGTGGACCAGTTACGGGATCGACGCGAGATGATTGCGGTCTACGAAGTGACCGGCGACCACGACATCGTGGCCGTCGGGAAGTTCACCGACACGCAGTCGATGAACGAGCGGATAAAGACGCTGCTGACCGACGAGGATATCCGATCCGCCTCGACATCGGTTGTACTGAACACGGTGTGTGAACACGAGCAGTTCCCGGTCGACGGAACTGACGTCTGAAGACGACGCCCGTAGCCCTGTTTTTCCTGCCGGTTCAGGGGATGAGACATGCCCAGAGGGACAACGGGACGTGTCTATAGCGACTGCGTGGTGGCTGAATGTCTTCTCTTGTACCCTGTGGAACTACCGACGGTCGGCTACCAGACCCAATCCACTGGTGAGTGTGGCTCCCAGCGGTGGCGTTAAGCCGCTCGCGCCGCTCCAGAAGGTATGGGCTTGAAAGTCGACGTGCGGAAGCTGGACCTTTTCAACCAGATGGCGAAGGAGGGGTCCGGAACAGTCGCGGAGAACCTCGGTCAGTTGACCGGGCTCGACGCGACAGTTCGGACCTCACAGATCAATTTTCTCGACATTGAGGACGTCAAAACACACATCGGCGACGACAAGGGCGTCGGCATCTACGTCGAACTGAACGAACCGCCCTACGGCTACGTTCTGTTCCTGCTCGAACCGGAGGACAGCAAGCAGATGGCCAGCGCGATGATGGGCGGGATGGGCGAACCGAGCGAGGGCGAGGGGTTCTCCGACATGGAACGGTCGGCGATGCAGGAGATCGGCAACATCATGACCTCCGCGTTCATCGACGGGTGGGCCAACGTGCTGGAGACAACCATCGATATGGGGACCCCGAACTTCGTGTTCGGACCGGCCGACGGCATCGTCGATGAAATGGGCGGCTGGCCGGACTCGGATCTGGTGTTCGTCGTCGACTCGCGTATCACCGTCGACGACGGCGACCTCGGGATGACCGTGTACACGTTCCCCGAACTGGAGGACCTCGTTGCGCTTATTCAGGATATCGACCTCGACACCGACGTGGCGGTAGACACCGAAGCCGGCAATATTCTCGACTGACATCGGTACACTATCTCTGCTCCCCCTGTTCCGTGCGCGGCCAGGGTGGATGTAATCGCGGAAGAGAACACAGACGTTATTACCAGATACTAGTACCCTCTATGCTAATTGTTCACCCATTTCTACTGAAAAAAGTATTATATATATTTACCATCAAAACAGCTGGTATGGGATTGGAAAGAGGGGGAGAAGCAGTTGACAGGCGGTCGCTACTACAACTTGCCGGTGGGGTCGGTGCCGCGGGGCTCGCCGGGCTGGCGGGGTGCCAAGGCGGGGGATCGAGAGCCGAAAACACACCGGAGCACCCACCGCTCGGGAACTATCCGGTCGGCGGCGATGCGGTAACGCTCGGCTTCAATGTGCCACAGTCCGGGACATACGCTGCCGAAGGGCGCGACGAACTTCGGGGGTACGAACTGGCCGTCAAGCATCTCAACGGGGGCGGTGGCTGGGTCGGACAGGGCTCCTTTGACGTACTCAGCGGTGACGGCATGCTCGGAAAAACCGTCGAGTACGTCACTGCAGACACGGAGACGAAGCCGGATGTCGCGACGGCCAACGCCGAGGAGATGATCGAGCAGGACGACGTCATCATGTTCTCCGGCGGCTCATCCAGTTCCGTCGCCATCGCTCAGCAGGAGGTCGCACAGGCCCAGAAGGTCCCGTATATGTGCTGCCTGACGCACTCGAACGATACGACTGGGAGGGACTGTGTCCGCTACAGCTTCCGGGAGATGTTCAACGCGTACATGACCGCACAGGCGCTGGTTCCGGTGCTCAAAGAACGGTTCGGCCGAGACGCCCAGTACGTCCAGATCTACGCGGACTACAACTGGGGGCAAACGATGGAGTCGTCGATCCGTGATTTCTTCACGTCGAGTGGCTGGGTCGAACTCACGAGTATCCCGACGCGTCTCGGGACGACGGACTACGAGGAGCCACTCAAACAGGCCAGGGACGCCGGTGCGGAGGTCGTCTTCCTCGACCACTACGGACTCGACGCCGCGAACTCACTGACAAAGGCACAGGAAATCCTCCCTGACGAGGTAGGGATTGTGGTGCCGCTGTACAACCGCATCGTGGCACAGAACGCCTCGACGGCGCTCGACGGTGTCGTCGGGACGGTGGCGTGGGATACCAGCGCCTCGTCCGACCTCTCGAACGAGTTCAAGAACGCCTTCACCGCGGAGTATGGGAACGCACAGCGACCCTCCGGCGTGGCCCATCTGGCCTACGCGCAGACACTCCAGTACGCCGCGGCTGTCGAGCGAGCCGGTACGTTCTACCCGCCGGCGGTTATCCGAGAGCTGGAAGATCACGAATATTCGGTTGGGCTGGGCAGCCAGACGATGCGGCGCTGTGACCATCAGGCCCAGCGTGGCGTGCCGGTGGTCGAAGGGCTTCCCGAGTCCGAGCAGTCCCTCGGTCGGTTCTATGACCTGCTCAGGGTTACGAAAGCGGTCGGATACGACTGTGACGGCGGCCCGGCCGCCGAGTGCGAACTCGGAGACTACGGGGATTAGACCCGGATCTCAGCGACGACTATACACCCGAAAAATACGGCAAACAGAGAACCGAGTGGGGACGTGGACACGAGCAGTCCCCGTCTGTCAGAGGCAGACGGACACGCCCTGAGAGAGGCGGGTCGCGCCGCCGAATCCGGCCGTTCGGGGCCGGGGCCGCGTTACTCCAGTAGCTCCGGTGCCGCGTCGTATGCCACCCCCTCAGCCGCGGATTCCGGCGGATCGTCGTCGGTGTGGTCGGTCGGACAGTCTATCTCAGCCATGGTCAGTCATCCGCCGAAATCGGCTGGCCCTCGGCGTCGGTCGGGGCCGGGCTGTCGCCGTCGTCGAAGGGGTACCACGACTGCTTGCCGTCGGCCAGGCACGGGTCGGTGTACCCCTCGACCTCGTGGGGTTCGGCTAGTTCGACGATAGTCTCGTGGCCGGTGGCGTCGACCCACTCGCGGAAGGTCTGGCCCTCCGAGCGCAACGCGGCGTAGGCCTCGATGATGTTGGCGATCATGCCCGGCACCTCGTCGGCGGGCACGCGCTGGCGCACCCATTCGATGAACGTTGGCTCCTCGCCGATGCCGCCGCCGACGCCCACGTCGACGGCCTCGACCATCTGGCCGTCTTTGCGGGCGCGCATCCCCTGCAGGCCGATGTCGGCCGTCATCGCTTGGCCGCAGTCGGCCGTACAGCCCGAGAAATGCATCTTGATGCGGTCCACGTCGTCGGGCACCTCGACGTTGTCGCCGAGCCAGCGGAGCAGGCGGGCCATCCGCGCCTTCGTCTCCGTGAGCGCAAGCGAGCAGAACTCCGTCCCGGTACAGGCCATCGCGCCCTGGACAAACGGGTTCGGCTCGGGGGAGTGCTTCTCCAGCAGCGGCTCGTTGAGGAGGTTCGAGAGGTTCCTGTCGGGCACGTCCATGATGAGCGGGTTCTGTCGGCGGGTCAGTCGCACCTCGCCGGAGCCGTAGGCGTCGGCGAGGTCCGCGAGTTCGATGGCATCCTCGGCGGAGAGTCGACCGACCGGCACCGAGAGCCCGACGTAGTTCTTGTCGTCTTTCTGGTCGTAGACACCGACGTGGTCGTGGGCACCGTATTCGGTTCGCTCGCCAGCGTTGTACGTGTACTCCCCGCGGAAGTCGGTGCCGGCGGTTTCGAGTTCGAAGTCCAGTCGCTCGTCGAGTTCCTCGCGAATGGCGTCGGTCCCGTGCTCGTCGACGAAGAACCGAGCGCGGTTCTTCGAGCGGTTCTGGCGGTTGCCCGCCTCGTGGTAGAACTCGACGAAGGCCCGGACCGTCTCGACGGCGTGTTCGGGTCGGATGAACAGGTCGAGCGGGCGGGCCTCGCGGGGTTCGCGGCCGCCGAGGCCGCCGCCGACGCAGACGTTGAACCCTTCGACCTCCTCCCCGCCGATAATCTTGCGGGCCGGCTCCAGTCCGATATCGTTGATGCTGTCCTGGGCACACCCCTGCCGGCAGCCGGACACCGAGATGTTGAACTTCCGGGGCATGTTCGCCAGATCGTCGTCGTCGCGGATGGTCTCCTGAATCTCGTCGAGGATCGGCCGGGACTCGACGTACTCCTCGGCCTTGCCGGCGACCGGACAGCCGGAGATGTTCCGCATCGTGTCACCGCCGGCCGAGCGCGATGAGACGCCGACGGCTTCGAGCTTCTCCCAGATCTCCGGAATGTCCTCGAGCTTGAGCCAGTGCAGTTGGATGGACTGCCGTGTCGTGAGGTCGATCCAGCCGTTCCCGAACTCGGGGTTCTCTGCCGGCCCTTTCGCGTAATCACGGGCGACTTCACCGATGGCGCGGAGCTGATCGGGCTCCAGGACGCCGCCGCAGTTGGTCAGCCGCATCATGAAGTACGACTCCTGGCCGCCGCGGTGGTGGAACACGCCCCAGAACTTGAACCGGGAGAACCACTTCTCGCGCTCGTCCTCGGGGATGGAATCCCACCCCTTCTCGGCGAACTCCTCTAGTTTCTCTCGTACTTCGTCACCGTACAACTCCTCCTTGTACTCCTCTTTTTTGTGTACCATCTTCAGTCACCCTCAGTTCTTAATGAATGTGATTTTTTGTCGCTCATATCTTCCCGAACGTCCGCTAATTCACGTCTAAACACTCAGCCTGATTCCTTATAACACTGATCGTTGAAGAAGTGAAGAACCGAGGTGACTAGCACAACAGCCGTCCAGAATTATACCGTCTCAGAGGTGTTTAAGGATGTTATATATCGGAGGCGTTGAAAAAACGAAACCGCAAGACGGCGTCGATATAGAGATCTGGCAGCGCGAATGCGCCCTGGTCGGTCGGGCTAGCGTGATTCAGCCGACGGGGACTGTATCTGCGGAGCCGCGGCGTCAGTCGTGCGCGTCGGACCGGCGTCGCTGACGGTCAGGGTCGAGAGCCGCGTCTTAGTCGTCACCGGGGGCGACGGAGGGAGCGTCCTGCGTGCTACCGGTGAACCCGGCCGTGTTGGCGATTTTCGCGATCTCCGGTCGGAACACCCACGCCGACAGGGCAACGATGGGGATCATCGTGACAGCGGCTACGGAGTACCCTAGGTGGAGGTTCGCCAGCCACGGCGCGGAGTAAAACAGCGGGTAGACGATACCACCGACGGTGCCGACGCCGCCGACGACGCCCGCAACCGAGCCCGAGTCGTTGGGGAACATCGCAGGCACCTGTGCGAATATCGCGCCCTCAGCCCAGGCACAGCCCGTGCCCACGAGGAAGCCGATGACGACGGCGTTCAGCAGGACCCCGGAGAGGCCGGCCAGCGTCATGCCGAACATCATCACCACGATGAAACAGAGCCCAAGGAACGTCCACTGTTCGCGGTACTGGCCCTTGAAGAACGGCAGGATGTTCTTCTCCTTGCGGGCCAGCAGATCGCTGCCGTAGCCACCGAACGGCCGGAGCAGTCCCGCAGCAATCGAGAACGTCGCCGCGAAGGTGCTCGCAATGACGAGGTTGTCCTGGTTGAACGCTTCGCGGTAGTAGGTGGCGAGCCACCCGTTCATCGACAGTTCGAGGCCGAAGGACATGATGTACGCGGCCGCAAGGACGACAGTGCCGTACCGCGTGGCCGTGTGTAGCCAGCCTTTGAAGTTGGTGTTCTCCTTGGTCGCCTGGCGTTTCGCCTCGGTCTTCGCGGCCTCGCCGAGCGTGTAGTAGGCGATTGCGAGGAGGATCGAGACGATGCCGGTATAGAAGAACGCGGCCCGCCAGTTCGTCGAGAACAGCGGCCCGCTCCAGCCGGAGCCGAACACGCGGGGGAGAATCAGTGCGCCGCCGGCGGCACCGGCGTTCCCGACGCCAGCGTAGATGCCCTCCGCCAGTCCCAGGTTCTCCTCTTCGAACCACTCGGCGACGTGCTGGATGCCGATGACGAAGGTGATGCCGGCCGTCGCTACGATGAGTCGCAACACGAAGAAGACGGCGTAGTCCTGTGCGAAGGCGCTCGCCATCGAGAACACACCGACGTAGGCCAGCACAATGGCGAAGATAGCCGGCGCGCCGAACTTATCCGAGAGCCAGCCGGTGAGCATCCGTCCGAACGGGGCCATCCAGATGGCCGAACTCGCCAGGATACCGATCTCCGCGGTCGAGAGCCCGAACTCCTCGGCCATCGGACCGGTAAACGGCGCGAACGAGAACCAGATGAGAAACGAGAAATTGAACCCGATAGTCGCGAGCAGCAGCGTCCGGTACTTCGTCATCCTGATCAGTCCCATGCGGACACCTCCGTTTCGGACTGCCTATCAGATGGGTTCATCTGCGAGTGTTTGTACACCGATTTGGTTTTATTTTGGATGTTCGACCACATTATCACATTTTGACCGAATGCAACGCCAGTTAATAACAGTAACTCTTTACAGAACGGTAATTCTATGTAGGCTGGTTGAATAGCCGACCAATATACCATCGAATATGCTCTCCTTAAGGACGTTGAAAAATCAAATATGCCGACCGGAAGAGAATATTTTAGATGTTTTTCATTGTATTCGCCCCTATATGTCTATTTGTCCAATTGAATTGAGTGGCCGATCCCGGTACGGTTTGATTAGAAGTATACTGTCCAATTGAACAATCTAATAGCCCTATTTTGTGTATATTAGCAACTCTCGCAATATTTTCCATACGTTTCTACCCCTATACCGAAAATATATTTAATCAAGGAACTGGCGATAGTGTATGGACGACAGTGAGGTTCGTGGGTCGCCCCGGCAGGGACTGACGTCAGCGACGCTCGGCTTCTTCATCGGGTTCGCCGGCGTCGTCCTCTATGGCCCCGTCGCCTCGGAGTTCGAGTCGGCGATGGGCCTGTCGGGGCTCGCGCTCGGGTTGCTCGTCGCAGCGCCGCAACTGACCGGCTCGCTGTTGCGGATTCCGTTCGGCGCGTGGGTCGACGATGTCGGCCCGAAGCGGCCGTTTCTGGTCCTGCTGGGGCTCTCTATCGTCGGGATGGGCGGCCTGGCGGTGTTGCTCACGGTGTTCTATCCCGACGGGCTGACGATGACGCTGTACCCGCTCGTCTTCCTGTTCGGGTCCCTGAGCGGCTGTGGCATCGCCGTGTTCTCGGTCGGGACGACACAGACCGCCTACTGGTATCCGAAGGACACCCAGGGAACCGTGCTCGCGGTGTACGCCGGCCTGGGTAACAGCTCGCCGGGGTTTTTCACGCTCCTGCTGCCGATCGCGCTCGGAGCGCTGGGGCTGACGAACGCGTATCTCGTCTGGTTCGGCTTCCTCGTGGTCGGGACCATCGCGTACGCGGCCATCGCGGTCGACCCGCCTTCGTTTCAGCTACGGGACGGCGGGCTTGACGCCGAAGCGAGCCGTGAGCGGGCGAAGGAGTACGGCCAAGAGCTGTTCCCGGGCGGTGACGCCTTCGAGTCCATCCGCGAGGCGGCGGCCATCCGCCGGACGTGGGTGCTGGTCGCGCTGTTTTTCACCTCCTTTGGCGGCTTCCTCGCACTCACGGTGTGGCTCCCCTCCTACTGGACCGCGGTCCACGGGATGGACGCCCAGTCGGCCGGTGCGTTGACCGCCGTGGCGTTCACGCTGTTAGCGGCGCTCATCCGCGTTCCCGGCGGCATCCTGAGCGACCGCATCGGCGGCGAGGTGACGGCCGTCCTGAGTTTCGTACTCGTCGGCGTTGCCGCACTCGCTGTCGTCACGACGCGTAACTACACGATTGCGCTCTGGGCGACCATCTCGCTCGCGGTCGGCATGGGCGTCGCCAACGCCGCCGTGTTCCAGCTCGTGCCCAAATACGTCCCCGAGGCCGTCGGCGGCGCGTCCGGCCTCGTCGGCGGGCTCGGCGCGTTCGGCGGCTTCGTCGTCCCACCAGTGCTCGGCGTGTTCGTCGACGTCTACGGTACAGCCGGCTACGCTACTGGATTCGCCGTCTTCGTCGTGCTCGCGTTCGTCTCCGTCGCGCTCTCGGAACGGCTGTACAACAACCAGCCGACGATTGCGGCCGACGCCGTGCCGGCGGACGATTAGCTCGGCGCTTTTTCGCGACCTGTCCGCTGGTGGGCTCGAAAAACGCAGTCGACAGCACCGCACGAGAAGGGCCGACGGTGCCAGCGAGCCTCAGTCAGCCGCGGCGGGCGGCAGTTCGGCCTCGGCGGCGACCAGGCGGGCGGCACATTGCTTGAAGTTCGGCTCGTCGGACTGGGGGTCCCGGTCGGAAAGGGTCAGCCGGTTCGTCACCGGGTGGTGAATCGGGAGCCACACCATCCCCGCAGGAACGCCTTCGTCGCGGTCGATGGCGACCGTCGCGGAGCCGCGGCGGGTCTCGACGGTCAGTTCACCGTCGGTGACGAGACCGCTGTGTGCGTCGACCGTCTCGGGGTGGATGCGGGCCACCAGCGTGCCGGCCTCGCCGCCGCGGGAGCGGACGCCGGTGTTGTACCCGTCGGCCTCCCGAGCGGTCGTCAGCGTCAGCGGGTAGTCCTCGTCGGTCGGCTCCGGGAGCGACCCCTGCCGGCCGGTGGAGAACTGCGCGCGGCCGGAGGCGGTTGGGAACGACCACGACTCCTCGTCGTAGTAGCGGTAGCCACCGGCGCTGTCCTCGTCGGGCGCGGGCCACCTGACGGCGTGCACGTCGTCCAGTCGCTCGTAGGTGATGCCCGAGCAGTCGGCGACCGTCCCTTCGGTGAGCGCAGCGAACTCGTCGAACACGTCCGACGGGTCCGGCGTCGTGTGTTCGAACAGGCCGGGGAACAGCCGCGAGCCAATGGTGGCGATGATGTCCAGGTCCGGCTTGACGCCGCTCGGCACGTCGGTCGCTGGCCGGACGCGGGAGATGGTCCGCTCCATGTTCGTCGTCGTGCCCTCGCTTTCCCCCCACGTCGCGGCGGGCAGGACCACGTCAGCGATCTCGGTCGTTTCGGTGTGGAACGCGTCCTGTACGACGACGAACGCGTCTTCCAGCGTCTCGCGGACCGAATCGGCTTCGGGCATCCCGGCGACGGGGTTCGTGGCGACGGCCCAGACGGCGTCTGGCTCGTCTTCGAGCATCCCGACCGGGCCGGGACCGGTGTCGTCGGGGAGGCGGTCCACCGGTACGTCCCAGTGGTCGGCGACGGTACGGCGGTGGTCCGGGTCCTCGAAGGCCCGTTGGCCGGGCCAGGACCCCTTCGAGGAGCAGATGCGGGTCCCCATGGAGTTGGCCTGGCCTGTCAGCGAGAACGGACCGCCGCCGGGCCGGAGGTTCCCCGTCGCCAGCGTCAGGTCGATGAGCGCCCGCGAGGTCTCGGTGCCCTGGACATGCTGATTGATGCCCATGCCCCAGTAGATGAGTGCCCGCTGGTCCATCGCGTCTGCAAGCAGGTCCACGTCAGCCGGCTCGACGCCGGCCTCGGCGGCCGCGTCGTCGGCGTCAGGCAGGGTCGCGAGCAGCTTCTGGAAGCCCTCGGTCGCCTCGTCGACGAACTCGCGGTCGACCCGCCCCGTCTCGACGATGCGAGCGAGCACGGCTCGGGCCAGCGCGAGGTCCTTGCCGGGGTCGGGCGCGACGTGGTGCGCGGAGTTCTCCGCGGTCTCGGAGCGAACGGGGTCGACGACGATGATTTCGACGCCGTCCTCGTCGGTGGATTGCTGAAGCCAGCGGAACATGACTGGATGGGCGACTGCCGGGTTCGCGCCCCAGACGACGTGGCGGTCGGCGTCGCTGATGTCGGCGTAGGTACACGGCGGTGCGTCGCTGCCGAACGCCTGGTAGTAGGCGGTGACGGCGCTCGCCATGCACAGCGTCGTGTTGGCGTCGTAGTTGCGCGTGCCGAAGCCGCCGCGGGCGACCTTCCCCAGCGCGTAGGCGGCCTCGTTCGTCTGCTGACCGCTGCCCAGTACGGCGACGGAGTCGGGGTCCCGCTGGTGGACGGACTGGAGCCCCTCGACGGCGTGGGCCAGGGCCACGTCCCACTGGGTCTGTCGGAGTTCGCCGCCGCTGCGGACCATGGGCCGGGTGAGCCACTCCCCGTCGGGGTCCTTGCTCTCCCGGAGCCCGCGAGCGCAGGCCAGCCCCTGATTGACCGGGTGCGCGGCGTCGCCGCGGGCGGTGTCGATCCCGTAGCCCACGTCCGCGCCGCGGTGCATGTGTCCACAGCCAACCGCACACCGCATACACGTCGTCGGCACCCAGTCACTCACAGCCGATCACGCGCCGTCCGACGCCCGTCTGTCCACTCTTACATGATATTACAGTACGTTCGGCTACCATTCTCGTAACTACGTAGATGAACACCCAATGTATAACAGTAACTCTTTACGAAATCCTTACTTCCAGTCCGGGATTCAGACATCCGTCCACCGGGCCGGCCGCGCCGCCGGTAACAACAGTTTCTTTCTGACAGCGGTCGAAGGGCTCACCATGAACCACGAGCAGTCGCGAGCGCTGTACGACCGCGCCCTGTCGGTGCTTCCGGGCGGCGTCAACTCCTCCGTTCGGGCGACACGACCCTACCCGTTCTTCGTCGAGAAAGGCGACGGCGGGCACGTCATCGACGCCGACGGCAACCGCTACATCGACTTCGTCCTCGGCTACGGCCCGCTACTGCTCGGCCACAGCCTGCCAGAGCAGGTCCAGTCGGCCATCCAGCAACACGCCGCCGAGGGGCCGATGTACGGCGCACCCACCGAAGTCGAGGTCGAACTGGCCGAGTTCGTCACCCGCCACGTCCCCAGCGTCGAGATGCTGCGGTTCGTCAACAGCGGTACCGAAGCGACCGTCTCGGCGGTCCGGCTCGCCCGCGGCTACACCGGCCGCGATAAAATCGTCGTGATGCAGAGCGGTTACCACGGTGCACAGGAGTCCACGCTGGTCGAGGGCGAAGGCGACCACACCGCTCCGTCCAGCCCCGGCATCCCCGAGAGCTTCGCCGAGCACACGCTGACCGTCCCGTTCAACGACGAAGAGGCCGCCCACGAGGTGTTCGAGGAACACGGCGACGACATCGCGGCCGCCCTCACCGAGCCCATTCTCGGGAACTACGGCATCGTCCACCCGGTCGAGGGGTACCACGAGACCCTGCGCGAACTGTGTGACGACCACGGCTCCCTGCTCATCTTCGACGAAGTCATCACCGGCTTCCGGGTTGGGGGCCTCCAGTGTGCCCAGGGCGCGTTCGGCATCGACCCCGATATCACCACGTTCGGGAAGATCGTCGGCGGCGGGTTCCCGGTCGGTGCAATCGGTGGCAAGAGCGAGATCATCGAGCAGTTCACGCCCGCCGGCGACGTGTTCCAGTCCGGGACGTTCTCTGGCCACCCCGTGACGATGGCGGCCGGTCTGGAGACGCTGCGGTATGCGGCTGAACACGACGTATACAGCCACGTCAACGAGCTCGGGGACCGGCTCCGGTCCGGCCTGCAGGACATCCTCCGGGACCAGGCCCCCGAATACACTGTCGTCGGCCGGGATTCGATGTTCAAGGTCATCTTCACCCGCGACGGACCCGATTCCTTCGACGGACATTGTGAGGCTGGCTGCCGGCAGCAGGAGTCCTGTCCGCGCTTCGACTACTGTCCCAAGAACGGGGGCGACGTGAAGCAGGCTGAAACCGAGCGGTGGGAGCGCCTGTTCTGGCCCGCGATGAAAGACCGGGGCGTGTTCCTCACGGCGAACCAGTTCGAGTCACAGTTCATCTGTGATGCCCACACAGGTGAAGACATAGAGAATGCGCTCGAAGCATACAAAGAGGCGATATGAGGTGAGCGACGACGACATCGCGCTCTCGGAAAAGCGGATGTACGGCGAGAAACGCCCGGAGACCCATGCGTACGTCGCATCGGGACTGGGCGTCACCCGCGTCGAAACGGCCGGCGGCCAGATCGGGCGGTTCAGCCTGAGCGAGCGGTGCAACGCCCGTGACGTGGCCGGCGCGAGCGGCGAAGTCGCGGTCGCTACCGACGAGGACGTGCTCGTGTTGACTGACGACGGCTTTGTCCCGACTGGGTTCGGGCCGGCCACCGCCGTCGGCTACGACGGCGACGGACTGCTCGCAGCCGGCGACGGCCGCGTCGCTCGGTACGACAGCGGCGAGTGGACCGATCTCGGGAGCGTCGACGAGGTACGCGCCATCGACGGCGACCGCCTCGCCGCGGCCGATGGCGTGTACACTCTGCCGTCGCTTGACCGGCTCGGCCTCGTGGATGTGGCCGACGTGGCCGGCGACTACGCCGCGACCGAGAGCGGGCTGTACCGTTACGAGGGCGAGAACGGCGAGTGGACCGAAGTCCGATCGGGCCACCATCTGGCGGTGGCAAGCGACGGCGAACGCGTCCACGCCGCCGCGGCGGACGGTCTGTACGAACTGGCAAACGGTGCGTGGGAACCCTGTTCGTTGCCGGCCACCGAGCGCGTCGTCGACGTGACGTACGGCGACGACACCTACGCTATCACCGAGAACGGGACCTTCCTCGTCGCGACCGCCGCCGAGGCGACCGCCGACGGACAGGGCGGCTGGCGACAGCGCTCGCTGGGCGTCCCCGATGTCGTCGGCGTCGCTGTAACCTGATTCGATCAGTAGTATCTAAGCGGGACTTCGCAGTTCTATCCGACCTTCATAGTATCGACCGGCGTCCATGCCTTCTTACTGCGGTATTTGCTGTCTGTCGGCTTCTTTCAAGATGATCCCGTAGCCCCGGAGTGCCCCGGACTCGTCAAAGCTCGCAGAGAGCGCCATGTCTGTCCAGCAACGCGTGCCGTCCTGGCGGATCTGTAACCCTTCATGAGAAACGGTCCCGTCTGTTTTCGCGGTATCGAGGAGTTGCTCGGGAAGGCTGTTCGCCAGATCAGACTCCTCGAAAAACGTCGAAACGTGCGCTCCCAGGATCTCGTCCACATCGTAGCCCGTGAATCGTCGGGCACCGTCGTTCCAGCGAGTGACGTAGCCCTCGTGGTCAAGAGTGAAGAAGGCGTGGTCGTCCATGGCATCGATAAGAACGTCGAACTGAGTGCTCTGTCTCGTCAACTGCGTCCGTTCGGGGGTGATGTCCCGCGCCGTACACACGATTACCCCGTCGTCAGCGTGAGCCAGGCGATGGTTCGTAACGAGCCTGTCTCCGTCTTTCATCAGTCGAACTGTTTCGCCCGACCAGTACTCGTTTTCTTTGACCGCTGGGATGATGTCGTTCTCTAGCCGGTCCGCTTCATCGTCGTGGTACAGAACCGTCCAGGGCTCGCCGGCCAGTTCATCCTGCTCGTATCCAAATAGGTCCGCAAAGGCAGGGTTCACATATGAAAACGTCCCGTCCGGGTCGATGAGGCTGATCCCTTCGCTAGCAGTCTTCATCGCCCTGTAGCTACGGTCGATTGTACGGACGGCACGGTAGCGTTCGACAAGGTTTGTGATTCGATTGGCCAGAATTGCGTACTGTTCAGTCCCGTGCTCTTTCTGGATGTACTCCGTCACGCCGGCAGTAATAGCTTCGCTCGCGATCTCTTCGCTTCCTTTGCCAGTAAAAAGGATGAACGGCAGGTCAGGCGACTCTTCACGGACTGCAGCCAGGAACTCCAGCCCGTCCATGACTGGCATATCATAGTCTGAGACGATACAATCGATGTCCTCCGCCCGAAGAATCGCAATGCCATCAGTCCCGCTCGTTGCCGTTTGAACTTCGAACCGTTCGTTTTCCTGTTCGAGAAACTGGGCGGTCAAATCCGCAAAATCAGGTTCGTCATCCAGATGTAATATCTTCATTATTTTGGAGGGACTGCTCTGTTCGTACTTTGGAATCGAGTAGAGATAAATACCTCATCTAGTTGTAAATAATATTATGCGAATATGTCATTGTGTCCCAGAATTGGCATGATTACACAAGCTACGTGAGTGTTGTCTCGATAAGTATAGATTATGATATATTTGTCTACGGAGAGAGTCAGCCACGGTGTCGGGGAATCGAAAAGAGGTTTAGCCCGGACAGCCACCCACCGCACATGATTATCCCCGGGGCAGACACGCAGGCGTTCGCGGCGACCCTCGCCGAGGTGACGGGCGAGCGGCTCGGACGGGTCGAGTACGAACGGTTCCCCGACGGTGAGCACGTCGTCCGGGTCCCCGAAGCGGTCGACGGCGAGCGTGCCGTCGTCGTCGCTTCCACTGTCGACAGCGACGCACACCTGCAGTTGCTCCAGTTGCAGGACGCGGCCCGTGAAAGCGGCGCGAGCGAGGTCATCACTGTCATCCCGTACATGGGCTACGCCCGCCAGGACGAGGCGTTCAAGCCTGGCGAGCCGGTCTCCTCGCGGGCGATTGCCCGCGCCATTTCGACGGGGACCGACCGCGTGTTGACGGTAAATCCCCACGAACCGGCCGTCTGTGACTTCTTCGACGTCCCAGCTACCAACGTCGACGCGGCGAGCGTTCTCGCCGACCCGCTGCCTGTGGACCTGACAGATCCGCTCTTTCTCTCGCCCGACGAAGGCGCAATCGCCCTCGCGACAACGGTCCGGAACGCCTACGGTGAGGGGGAGACGGACTTCTTCGAGAAGGACCGGGACTACGATACCGGTGACATCGAAATCAGTCCAAGCGACGCGCCGGTTGAGGGCCGGGACGTCGTACTGGTCGACGATATCATCGCCACCGGGTCGACGATGAGCGAATCCGTCGGCGTCCTCACGGAACGGAACGCCGAACGGGTGTTCGTCAGTTGCGTCCACCCGATGCTCGCCAGCAACGCCCTGACAAAACTCAACAGCGCCGGCGTCGAAGCCGTCTACGGGACGGACACGCTCGAACGCGCCGTCAGCGAGGTCAGCGCCGCGCCGGTCGTCGCAGACCAGTTGTAGTCACTCTTGTTTCGCCTATAGCGGGGGAATTACTCCGACTCCGGCAGCCGTCATAGCTCGCGGCTCTATTTGATTGCTGCTCGCCTGTTCTGAGGCTGCCCGCTGGTCGCGTGCCGGGCTAGTCCGACGCTTCGGCGGCCGCGACCGGAGCAATCGCGATCTCCATCTCCACGCCCTCGACTTCCCACGTCTTGCGGTGGCCGTCCTCGACGCCGCCGAGTTCGTCGGCGCGGACCTCCTCTTTGATGAGGCCCTCGTGCTCTCTGACGAGCGAATCGACGCGCTCGTCGTCGATAGCCAGATCCACGACAATCCGCTCCTCGATGTCCAGTTCGAGGTCCTTGCGCATCTCCTGGACCCGGCGGATGACTTCGCGGGCGTACCCCTCGCTCTCGATGTCCTCGGTCAGCGCCGTGTCGACGTAGACGACGCCGCCGCCGTCGAGCGCGGCGAACTCCGTTCCAGTAACGCCCTCGGGCGTCTCGCGGCGGAACTCGACCATCGCCTCGGTGAGGTTGACGTCCTCGCCGAGCGCGTCGCTCACTGTACCTTCGAGGGTATCGAGTGACTGCTCGCCGATGCGGGATTCGTTGAGCGCGTTCATGACGCGGCCGGCGTCGTCGCCGAAGGCCGGGCCGAGTTCGCTCATATCGGCCTCGGCGGAGTACTGGAGTTCGCCCCACTCCTCGTCAGCACCGACGACCTCGACGGCGCGGGCGTTGAGCCGGTCGGCGATGATGGCTTCCTGGGCGCGGACCGCGTCGGCCACGTCGTCGCTATCCACGTCGATAACGACGCGGGTGACGGGCCAGCGGAGCTTGCGTTCGGCCTGCTGGCGGGCGTTCGAGCCCGCTTCCTCGACCTCGCGGACGACCTCGATCTCGCGTTCGAGCGCCGGGTCGTGCAGGTCGGCGTCGACTTCGGGCCAGTCGCACATGTGGACCGTCGGGTGGCCGGCGTCACCGGTGAGCGCGCCGTAGACCTGCTCTGCGACGAACGGCGTGAACGGGGCGAACAGCGCGGCCACAGATTCGAGCACGCGGTAGAGGGTGGCGTATGCGGCCTGCTTCGAGGCGCTGTCTTCCTCTTCCCACATCCGCTCCCGGACGACCTGGATGTAGAAGCGGGAGACGTCTTCGACGACGAACTCGAGCAGTTCGTCGACCGCCTTGTCGTTCTCGAAGTCGTCCATCGAGTCGGTCATCGCCTCGGTCACGCTCTGGAGCCGTGACAGGACCCACTCGTCGACGAGTTCGAGGTCGTCACGAACGTCCGCTACTGTCGTTTCCTCCGGGTCGAAGTCATCCGCACGCATGTACGGCAGCGGGAACCGGGCGACGTTCCAGAGGATGTTCAGCCGCCGTTGCATCTCGGCTGTCTCCTCCCACGAGAAGTTCATGTCCTCGCCCTGCGCGGTCACCGACAGGAGGAACAGCCGCATCGGGTCGCGGCCGTGCTTCTCGATGACCTCGTGGGGGTCGATGAGGACGCCCTTCGATTTGGACATGCCGCGGCCATCGGGCATGTTGGCGTAGCCGTGCATCAGCACCTGCTTGTACGGGATGTCACCGGTCGCGGCGGTGCTCATTCCCAGCTGGGACCAGAACCACCCGCGGGTCTGGTCGTGGGCCTCCATAATGAGGTCGGCGGGCCACAGCTCCTCGAAGTCCTCGGTCTGTTCGGGGTAGTCGACGGTCCCCCACGTCGCGACGGAGGAGTCGAGCCACACGTCGAACACGTCGCCGACACGGGTGTAGGTCGTGCCGTCCTCGGTGATGGTGAGGTCGTCGACCGTGCCCTTGTGCAGGTCAACGCTCTCGGGGTCGATGTCCTGATCGACCCGCTCGGCGAGTTCCTCGCGGTCGCCGACGACGATGGCGTCGTCCATATCACCGCTCCAGTCTTCAGGAAGCCAGATCGGAATCGGAATACCCCAGTAGCGCTGCCGGGAGACGTTCCAGTCCGGTGCGTCCTCGACGAAGTCCCGGAAGCGGTTGTCGCGGGCCCACTGCGGATACCACTCGCTGTCCTCGATGTTCGCCAGCAGTTCGTCCTTGATATCGGTCACCGTGATGAACCACTGGTCGGTGACGATGCGGACGATGTCGGTGTCACAGCGCCAGCACTGCCCCTCGCGGACGGTGTGGCCTTCCTCGCTGGAGAGCAGGACGCCGTTGTCGTCGAGATCGTCGATAACCTCGTCGTTGGCGTCGCGGACGAAGGTGCCGGCGTACTTGCCGGCCGCGTCAGTGTAGACGCCGTCTGAGCCGACCGGACAGAAGATTTCGAGGCCGAGTTCCTGCCCGCGCTCGAAGTCCTCCTCACCGTGGCCGGGCGCGGAGTGGACGAGCCCGGTGCGGTCGGCCTCGACGTAGTCGGCGGTGTACACCTGCCCGGAGCCCTCGCCCTGGGCGTGATCGGGGACTTCCTCGGCGAGCGGGTGGTCGTACGCCCAGCCGACCATCTCCTCGCCGGACAGCGTCTCGACGACCTCGTAGTCGTCGTACCGGCCGGCCTTCAACACGTCCTCGACGCAGGCCTCGGCGAGATAGAGCCGTTCCGTCTCGCCGTCTTTCTCGGCGTCGACGCCCACGTATTCGAGGTCGCCGTCGGCGGCGACGAAGGTGTTGGCGACGATGGTCCACGGGGTCGTCGTCCAGATGACCAGACTGCCCTCGCGGTCCGCCAGGGGGAATTTGACGTAAATCGACGGCTTGCCGACATCGTGGTACTCGACCTCGTTGTTGGCGATGCCAGTTTCACACCGCGGGCACTGATTGATGGATCGCTGGCCCTGTTCGACGAGGTCGCGCTCGTGAGCCTGCTGGAACCCCCACCAGGCGGCCTCCATGTACTCGGGGTTGACCGTCTTGTACGGGTCGTCCCAGTCCATCCAGACGCCGAAGTCCTGAAAGTCCGACTGGAGGCCGTCGAGTTGCTCCTCGGCGAAGGCCTTGCACTCCTCGATGAAGTTCTCCTCGCCGAACTGCTCGATGTCTTTCTTGTTCTCGAAGTCGAGGCGCTCCTCGACTTTCGTCTCGATGGGGAGGCCATGCATGTCGTAGCCCGGCCGGTCGGTGACGTCGTAGCCCTGCATCCGCAGGTAGCGGATGTAACAGTCCTTCAGGGTCTTGTTCCACGTCGTTCCCATGTGGGCCGCGCCGGAGGTGTAGGGCGGCCCGTCAACGAAAAAGTAGTCCTCGCCGTCGGCCCGGTGGGCCTTCGTCTGCTCGTAGGCGTCGACATCGTCCCAGTACTCGAAGACGCCGTCCTCAACGGCGTCGGGGTCGTACTGGTCATCGACAGCGGCGAAACGTTCCATACCGGCACATTCGCCGCCTCCAATAAAGGACAATCGGTTGTATGTGTGCCGTTCAGATGGCACGGCACCAGTGTGGCGCTGGTCAGCGCTCGCGCTGGAGGAGCAACCCGGCTGTCTGGCCGCTATTTTCGGTTATCGGTGCGACGACTTCCCAGCCGTCGGCTCCGAGGTCGTTCAGTTCGTCCACGGGAACGCTGCTACCGCCGAACATCCCGGTGTCAACATCGAGCGTCTTGTACTCGTAAGAGGGCATACATGCGTCGTGATAGGGGCTGCCGGCAAACGCTTTGTGCTGCGCGGCGGCCGAGGCGTGTACTGATCGCCACCGGTTTGCCACGCACAGCCCTCACATCGCATGTGCCAACGTTTCCGGACAAAGCGGAGCGAAACGGCCTCGCTGAGGACTGCCAGCGCTGCCCGGAACTCGCCGACAGTCGGACCTGTATCTCGTGGGGCAACGGCCCGCTGTCAGCCGACCTCGTCGTCGTTGGCGAAGCCCCTGCCGAGGGGGACCCCGAGGCCGAGCACTGGCAGGGCGGCAACCTGACTGGGATGGCCTATACTTCGCGGCGCTCTGGCCGGAAAATCCGGCAGGTGCTCGCCGATGCCGGGTTCGGCCACGAGGACTGCTACTACACGAACGCCGTGAAGTGCCACCCCCCGGGGAACCGCGACCCGACCGACGCGGAGCTGGCGAACTGCCGGCCGTACCTCGTTAGAGAGGTCGAGACGGTCGAACCGGCGGCAGTCGTGACGACCGGGAAACACGCGACGAAGACAGTGCTGGCGCTGGACGATGCAACCCTCGACGGTTTCCTCGATAGCGTGCTTGACCCCCGTCGGAGCAACGCGCTGGGCGTTCCCGTGGTTCCGCTGCTCCACCCGTCGTATCAGGAGGTCTGGCTCTCACGGCTGGGCTACGACCGCGAGACGTACGTCAATGCTATCACAGACGCGGTCGCCGATGTCAGCGACACCTAGAACCTTCTTGTGACCGCCGGACACAGGGACGACCATGAGCGAGGACTGCATCTTCTGTCAGATCGTTGCCGGCGACATCCCCGGCCGCACCGTCTACGAGGACGACACCGTGCTGGCGTTTCTGGACGCGAACCCCCTCTCGCCGGGCCATACGCTCGTCATCCCGAAAGCCCACCACGAGCGGCTGAACGACACGCCCGCCGACGTGGCGGGTGCGGTCATGTCGACGCTGTACGAACTCGTCCCCGCCGTCGAGTCGGCCGTCGACGCTCCCGCCAGCACAGTCGCGTTCAACAACGGCGAGGAAGCCGGCCAGGAGGTTCCCCACGTCCACGGACACATCGTCCCGCGGTTCGAGGACGATGGCGGCCGACCGATTCACGCGCTGGTCACCGACCGCCCCGAACTCTCTGACGCCGAACTGGACGCCATCGAGTCGGACATCGTTGCCGAGCAGGCGTAAAATTCCCTATCTTTTTACCGAAAGATACGCCAACAGCGACGCATGGGGGTTTCGACGCTTGCGTTTGTCGGGTGTACCGGTGGGGCTGGAACGACCAGATTGACAGTCGAGACGGCGGCGACGCTGGCCCGGAGTGGGCGGTCCGTCGCTGTCGTCGACGCGGCCTTTGGCACACAGGGGCTGGCGACGTACGTCGACGGGCGACTTGACGCCGACGTGACCGCGGTGGCCGTCGGCGACGCGTCAGTCGACGACGCACTGTTCGAGTGGGGTATCGACGCCGACGGGCGGGTCGCACTCTGTCCAGCCCACGCGCCGTTCGAGCGCCTCGCTCGCGCGAAGTCAGCCGAGAGCGCACAGACGCTCGAACAGGCTATCGAGGAGCTAGCCGGCCGGTTCGACCACGTCCTGCTCGATGTGCCGCCGGTCGCATCGAATCAGACTGTCTCCGCTGTCACGACCACACAACGGCGGGCGCTTGTGCTCCCGGCTAGCCAGCGCGGCAGCGACCTGCTTCCGCGACAGCAGGGCCGCCTCCGTGACATCGGCGCGCCGGCATCAGCCGTCGTCGCGACCCGCGTCCACCGCGATACCGACGAATCCATCGCGGATGCAGCGCATACGATTCCACACATCGAACCGGGTACGCCCAGACCGCTTGCGACAAACCCCGATAGCGATGTTGCTCCGGCCGTCGCCGCGATGACTGAGGACCTGTTCGATGTCGACCTCGGCCTGACCTTCGAGGACGGCAGCCTGTTCTCCCGCTAGGGAAGGGGGAGGACGATAACGGGGCGGTCAACACGGGCGAGGAGGTCCCGGGCCGTCGACCCGAGGCCGTCGCTGTCGTCGGTCCCGCGATGTGGGCCGATGAGGAGTTCGTCCGGGTCGTGCTCGTTAATGGCCGCCAGTAGCTCCGTCACGGGTTCACCGTCTTTCGTTTCCGTTACGGGCATAAACGACGCGAGCCGCGAGCGGGCGACATTGACTGCGTCACCCGCGTCACGCGATGGGGCATCGGGGTCGCGGACGGCGACCACGACGATATCGTCATCATCTGTCGGGTCGAGACGGTGCTGGAGGTAGTCAGCGGCAGCCGCTGTGACGTGAACCGAGTTGGTGGCGAGCAGAAACGTCGTCATGGGCTATTCTGTGGCGTCGCTCGGCTTCGTGCTTTCGCTCGTCAGTAGCTGCGTACAGCAGGTGTGTTACACACATAGCCGGTGGCTCGCTGCCACTGCATACGTATAGCGGACGAACGTTCGTTCGCGGCATCCCATCGGTCGATATGTCCAACGCCCAGCCCACCGGTGCGTCGGTGTTCGTCTGTCCGTTCTGTGAGCGGACGTTCGACCGGCCCCAGTCAGTGTGTGATAGCTGCGATAGCACAGTCGTCGTATCCGTGGAAAGTCAATCAGTGTACGACAGCATCCTTCCGATGTGTGGACGTTAGCCCGGGTGGGACATGACGCTCCGGTCGCCTGTCACGCGCACCGACGGGCTTACATATAGCCCACCCTCTACCCGAGAGCGTGCGCGTCGAGAACAGTTTCATCGGAACCGACGGCGTCGGGGAGAAGACCGAGCGGTCCATCTGGGAGCAGGGCGTCACCCACTGGGACGAGTTCGAACCGTCCGTCGTCGGCGGCCAGCGCGGCGACCGCATCCAGCAGTTCATCGACGAGGGGCGCGAACGGATCGCCGAGACCGACGTTACATACTTCGATCATACGTTCCCCAACAGCGAGCGCTGGCGGCTATATGAGACCTTCCGCGAGCGGGCCTGTTTCTTCGACATCGAGACGACTGGGCTCGACCAGGATCGCAATCAGGTAACGACGGTGAGCCTCCATCAGGACGGGGAGACACAGACGCTCATCGCCGGCGACGACCTCACCGCAGAGAACCTTCGGGCCGCGTTCGACGGCGCGGACATGCTGGTGACGTTCAACGGCAAGCGCTTCGACGTACCCTTCCTCGAAGCGAACTTCGATATCGACCTCGACCGCCCGCATCTGGACCTGATGTACACCTGCAAGAAGATCGGACTCGACGGCGGCCTCAAACAGGTCGAACAGGACATCGGTATCGAGCGGGACCGACCGGATATTTCCGGCCGAGACGCGGTACGGCTCTGGCGGGAACACGAACAGGGCAAGGACGGTGCACTCGAAACACTGGTGTCATACAACCGTGAGGACACGGTGAACCTCAAAACGCTGGCAGAGACCGCTACTGAGCGGCTTGATAAGCAGGTTTTCGTCGGCTGACGGCGAGGGAGAGAACCGTCACCACACCCCCATTGTTTCAGGTGGAAAACCGATGACCGGCGTCCGTAGAACGGTAGTGAGACGGTTGCCAGGCTATCGGCTCCAGAATGGCGTATGTCCGTGGCCGAGGACGATAGAAGCGACGTGCCAAGCGACGAGTTCGAGGAACAGCGCCGTATCCTGCCCTGTTCCAACGCCGTAGAGCAAGGGGAGATACAGCAGCGGTAACATGACCGCTGCCCAGAACGCGAACGGTCGGACACCGGCGAGCGTCACGGTCCAGACCCCGCGAACCGTAAACGCGAGCGTATCGAGATATCGGCTGGGGTCCGTCGGTCGCAGTCTGTCGGTGTCGCTCCGGTGTGGGAGCGGAGGGCTATCGCCGCTCGATGACCCCACCGTCACTCCCCCTGTCTGGCCTCGGTATCATTGGTTGAATCAACAGTATACCGCACCTAATCCGTGGTCACTACACAGATAGGCGACTGCGCCAGCGTGTCTATGTGTATTCACGTCTCCGGAGGCTGTCATGTCTGCCCCGATAGGAATCACACTGGGTTCACGGCGTCCTCACAATCCGGACACGTGGCGAGCATCCGCGGCCAGTCACCGGCCGTGTCGTACGCGATAACGAGATTCGCTGCGGGAATCGTCACGTCACAAGCCGGACACCTCCCCAGTGGTGGATCAGTCGCTTTTGTGTCACTGTCCCACATACACTGAGCTACGGATTCAACACATATTGTTATCAAGTTCCTACAGGGTGGGCCCATGTCTTTGCTGGCGTCCCTCAGCAGCGACACGAGCAGTCAGTGAGGGTGAGCACTCGCTCGGAATCGGGAGCGGCCAATTCAGTAGTTCGCGGTCCCGGGCGTGCGCTGTGAGTCAGTCGGCCGCAGCAGGTGGACGCGGCCGGCAAGGAACCCAAGCAGGAGGCCGGTGAAGTGTGCGATAAGCGCGACACCGGGGTTCGCGGTCGCGAACGTGATCGCGGCGGCGACGACGCCAGCCAGCGCTAACTGGACGCGCGGCGCGAGTTGGAATCCACCGATGACGGTGTCAGTCAGGCGGTTGGCAGCGAGCAGGTAGCCGAAGAGGGCAAACACCGCGCCGCTGGCCCCGAGGACGGAGACGTGGCTGACCATCCCGGGCACGAACGGGCCGACGAGACTGGCTATCGAGACCTGCGAAACCCCGGCGAGTGCGCCGGTCGAGACGAAGAAGGCGTGGAACCGGAGCGGCGACGTCCGGCGTTCGAGGACGACGCCAGCGAGCGCCAGCCCGGTGGCGTTTGCGAGGAGGTGGGGCAGGCCAGCATGTGCGTACACGTTGGTAACGAGCGTCCAGGGGCGACTGAACAGCGGCGGGGAGAGGGCGAACAGGCTCCGCGGGGCAGTCACCACGCCGACGGCCTGCTGTGTGAGGAACACAGCAACGATGACAGCCAGCGTGACCACGGTTGGGCTTTGTCGCAGCGGCTTCATCGAACCGATATTGTCGCTCTCGATACAAGAAACGCTCGGACACCCCGAACCGTTGCAGAACGCATACGTGGCATCGTCGCATTATGTCGTGTATGTCCGAACTGACCGACGACCTCACCGCGGCGTTCGCAGACGAGACTGACGACGAAATCGCACAGACAGCCGCCGAGAACATCGCCGACTTCGCCGAAGAGTACGACGAGGACCTGACGAGCGACCGTGTCACCGACCTGCTCGCGGACGCGCCCTACGATGGGTTCCAGCGCCGGTTCAACTGGGTCATCGGCGAACTCGCCGCCGAGAACGAGGACTGCACCGACTCTCGGCCCTTCCGTATCGACGGGTTTGGCGAACTCGCCGCCGACCCCGACATCGGGACCTGAGCGGGCGCATGCCCGGCGGCACCTACACGCTGGTACTCGAACGGGACGCCGGCGGGCCGATTACGGTCGGTGCGCTGGGCGAGATCGAGTTCCCGGCAGGCTGGTACGCCTACACCGGGAGCGCACTGGGAAGCGGCGGCTTCGGCCGCATCGACCGCCACCGCGCCGTCGCCGCCGGCGACAACGACACCCGGCACTGGCACATCGACTACCTGCTCGGCGATGCGGCAACGACCGTCGGCCAAGTCGTCACGACCGAGGCCGACATCGAATGCGCCGTCGCAGAACGGATCGACGGACCGACAGCGGAGGGCTTCGAGGGTATCGACGCCTTCGGCTGTTCGGACTGTGACTGTCGTACGCACCTGACATACCATGAGCACCGGGAGAAGCTGGTCGGCGCTGTGACCGACGCCCACGAGGCCGCCCAAGAGGAGACAGCAGCCGCGACCGAGTAATCAAGAGATGTGAATCGCGGGCTTGTTCGGTCGCGCTTTGGCTGCGAGGTCGTCGTCAGGTGCGGCCCGCCGGACGACGACATCACAACCGAACTCGTCTTCGAACAGCCACGCGGCCTGCTGGAGCGTGTCGAGTTCGGGCTCACCGTCGATAATCGGTTCGAGCCCCGCCCCGCGGTCGGCCAGTCGGTCGGCGAAATCGGCGGCTGTGTCGCCGTGCTGTTTGATTTCTTCATCAGCCATGATTTCGCCGACGATGGCGTCGTCCGGGTCCGACTCGCGGGCGATCTCGTAGGCGCGGTACTTCCAGTCGGCGGCGACGACGAGTTCGATCTCGTTCGGTTCGTCGATGTCGACGACCTCCGTGATCTCGCGAACGTCGTCGAGCGTCCGGCGGACGACCTGCCGCTCGATGCGGTAGTCGTCCACGTCCCGCAACGGTTCCGGCCAGCGGCTCTCGGCGACGAGGCCGTCCTCGTCGAGCAGTTGCCACATCTCCTCGGCGAGGAACGGCGCAATTGGCGCGACGAGGCCGGCGAGCACCCGCAGGCCGCGGCCGTAGGCGAACTGATAGGGACGGTCGTAGCTCGCGTAGCGCCCCAGCAGGCGGGCGAAGCGCTGGAGTTCGCCGATGACGCGATGGAAGCGGAAGCGGTCGTACTCCTCGGTGACGGCCGCGATGGTCCGGTCGATCTCCCGCTCCAGGTAGGCGTCGTGGTCGGCGCTCTCGGTCCGTGTCTCCGTTCTGTCAGTGTATTCCGTGACAAGGCGATACAGCGTCTGCTGGAAGTCGTAGGCCGTCGAGACGTCCTTCACGGTCCACTCGAAGTCTTGCGAGGGGTGGGCCGCCGAGAGGACGAACAGCCGCGTCGTCTCGGCCCCGTACTCGTGGGGCGCGATGTCGTTGCCCTTCGATTTAGACATCTTCTCGCCGCTGTGTAGCACCGTCCCCTGATTGATGAGTCGCTCGACGGGTTCCTCGCGGTCCAGCAGGCCGATATCAGACAGGGCGCGTGTGAAGAAGCGAATATAGAGGAGGTGCAACACCGCGTGTTCCTCCCCGCCGACGTACACGTCGACCGGGAGCCACTCGTCGGCGGTGTCTTGGTCGAAGGGAGCGTCTGCGAAGTGTGGAGACAGATACCTGAGGAAGTACCACGAGGAGTCAACGAAGGTGTCCATCGTGTCCGTCTCCCGCACCGCGTCGGCCCCGCAGTCGGGACAGGTCGTCTGTTTCCACTCCTCGGCGGCATCGAGCGGGTTCCCGGTCGTCTGGACGTAGTCGGGGAGTTCCACCGGCAGGTCCTCCTCCGGAACCGGGACGTGACCGCAGTCGTCGCAGTGGACGATTGGAATCGGCGTTCCCCAGTAGCGCTGCCGGGAGATGAGCCAGTCCCGCAGGCGGTAGGTCACCGCGGACTCGGCAGCCTCGTGTTCGCGCAGGCGCTCGCGGGCGGCGGCGCTGGCGAGGCCGTCGTACTCGCCGCTGTTCGTGAGCATCCCATCGCCGGTGTAGGGCGCGTGTGGCAGGTCCGTCCCGCTGCCGTCGACCGGTTCGACGGCCTGCTTGACGGGCAAGTCGTGCTCGTCGGTGAAGGCGTGGTCCCGCTCGTTGTGGGCCGGCACGCCCATGACTGCGCCCGTACCCACGTCATCGAGGACGTACGCCGCGACGTACACCGGCAGTTCCTCGCCGGTGTAGGGGTGGGTCGCAGTGATGCCTGTCTCGACGCCGCTCATCCCGGCGTCGTCCGTGCTCGCCACTGATTCCACGTATTCGGCCACGGCGTCGTCCTCGTCGGCCAGCGTTCGGGCGAGGTCGTGGCCCGGCGACAGCGCCAGATACGTCGCGCCGTACACTGTGTCCAGTCGCGTCGTGAACGCCTCGACGGTTTCGTGACCGTCGTGGTCGACCTCGAAGGTGACCCGAGCGCCCTCCTGGCGGCCGATCCAGTTTCGCTGGCTGTCTCGAACGCCGTCGGGCCACCCCTCTAGGTCGTCCAGCCCGTGATACAACTCCTCGGCGTAGTCGGTGATGGCGAAAAACCACTGGTCGAGGTCCCGTTGCTCGACGCCGGTCCCGCAGCGCCAGCAGACGCCGCCGTGGGTATGACTGTGGCCGGTATTGGCGGTCGTCTCGGATTCGTCGGCTTCCGGCGGCGTTTCGACCTGTGCGTCAGCAAGCACTGTTTCACAACCCGGACACCAGTTCACGGTCGCCGCGCCGTAGTCCACCAGCCCCTCGTCATAGAACTGGGTGAACAGCCACTGGTTCCACTGGTAGTATTCGGGGTCACAGGTAGTGATTTCGCGAGACCAGTCGTAGCCAAAGCCCATCTCCCGGAGGTCGTCTTTCATCTGGTCGATACACGTCCGGGTCCAGGACTCGGGGTCCGTGTTCCGCTCGTAGGCCGCGTTCTCCGCCGGCAGGCCGAAGGCGTCCCACCCCATCGGGTGGAGCACGTCGTCGCCCGCCATCCGCCGATATCGAGCGTACGCGTCGGTGATGGCGTAGTTCCGGATGTGTCCCATGTGCAACGAGCCGGAAGTGTAGGGGAACATCCCCAGCACGTATGTCGGGTCCTCGGCGTCAGTGGGGCATTCGAAGACTCCGTCTCGCTCCCAGGCCTGCTGCCAGTACTCTTGAACCCGGGCGTGGTCATATCGGCGCGACATTTGCTACCTCGTCCTGTGCCTGCCGCGCACATCAGTGTTCGGCTAGGGAAGGCGACTGGTCCCGATTGGACTGTTCCTGTTCGCATTCGATCAAGTGCTGCGGGCAGAAACAAGCCCAGAGAAAGTTGTTCCTAGTTCATTCCTCGCCGGACTCGTAGTGCTCGCCAGCGGCTTCGGGCAGGCGAGTCTTGCCCACCAGCGCGAGGACGACGATGACGGCGACGAACGGAATCGTCTGGACCAGCGAGTCGGGGACGGCGATGACATCGGCCGTCTGGAGGCGCAACTGGACGGCATCGAGGCCGGCAAACAGCGTCGTCGACAGCAGCGCGCCGACCGGGTTGTAGTTGCCGAACAGATAGGCGACGATGGCGATGAACCCCTTTCCGTTGACCATCGTCGGGCCGTTGCCGGTGAACTGGCCGATGTTGATCGCCAGCGCAGCCCCGCCCATTCCCGAGAGGACGCCGGAGAGGAGGACGGCGGCGTAGCGGACGCGAGACACGTCGACACCGGCGGTGTCCAGCGCCTTCGGGTTCTCGCCGGCGGCACGGACCCAGCGGCCAAAGGTGGTGCGGTTCAGCACGTACCACGACGCCGCCACGGCGAGAAACATGATGTACACCGCGGGCGAAGCGTCGAACAGCGCGCCGAAGAACGGGATGTCGGCCAGCGTCGGGACCGTTATCGTATCGAAGGTGCCGACGTTACTGGTGTTTGGCCCGCCGTAGAACACCTGCGAGGCGAACGGCGCGAGGCCGAGCGCGATGAGCCAGACGGCCAGCCCGGCGATGATCTGATCGGCGCGGAACTCGATACAGACGACGGCGAACACGCCAGCGAGCAGCGTCGACGCGACGATGCCGATGAGGAACCCGAGCCACAGCGAACCGGTGGCGTCGGCCCCGAAGATAGCTGCGAAGGCCGAGATGATGAGTAGCCCCTCGAGCCCGATGTTGATGATGCCGCTCTTCTCGGCGAAGATGCCACCCAGCGCGGCCAGCACAATCGGGACCGAGAGCCGCAGCGTCGAGGACAGCGTCGATTTCGAGGCCAGCACCCAGAATATCTGTCCGGGGGTCGACGCCGGCGCGAGGAGTCCGAACCCGGCCAGCACGGCCAGTGTGAGGAACGCCGCGGTGGCAATGAACAGCCGGCCTGACGCCGATGAGAGTCGATCCATGGCGCTGTCGTTAGTCATCGGCACCACCTCCCGCGGTCGCAGTGGCCGGACTGTCGGGCTCGCGCGTTGCGAGCCGCCGGCCGATGATACGGAAGAACTCCGGCATCGCGACGAACAGAATGATCAAGCCACGGAGGACGCCGACCAACTGTGGCGGCACGTTGGTCGCGAACGCCACCACGTTCGAGCCGGACTTGAGGACACCAAAGAGTAGCGCGGCGAAGACGGCCCCAATGGGGTTGTTGCCGGCGAGGATAGAGACGGTGATTCCGTCGAAACCGTAGCTCGGGATGCCGGTCTGGAACTTCCCGAGAGTCATCATCACGAATACGGCCCCGCCGATACCGCCGAGCGCGCCCGACAGCGTCAGCGAGGTCAGGATGGTTCGAGCGGAGTCGACACCGCCGTACTCCGCGGCCGCGGGCTGGATACCCGCGGTCCGCAAGTCGTAGCCGAAGGCCGTGTGTTCGAGCAGGTAGTAGACGCCGCCGACGAACACGAGTGCAATCAGGAGTGCGAGCAAGGAGAAGTCCGTCCGCGGGTCGAACAGTATCGAGGGGAACTGCCCCTCGACGGGCAGTGTCCGGGTCTGTGTCGCCTGACTCGTCGGGTCGGCGAAGTGGTTCCGGACGAGATACAGCGTCACCCGGACAGCGACGAAGTTGAGCATGATAGTGGTGATGACCTCGTTCGCATCGGCGTAGGCTTTCAGCGCGCCGGGGATCGCGCCGTAGAGGCCGCCGCCAACTGCGCCGGCGAGCAGCCCGAGCGGAATAAACAGAACGAGTGCGACCGTCCCAGAGACCAGCGAGCCGGCCCATAGCACCGTCAGTGCGGCCGCCAGTGCGCCGATGATAAGCTGGCCCTGCGTCCCGATGTTGAAGATGCCAGCACGGAACGCCAGGGCAACCGAGAGTCCGGTGAACACCAGAATCGTCGTCTCCCGAAGCGTCGCCGCGAACTGCGCGTTCAGCGGCGACCAGCCGCCAGCGAAGGGATCGCCCAGCGCGCCGAGGAACAGCCGGTTGAACACGTAGAACGGGTCGTAACACAGCGTCGTGGAACCGAAGGTGAGTACCGGCGACCGACACGTCGCCATCAGTCCCGCAGCGGTGACGATGACTGTCCCGACGACGATAGAGAGCAACAGCGCCGAGACGGCGATGAGAATCCGCTCGCCGACGGAGGTCTGGCCCAGCCTGATGAGTCGCTGTCGGTACTGTGACCACCGGCCGTCCGAGTCCGGTGCCGGCGGGTCGCCGCCGTTCCGCGACGGGGCGTCGTCGCTCATCGGTGGCCCTCCCCGTCAGCCGCGATAGTCGGGACGGCATCAGGTTGCTGGCCGGCCATCAGCAGTCCGAGCTGTTCCTCGGTCACGCGCTCGGGGTCGACGATATCGACGATCTCGCCCTCGTAGACGACGGCGAGACGGTCCGAGAGCGACTGGACCTCATCGAGGTTCGAGGAGATGAGCAACACGGCCCGGCCCGCTTCGCGGAGCGCGTTGATCTGATCGTGGATGAACTCCATCGACCCGACGTCCACACCGCGAGTGGGGTGGGAGGCGACGACGAGACGCGGGTCACGGGCGAACTCCCGGCCGACGACGAACTTCTGCTGGTTCCCCCCGGAGAGGGACTTGGCGTGGGCATTGGCATCCGGCGGCCGAACGTCGTACTCTTCGATTATCTCCTCCGCGTGGTCGCGCGTGTAGTTCCAGTCGATACGCCCCTTCGAGGTGTAGTCGGCCGCGTGCTGGCTCCCCAGCAGGCCGTTTTCGACGAGTTCGAAGTCCATCACCAGCCCCCGCTCCTGGCGGTCCTCGGGGATGTAAGCCAGCCCGGCCTCGATGCGCTCCCGGCGGCTGTCGGTGGTCCGGTCGACGTCGTCGTACGTGATCGTTCCCTCGTCAGGCATCTGGAGCCCGGTAATCGCCTCGACCAGCTCCGACTGGCCGTTCCCATCGACGCCAGCAATGCCGAGTACCTCGCCGGCTCGGACCTCAAGCGAAATCCCGTCGACAGCGCGGACACCTCGGTCGTCCTCCACAACGAGGTCCTCGACGTCGAGGATAGACCGACCGGGCTCGGCGGGGTCTCGGTCGAGATCCAGCAGCACCTCCCGACCGACCATCATCTCGGCCAGTTCCTCCCGAGTGATATCGTCGGCCGGCACCGTTCCGACGTTTTTCCCCTCGCGCAGGACAGTGATTTCGTCGGCAGCCTCCATCGCCTCGCCGAGCTTGTGCGTGATGAAGATAATCGTCTTGCCCTGGTCGGTCAGCTCATCAAGCACGCGAAAGAGGTCCTCGACTTCCTGTGGCGTGAGTACTGCCGTCGGTTCGTCCAGAATCAGGACGTCTGCACCGCGGTAGAGAGCTTTGAGGATCTCGACGCGCTGCTGGACGCCGACGCCGACGTCTTCGATGCGAGCATCGGGGTCCACGTCGAACCCGTACCGCTCGGACAGTTCACGGACCTGTTTTCGGGATTGCTCGCTGTCGACCGTAAGTCCAAGCCACTTGCGGGGCTCGTTCCCAAGCGTGATGTTCTCGGTGACGGTCATCGGATCGACCAGCATGAAGTGCTGGTGGATCATGCCGACACCTTCGTCGATTGCGTCGCGCGGCGAGTCGAACTGCTGTGTCTTGCCGTGCACGTTGACCGTCCCCTCGGTGGGCTGGTAGAGCCCGTAGAGGACGTTCATCAGGGTGGTTTTGCCCGCACCGTTCTCTCCGAGCAGTGCGTGAACCGTCCCCTTCTCGACCGCCAGATCGACATCGTCGTTCGCGACTACCCCCGGAAACCGCTTTGTAATACCATCGAGGTGGACGGCCTGTTCCATACTCTGAGCCGTTACCGTCCCGTTGTTTTAACTTCACGGTTCCACATGTCTGGCAAAAATATGCGGCAACTACGTGTGTGGCCGCGGTGACTCAGCCGGACTGTTGTATATTATTTTCGGATAGTTCCGACCGCGGGGGCGGAACAGACCGACAAATCGCTCTAACAATCTGTCTCAGGCGTTGTTGGGGTCAGTCGGCACGCTGATGTCGCCGTCGATGATGCTCTGGCGGACCTCGGACACCTGGTCTTTGATGTCCTGTGGGATCTCCGAGCCGAGCTGCTGGCCGTACACCGCTTCAACACCGTTCTGTTCGAGGCCGAGCGTGTTCACAGCGCCGCCCTCGAAGTTGTCGTTGACGACTGATTCAACCGAGGTGTAGACGGCGTTGTCGACGCGTTTGACCATACTTGCGAGGATGACATCGCTGAAGTCCGATTTCGTGACCGACTGGTCGCGGTCGACGCCGACTGCGAAGCGCTCCGCCTCCTGAGCAGCCCGGAACACGCCAGTCCCGGTGTTACCGGCCGCGTGGTAGACGATATCCGCCCCAGATTCGTACATCGAGAGGGCCGCCTCCTGCCCGCCGGAAGGGTCGTTGAAGTCGCCAACGTAGGCTGTCTGGACGTCGACGTCTTCCTCCGCGTACTTGACGCCAGCTTTGTAGCCGGCTTCGAAGCGGCCGATGAGGTCGCCCTCGACGCCGCCGACGAAGCCGACGCTCGCAGAGTCAGCCTGTGTGGAGCCGTTGCCAGCCGAGAAGTCCTGACTGGTCAGCTTCGCGGCCATCAGTCCAATGAGGAACGAGCCCTGATGCTCACCGAACACGTACGAGCCGACGTTGTCCGCCTCGACGACGGAGTCGACGATCATGAAGTCCTGCTCGGGGTACTGGCTGGCGGTCTCCGTGAGGGCGTCCGCCTGCAGGAAGCCGATACAGCAGACGAGGTCGTAATCCGGGTTCGAGGACTGCGCGTACTGCTGCTGGAGGCTGCTGAAGTCCTGTACCGCTTCCGGCTGAGATTCGTCGTATTCGATGTTTAGCTCGTCTGCTGATCGGATAGCGCCGGTCTGAGCCTGGTCGTTGAACGACCCGTCACCGAGCCCACCCGTCGCGTACACCATTCCGATACGAGCGGCCGGGCCGCTATCGCCGTCGCCGCCGTCGCCACCATCGCTGTCGGTGTCTCCACCGTCGCCGCCATCGCCACCGAGACATCCGGCTAACCCGATTGCAGTTGCGGTACCGACGCTGCTGATGAACGTGCGCCTTCGCTGTGACATGTCCCACCAGCGGTGTCGATAGGCGTTAAAGACTTCGGTGTCGCACATTAGCCACATCGGCGACAAATCAGGGCAAGGCGGGCCGATTGGCTGTCGATACCGACGCCGCGGGCATTTTATGTACCGGGTGTGAACGGCTGGCAATGACAGTCTGGTCGCGTTCACACAGCAACAACTGGCAGGCCCCAGCGGGGCTCAGCACGCGGTGACCACCGTCGTTTTCTGGGCGCTGGTCGCCCTCGCAACGATCACCGGGCTTGTGACGGCCTGGACACTCGGTGCGAACAGCAATTCACCGCCGTTCGCCCCGGCTATCGGCGCGAACGCTATCTCGACAATGCGCGCCGCTTTCCTGATCGGCATCCTCGCCGCGCTGGGCGCACTGACCCAGGGTGGGAGTATCTCCGAGACAGTCGGAGCCGGCCTCATCGACGGGGTCGCCATCACATCGCTTGCAGCCGTCGCTGGGCTGTTGACCGCAACCGGATTCATGGCGTTTGGAATCTACTCGGGCTACCCCGTTCCGGCGGCGTTCGCGACGACGGGCGCGATGGTCGGCGTCGGCCTGTCGCTCGGCGGGCAGCCGGTGTTCGACACCTACCGCCGTATCGCCATCTTCTGGCTGCTCGTTCCACCTGTGTCAGGTAGTCTGGCCTACCTCACCGCGACAGTGTTACGCCGGGACGACATCCCCGAAACAGTCGGTGTCCCGCTGCTCGCCGGCGTCGTCGGTGGTATCGTCGCCAACGTCCAGTTGAGCATCATCCCCTCGCCTGCCGGCACCGAACAGGGCTCACTGGCCGGTTTTGCCGCGATGGTCGCCGGGACAGATATCGCCGCCGTCGCCGCGACACTGCTGGTCGCCGCCGGGAGCTTCTACTACATCCGCCTACAGACGCAGGCCTCCGTCGACAAGGGCATCAAGACCTTCCTCGTCGTTCTCGGCAGCGTCGTCGCCTTCTCCAGTGGCGGCAGTCAGGTCGGCCTCGCAACCGGGCCACTCGAAAACCTCTACCGTGCCGAACTGGGTCTGCCCGGGCTGGTGTTGCTGGCGCTCGGTGCTGTGGGTATCCTCGGCGGCGCGTGGATGGGTGCACCTCGGCTGCTACAGGCGACCTCCCGCGAGTACGCGCAACTCGGCGTCCGCCGCTCCATCGCCGCGCTGGTCCCCGGCTTCATCATCGCCCAGGCCGCCATCGCGCTAGGCATCCCAATCTCGTTCAACAACATCATCATCTCCGGAGTCATCGGCGGCGGCCTGGCCGGCGGCTCCGCCGGCGTCTCCCGCCGCAAGATAGGCGTGACTGTCGGGTTCTGGCTCATCACGCTCGTCACCAGCGTCGTGCTCGGCTTCGGCGTGTATCAGGCGCTGGAAGCGGTTCTCGGAAGCCAGGTCTGAGACGGATCGGTGTCGCTGTGCCCCGCTCCGGGCCGTGGATCTCGGAAAATGCTGGCAGCGGTCCGGACGACCCGCTACCGGACGACCGTCACCGACACCGGCGCTTCGCTGACGACCGCTGTCGCAACGGTCCCCAGTAACCGCCGGGCGATCTCGTTTCGCGTCCCGCCGTGGCCGCCCATCACCACCTGGTCCACGTCACTCTCCGCGACGTACGCAAGAATCGTCTCGGCCGGGTCGCCGGTCTCGACGGCGGTCCCGATTTCCCGACCGACCTCGTCGGCCTGCTGTGACGCCCGGTCGACGAGCTTCGTGGCCCGGTCGTCGGCCGCCGCTTGGCGGTCCGCGTCCGGTTCGAGTAAGCCGCCCTCGCTCATCCCCGCATCGATGGGCGCGACGACGTTCAGGACTGTAATCCGGCAGTCGAACGTCTCCAGCGCGTACGTCAGCGCCTCGTCAGCCAGCGGTGACCCGTCCAGCGGGACGAGGACGTGCGTGGGAGCCATACGCGTACTCTCGGAGCGAGATACAAGTATCCAGGGTGCGAGCCGATGCTTGCCAGCGCCTTCGTCGCCGGCTGTTCCGCATGGGTTCGAACCAGAGGAAGACTCGCTTCGCTCGCCATCCAAGGCTCGAATCCAGTAATTACGACGCCATCGCTCACGAATTGTTCACGAGAAGAATAGTCCATCCTGGATTCGAACCGGAGCCAGACGTGCTCGCTTCGCTGTGCGCGACTGGCAGGGTCCGAATCAGTAACTACGATTTCATGGCTCGCGAGTTTGCTCGCCACAGAAATAGTCCATCCTGGATTCGAACCAGGGTCGAAGCCCCCAGAAGGCTTCAGGATTGGCCTCTACCCCAATGGACTGTGTGCACCCTACAGTATCGGGTGCCCCTTTGTAAGCGTTGCGCGATTCGGTCGGACATGAAGCGTGTCAGCAGCCCTCATAACCTATCAGGACAATAGCGTCATTCCGACACCGGGCGGCGAGACATCGACAGCGCTTTTTCTGGGTGCTGTGCACACTCGCGTATGTACGTTGGACGATTCGTCGTCGTCAGTCCCGAGGTCGGCGCGTACCGCGTCTCCTCGCGCTCGTTCCCCAACCGCCAGGCAGTCAAGCGCGACGGGACGGTGACCGTCGAGCCGACGCCGGACGCCCCGGAGACGGACAATCCCTACATCTCCTACAACGGCGTCCGGGTCACCGAGCACGGCGCAGTCGTCGGCAACGGCTCCCATGTCGACCCAATCGCTGAAAAGCTCGAACTCGGCTATCCGGCACGGGACGCCATCGCAGAGCCGCTCCTCTCGCTCGACTTCGAAAAGGACGACTACGACACGCCGCGGGTCGCCGGTGTCGTCGGCGTCGACGCGGCGGACCCGACGACGAACGCCGACGGGCCGGGCGCGGTCATCGGGACTGTCCGTCGGGACGCGCTGCTCGTCGAGGAGGTCACCGAGCCGACGCTTGTGGCGACATACGAGGAGAACAGCCCGACGGCGTTCGACCTGGGCGCGACCGACGCCAGCGAGGTGGCCCGTGAGGTGTACGACCACGAGTACGAGCACGCCGTCTGTTCGGCCGGCGTCGCGGGGTCGGCCGGGGAGTTCGACGTGGCAGTGTACAACGGAGAGTGAGCGGATGGCAGCAAAGCACCGGGCACAGATACTGAGCCAGGACCGACACTCAAGACCCCACAGGAGGTAGACACTAGCAATGAAACTCGGCGTACTCTCTGATATCCACGGCAATCGGGTGGCGCTCGCGGCGGTGCTGGCGGATATGCCGCCGGTTGACGGGCTAGTCTGTGCCGGCGACGTGGTCGGCTACAACCCCTGGCACGCCGACTGTGTCGACGCGATGCGCGGGCATACCGACGCGCTCCCTGCGGACGGTCCCTGGCCGACCGAAGAAGTCCCGACAGTGATGGGTAACCACGACAGGGCGGTCGCCGCCGAGACGCCGTTCGCGTTCAACGGGATGGCCCAGGCCGGTGTCGAACACGCCACGGAACAGTTGTCCGACGAGCAGATCGAGTGGCTGGCAGCGCTGCCCGACGAGCGGCGGGTGTGTGACGGTCGAGTGAAACTCGTCCACGGCCACCCTGACGACCCGGACCACTACACCTATCCCGAGGAGTTCGGGCCGGATCTGCTGGGCGACGAGGACGTACTCGTGATGGGTCATACGCATCATCAGCACCACGAGGTGTACGGGGACGGCGTCGTGCTGAACCCCGGCAGCGTGGGCCAGCCCCGCGACAGGGACCACCGGGCTTCCTACGCCGTGCTCGACCTCGCGGACCTGACTGTCGAGGAGCACCGCGTGGCCTACGACACGAGCGCGGTCATCGACGCGGTAGACGACGCCGACTTGCCGCGGGAGATCGGTTTCCGGCTGACGCAGGGCCGCTAGAGAGGGCCGCATCGACCGTCGCCAGCAGCCTGCAGAAACTGCAGCGGGGGGAGGGGATTTATGTCCGTGACCGCTACTGTGTGGCGTGGAGTCCCCATTCGAGGTCCTCGGAATCACGCCGGACGCCGACGACGGGGAGATCGTCGACGCGTACCGCGAGCGGGTGAAAGAGGCACACCCCGACCAGGGTGGCTCGACGGCCGAGTTCCAGACAGTCAAGGACGCCTACGAGCGACTGCAGAACGGCTACGAGCCCGGAGACCCGCTGCCGGACAAGTCACCGACGGCCGAATCCGGGTCTGAAACCGAGGAAGCCCCGCCGGAACCGGACGACCCGATGGTGGCGTTTCTCAACTTCGAGGTGCTGGAGGACCACGGCTGGGCGCTCGAAGACGAGGACCTGTTCGAGAAGGCCGCCGACGCGAACCTGCGGTCGTCTGATTTCGGACGGTTCTACGTCGACCCGAACGACACGCTGCTCGAAGCGGCCGAAAAGAACGGCTTTGCGTGGCCGTTTGCCTGCCGCGGCGGCGCGTGTACGAACTGCGCGGTCGCGGTCGTCGAGGGCGAGATGCCGTCGCCGGCGAGCCACATCCTCCCGCCCGAACTCACAGAGAAGGGGATTCGCCTGTCGTGTATCGCCGCACCGGTCTCTGACGACGCGAAAATCGTCTATAACCTGAAACACCTCCCCGAAGTCAGCGAACTGTTGCTGCCCGCGAGCCGGTTCGAGCAGGCCTCCTCAACTGATTAAAAAGAACTCAGCGTTTAGAACACGTCCTGCACGAGCGAGAGGGCCTGTTCGCGGTCCTCCCACGGGACGAACACGGAGACCGACGTCGCGGACGTAATCACGTCGTAGAGATGGATATGGGCGTCGGCAAGCGGTTCAACGACTTGGTGGGCGAGCGCCGACTGGCTCGGGTCGCCGCCGGTGACGCGGATAACGGCGATATCGTCCTCGACAGTGACCGACGAGAGCGTCTCGTCGTCGACGATACGAGCGTGCAGCAATGCTTCGGCCTCCTCGGCGTCATCCTCGTCAACGTAGAACGTCAGCGAGTCCATCCCCGAGGAGTTGGCCTCGATGTTGATCTCCTCGTCGGCGATAGCGCCCGACAGGTCCGCGAGGATACCCGGACTGTTCCGGATGGCGCGGCCGGCGACGGTCACACAGGCGATAGGCTGTTCCTGTAGGTCGATGAGGTTCTGGAACTCACCCTGGATGGACGTACCACCGGCGAGCAAGTCGCCGTGCTGGTAGTGGACGACGCGAACGCCGAGGTCGTCGCTCTTGTAGGACAGCGCCGACGGCGCGACCACCTCGGCCCCCCGGAACGACAGCGACCGGAGCTCGTCGACGGAAATCTTGCCGACGTTCCGAGCGCCCTCGACAACCCGTGGGTCGCCGGTCATAACGCCCTCGACATCGGTAACGATGACGACTTCGTCGGCATCCATGTAGTCGCCCATCATCACGGCGCTCGTGTCGGAGCCGCCACGGCCGAGCGTCGTCACGTTGCCCTGGTGGTCCTCGGCTAGGAATCCGGTGATGACCGGGACGACGTCCTTGAGCTGGCCGGCCAGCGCGTGGGCGCGCTTCTGTGTCTCCTCGACGTCGACCTCGCCGTACTCGTCGGTAATGATCGGCCAGTCCTCGCTGCCGGGTTCGAGGAAGACGGCCTCGATGCCGCGGGCAGCGAGCGCCCCTTTGAGCATCCGGACGGAGGTCCGTTCGCCCATCGAGACGATTTCAGCGCGGTCCGCGGAGTCGGCGTCGTAGTTGATCTCGTCGAGCAGTTCGTCGGTCGTGTTACCCATCGCCGAGGCGACGACAGCGACCTCGTGGCCCTGCTGGACAGCAGCGGCAATCGAGTCCGCGGCCCGGTTGATGCGGTCGCCGCTGCCGAGGCTCGTCCCACCGAACTTGGCGACTACGCGCATGCTACCACCGTGCCCGTGTGTACGTGAACCATTGCCCTCGCGTTATCCGTCGCTCGGGATAACTGTGTCCATCTGTTTCCACATCGCACTGTCTGCAGGACCCGACGGAGTCCGTCGCGTGAAGACCTATTGCTACGGAGGCGAACGCGACCCGAAACGTCCGACACACCGTTTATTTGCGTGGGGTTCCCACACATGTACATGGATATTCGCGACGCTATTGAGGACGACGCCGAGCGACTGGCTGCCCTCGCTGACGGGCCGCCGGACGTGATGCAGAACCTCGTTCACGACCGCACCGTCCGCGTAGCCGAGGCCGACGACGAGATTGTGGGGTTCGTGAGCTTCGACGCCGAGCGTGGGACCGTCCACGTGACGCAACTGGCCGGGTCGAGCGACGCCTGCGAAGAACTCCTGACGGACCCCATCGAATTCGCTCGCCGAGAGCATATGTCAGTCGAGCTACTTCTACCGGAAGACGAATCAGAAGTCCGGGCCGCTGTCGAGGCGGTCGGGTTCACCTCCACCGGAAACGGTCCCCGGTTCGACGGACAGGAGACGACGCGCTACCGGTTAGAGCCGGAGCGAGCGGAGCACTGACCGGCATCAGGAAACCGAGAGCCGCCACCCGAGCGTCGCACACAGTCCGAACCCGAAGGCGTTGAGCGAGCCGTGGAGCGCAATCATCGTCGAGATCGTCAGCCCCAGCGACCGGCCCGTGAACGTCGATATCCCGTAGCCGAGTGCGAGCGCCATCGAAATCGGGAGCGCCACGGCCGCGATGCCGAGCAAGAGCCCCTGCGGTCGAGGGCAGGTCGGGACGACGCGACGCAGGACCACAGCGCCGAAGGCCGCAACGGCGGCGGTGAAGAAGCTCACTGCGACGACCTCTACCAGCGGCGAGAAGGCGATACCGACCGCGATGAGCGCCGGGCCGACGAGGATGACACCGACGACGGTGCGGAATCCACGCGAATGAACGGCGAGGTGACGGCCGGTCAGTCCCGCCGCCACCGGGAGGACGAACCCGGCGTAGTGGAAGTGGACTGCCGTCAGTCGAATGATGACACGGTCGAACCAGAGCGTCAGGTCGAGATGGGCCAACAGGAGCGCGACCGCGCCAACTGAGACGTAAGCCAAGCCGGCATCGATAGCAGTCTCTGGGAGCGTCAGCGTCTGCCGCGTACGCGTCCGTGCGAGCGCAACGAGTCCGAGGAGGCCGGTGACCGCAAGCCACGGCGTGGCGAGTCCGGCGGCCAGCGGAGCCGGTGACTGGACGACCAGTGATGCCGCGAGCAGGAGCGCGCCGACCGGCTGGAGCCAGATGGCTGTGGTCGTGTACCGCCTCGCGGCCCCCTCAAACGTCCCGGTCACCGCTGTCCGGAGCGCGAGCGGGACTAACACGAGCGGCGCGAGTGCGAGCGCCCGTTCGATGGCGTCCAGTTCGCCGGCGGCCGTCAGCGCCAGCCAGACCGCTACCCCGAGCGCCGCGCTCAGGTCCGCCACGGCGACACTACCGATGGTCGGCTGGGTGATGTGACCGGGCGCTGGCTGCCGGGCCCCGCCGGCGCGGTCACTCATCGCGGCGGGAGTCGGTCGAGCCCGCGGACGATTCGCAGGTCGTCGGGCGTCCCGTCGCCGTCGGTCTGTTCCTGCGTGAACGTTCCGCGGTAGCCGAGCATGTGGCCCACGAGGTCGTTCTCGACGGTCGCGGTGACGTGGTAGCGCTCGTCGGCCTCGTCGTAGCGGTCGCGGACTTCCACGTTGGCGGCCAGCGGCCCCGGCAGGGGAACGTATCGGTTGCCCAGACGGGCCCACTGGCGGCCGCCGGTCACCACGAGCGCGCCGTCCTCGACCCGCGGATGGAGTTCGCTGGCGATCCGGCCGTGGGTCCCCAGGAAGTCAAGCAGCCGCTCGGCCTCGGCGTCCCAGACGGTCAGCGAGTCGAACAGACGGGTTGTCTCGCCGAAGTCGAACGCGCGGCGGGTCGTCATGGCCTCGTGACCGCCCTCGGTCGTGTAGGCCACCGTCGTCACTGAGAACGGCACGCCCTCACCGGCTTCGGGAAACAGCATGTTCTGGGTCGTCATCGCATACAGCGCCGGCAGGACCAGCGTTCCACGGGTGATATCCATCTCGCCGCGGCCGACACAGACCGTCCCGTCGTCCGGAGCGAGGCTGTACCGGTCGCGGACCTTCGGGTGGAGGTCGGCCGCGGCCTCGCCCAGCGCCCGCTCGTAGACGCCCGTCACAGCACTACCCCGGTCGGTGGCATCCTCAGTGCAAGCGGCGTCTCGACAGCAGTGTTCCGACACGGCACTCCCGACACGCCCCGCGTCTGTGCGTCCATTGGTTAGCTGTTCCCAGGGGAGATGGATATTTCTACTGGGTAGAAGACGGGAAAACACGGAACGGAGAGCCGGCACAGTCAGTTTTCGGCCGGAAACTCCAGCACGGCCGCGGAGCGGTTCGTGGCCGCCCTCGCCGACCTTACTTCTTCGAGCGAAGTTTGCGGTAGAGGTACGCGACGCCGAGGCCGCTGGCGACCAGCGCCGGGACCAGCGGCGCGTCGGCAGCCTTCGATACCTGTCGCCGAACCGTCCCGGTGATCGACGACGGTTCTTCGATGAGGTCCAGCACGGCCTCGGTGCTGTTTGCGACTGGCTCCGGCTCGTTCCCGGCTTCGGCGGCTGCTTCGGGGTCTTTGAGCAGGTGGCCCGTGGTCAGACAGACGACCGACTCGTCGCTATCGACCTCGCCCTCGCGCCGGAGCTTCCGGAGGCCGGCGACGGAGGCGGCGGAGGCCGGTTCGACGCCGACGCCCTCCCCGGCGATGTCGCGCTGTGCTTCGGTGATTTCCTCGTCGGAGACGGCGACGGCGGTGCCGCCGGTCTCCCGGATGCCCGGCAGCGCCTTCGGCGCGTTGACCGGATTGCCGATTCGGATGGCGGTCGCGCGGGTCTCGACGTCCTCCCAGCGGCGGGTGTCCTCGTATCCGTTCTCGATGGCCTCGACCATCGGCGCGGCCCCCTCAGCCTGCACACCGGTGAGTTTGGGCACCTGCTCCTCGGTTATCGCGCCGGCCTTGACGAGTTCGCGGAAGCACTTGTACAGCGCCGCGGTGTTGCCGGCGTTGCCGACCGGCAGGACGATGCGGTCCGGGTACTCGCCGTGGTCGGCGTAGAACTCCTCCATGATCTCCAGCCCGATGGTCTTCTGGCCCTCCAGCCGGAAGGGGTTCAGCGAATTGAGGAGGTAGGCCTCACCACGCTGTGCGAGGTCCTGTACGATGTCGAGACACTGGTCGAAGTTGCCGTCGACTTCGAGGATACGCGCGCGGTGGAGGCTCGCCTGTGCGATCTTGCCAGCCGCGACCTTCCCGGCGGGGAGGAGCACGAGCGTCTCCATCCCGCCGCGAGCGCCGTAGGCCGCAAGCGCCGCGGACGTGTTGCCCGTCGAGGCACAGGCCAGTCGGTCGACGCCGACCTCCTGAGCGACTCGGACACCGACAGTCATACCGCGGTCCTTGAACGAGCCAGTGGGGTTCATCCCCTCGTGTTTCACGCGGAGCGCGTCGACACCGATGTCGTCTTTCAGGCGGGGCATCTCGTGCAGCGGCGTGTCGCCCTCTGGGAGCGTGACGCCCTCCTCGAAGGGCAGGGCGGCGTTGTATCTCCAGACGCCCGACCCCTCGAACTCGTCGAAGGTCGGCAGGTCGTCATAGCGAACCTCGAGCAGGCCGTCACAGTCGTCGCAGGTGTAGCGGATTGCGTCGAAGGGCGCGAACGTCTCACCACACTCGATACAGGCCAGCCAGACGCCGTCGTCGGCAACCGGCGGCACGTCGTCGGTGAGTTGCAGGTCAGCCATTGTCGGGACCACGCCCCCACCGGGCAAAAGTCGGACGGTTGCCGGCCATACCGTCGGCGCTCACGGCACGGCAGCTATCACTCACCGGGGCTGGCGTCGAACTCGTCGATACGGTGATGGACCACCGCAGTCCACTCGTCGAGGGTCTCGTGCATCAGCTCGCGGGCCTCTGACAGCGGTGTCGCAGTGTACTGGTAGACGTGGCCGCCGCCGTCGAGCAATCGCCGTTTCCGCGTCGCGAGCCCCTTCTCGCGGAGCGTCGACAGCGACCGGTTGATGTTCGAGCGATCCCGACCGAGTTCGTCAGCGAGTTCCTCGACAGTGCTTGCAGGAGTCTCAAGCAATGTCTGATACGTCCGTACTTCGTGTTCTTGAACGCCAAAGACACAGGCCATCACGTCCGAGAGGTTCGGTTCGTCGTCGACCATCAGCTCGTGGAACTGGTCCGGAGACGGGTTGACAGACATACCGATCTGTATTGTTCCAACCCGGATAAACTGGGCCGTTACCTCAACCTCACCGCGACGGCGTCGTCGCGGTCCGTGTCCATCCGATTCCGAACCGCCGACGGTGACCCGGAAGACTGATTATGAAACCCGTTTTCCAGATGTATCAAAAAACGCACTATTTCAGCCGGAACCGTCAGCTCTCACGCTCCGACGACGGCGGATACTGTGGGTAATATTGTCAAAATCATCGGAAAGGGCACTGTTTCGGGTGGAAATAGCCCCGGAGCGGAAGAAGACTCGACAACCGTACTTTCCTCTCTAAAATAATATCCTAATGATTTACAAATCAAAAGCATTAACACTCACCAACTGATGTCATTTGAAAAGAAGTAAGCGCATTTCTCCTCGTGATGTTCGAGCTACGATGAGGATGCTAATACTTCCTACTTCCAGAAACCAATGAATTACAGGAGTTTCTCCCATCTCAGTGCCGATACGCAGGAGTGGATCGTCGATCTGCCAAACGACCTGGATCTGATCGTCGGAATACCCAGAAGCGGGATGCTAGTGTCAAACTTACTTTCGCTGCATCTCAATCTCCCGATGACGGATATCGACGGACTGCGGGAGGGGAGACTCCTACAGACGGGAGAACGGTACGACGGTGAGTTCGACCTCTCGGAGTTCTCGAAGATACTGGTCGTGGACGACACCGTCTACACCGGCAGCGAAATGACCGGCGCACAGTCGACTATCGGCGACCTGGACCTGTCTGCGGACGTGTACTACGGCGCTGTGTACGTGGACGAGGGCTCCGAGCGGTTCGTTGATACCTACGCCCAGACCCTGCCGTTCCCGAGAGTGTTCGAGTGGAACATGATGCACCACGATTTCCTCGCGAAGTCCTGCGTTGATCTGGATGGCATCCTCTGTCGCGACCCGACGCCCGAAGAAAACGACGACGGGCCGAAATACCGGGAGTTCATCGCGACTGTCGACCCTATCTGTGTTCCCTCGGTGGAAATCGGGAAGATAGTCACCTGTCGGCTGGAGAAGTACCGCAGCGAGACCGCCGCCTGGCTCGACGAGCACGGAATCGAGTACGCCGAGCTGGTGATGATGCAGTACCCGGACAAGGCCACGCGGGTTGCCGCAGGCAACCACGGCGAGTACAAGGCCACGGTGTACCAGTCCTCGGATGCCAAACTGTTCATCGAGAGCTCACACTCTCAGGCGCGGACGATTGCCATGCAGACGAGTAAACCCGTCTACAGCAAGGAGCAAAACCGGATGCTCCAGCAGGGGTATCTGAACCGCGTCGCCAGAAACGGCCAGATGTCTATCGAGGCCGTCAAATCCGACCCGCTTCGATACGTCGAACAACTCCGGTCGGACCCCGTCGACTTCGTCAAACGAGCCTCGTCGGTGTTTCTATAGCCCGCGTTTTTCCCGCTCGGGTAAGCGCTGCGCGCTTACCACTCGCGCAAACACGTGGTCTTGCTGAACGGAGCGAAGCAAGGCTCGAAAGACGAGCGACGCGAGTCTTTCGGTGGGAAAAAGCCGTCCCTCACTTCGCTCGGGACGGGTCTACGCCTGTTCGGACAGCCACACGAGCAGTCCCTTCTGAGCGTGTAGGCGGTTCTCTGCCTGTGCCGGCAGCCACTTTTTCCGCGTCGGGTCGTTCACTTCGTTCATGACCACTCGCGCAAAAACCTGGGGCAAAGCCGTCCCTCGCTCCGCTCGGGACGGTACTACGCCTGCTCGGACAGCCACACGAGCAGTCCCTTCTGAGCGTGCAGGCGGTTCTCCGCTTGGTCCCAGACAACGGCGTTCTCCGACTCGATGGCGTCATCGGTGACCTCCTCGCCGCGGTGGGCGGGCAGGCAGTGCATGAACGGCCGGTCGCCGAGCAGGTCTGTCGTGATCTGGAAGCCCTCGAAGTCTTCGAGCTTCTGGCCGCGCTGGTCCTCTTGGCCCATGCTGACCCACACGTCGGAGTACACCACGTCGGCGTCGGCGACCGCTGCTTCGGGGTCGTGGGTGGTCTCGGGCGCGTTGCCGAAGGCGGCGGCGCGGTCGGCGACGTTCTCGGAGATGCCGTAGCCCTCCGGCGTGGCGACGGTGAGGTCGATGCCGACCATCGCCGCGCCGATGGCAAAGGACTGGCAGACGTTGTTCCCGTCGCCGACCCACGCTACGGACACGTCATCGAAGTCGCCGAACTGCTCGCGGATGGTCAGCAGGTCGGCGAGCGTCTGGCAAGGGTGGGCGTCGTCGGTCAGCCCGTTGATGACCGGGACTTCAGCGTATTCGGCCAGTTCTTCCGCGTCGGCGTGGTCGAACACACGAGCCATGATGAAATCGACGTACCGGCCGAGTGCGCGGGCGGTGTCCTTGACTGGTTCCCCGTGGCCCAGATGGATGTCGTCGGGGCCGAGGAACACGGCGTGGCCGCCCAGTTGCGTCATCCCCGTCTCGAAGGAGACCCTGGTTCGCGTCGATGGCTTCTCGAATATCATGCCCAGTGTCTGCTGGTCCAGCAGGTCGCTCGGACTCCCCTCGCCGTGGTCGGCCTTGATCGCCGCGGCGCGGTCGAGGACGGTCGTCAGTTCGTCGGTCGTGAGGTCGTCGACGTCGAGTATGTCCATATCAGTCCTCCAGCAGGCGTTCGGTCGCGGTCTCAAGCACCGCGACGGAGCGGTCGTATTCATCGAGCGGGAGGTGCTCGTTCGGTGCGTGATCGAGGTCGGAGTCGCCGGGACCGTATGTCACCATCGGACAGTCCCACGCCTTCGCGTAGACGTTCATGTCGCTGGTACCTGTCTTGCGAAGCAGCGTAGGATCGCCGCCCGCCTGCCGGATCGCGGCCCGGAACGCCCGGGCGGCGCTGGTCCGGGGGCTCTGCATCACCGGTTCCACCTTGTCGTCCCAGTTGACGGTCCCGTTCGTCAGGAATCCGTCGGCGATCTCGCGGATCTCGTCGGTGCTGTACTCCGGCGGGACCCGCAGTTGGACGTCCATCGTCGCCTCGACGGAGAGCCCGTCAGTCGACGTCCCGCCCTTGAAATCGACGGGCTTGCAGGTGACACGTTCGAAGACGGGGTGCCACTCGTCGGTGGCGAACTCGTCGTCGACCGCAGACCACCAGTCGATGGCGTCCTGGATTGCGTTATTCTCCGGGCGCGAGGAGTGACCGGACTCGCTGGTCGCGACGTACGTTCCGGCCAGCAGGCCGCGGTAGCCGAGCGTGATGCCCTCCCAGCCGGAGGGTTCGCCGTTGATGACGGCATCGGGTGCCGTCTCGCGGTCCTCGATCAGATAGCGGGCGCCCTTCGAGTCGACCTCCTCGCCGACGACGCCGACGAAGGAGGCCCCGGTGCGGACGGCGGCGACGGCCATCGCACACAGCGGCCCCTTCGCGTCGACGCTGCCGCGGCCCCAGAGCACGTCGCCCTCGTCACCCTCCTCGACGCGGACCGGGATGTCGCCCGGGACGGTGTCGATGTGGGAGGTGAGCAGGACGCCGTCGTCGGCTGGCGCGCGGACGTTGCCGACCTCGTCGAGCCACGCCTCGCGGCCGTGGGCCTCGAAGAACTCGACCAGCCGTTCGGCCGCCTCCGTCTCGTCGCGCGAGACCGACGGGATGCGGACGACCGCTTCGAGCAGGTCGCGGGCCTCGGTGTCGGCCTCGCGGCTCGCGGCTTCGCTCATCCAACCACCTCCGACAGCGCATCGACGACGGCGTCGGCGTGGGACTCGTCGATGGTCAGCGGCGGGAGCAGGCGCACGACGGTGCGGCCGGCCGGCAGCGCGAGCACTTGGTGGTTCAGGGCGAGTTCCTTCAGCGCCGCGTTCGCGCCGCGACCGACCTCGACGCCGATCATCAGGCCCTCGCCGCGGATATCCCGCACGTCGTCGCCGACGGCCGCTTCCAGTTCGGTCTGGAGGTAGTCGCCCATCGCAGCGGCGTTTTCGGGAACGTCGTCCTCGACGACGGTCGAGACGGTCGCGCCGGCGGCCGCCGAGATGACCGGCCCGCCCGAGAACGTCGAGGCGTGGGAGCCGTAGTCCTCGGCGATCCAGTCCCGGCACAGCGTCGTGCCGACGGGGAGGCCGTTGCCCAGCCCCTTCGCCGCGGTTATCATGTCGGGCGCGACGTCGGCCCGCTGGGAGTTCCACAGCGCACCGGTCCGGCCCATCCCAGTCTGGACCTCGTCGAAGATGAGCGCCGCGCCGGCGTCCTCGGTGATCTCCCGTGCGGCTTCGAGGTAGCCGTCCGAGGCCGGATTGATGCCGCCCTCACCCTGGACCGGTTCGACGATGAACGCGGCGGTGTCCTCGTCGACAGCCTCGTCCAGCGCCTCGCTGTCGTCGTAGGGGACGAACTCCACGTCGCCGATGAGCGGCTCGTAGGGCTTCTTGTACTTGTTTTTCCACGTGGTCGCCAGCGCGCCCATCGTCCGGCCGTGGAAGCCCTGCATCGTCGCGACAATCTTGGAGTTGCCCGTCGCCGACCGGGCGAACTTCAGTGCGGCCTCGTTGGCCTCAGTCCCGGAGTTACAGAGCCAGGTCTTGTTGATCGGGTCCGGCGCGGTGTCGGCCAGCAGGTCGTACAGCGCCGTCCGCTCGGCGTTCGGGTACGACGCCTGGACGTACGTGATCTTCTCTAGCTGGTCGCTGACGGCTTCTTGGACCGCCGGATGGCCGTGTCCCAGCGGGACACAGGCATAGGACGCGCCCATGTCTAGGTACTCTGTGCCGTCGTCGTAGACGTAGGCACCGTCGCCACGTTCGATCTGGATGGGTTTCTCGTTGAAGACGAATCCGCTCATTGTTCCTCCGTCGCTGTCTTGTCTGTGTCCTGTTCGAGTGCGTTCGCGTGGACGTGGGTGCCGCCGCCGTCAAGCGCCGAGAGGATCGGTGACTCGGCGTTGGCGTCGGCCACCACAACCTCGGGTGCGCCGCCGTCGAGCGCCTCCTCGGCGGCCATGATCTTCCGGCTCATGAAGCCTTCCGCGGCGTCCTCAAGCGCATCCCAGTCGGCCGCCGTCTCGACCGATTCGATGAGTGTCGACGGGTCATCGGGGTCAGCGTAGACGCCCTCGACATCGGTCAAGAGTACCAGCTGCGCGTCGAGTTCGCCGGCGATGGCCGCCGCCGAGCGGTCGGCGTCCGTGTTGACGGGAATGATTTCCCCATCGTCGTCGCCGGCCATGGGTGGCGCAGCAACCGGTGTGTAGCCATCGTCGAGCAGCGAGTCCAGCAGGTCGCCGTTGACCTGCTTGATGGTCCCTGAGTGGTCGCCACGGCGGATCTTCTTCTTCCCGTCCTCGACGACCCGCACTGCGGACTTGCGCGGTCCGTAGAGCAGTTTGCCGTCGACGCCGTTGAGACCGACCGCGTCGACGCCCTCGCTCTGGAGGCCGGCGACGAGCTGGGTGTTCAGGTGGCCAAACGCCATCTCGAACACCTCCATCGTGGTCTCGTCCGTGAACCGGCCGACGACGCCCGACGGGGTCTCGACGTATTCGGGCTCGACGCCGAGCCGTTCGAGCGTCTCGTCGACTTTGGTGGAGCCGCCGTGTACCACGACGACTTGCTCACCGTCGGCCACTAACGATGCCACGTCCGCAAGCGCCCCCGCAGGGTCGACCGCGCGAGCGCCACCGACTTTGATAACTACTGTCATGAAAAAGCCTCTCCAGGGGTTACGGTGCGCCGACGGGGTGGAGCCCCTGGAACTCCAGGCCCGCCGTCTCTTCGATGCCCAGTGCGACGTTGGCCGCGTGGACCGCCTGGCCCGCCGACCCTTTCATCATGTTGTCGATGGCCGAGAACACGACCAGTCGCTTGTTGCCGGGGTCGAGTTCGAAGCCGACCTCGGCGCGGTTCGTGCCCGCGACCGATTTGGGTTCGGGGTAGCGGTAGACGCCGCCACCGCCGGCGACGAGTTCGACGAACGGTTCGTCCTCGTACTCGCCGCGGTACGCGCCCCAGAGGTCGCCCTTCGAGACGGGCCCCTCGGGGAAGACGTGACAGGTCGCGCTCGCGCCGCGGATCATGTCCACCGCGTGGACGGTGAAGGACACGTCGATGCCGAGGAACTGCTGGATCTCGGCCTCGTGGCGGTGGCCCGTGGGCGCGTACGGGCGGACGACGCCCGAGCGCTCGGGGTGGCTGGATGCCTCGCCGCCGCCGGCCCCGCCCTCGCTGGAGCCGACCTTCACGTCGACGACGACCTGCTCGTTGCCGGAGAGGATGTCGGCCTCGAACAGCGGGAGCAGGCCAAGGATCGTCGCCGTGGCGTTACAGCCGCCCGAGGCGATGAGGTCTGCACCCGCGAGGTTGTCACGGTTGAGTTCCGGCAGCGCGTACTCGCTCTGTTCGAGCAGTTCCGGGCGCGTGTGCCCGTCGTACCACTCGTCGTACTGGGCCTCGCTGTCGAGGCGGAAGTCCGCCGAGAGGTCGACGACCGTGCCGGCGGCCTCTTGGAACGCGTCGATTTGCTCCATCGAGACGCCGTGGGGCGTCGCGGCGAACAGCACGTCGACCGACTCCAGGTCCTCCGGCGACGAAAAGCGCAGGTCCGAGTGCCGGAGGTTCGGATGGGAGTGGCCGATGGTCTTGTTCTCCTTCGAGCGGCTGGTCGCCTGCGCCAGTTCGAACTCGGGGTGGCCGTCGAGGATGCGAAGCAGTTCCCCGCCGGTGAAGCCGGAACCGCCGACGACGCTCGCGGAGTACGTCATGCTGTCACCTCGGCGTCGGCCTCCGTCGCCGCCTTCTGTTCGAGCCAGTCGACGACCTTCGCAGGCACGTCCACGTCGGTGACCTCGTTCAGCGCCTTGAACTCGACGGTGTGGTTGACCTCGTGGACCGTGTAGTCCTCGAACTCACCGCTTTCCTCGTCGACACCGACTTCCATTAAGTCGATACCGAGCAGGCCGCCGCCGACCGCGTCGGAGGCCTTCTCGACCAGTTCCAGCGCGCGGTCGTCCAGTTCGAACTCGTTGGTTTCTGCGCCCTTCGCGGCGTTGGTGAGCCAGTGGTCCGAGGAGCGGACCATCGCCGCAATCGGTTCGCCGTCGACGGCCAGCACGCGCATGTCGCGGCCGGGCTTGTCCACGAACTCCTGGACGTAGAAGATCTTGTGCTCGTAGTGGCCGAGCGTCTCCTTGTGTTCGAGGATGGCCTCGGCGGCCGAGCGGGAGTCGATCTTCGCCATCAGGCGACCCCAGGAGCCGACGACCGGCTTCAGGACGCAGGGGTAGCCGAACTTCTCGATGGATTCCAGCGCCGCGTCCTTCGTGAACGCGACATCCGTGTTCGGCGTCGGCACGCCCGCCGCTTCCAGCGCGAGGCTGTTGTTGACCTTGTCCGCGCAGGTGTCGGCGACCTCGGGGCCGTTGACCACGGGGACGCCGTAGGCCTTCGCGAACTTCGTCGCGTACACGCTGCGGCTGGTCGCCAGACAGCGGTCGACGACGATGTCCAGATCCTCGAAGGCCTCGGGGGCCTCGTGGATATTGAACTGCTGTTTGCGAACGTCTATCTTCTCGATCTCGTGATCGCGCTCGCGCAGTTCCGACAGGAGCAGCTTCTCGTCCCGGCGGATGCGCGAGTAGAGGAGTCCGACTTTCATACTGAGTCCTCCGTGGGTTCGCGGCTCGCGGCGTCAACCGCCACGGGCGTCACGTACGGCGTCGAACGCCGCGCCACCGCGAACACCTCACTCACCCCAGTCCTCTTCGAGCTCGGGTGCGCTGTCGAGCTCGACGGGGTCGGCGCCGACGACTTCCAGCTCGGCACCGCAGGTGGTACAGTCAACGATCTCTCCAACTTCGAGGTTGTCGTGCAGGGACACGTCCGCCCCACACTCGATGCATTCTGCCATTGTAGTTCATCCTGTGACAGGGATCCACTTAAAGCCTTCGAACATATCAGAATAGTTTAACAACACACACCGCACTCTAATCGTATCAAAACTCCAAATCCTCCACGTTTCCGATTCGTGTATCAGAAGTATGGTATAATTGTCCCGCGAGGGGACGGTGGTCGTTCAGACATATCGGTCCACCTCCGTCTGGCGCCGGTCAGTCGCCTGTGAAACCGCCTGCCGGCGGTCAGTCAGTTCCTCGCTGTCGGCGGCGAGGGCATCCTCAGCCACCGATACCTGCTCGGCGACGGCGTCGGGGGCCGGGCCACCCCGAGAGTCCCGCATTGCGACACTTTCGGTCGGGTCAAGCGCAGCCGCCAACGCCTCGCGATCGACGTAAGTCGACAAGGGCTCGCCCAGCACGTCCTCGGCAACGGCCGACAGCGCCTCGTAGTCGGGCGCGTCCTCCTCGGGACCCAGGCCCGCCGCCGCCTCGGCGACGACCTCGTGGGCTGTCCGGAACGGCACGCCGGCCATCGCCAGCAGGTCCGCCACGCCGGTCGCCGTCGCGAATCCATCGGTAGCCGCGGCTTCGAGCGTGTCGGCGGGCCAGTCCGCGGTCGCGACCGCACCAGCGGCCACGGCCACGCTCTCGGTGACACTGTCGATTGCGTCCCAGGCGTGCCGGCCGGCGCGCTGCAGGTCGCGGTTGTACGCGCGCGGCTGGCCTTTCAGGTTGGTCAGCAGGCCGTTCAGCCCACCGACGGCGTCGCCCGTTCGACCGCGGACCAGTTCCAGCGTGTCCGGGTTCTTCTTCTGGGGCATGATAGAGGACGTCGAGGCGTAGTCGTCGTCGAGGTCGACGTGGCCCTTGCTCGCCATCACGACCACGTCCTCGGCCAGCCCCGACAAGTTCGTCGCCAGCGTCGCCACCGCGCTGGTCGTCTCGACGAGGAAATCCCGCGTGGCCGAGGCGTCCATCGAGTTCTCGGCGACGCCCTCGAACCCGAGCAGTTCCGCCGTGCGCTCCCTGTCCACGTCGAAGGGAGTCCCGGCGAACGCGGCCGACCCCAGCGGGTTCTGATTGACGCGCTCGTAGGCATCCAGCAGCCGTGCGGTGTCGCGCTGGAGCGCCTGTTCGTAGGACAGCACCCAGTGGGCGACCGTCGTCGGCTGTGCGGGCTGGAGATGCGTGTAGCCGGGCATCACCGTCTCGCGCTCGGCGCGAGCCACTTCGATGAGTCGCTCGCGGGCTCCTATGAGGGTCTCCACGAGGTCCAATATGTCTTCGCGCAGGCGGTAGCGGATGCAGGCTGCCACCTCGTCGTTGCGCGAGCGCGCGGTGTGCATCTTGCCGCCGGCGGGGCCGACACGCTCAATCACGGCGCTCTCGATGGCTTCGTGAACGTCTTCGCCGTCGGGCAGCTCTCCGTGGCCCGCCTCCTCAACAGCCGCCAGTGCGGCCAGCACCTCACCGGCCGTCTCGCGGTCGATGATCTCCTGTTCGGCCAGCATCACGACGTGGGCGCGGTCGACAGCCAGGTCGGCCGCGAAGATGCGCTCGTCGTCCGACAGCGAGGAGAGGAACGACCGGGCGGGCCCGCCCGCGAAGCGGTCGCGGCGGACGACCGTCTCGTCGTGGTCTCCGGTGGCGTCCGCCGTCTCGTGATCCTCGCCGTCGCTCATTCGCTTACTCCTCCGTGTCCTCGCTGTCGCCGCTGCCGTCGGTCACGGCGGCGCCCTTCTTTGCGTCGGCCAGAATCTTGTTCGCCAAACGGGACTGGAAGCCGTGGTACTTCGCGACGCCGGTGGCGTCCTGCTGGGTGATGCCCCCGGAGACGTCCTCCTCGTTGAACGAGGCCGCCGACTCGCTGTAGACGGCGTAGTCCGATTCGCGCGAGACCGGGCGGCAGTGACCGCCTTCGAGTTTGACCGTAACGGTCCCGGTGACGCGCTCGTTGGTGTCGTCGATAAACGCCTCGAGCGCGCCCGTCAGCGGCGCGTCGACGAGGCCCTGGTAGGCCTTCTGGGACCACTCCTGGTCGACCTGGGCCTTGAACTGGCGCTCTTCCTGCGTGAGGACGAGGCCTTCCAGCGCTTCGTGGGCCGTCAGCAGGACGGTGGCCGCGGGGTGTTCGTAGTTCTCGCGGACTTTCAGCCCGAGCATACGGTCTTCCATCATGTCCGTGCGGCCGATGCCGTGGGCACCCGCTTGCGCGTTGAGTTGCTCGATAAGTTCGACGCCGCCGAGTTCATCGCCGTCGACAGCAACGGGAACGCCTTCCTCAAATTCGACCTCGACGAGTTCGGCGTCCTTGTCGGAGGGGTTCTCGGTCCACTTGTAGATGTCGTCGGCTGGGATGGTGCTCGGGTCTTCCAGTTCGGAGCCCTCGATGGAACGGCTCCAGAGGTTCGTGTCGATGGAGTAGCGGCCGCCGTCGCCGCCCTCGACGGGCAGGCCCTTCTCCGCGGCGTACTCGTTCTCCCATTCGCGGGTGAGCCCGAGTTCACGCACCGGTGCGATGACATCGAGGTCGGAGTCACGCCAGACGGCCTCGAAGCGCAGTTGGTCGTTCCCTTTGCCGGTACAGCCGTGGGCGACGGCCGAACAGCCCTGCTCCTCGGCGACCGAGAGGATGGCCTTGGCGATGACCGGGCGCGCGAGGGCGGTCCCGAGCGGGTAGCCCTGATAGTCGGCGTTTGCCTTGACGGCCTCCATACAGAGGTCCGCGAACTCCTCGGTTG
>NZ_AOLY01000004.1 GCF_000336635.1 Haloarcula japonica DSM 6131 | reverse complement strand
AGATGTGTATAAGAGACAGGTCGTGTCGAGCCCGCCCGAGAAGGCGAGCGCGACGGTTCCGTTTCCTTCTGGCATGGATGTGTTGTGGATTGGTTCCGTGGTGTGCCTGTCGGTTTCCCGATCGGACAACAGATCGAGTATCCCATCGAACCGACGACGACGGCGTCTAGCGACGAATCGAACCTGTCAATTGAAGAGTAAGTAGTAGTGGGCCTAGAAACGGCCCGGTCGTCGTCGTCGTGGGGAGAAACGGAGGGACCTCTCGCCGTCCGTAACGAGCATCGTAGAGCGAGGGGTCCGCGTCATGTACTTCCTGCTGTGTGACTCGGGTACTAATAGTTTCCGTGTTCGCAGTGGCATGTGTATAGGAAACAAACACATAGGCTCAGGCGTACCCGCGTCGCCAGTAGCTGCACACAAGCCGGCGCTTGACGGCCTATAAGCAGCCTATTCGCTGTCTCACGCTATCGGCCAGCGGTAGTAGTGCCGGACCCGGATCTGTTGCTGCCGGTTGGCAGTTCGGTTTCCCCGCCGTTAGTGGCCGTCCCGTTGGCTGGCGTAGCATCGGTATCGTCCGTCCGTTCACTCGCCGGGGTCCGCTCCCGCCCGGCCCCCGGACGGTCACTCACTTCGGTTCGGTTCGCCGCATCACCGCCGCGGTCACCGGCAACGTCAGGTCGAGCCTGCTGCCCGACGTTCGGCCCGGCGATACCCTGTGCGATAGCGGCGACTTCTGGACCACTCAGTTCGCTCGCGCGCTGTGAGAGGGTCTTGATCGCCGCCGCGTCGATACCCTTCGCCTCTAACGCTTCGGCAGGGAGCTGGCTGGCGGTTTCGTTCGTCTCCTTGGCCAGTCGCTGGACGTTCTTCGTTTCGGCGTGGAGCTGTGCGGCCTTCGCCCGGTACTCGCCCTCGCTCATCGAGCCGTTCTCGCGGGCTTGCTCCAGCGCCTGCTTGCGCTGTTGGAGTTCTTCCAGGCGGGTCTCAGAGTCGTTTACCTGCTCGGCGACGACGGACGCCTTCGCAGCGTCAGTGTTCGCCTTCGCGACACGGATCCCGAACGTCCGAGACTGGACCTCGCCGTCCAGTTCAGCCTCCTGCACGCTGACCACGCCCGCAAGCTGTGCGCCGGGGGGCGTCGCATTCTCATTGGCCTGTTCAGTCACCGCTTCCGTTTCCTGTGCCATGGTTGCGGCGGGCACCGCGGCGAGCGTGCTCGCTACGAGCAGCAGCGCCAGCAATACCGGGGTGGCTCGTCTCATTCTATCCAGTACTTGTCCACCCAAGGCCCTATAAATAGGCGTCAGTGATGCCGGGTTAGCGCCGATTAAGCCGAATTAAAACCGCAATACTGTGCTCGAACCAGCTGACAGGTTCCGGTGAACGGTCGGTGGCTTTATTACTGTGTTTCGTCACCGCTGTCGGTTCCGTCACCACCAGTCACGTCAGTGTCCGGCAGCGTCACCACGTTCTCCCGGCCGATGCGGAACGTCTCGACCTTGTCCTCGTCGCGCAGGCCACTGATGACCTGACTCGTCTTGGCGTCGGTCCAGTCGAGTTCGCCGGCTACCTGCTGTTGTTTGAGCCGCCCGCCGTTCGATTCGAGCAGTTGCAGGACCTGCTCCTCGTTGCTCAGGAGTTCAACCGGCGGTGTGCCGGCGTCGGCGTCCGTGCCGGCAGCGGGTTCCGGTTCAGAGTCGTCCGAGTCGACCATCGACGCCGGTGGTTCGGCCGGCTCACCGCCGCCGAGTACGCCGTACCGTCGAAGGGCGTATGCCCCGGCAATGATGCCGACGAGCGCGAGGATTCCACCGACGAGGAGGCCGTTACCCCCGTCCCCACCAGCGGGGTCTCCCGGACTGACAGACACTCGCGGCTCGCTTTCCGCGAACGTCTGCTGGCCGCGCCAGGTGACAGAGGCGTTCCCCCGCTCGTCGGACTGTGGCGCGACGGAGTCCGCCTGATAGTCTGCTGGCCAGCGGACAGTCAGTGAGGTTTCGCTGTCTAAAAACAGCCCCGAGAGCGCGTCGCCGATTTCGAGGTGGTCGTCCGAAATGCCAGCGAAGTTCGTCCACTGGAACCGGTAGGTGATGACGCCGTACGTCTGGCCAAACGTCTCCTCGCGTGCACTCACGGTGACGTTCTCGATAGCCATTTCGCGGCCGGTCGCGTTCTCCGCGGCCCCGGCAGTGCGTTGCATCCGGTTCTTGAAGCGGTCCGTGTACGCCGACGGGTTGGCCTGAATATCTGCACGCAGGTCCTCAAAGGCCTGCGTGGCGTTGTCGTCGTCGAGTCGGATTCGGTAGGCAACCGTCCAGTCAGCGGTCCCGTCAGTGTCCACGTCAGCGGTCATGACGACCACGTCCGCGTCGACGGACTGCTGCCCGAGGCTGCCGAACCCGGCACCGGTCGCTGTCGGTACAAGCAGTGCTATCGCGACGAATACGACTACCAGCGGTCCAGCGGTCCGGCCCATCCTACCGCGGCTACCTTCTCAGCAGGTATATCGTTTATTGCCGATTGTGTGAACTGATACACTGCAGCCTTACCTCTCATGCCACACCTCTACCGGTGCCTGAATCACCGGCCGCTGTGGCCACAAGGGGTTTGCCCCGTGAGGGAGTCCGGTTAGGCATGGACAGAGCGAAACTCGACGTGGACACCCTGCTGAAGATTGTCCTCGTTCTCATTGTCGTCTGGTTGGTGCTCGAAATCGTCGGTGGGATTCTGGGACTGCTGGGCTGGCTCCTCGGGCCACTCCAGCCGATACTCGGTGTGGTTCTGGTTGTCCTCATCGTCCTGTGGCTGCTCGACCGGCTGTAGGACCGGGCTCTTTTTGCCGACAGCGGGCGACCAACGCGTCGTGTACAGCATCAACGTCCCACTCCCGTCGGCAGTCACGTCGCTAGCGGCCGACCTCGCGGCGGACCTGCCGCTCGCACAGCGACGGGGCCGGGGCGAGCACACGCTGGTCGCAAAGCGGTTGGGCGACGGCGACCACGCGGCCTACGCTAGACTAGAAGCACAGGGGCGCGAGGCGCTTCGCGGCCAACCGGCGTTCGAGGCGAAGGTTTCGGAGGTTGAGCAGTTCGAAACGGCCGTGACCGGGCCGTCGCCGGTGGTGTATCTCACCGTCGAGAGCCCCGGACTGGTCGCCCTGCACGAGCGGCTCTGCGAGCGGGTCGACCCGGTCGACGAGATGGAAGGCGACGAGTACGTCCCGCACGTAACCGTCGCCCGCGGCGGGAACCGCGATGCGGCTGCACGGCTGGTCGAGCGGGACATCGAGCCGATTCGGTGGACCGTCGACGAACTGTCCTTCTATGATGCCGACCGGAACCAGCCGGTCAGTCGGGTGTCGCTGCCGGCATAGCACTGGTCTGGCAGCGTTCCCAGCGCAGTAGCGAACAGGCGGCATGCGTCTGTCCCGGCGCGGTGTGCCGCACAACCGCTGGGCGCGCCGGGCCGTGGCTACGTCACAGCGGCGGTGGTCCCGGCTTCGGATATAAACGGTTGGGCCGAAAGCAACGCTTTTGGAGCGGCCTGCCATCCACTACAGATATGGATTACCGCGAAGTCGACAGTACGTCCGAGTTCGTCTGCCGACTGGAGCACGGTGCGGACTGGCGCGCCGAGATCGAGACGTTCGCGGACGAACAGGGCATCGACGCCGGCTTCTTCTACGGGCTCGGAGCAGTGCAGGACGCGGAACTCATGTTCTACGACCAGGACCGGACCGAGTACGATTCGCTGACCTTCGACGAGCCACTCGAGGTCGCCGCCTGTATGGGCAACATCTCGCATCTCGACGGGGAGCGGTTCGCCCACACCCACGCCGTCCTCTCGCGGCCCGACGGCGAGGCGGTCGCCGGCCACCTGAACGCCGGCACCGTCTGGGCGGGCGAACTGTACGTCCGCGGGTTCGACACCGAACTCCGGCGGGAACACGACGAACCGACCGATCTGGACCTCTGGAACATCTAAGATGCGGGAGGCCGACGAACAGTACTTCGAAACGCTCGAAACCCAGCTCGAAGCCGCCTTCGACGTGGCCGAGCGGGCCAAAGAGCGCGGCGGCGACCCGAAGCCGGAAGTCGAGATCCCCACCGCGCGCGACATGGCCGACCGGGTCGAGAACATCCTCGGCATCGACGGCGTCGCCGAGCGGGTGCGAGAACTGGAGGGGCAGATGTCCCGCGAGGAGGCTGCACTGGAACTGGTCGAGGACTTCGTCGAGGGGACCGTCGGCGACTACGACAGCCGCGAGGGGAAAGTCGAGGGCGCGGTCCGGACTGCCGTCGCCCTGCTGACCGAGGGCGTCGTCGCCGCCCCTATCGAGGGTATCGACCGCGTGGAACTGCTGGAAAACGACGACGGCACGGAGTTCATCAACGTCTACTACGCCGGGCCGATCCGCTCGGCCGGCGGAACCGCACAGGCGCTGTCCGTGCTGGTCGCGGACTACGCCCGCGCGCTGCTCGGTATCGACCAGTACAAGGCCCGCGACGATGAAATCGGCCGCTACGCCGAGGAGATTGACCTCTACGACAAGGACACCGGCCTCCAGTACTCGCCAAAGGAGAAGGAGACGAAGTTCATCGCCGAGCACATGCCGATCATGCTTGACGGCGAGGCGACCGGCGACGAGGAGGTATCGGGCTACCGGGACCTCGAACGCGTCGACTCGAACTCCCCGCGGGGCGGGATGTGTCTGGTGCTGGCCGAGGGGATTGCGCTGAAAGCACCGAAGATCCAGCGCTACACCCGGAACTTGGACGAGGTCGACTGGCCGTGGCTACAGGACCTCATCGACGGGACCATCGGTAAGGACGAAGCCGATGAGGAGGATGGCGCAGACGAGGCGAACGGCGACGACGGTGGCGATGGCGCGGACGACGACGGTGCGGACGACGGTGACGAGCAGGCTGGACCGCCGCGGGTCGAACCCGCCGATAAATACCTCCGGGACCTCATCGCCGGCCGCCCGGTGTTCTCTCACCCGTCGAAAGCTGGCGGGTTCCGGCTTCGCTACGGCCGGTCACGCAACCACGGCTTCGCGACCGCCGGCGTCCACCCGGCGACAATGCATCTCGTCGATGACTTCCTCGCGACTGGGACCCAGATCAAGACCGAGCGGCCGGGGAAGGCCGCCGGCGTCGTGCCGGTCGACACCATCGAGGGGCCGACCGTACGTCTGGCTAACGGCGACGTGCGCCGCATCGACGACGCCGAGGAGGCACTGGAAGTCCGAAACGGCGTCGAGAAGATACTCGACCCGGGCGAGTACCTAGTCAACTACGGCGAGTTCGTCGAGAACAATCACCCGCTCGCGCCGGCCTCCTACACCGTCGAGTGGTGGGAGCAGGATCTTGACGCTGCCGGCGCGGACGTGCAGGCGATGCAGGATTCACCCCACATCGACCTCACGGACCCGAGCGCCGAGGAAGCCATCGAGTGGGCAACCGAGTACGACGCCCCGCTGCACCCGAAATACACCTACCTCTGGCACGACGTGAGCGTCGACCAGATGTGTGCGCTCGCCGACGCCGTTGAGGAGGCACAGGTCGCACAGGCCGACGGCGCGTACGCCGATCCGGAGATGGACGGTACAGCAGGCGACGCACACAGCGACGACGGCGCACTCGTACTTCCACGGAGCGATGCCGTCCAAGGGACGCTCGAACACCTGCTCGTCGAACATACGCAGGACGAGGACACCGTAACGGTCACCGACTGGGTGCCGTTGGTGCGGACGCTCGGGTTCTCCCGGTCGCTAGAGCGGGACTGGACACCGTCGGACCTCTCCGAGCACGCGCGAACCTACGGCGACAGCGAATCGCTCGACGCAATCGGGGTTGCCGAGGATGCCGAGCGCGAAGACGGCCAGAACGCTATCAAAGCGATCAACGAGGTCGCGCCGTTCCAGATTCGGGAGCGCGCCCCGACCCGTATCGGCAACCGGATGGGTCGCCCCGAGAAGTCCGAGCGGCGGGACCTCTCGCCGGCCGTCCACACGCTCAGCCCCATCGGCGAGGCCGGCGGCGCACAGCGAGATGTGGCAAAGGCGACGAAACACGCCGACGGGATGAGCGACACGCCCGGCCAGGTCGAGGTCGAAGTAGCCCGCCGGCGCTGTCCCGACTGTGGGACCGAGACGCACCAAGCGGGCTGTCCCGACTGTGGCGGGACCACCGAGCCGGTGTACGTCTGTCCCGACTGCGAAGCCGAAGTCGAACGCGACGAGTCCGGCCGGGCGGAGTGTTCCCGATGTGAGACGCTCGCCTCGCCGACCCAGTACAAGGTGCTCGACCTGCAGGAAGCGTACCGGGACGCTCTGCAGAACGTCGGCGAGCGCGAGACGGCCTTCGAGCAACTGAAAGCGGTCAAGGGGCTCACATCCGAGGAGAAAGTACCGGAACCGATGGAGAAGGGTATCCTCCGGGCGAAACACGACGTGTCTGCGTTCAAGGACGGCACCGTCCGCTACGACATGACGGACCTGCCGGTGACGGCAGTACGGGCCTCGGAACTGGACGTCTCCGCCGAGCGACTCCGTGGACTGGGCTACACGGAGGACATCCACGGCGACCCGCTGACCCACGAGGACCAGCTGGTCGAGCTAAAAGTACAGGATATCGTCCTCTCCGACGGCGCGGCCGAACATATGCTCCAGACCGCCCGCTTCGTCGACGACCTCTTAGAACAGTACTACGGGCTAGAGCGGTTCTACGAGTTCGACGACCGCGAGGACCTCGTCGGCGAACTCGTGTTCGGAATGGCCCCTCACACCAGCGCGGCGACGGTCGGTCGCGTGGTCGGCTTCACCTCCGCCGCCGTCGGTTACGCACATCCGTACTTCCACGCCGCCAAGCGCCGGAACTGCTTCCATCCGGACACTCGGCTGTGGTACGAGGACGAGAACGACGACTGGGAATACGGCACCATCGAGGAACTGGTCGAAAATCGACTGGACAACCCCGAGGAAGATGACTTCGGGACGCTCGTACAGGAGCTAGACGGCGACCTCACCGTGTCGTCGCTTAGCGAAAACGGCCCCTGTCGCCAGCCCGTCGACGCCGTCTCGAAACACCCCGCGCCGGACCACCTCGTCGAAGTAACCGTCGGTGACCGGACGCTCCGTGTCACACCCGACCACACGATGCTCCGGGCCGGCTCCGATGGGATCGAAGAGGTCCCGGCCAGCGACCTGACTGCCGGTGACGACCTCCCCGCCTACGACGGCGGCGAGACGACCACGATGACAGCACGCGGCGAAGCCTCGACGGCAGCCACCGACGGCGCAGCCCCGACAGACACCGTCGAAGCTGTCGAGTACGTCGAAAGCGACGTCGACCACGTCTACTGTCTCACGGTCGCCGATACGCACCGCGTTGCCGTCGAAGGCACCTACGTCGGCCAATGCGACGGCGACGAGGACTGCGTCATGCTCCTGATGGACGGCCTGCTGAACTTCTCGAAGTCGTATCTCCCGAACCAGCGCGGCGGCCAGATGGACGCCCCGCTGGTGATGTCCTCCCGTATCGACCCCAGCGAGATCGACGACGAGGCCCACAATATGGACATCATGGAGACCTATCCGCGCGAGTTCTACGAAGCCACCCGCGAGATGAAAGACCCGACCGAGGTCGAGGACGTGATGAAAATCGCCGAGGAGACGCTGGGGACCGACCGCGAGTACACCGAGTTCCGCCACACGCACGACACGACCAACATCGCCGCTGGACCGGACCTGTCGGCGTACAAGACGCTCGGTTCGATGGAGGACAAGATGGACGCCCAGCTTGAGATCTCCCGAAAGCTCCGAGCCGTCGTCGAGAGCGACGTGGCCGAGCGCATCATCGAGTACCACTTCCTGCCGGACCTCATCGGGAACCTCCGGGCGTTCTCCAGACAGGAGGTCCGCTGTCTGGACTGTGGAGAGTCGTTCCGCCGCGCACCCCTGACCGGCGACTGTCGAGAGTGTGGCGGCCGCGTCAACCTCACCGTCCACGAGGGGTCGGTCAACAAGTACATCGACACCGCCATCCGGGTCGCCGACGAGTTCGGCGCACGGGACTACACGAAACAGCGGCTCAAGATACTGGAGCGAAAAATCGAGTCGGTGTTCGAGAACGATCACAACAAGCAGTCAGGTATTGCGGACTTCATGTGAGCGACAACGCCGCCCGGACTCTTCAAGGTGACAGACGGGCGCGTGACAGCCGTCCGACGGGTGTTTTTGACCGTGGCGGTCCTGTCACGGGTATGGCCTCGTCCCGCGATTCAGCGCCATCGTTCGACTCCGGGGACCGGTCGGGTTCCCCGTCACCATCGCCCCGACAGACGCCCAGTACGATCTATCAGATACAGATCGCGCTGTTGCGCTCGCAGGTGGCGACACTGGAAACCGCGCTCGAACAGGAACGGGAACACCGCCAGGCCGTCGTCGACCGGTACGAGCGCCTTATCGACGGAAACTAAACTGCGACTCGCTTTCGGAAAATTCCGCTGGTGTTACTCGTCGCCGAGTTCGACGTAGGTCGTTTCGATGATTCGGCTGTCACCGTTAAGCCGCTCGATGATCTCCTGTGGCGGCTGTTCGTCGAGGTTGTAGACAGACAGGGCCTCCCCGCCGATGGTCTCGCGGCCGTTGAACATCCCGGCGATGTTGATGTCGGCCTCGCCCAGGACGGTCCCGATGAACCCGATAGTGCCGGGCTCGTCGCGGTTGCGGACGACCAGCATATGCCCATGCGGGACGGCCTCGATGCGGTGGTCGTCGATACGGACGATACGGGGCTCCTCGCCGCCGAACTGGGTCCCACAGACGGAGACGGATTCCTCGCCGTCGGAGACGGTGACAGTGATGAGGCTCTGGTAGTCCTCGGAGGTTCGGGTCTTGGACTCAGTCACGTCGATGCCACGGTCCTTGGCGATCTGTGGGGCGTTGACGGCGTTGACCTGCAGGTCCGAGGGCGCAAACACGCCCTTCAGGGCGCTTGCGGTGACGTACTCCACGTCCTCCTCGGCGATGTCGCCGGCGTAGGTGACCTGCACTTCGGACATGTGGCCGCCGAACAGCTGGACCGCGATGCGGCCGGCGGTGTCGGCAAGGTCGAGGTACGGCCCGACCTGCTTGAACGTCGCCTCGTCCAGCGACGGCGCGTTGAGGGCGTTGGCGACGGGCTGGCCGTTGGCCGCGGCGATGATCTGGTCGGCCGTAGAAGTGGCGACGTTCTCCTGTGCGGCCTCCGTCGACGCGCCCAGATGGGGCGTGACGATGATGTCGTCGACACCAAGGAGCGGGCTGTCATCAGGCAGCGGCTCTTCGCCGAACACGTCGAGCGCCGCGCCCTTCAGGACGCCGTCCTCGACGGCCTCGGCCAGGGCCGGCTCGTCGATGATGCCGCCACGGGCGCAGTTGACGACGTAGCCGCCTTCGAGTTCGGCGAGTTCCTCCTCGCCGATCATGTTCTCGGTCTCGGGGGTCAGCGGCGTGTGGATCGTGATGAAATCGGACTTGGCGAGACAGTCGTCGAGGTCGTCGACCAGTTCCGCGCCGAACTGGTCGGCGCGCTCCTGACTGATGTACGGGTCGAACGTGACGATGTCCATGCCCAGCCCGCCCAGCCGCTTGGCGACCTGCTGGCCGACGCGGCCGAAGCCGACGACGCCAAGCGTCTTGTTGTTGACTTCCGTGCCGAGGAACTCGCCTTTGGCCCACTCGCCGGTTTTGAGGCGGTCGTGGGCCTGCGGGATGGAGCGAGCGGTGGCAAACGCCATCGCGACGGAGTGTTCGGCGGCGGCGCGGACGTTGCCCTCAGGGGCGTTGGCGACGATGACGCCGTGGTCCGTGGCGGCGTCAATGTCGATGTTGTCGACACCGATGCCAGCCCGGCCGACGATGATGAGGTCGGGCGCGGCCGCGAACACTTCCTCAGTGACTTCGGTGCCCGAGCGGACGATGAGCGCGTTCGCGTCGGCCACCGCGTCGAGGAGCGCGTCGCCCTCGACCTCGTAGGCAGTTTCGACGTCGTGGCCCGCCTCACGGAGTCGCGTGAGACCGGCATCAGCGATAGGGTCCGTAACGAGTACCTTCATACCGAATCGAACTTACTGGGGCGGCATAACGCTTGTTTTCTCTGTCCGAACGACTGCGTGCGGATACTCGGGGCGGAGCGACCGCACCGCTGGTGGGGTATCCTGCTTGGTGGGGCCGTCAGCGAAAAATGAACCGACAGTTAGCGACCTATCGCCAGGCCGGGAGTGAGGCAGCGTCCGCGAGCGGGGTTGTGAGATAGGCGTCGTCTCGGGTCACGTCAGCGATGATAAACTGGTCCGTTGGACCCTCTTCGACGGATGCCATGATGTCTCCGTCCGCGGCCATCTCAATCGGAGCGACAGGTTCCGACTCCATGCATGACAATATGTAACAGTCCTATAAAAGTTTAGCGAAACCCGTAGAGGGGAACAGTATCATCCAAGACCAACAGTCTGACAATAGTTCTACTCCTGTCAATACTGGGGAAGAGTGGACTGGAGGACAGTACGCATAGAGCCTTATATTTCAACCCTCAGTACCTGTATCTGGATTTCTGTTCAAACCCAGATGGGAGAGTTCGATATGGCAAATGGCGTAGTTGTTTCCGAGGCGGGGCGGTTGCTCGGTTTCCGAGATAGTGTCTGCACGGCCATCGAGGACAGCTGATGGCCGCCAAGCATGGCACCTGAATGTCGAAAACGGACGGATGTTAAGGACTTAGTAGATGCGGGCAGGAAGTTCTGGCAGTATGAACGTCGCAGACGCTATGACGCCACGCTCGGAGGTCGTCACGGTTACTATTCCTGGTACCCGTGATGACGCACTGGAATACCTCCAGGAGCAGGCTTTCTCGTCGGTCCCGGTTATCAAGGAGACCGACGAGGGCGAGGAGTTCAGAGGCATTATTTCACGCGATGCGCTCATCGAGAGTCCCGACGAAGACCAGCTGGCCCTGCTCGTCGAGGAAGTCCCGGCAATCAGCGGGGACACGTCTATCGAGGCTGCCGCACAGGTGATGGTCGAGGACGGCGAGCGACGCCTCCCCATCGTCGACGGCCAGCTCAAAGGGATCATCACAGTGACCGACGTGATCCGGTCCATCGCCAACGGCGACGTCGATGGCGACAAGGTCGTCGATGAACTCGCCAACCGCGACATCAACTGCGTGTACGAGGGGACGCCGCTGACCGTTGCCGAACGGGAGCTTTCCCACGCGAACGTCCCATACGGCGTCGTCCTCGGCGACGACGGCGATATGTCGGGGATGCTCACTGAGGTCGACATCATCGCGGTCGCCCGCGTCGTCGAGGGCGAGGACGACACCGGCGACTCCATCGCCAATCAGGACGACGACTGGGCTTGGGAGGGCATCAAAGCCGTCGGCGGTCGGTACATGCCCACCCGCAACGTCGAACTCCCGGTTGAGCCCGTCCGCGAGTTCATGACCGCCGAGGTCGTGACGGTGAACAAGCGCCGCACCGCCGAGGAGGCGGCCCAGCTGATGATCGAGCACGACATCGAACAGATCCCGCTGCTGTCGGGTGACGAACTCACCGGCATCGTACGGGACATCGACCTGCTGCGAGGCCTATGAGCGAAGGCGAACGACTTACCGAACTGGCCAAGCGTCGCGGCTTCTACTTCCCCTCCTCAAGCGCCTACGGTGGTGCTGCGGGCTTCTGGACCTACGGCCCCCAGGGCGCTGCACTGAAATCGAACATCGAGGACGCCTGGCGGGACCGCTACGTCGTCAAGGAGGGCCACCAGGAAATCTCCGCCCCAGACGTGATGCCAGAGCCTGTCTTCGAAGCATCTGGGCATCTCGACGGCTTCGACGACATGATCGTCGAATGCGGCGAGTGTGGTGCGACCCACCGCGCCGACCACCTCGTCGAAGACAACACGGACATCGAGGAGGCCGAGTCACTCCCCAACGAGGAGGTCATGGATCTCATCGCCGACCACGGCATCGAGTGTCCGTCCTGCCACACCTCCCTGGCCGACCAGCCGGTCGACAACTTCAACCTGATGTTCGAGACCAACATCGGTCCGGGCTCGTCGTCGCCGGGGTATCTCCGACCGGAGACCGCACAGGGCATCTTCGTGGAGTTCCCGCAGCTCTCCGAGTACGCCCGGAATCAGCTCCCGTTCGGCGTCGCCCAGATCGGGAAGGCCTACCGGAACGAGATCTCCCCGCGGAAGTCGCTGGTCCGCGTCCGGGAGTTCACCCAGGCCGAACTCGAGCACTTCATCGACCCCGAGGAAGACGAGCCGCCGCTGGCCGACGTGGCGGACGTGGTCCTTCCGCTGTACTCCGCCGCGGCACAGGAGTCCGAAGACGGCGGCATGCAGGAACTCACGGTCCGCGAGGCCGTCGATGAGGGCGTCGTCGAAAGTGAGTGGGTCGCCTACTACCTGGGCGTCTCCAAGGAGTGGTACGAGCGCATCGGCGTCGACATGGACCGCTTCCGGTACCGCCAGCACCTCGCGGGCGAGCGCGCTCACTACGCCTCTGACTGCTGGGACGCAGAGAGCGAGGTCGACGGCGACTGGATCGAGATTACGGGCTTCGCCTACCGGGGCGACTACGACCTCTCGAAACACGCCAAGCACTCGGGCGAGGACTACACCGTCTTCAAGCAGTACGACGAGCCGATCACCGTCGAACGGGCGACCGTCGACCCCGACATGAGCTACCTCGGGCCGGAGTTCGGCGGGTCGGCTGGCGCGGTCGCCGACGCGCTCGAAGCGCTAGCCGAGCGGAATCCGGACGCCTTCGACGGCGACGAGGTCACCGTCGAGATCGACGGCGAGTCCCACACTGTTCCTGTCGACAAGACGAACTTCAGCGTCGACGAGGTCACCGAGAACGGCGAGCACATCCGCCCGCACGTCGTCGAACCCTCTTTCGGCGTGAGCCGCATCATCTACACCGTCCTCGCACATTCCTACGAGACCGACGAGGTCGACGGCGAGGAGCGGGCATACCTCGACCTCCCGCCGGAGCAGGCACCGACGACGGTCGGCGTCTTCCCGCTGATGGACAAGGACGGGATGGCCGACCTCGCCACCGACATCGCCGAGGACCTCCGGACCGCCGGCCTCTCGGTCACCTACGACGATTCCGGGGCCATCGGACGGCGCTACCGCCGACAGGACGAGGTCGGCACGCCCTACTGCGTCACTGTGGACTACGAGAGCTTAGAGGACAACGAGGTCACGGTGCGTGAACGAGACACGACCGAGCAGAAGCGCCTCCCCATCGACGGGCTCGCCGACCGGCTCGAACAGCTGGCGAGCGGCGAGCTAACCTTCGACGACCTGTAGATGGCCGACGAGGTAGCCCGGCGTCTCGTCCACGTCACCGGCGCGACGGTGCCGCTGGCGCATCTGCTCCGCCCGGACCTGATTACGTGGCTCGTGGTACAGGCGTTCTTAGCCGTCGCGCTGGCCGTCGTCCTGGTTCTCGAAGCCGTGCGGCTGACGACCGGACTGGACTGGGTGGTGTACGACCGGCTCACCCGCGAGTACGAGCAGGACAACCCTGCCGGCTACGCGCTGTACATCGTCGGGATAGCCATCGTCGCCTTCGCCGTCGAACTCCCGAGTATGAACGTGACGGTCGCCGTCCCCGCAATGCTGATGCTGGCCATCGGCGACCCCATCAGCGGCCTGCTGGGCTCGACCGACGCCAGCAACGTCAAACAGGCCTGGGTGCTGCTGGTGATGTTCGGTGTCTGCACGCTGCTTGCCGCACCGTTCGTACCTCCTGCCGCCGCCGTCCTCGGCGGTATCGCAGCGACGTTCGCCGACGGCGTCAAGCCGCGTATCGCCGGCTACGTCATCGACGACAACTTCTCGATTCCGGTGCTTGGCGCACTGGCGATGTGGATCGGCGTCCAGTACCTGCCGGCACTCGGCCTCTGAGCCGGGCCGTTCACTTTCACCCCGGTATCTGAACCCTTAACCACCGCGGGGCCGAACGCGTGGGTAATGGCGACCACCGACGCCGGTGGCGAGTACGTCGAGCGCCCGCTGGTGACGCCGGAGTTCCTGGAGAACCGCCGCTACCAGACCGACCTGGCGGAGACAGCGAGCGCCGGCCACACGCTCGTCTGTCTGCCGACCGGACTGGGCAAGACGACCGTCTCGCTGCTGGTGACCGCCGAGCGGCTCAACGCCGTCGGGGGGAAAGCGCTGATGCTGGCCCCGACGAAGCCGCTGGTCCAGCAACACGCCGAGTTCTACCGCGAGGCACTCGAACTGGACGACGAGGACGTCGTCGTGTTCACTGGCGAGGTACGACCGGACGACCGGGCCGCACTCTGGGACGACGCCCGCATCGTCATCGCGACGCCGCAGGTCGTCGAAAACGACCTCGTTGGCAACCGTATCTCGCTCGCGGACGTGACCCACTGCACCTTCGACGAGTGCCACCGAGCGACCGGCGACTACGCCTACAACTACATCGCCGACCGCTACCACGCCGACGCCGAGAACCCGCTGGTGACGGGAATGAGCGCCTCGCCCGGCGACGACGAGGAAGCCATCCTCGAAGTGTGTGAGAACCTCGGCCTTGTCGAGGTTGCGGTGATGACCGAAGACGACGCCGACGTGGCCGAGTTCACCCACGACACCAGCGTGGACTGGAACCGCATCGAGCTCCCGGAAGTCGTCGTCGAAATTCGAGACGCTATCAACGAGGTCATCAAAGACCGCCTGTCACAGTTGAAGGAACTCGGCGTCACGAACAAGTCCTCGGCGGACATCTCCGAGCGCGAGATACAACAGATTCAGGGTCAACTCCGGGACCTGATGAACAACGACCAGAGCGAGGGGTATCAGGGGATGAGCCTCCTCGCCGAGATCCGCAAGCTCCGGACCGCCGTCACCTACGTCGAGACCCAGAGCGTCGAGTCCCTGCGGCGGTACTTCGAGCGCCTGAAGGAGGCCGCTCGCTCCTCCGGGGCATCGAAGGCCGACCAGCGCCTCGTCAGCGAACCGAAGGTCCGTGAGGCGATGCGGAAAGCCGAGTCCTACGACGACCTGCACCCGAAGTTCCGACAGACCCGAATGCTCCTCGCGGAGACGCTCGGTATCGAGAACGGCGAGCGTGTCATCGTGTTCACCGAATCGCGCGATACGGCTGAGACGCTCGTCGACTTCCTCTCGGATCATTTCACGACGCAGAAGTTCGTCGGCCAGAGCGACACCGACGGCAGTGAAGGGATGACACAGACCCAGCAACAGGAGACGCTGGACCGGTTCCGCAACGGCGAGTTCGAGGTACTCGTCTCGACATCCGTCGCCGAGGAGGGGCTGGACGTGCCAGAGGTCGACCTGGTGCTGTTCTACGAACCGGTCCCGACCGCGATTCGGGCCATCCAGCGGAAAGGCCGAACTGGACGACAGGCCGAGGGTCGCGTCGTCGTCCTGCTTGCCGAGGACACCCGCGATGAAGCGTACTTCTGGAAGGCCCGCAACGACCAGAAGCGGATGAAACGCGAACTGAACGAACTCAAAAGCGTCGCCGGCGAGCTGGAGGCCCGCCTCGACCAGACCGGCCTCGACGAGTACGAGGACGCCGAGGGGGCCGCTTCGACTGGAACCGACGAAGCGGAAACCGCCACACGGCAGTCGGGCTCCACTGGAAACGGGAGGGGTAGCACAGCTAACAAGTCTGCCGATGGGAACGACGACGGAGATGGCCAAGCCGGGCTGGACGCCTTCGCGGCGGAGTCGTCTGCGCCGGACGACCAAGGGGCTGACGGCGAGGAGCAGGACGAGGCGACCGACGACGAAGGAACGGTCGCCAGCGCCGGCCGCGACAGTGAGAACGACCCCGTCGAAATCGTCGCCGACCAGCGGGAACTCGACTCGAACATCGCCCGAGACCTCTCGACACGGGACGGTATCGAGACCCGACTCGAAACGCTGGCTGTCGGCGATTACGTCCTCTCGGATCGCGTGGTCGTCGAGCGCAAGACCGTCGCTGACTTCATGGACACGCTGACTGGCGGGGACCGGTCGATGTTCGAGCAGGTCGGCGACGCCACGCGAAACTACGGCCGACCTGTCGTCGTCATTGAGGGTGAGGACCTCTTCGGCGCGCGAAACGTCCACCACAAGGCGATTCAGGGAGCCCTGGCATCGCTCGCGGTCGATTTCGGCGCAAGCGTCCTCCGGACCAGCGACGAGGACGAGACCGCGGACCTGCTGGAAGTCATCGCCGGGCGGGAACAGGAGGTGGCCGACCGCGAAGTGAGCGTCCACGGCGAGAAACAGTCGAAGACGCTCCCCGAACAACAGGAGTACGTCGTCGCCTCCATCGCCGAAGTCGGACCGGTGACCGCCCGCACGCTGCTGGAAGCCTTCGGCAGCGTCGAGGCGGTGATGACCGCCGATAAAGAAGACCTGCTTGAGGTGTCCGGTATCGGCGATGTAACGGCCGAACGAATTCGGGAAGTTATCGCCAGCGACTACGACCCGTAGCGATCCGTTCAGAACCGCGCTGCATCCAACGCTTCCGCCGCTTCTCGGGCTGCCTGGAGATGTTCGCGAGCCTCGCGTGGGTTCTCGGTCGCCGCAGCGCGCTCGGCGAAGCGGTGAACTGTCTCGGCCAGTAGCGCAGACGCCGCATCCATGTTTGCTGCAACGTCACCACTCCCACCTTCGGATGGCGCGGGCTGTCGAGCGGAAACGGAGGGGTTTTGTGTCACTGTCCCACGCGGCTGGTCGTTCGCAGCCTGGCTGCTAGGCTCCGACGAAACAGCTGTTCGAGCGGTCTGTGGCGCTGACTCCGAGTGGTCGGACTGCTGGGTCGGCTGGGAACCCCCCGCTTCGGGTGGAACGGCGGAGTCGGATGTCGACGATGCTGGCTCGGAGGGAGACTGTGAAGCGGCGTCGGCCTGAGTGTGTGTAGTCTCCTGCTGGGCGGGCTCGTCCGTCGCATCCGCCGCACTCTCGGGTGTGTCCTCGTCAGCATCGCCGAACTGGACGTGGGCCTCGTCGCTGGGGTCGGCAACCTCGATCTGGTCACCGTCGTCGACCTGTCCCTGTTGTTCGTCAGCATCCGATGGGTCCGCCCCGTTAGCCTGCGTGTCGCGAGCGACCGGCTTCTGGCAGGTCGGGCAGAACTCTTGGCCGTCGTAGCGGAAGATGGGGTCGCCACACTCGCTGCAGTGGGCGTTCGTCATCGTCGCGCCCTTCAACAGGAGTTCGCTCATCTGCTCGGTCGCCGCCCGGTTGTCCTCCTCTTGCTCGAACTTCTCGCGGAGTTTCTCGCGTTCGGCTTCCTTATCGAAGTCGCTCATACGAGTCACAACGCCACGGGGCTGAAAACAGTTTACGGGTGCGAGATGTCGATACTACCTGAACGATATGCGGCGGAATCGGGGTTTCGACACGTTTAACGTTCGCGCCCGACCCTTTCCGAATGGTATGACAAAGGTAAGCGTAGTCGGCGCAGCCGGAACGGTCGGCGCAGCCGCAGGGTACAACATCGCGCTCCGTGACATCGCTGACGAAGTCGTTTTCGTGGATATTCCGGACAAGGAAGACGACACGGTCGGGCAGGCCGCTGACACGAACCACGGTATCGCCTACGATTCGAACACGCGGGTCCGTCAGGGCGGCTACGAGGACACCGCCGGCTCGGACGTCGTGGTCATCACGGCCGGTATCCCTCGCCAGCCCGGCCAGACCCGTATCGATCTCGCCGGCGACAACGCGCCGATCATGGAGGACATCCAGTCCTCGCTGGACGAACACAACGACGACTATATCTCGCTGACCACCTCCAACCCCGTCGACCTGCTCAACCGCCACCTCTACGAGGCCGGCGACCGCTCGCGCGAGCAGGTCATCGGCTTCGGCGGCCGGCTGGACTCCGCACGGTTCCGCTACGTGCTGAGCGAGGAGTTCGACGCGCCGGTTCAGAACGTCGAAGGGACGATTCTCGGTGAGCACGGCGATGCACAGGTCCCCGTGTTCTCGAAGGTCCGCGTCGACGGCACCGACCCCGAGTTCAGCGACGGCGAGAAGGAGCAGTTGCTGGGCGACCTACAGGAGTCTGCGATGGACGTCATCGAGCGCAAGGGCGCGACCGAGTGGGGGCCGGCCCGCGGCGTCGCACACATGGTCGAAGCCATCCTCCACGACACCGGCGAAGTGCTGCCGGCCTCGGTCAAGCTAGAGGGCGAGTTCGGGCACGAGGATACTGCCTTCGGTGTCCCAGTCCGTCTCGGGAGCAACGGCGTCGAAGAAATCGTCGAGTGGGACCTCGACGACTACGAACAGGACCTGATGGCCGACGCCGCCGAGAAGCTCTCCGACCAGTACGACAAGATCTCGTAACCCGGTCGATCGGTACTGCGAAGTTTCGGGACGGCATCCGTCCCGAGCTGTCTTTTCGCTCCACTATCGGCGTGAGAGACGTAACTGTAACTGCGAGTCGCACTCCCCGACGAACCACGACGTTACGCGGGTTCGTCCTGGTCGTCAAGCAAATCGGTGTCGCGCCCGTCGTCGTCGATATCAGCACCGAGGAGTGACGCCCACTCTTCGAGGTGTGACTCCGATGTCGAGAGTTCTCGGTGGCTCATGGCGTTACCGGAAGCATCCACGGCATATTATATAATGGTTGTGCCCACGTTGATACGCAATGGTGTATGCAGCGGTTCTACGGTGTAATTCCGGACTGGCGAATCAATAACAGCGGCGAGGAGTTCGCACTGATTCACTCAGAGCGGATGGTTTCCGGGACCTGAATCGAGTAGTGGCCGTCTTCCTGCAGCGCGATGATGTACTCTTCGCGGTCGTACAGTTCCATCAGATTCAGTTCGTACTGACCGGGTTCCAGTACCTTGATCGACTCGAACTGGTCGTTGAGTTCAGCACGCAGTTCCTCCAGATCGGGACGGTCCTCCCGGTCTGGTTCCGCTGGTGGGTCGGGGTCTGCACCGACAGGGCGGAACTGGTGTTCAGATTCGGACGCGGACGGCACGTCGGATGGGAGTTCGTCCGGCTCGACGACATCGCCGCGGGCACTGGCCTGGGCCGAATCCTCAGTCGCCGACGTGCGGTCGGGTTCGGTCGACGGCGAGCCGGACGTGTGGGATGGGTCACTCGGCTGTGCGTCAGCCGACTGGTCGGCGTCAAGGTGGGACTGTTCGGCGGGACGGTCGCCGTCCGCAGCGGAGCCACTGACGAAGTCACGCACCGAAGCGGCGGTCTTGCCGACGGTACGGGCGACAGTGCTGTCAGGTCCCGGTGGTTCCGGTGGCTCCGCGTCCGGCGTCTCGGAGATGTCGGCCCCCTCGGGCTGATACTGGAACTTGTTCCCGCCGCAGTTGGGACAGCCCGAGAGCATCTCCTTCGACCCGTCGTCGAAGCCACGGCCACAGTCCGTACACTGGTGGGGCATTATTTCCGGGAGACGAGGGCGCTGATGAGCGTTTCGTCCTTGTGGAGCGTCTCTATCTGGTTCGCCGGCCCGATAACTGTCAGCTTCTGTGTGGACTGTTTGCCCATCAGCCGGTCGAGGATGCTGGCGTCAGCAGCCTCGGACTTGGGGTAGGTCTCGATCTCGATGCCGTTGAACTCGTCGGGGCTGATCTCCGTCATCGTGACTTCGATCAGGCGGGACTCCTCGTCCGGGGAAAGCCCTTCTTCGAGGATGACGATATTGCCGTCACGAACCCCATCGAGAATCATCCGGATCTTCTCCATCGAGGCCAGTCCGGCCATGCGTTCGCCACTGATGAGGTCGATCTGGACGCCGTCGTCTGGGTCTTTGACTTCTGCCATTATATCACCCGAAGTACTCCGCGATTTTGTCGTAGACTTCGTCCATGTTGTCGCCCTCGAGCGCCGACAGCGGAATCGTCTCGTGCTGGGGGTAGGCGTTTCGGATGCGCTGGACGGAGGACTCCTCCAGATCGATCTTGTTCGCGAGGATCAACACAGGAAGGTCCTGACTCTCGATGATGCCGATGAGCATGGTGTTGACCTGTGTGAACGGATCGGTCGCGGAGTCCAGCACGTAGATGACGCCGTCGACGTCCTCGCGGAGCCAGTGCATCGCTTCGGCGACGCCCTCTGTCGCTTCGCGGGATCGACGGACGGCGTCGTCTTTCTCCATGTCGTGTTCGAGGAACTCGGTGTAGTCGACCTTCGTCGTCACGCCCGGGGTGTCGACGATGTCGATTGTCACTTTCTTCCCGTCGCGTTCGATCTCGACGTTCTCCTTTCGGCGCGCACGACGGGTCTCGTGGGGAACGTGACTCTCCGGACCGACGGCGTCGCCGGTCCAGTCCCGTGCGATGCGATTTGCCAGCGTCGTCTTGCCGGCGTTCGGCGGGCCATAGATACCGATTCGCTTCGGATCCTCTTCGGAGAACAGCGTCGATGCCGCGCGTGAAATGCTATCTTTGAGGTTTGTTAACAATCCCATCCTATCCTCCCGCCGCCCGGAGTCGTCCGGTATGGCGGCTCTGCCCGTAAAAGATAGGCGAATTCACTTAAGCCTACGTCAGACATTAGTCCTTTTTCTGACATGGTAGAGCATAGCATAGTATGGACCAGTGCGTGGGCGTTGCTACGGGTCAAGTACGGTTGACGGGGAGTTGTTCGAGTGGAGTCTGATCATCCGAAGCCAAGCGATGTAGATCTGGGTGCCCCATCCAAGCCCCCCACCCCTTCGTTTCGAGTGGAACGATACGTACCCCTGGGGAGGGGGTGGAAGATTACCGATCAAATCGGGAGTGGACCAGCTGTTCAGATCGGCGCGACTCGCGATACCACTAGCTACAACAGTCTAAACACTAGAAAACCGTACACTAGCTCTTACTAGATATTTGTTTTATCTAGTACGGGTTCGGTTTATGAGATAGCGTATTAAACCTTTCTCCTTACTAGAGGACATTCTCGGTCCCCTCACCCCCTCCCCCCGGGCCTATTTCCCGTTCCACCGGAAACGAAGGGGTGGGGGGGTTGGCCCGTTCTGGTCGCTTTGTCCTACAAGTCCAGGTTCTCTGTGGTATCATGTTCACACAGCGTACAGCCCCGGAATCACTCCATGGTTCCTTTTTGTCCTCTTCTCACTGTCTGCCGTACAATGTCTATCCAGCTCCAGTGAGACTGAAACTATACTCCTCTTTACGACAACAGTACCCATGCGGCAGAACTCATAAATATATCAACATATATGTTTCATAGGTGGTGTACCGAAATATTTAATATCGACTCACGGTACGGTTCATGTGGTTCAACTGGACGCACCGGAGAGCGCTGATGCTCACTAACAACGGTACTGACGCACTCCTCGCTCTCTCTGTTCCGGTGTCTCCAACTCTCTCCACACGAAACGAAGGGGACCCTCTCGACTATGACTGACGAAAGCGACAACTCGGCCCCGACATCTGACCCGTCGACGACAGAGACGTCGAACGACGGCGACGGGTCCGACAGGCAACTCGACGTCGAAACGGACTCCGGGACATCGACCGGGCCGTCCGATCTCGACGATGTTATCCTCGATAACCTCGATGCCGGGTCCGACGATCCCTCAGATGAGGCGTCCCGTGGCCTGTTCGACGACCTTCTCGAAGGGGAACCCATTTTCGAGAACAAGGAGGTCCTCCGCCCCTCGTACACCCCGCACAAACTCCCCCATCGCGAGGAGCAGATCAACAACATGGCGACGATTCTCGTCACCGCCTTACGCGGTGATACGCCGTCGAACATCCTCATCTATGGCAAGACAGGAACGGGGAAAACCGCATCCGCGAAGTTCGTCAGCGAGGAACTCGAAACGACCTCACAGAAGTACGAGGTCCCCTGTGAGGTCGAGTACATCAACTGCGAGGTGACCGACACCCAGTACCGCGTACTCGCACAGCTCGCAAACAAGTTCATCGACAAGAACGCCCAGCTTATCGACGACCGCATCGCCGAACTTGAAGACATCCAGTCACGCGCACGCGAGAACACGGCTGCACTCGAAGAGACGGCGTTCGACTCGCTCGATGCTGTCGAAACTGAAATCGAGTCGCTGGAAGTGGATAAGTCGGAGTTCGAGGAAGTGCCGATGACGGGGTGGCCGACAGATCGGGTTTACAGTTCCTTTTTCGACGCCGTCGACTACCACGAACGCGTGGTCGTCATTATGCTCGACGAGATCGACAAACTCGTCGAGAAAAGCGGCGATGATACCCTGTACAACCTCTCCCGGATGAACTCCGAACTGGAGAACTCCCGCGTCTCAATTATGGGCATCTCGAACGATCTGAAGTTCACCGATTTCCTCGACCCTCGGGTCAAATCCAGCCTCGGCGAGGAGGAGATCGTCTTCCCCCCCTACGACGCGAATCAGCTCCGGGACATCCTTCAGGCACGCTCCGACGTGGCGTTCAAAGGCGACGCGCTCACTGAGGATGTCATCCCGCTGTGTGCGGCCTTCGCCGCACAGGAACACGGAGACGCACGCCGAGCGCTCGACCTTCTCCGGACGGCCGGCGAACTTGCCGAGCGTGACCAGACGGACAACGTCCTCGAAGACCACGTCCGACAGGCTCAGGAGAAGATCGAACTCGACCGCGTCGTTGAGGTCGTCCGCACGCTCCCCACGCAGTCGAAGATCGTCCTCTTCGCCATCATCCTTTTAGAAAAAAACGGCGTCCACAACATCAACACCGGCGAGGTGTTCAACATCTACAAGAACCTCTGTGAAGAGATCGACGCCGATATTCTGACACAGCGTCGCGTCACTGACCTCATCTCGGAACTGGATATGCTCGGCATCGTCAACGCTGTCGTCGTCTCGAAGGGCCGCTACGGCCGGACGAAAGAGATCTCCCTGTCGGTTCCAACCGAAGAGACGGAGGCAGTGCTTCTGTCTGATTCGCGACTCGGTGACATCGACGACGTCCAGCCGTTCGTTCAGGCCCGGTTCGACAACTGACCCGCGAACTGTATCGGCGCTCGACAGTCCCCGCTGTTCCAGGTGAAACAGTCCCCTTTGAGTGATACGGGCTACCCGGCCGTGGTTCCGTTCACCGCTGTGGGTCCGGTTTTGTTTGGTACTGTCGGCCCTACCTCGTCCGTTACCACATCAGTCGCGCCGACCCTGTTCCACTGGAGTCGAACCTGCCCCAGCAACGGGACCCGTATCTCTGCCGTACCGACGACCCACCCGGGTTTGACTGGGTCGCTGATGGGGGGAGAGCCAACCTGATCGTATCTATTATTGGTTACTTTGTTGTCGCCTTTCGTGATAAACCCAGCATGCGGTGCCGGACAGTTTTGAAGTTCGTCGCAACTGTCCGCGCTCCCGACGTACGTCTGGTTTGCGCGGTCGTACCAGTTCTCGCCGGCATCGACCCACAGCATCGANGTCGCAACTGTCCGCGCTCCCGACGTACGTCTGGTTTGCGCGGTCGTACCAGTTCTCGCCGGCATCGACCCACAGCATCGACCGGTGGATGATCGGCGTTTGTCGGCTGTTGCCGTCAGGCTTGTACACGATAACGTCGCCCGGTTGCTGGAACGTCCGATAGCTCTCGTTGCTTGCGGCGGTAACGACACCCTCGTGATCACCCGGGCCGGAGAACCGCTCCTCTTCCATCACGAACACGAGGTCGCCTTCCTTGATATGGGGGTCCATGCTCGGGCTTTCGATGGCGACGAGTGGGGGCCACACACCACTAACGGCGAACAGCAACATCCCGACTAGGAGGACTGAGCCGGCGCTACTGACGATATCGGCCACGTACATCAACCCACCCGGTCCCTCGGTTTCGTCTCCATCCGACGACCGACGGTCTGACCCGGCCATTCGTACCACGAATACTCGGAGGCGGCCAATCAACTTTCTGTTGTTGGACCGAACGCTATCTTCCGATCTGCTCAGGCTGCCGCCGGTGCTGAAGCTCCTCCGATCGGTATCGACACTGACGTGTGCCATAGCTGGGACGGCTGGACCCGAACGTATCCGAGACGGGGGATTCGGAAGGTCCCGGTTCCAATGACCCACTCAGGGCGGACAACGGTGCTTGCCCCAGTGACCTGATCGTATCTAGTGTTGGTCACCTTGTTGTCACCTTTCGTGATAAACCCAGCGTGAGGGGCTGGACAGTTCTGAAGTTCGTCGCAACTGTCCGCGCTCCCGACGTACGTCTGGTTTGCGCGGTCGTACCAGTTCTCGCCGGCATCGACCCACAGCATCGACCGGNGTCGCAACTGTCCGCGCTCCCGACGTACGTCTGGTTTGCGCGGTCGTACCAGTTCTCGCCGGCATCGACCCACAGCATCGACCGGTGGATGATCGGCGTTCGCTGCTCGTTACCGTTGGGTTCGAAGACGATGACGTCTCCGGGCTGCTGAAAGGTCTGATATCCGGTTTCTGCTCCGGCCGCTGCCGTTACAATGCCGTGACGGGCCTCCTGTCCAGAGAACCGCTCTGCATCCATGACGAACACCATATCGCCGGTGTCGATGTGTGGCTCCATGCTCCCGCTTTCGATGGCGACCAGTGGCGGCCACACCCCACTGACAGCAAACAGGAACACGCCGACGAGCATGACTGCTCCGACGCTCGTACCGATATCACGGGCGTACAGGCCGACACGAAACGTCGGGCCGGCGTCCATAGACTCCCCTGTTTCGTCTGGCGGCGTGCTACGTGACGATTCGTCCCGGCCCATCCTATCTCGGATTGCCGACAGTGGCGTATCAATCTTGTGACGGCCGTCGGTTCGCTATCCTTTTGGCCGCAGACACTGAGTGTGGAACGTGCCTCTGGAGACGCCGGCACGAATCGTCAGCGAACTCGCGAGCCGCGGCTACAACGCGGAGCGCGAGGCGGTGACTCGAATTGCCGACACCCGAGATCCATCGGCGACGCTGGAACGCGCACTCGAAACGCTCCCCGACGAAGCGCTGAAGCTGACAACCGACCACGTCGAATCTGTGATTGAAGCAACAGAAAGTACCGAATACGGGCCGGATACTGAACCGAATCCAGAAACCGAAACGGCCGGCGCTCCGACGCAGCCACACCCCTCCGTTTCAACTGGAACAGGCGAACCCACATCGACCGAACCGGGTACGACCGCTCCACCTGAAACGGGGGGGTCACGGGATGTGGACACATCCCTGCGGGCCATCGAAGTCGCGAACGACATGACCGGCCAGTCCACCGGGACCGGCGAGTACTCGGACTTCGTCGCGGTGTTCCGGGACCGCTACGAGAAACTGGCGAGCAAACTGCGCGGCAGAGTGAACCACCGGCCGACCGATGCCATCGAGAACATGGGCGGCGGCAGCGACGCGGCGCTGATCGGGATGGTCTCGGACATCCGTTCAACCGCCAGCGGGCACTGGCTCGTCGAACTGGAAGACACGAACGGGACCTTCCCCTGTCTGGTGATGAAAGACCGTCCTATCGCCGATCTCGTCCAGCAGTTGCTCATGGACGAAGTTATCGCCGTCGAGGGGACCTTGGCCGACGACGCCGGCATCCTGTTCGTGGACTCGCTATACTTCCCGGACGTGCCCCGAACGCACAGCCCCTCGACCGCCGACCGGCACGTCCAGGCGGCGCTCATCTCAGACGTCCACGTGGGCAGTCAGGAGTTCATGGAGGACGCCTGGCATCGATTCACCGACTGGCTCCACACCGCCGAAGCCGAGAACGTCGAATACCTGCTCATTGCCGGCGACATGGTGGAAGGCGTCGGTATCTACCCTGAGCAGGACGAGGAACTGGACATCATCGACATCTACGACCAGTACCGCGCGTTCTCGGAGTACCTCAAGGAAGTCCCGGGCGACATGGAGATCCGGATGATCCCGGGCAACCACGACGCCGTTCGGCTGGCCGAGCCCCAGCCCGGCTTCGACGAGGAACTCCGGGACATCATGACCGCCCACGACGCGCAGGTTCACTCCAACCCCTCGCTGGTCACTGTCGAGGGCGTCACGGTGTTGATGTACCATGGCGTCTCGCTCGACGAAGTTATCGCCGAACTCCCCGACGAGGAGGCCAGCTACGAGGAACCACACAAGGCGATGTACCAGCTCCTGAAGAAGCGCCACGTCGCTCCGCAGTACGGCGGCCACACCCGACTGGCCCCTGAGGACCGCGACTATCTGGTGATGGAGGAGGTCCCCGACGTGTTCCACACCGGCCACGTCCACAAGCTCGGCTGGGGCGAGTACCACAACGTCGTTGCGCTGAACTCCGGGTGCTGGCAGGCCCAGACCGCGTTCCAGAAGAGCGTCAACATCGATCCCGACGCCGGCTTCGCGCCGATTCTGGATCTGGATACGCTGGATATGACGGTCCGGAAGTTCAGCTAAACCACCTTTTTCAGCGTCGCCGTTCCTCGCGCGCTCTACGAGCGCGCTGTGGGACGGCTCTCTGCTCACGGGCGCAAAGCGCCCGTTCGCATGGTCAGCGGGACCTTCGGTCCCGCTCGACTCGAAAAACGTGGTCTTGCTGAGCGGAGCGAAGCAAGGCTCGAAAGACGAGCCCTGCGAGTCTTTCGGTGGCGAAAAAGGCCGGACTCGCCGTGTGCAGCGAGTCCGGGGAAACCGCGCGCCGTCGGCGCGCGGTATGCTTGCCAATCGTGTCTCTCTGTGACTGACGCAGGCCTGCCCTTCCCCGGGTCGCTCCGGGCGCGACAGTCGTCGCGCCACTCGCTCCCGGCCGGAAGACTCGTCTGCACGTTCGTTCGCGGCGTGGCGGCGACTCCGCCAACAGTCCGGTCCCGAATCCGTTTGGAAACGGTGCGAAGAATCACCGGTATCTCGTAGCAGTGGCGGGCCTCACCGATTGAGGCGCAATTAAGACCCATCCGGTAAAAGCAGAGAGTATGAGCGACGACCCAGACCGCGGATTCGAGACTGATGCGTTGCACGTCGGGCAGGAAGAGCCGGACGCCGAGACCCGCTCGCGCGCGCCGCCGCTGTACCAGACCACCTCATACGTCTTCGAGGACGCCGAGGACGCCGCAAAGCAGTTCGCGCTGGAGAAGCCGGGCCACATCTACTCGCGGCTGATGAACCCCACGGTCGGGATGCTCCAAGAGCGGCTGGCGGCACTGGAGGGTGGCGTCGGCGCGGTCGCCACGGCCTCCGGGATGGCGTCGCTGAACCTCGCAACCTTCCTGCTCGCAGATGTCGGCGACAACGTCGTCACAGCGTCGTCGCTGTACGGCGGGACCTACACCTATTACACCCACACCGCGCCGCGAAACGGTGTCGAGACCCGGTTCGTCGATACACTCGACTACGACGCCTACGCCGAAGCCATCGACGAGAACACGGCCTATGTCCACTGTGAGACCATCGGCAATCCGTCGCTCGTCACGCCCGACTTCGAGCGCCTTGCCGAGATCGCCCACGACCACGGCGTCCCCTTCTTCGTCGACAACACGTTCGCGACGCCGTACCTCTGTAACCCGCTTGAGCACGGGGCCGACCTCGTCTGGAACTCCACGACGAAGTGGATTCACGGGCACGGCACCACCGTCGGCGGCGTTCTCGTCGACGGCGGCTCCTTCCCGTGGGAGGAACACGCCGACAAGTACCCCGAAATCGCCGGCGACAACCCAGCGTACCACGGCGTCAACTTCCGCGAGCGCTTCGAGGACGCGGCCTTCACCTACGCCGCCATCGCCCGCGGTCTCCGTGACCTGGGCTGTCAGCAGTCCCCCTTCGATGCCTGGCAGACGATGCAGGGGCTGGAGACCCTGCCCGCGCGGATGGACCGCCACTGCGACAACGCGATGGGCGTCGCCGAGTTCCTCGCCGACCATCCCGAGGTCTCGTGGGTCACCTACCCCGGCCTCGAAGGCCACGAAACGCACGACACCGCCAGCAAGTACCTCGACGGTGGCTACGGTGGCATGATAACGTTCGGCCTCGAAGCGGGCTACGACGCTGCACGGACGACCGTCGAGTCGACGGAAATCGCCTCCCTGCTGGCAAACGTCGGCGACGCGAAGACGCTCATCATCCACCCGGCCTCGACCACCCACCAGCAACTCACGGACGAGGAAAAGGCCGCCGCCGGCGTCACCGACGATATGGTCCGACTCTCCGTCGGTACCGAGTCCGTCGAGGACATCAAGGCTGACCTCGATCAGGCAATCGGACAGGCAACTCATTAACTGATACGTAGTATTTTACCGATATTCTGTGGACGAACGGACTGCCGGAGTGCAATAATTCACCCATTCGCCAAGGTTATTACGGTAGGAGTTTATGTGTTAAATGAACCGTCGCCGATTGCGAGCACGCGTCGGTTCACGCTCAACCATACTCTGTCATTGGTCCGACAACGACTGCTCGCGTCCGTGGGGAGCGTGCCTCTCCCCGTTTGTTCTCCGTCTACCGTGCAGCGTACAGATCGGGACAGTGAGCGACAGAAACGGAGAGTTCGCTACAGGATTCCCTCGGCCTCTAGCAGCTCATACAGTTCATCCATCGTCTCGACCGTCGTGTCACACGATGGGGCAACGGCCGGTTTCGGGTCGAAGCCGATAGCGAGATTCGCGACTTCGAGCATGGGCAGATCGTTGGCCCCGTCGCCGACGGCGACGGTCGTGTCCCGGTCTTCGCCGGTGACGGCGGTGACGACCTCCATGGCGTCGTCTTTCGTCCCGGAGATGAGCGGGCCACGGACCTCGCCGGTGAGGGTGCCGTCCTCGACCAGCAGCCGGTTGGCGACGATGGCGTCAACCTCGACCCCCTCCGTTTCGAGTGCAGCCTCGACGCCGCGCTCGAACCCGCCGGTGAGGATAGCGACGTAGACGCCGGCATCCCGCAGCGCCTCGATGACCCGCGCCGCGCCGGGACGCAGGGCGACCTCGTCGAAGGCCGCCTGGGCCTGCTCATCCGAGAGGCCTTCCAGCAGCGCACATCGCTGGCGGAGGCTCTCGGCGTACTCTATCTCGTCGTTCATCGCGCGCTCGGTGATGTCGGCCATATCCTCGGCCGTCCCGTTCTGGCTCCCGAGCAGGACCGTCATCTCCGAATCGGAGAGCGTCCCGTCGAAGTCGAAGGCGACTAGCATTGCCCGCCAGTTTCGCACGGAGGGTTTCAAAACATCCGGTTTCCGCCGGTCGCCGTCGTCCGACGGATCGCGACCCTACGGCTTCGGCGGCGGCCCGTCGTAGGCGTCCATGTCCTGATAGAAATTCAGCATCGCGAACTTGAGCTTCTCGGGGCCGATATCGACCATCTCGCGCCGTTCCTCGGGCGGGAAGGTCCCCCGGACGGCGTAGTCGTGCATCTCCATCTCAGCAGCCTCCGTGTAGCGCTTATCCAGCAGGATGCGAGCGCCGAAGTCATCAGGTGACCGGACGACACGCCCGAGGGCCTGTCTCGTTTTCCGGACTGTCGGAATCTCCACTGCGTAGCGCCAGCCGGCCTCAGCCTCGTCGTCGCCGAAGGCCACGTCGTAGGCGTCCTGTACGGCGTCCATCCGGTCATCGAGGTGGGGGTACGGGACCCCGACGACCACAACTGTCCGGGCATCGTCGCCGTCGTAGCTCACGCCTTCCCCAAGCGTCCCCCACAGCGAGGTATAGAGGACGCCGTCGTCGCCGCTGGTGAAGGCTTCTCGGAGGTCACGCGCCTGGGTTCCCGGTTCGTCCAGATACCGGGTCGCGCTCACGGCGGTCATGTCGTGGTAGCGCTCGGCCTCGCTGTAGGAGGGACAGAACACGAGCGTGTTGCCGGGCGTGAAGCGCACGATGCCTTCGAGGGTGCGCGCGATACGCTGCTGTGTCTGCGGGTCGTCCCGCTCGCTGGAAAACAGCGCAGGGCCGTCGACGGCGTAGGTTCGGCGGCGCTCCTCGGGGAACTGTGCGCCGTAGGCCATCGTCACCGGGTCCTCGACGCCGACCACGTTCTCGGTCACGTCGAAGGGTCGGAGCGTGGCGCTCATCAGCACCGCCGCGTGCAGGTCCTCGAACAGGTCGCGGGTGACCTGTTCGGGGATGCAGGTGTACAGTTCCGCGCGGCCGTACACGTCGTCCGTCGACTCGTCGCGGCGGACGCTGACGACGGGGTACTGACCGGTGTCGTCTGTTTCGTCGAGCCAGTCGGCGATGAAGCCGGCGGCCTGCAGCGTCTGGCACTCCTTTCTGGTGTCCAGTTCTCCCTTCTTGAACGCCTCTTGGTAGCGCGCGTCGAGGTCCCGGCCGAGTTCCAGCGCCCGATCCAGTTCCTCGTGAAAGCCGGGGCCGGTGTACCCCTGCAGGAAGGCAAGTGTCAGGTCGTCCTTCCGGTCGTCGTTGGCGATGGTGACGTCGTCCCAGTGCTCGTCGACGGCCTCACGCTCGCCGAACCCGAAGGAGTCCTCGTAGGCCTCGACGAGCGCGTCCCGGAACGTCTCGATGACGTTGGCTGCGGCGTCGGTTCGGGCGTCGTCCTCGCCGTCGAGTTCGTCCAGCGCCTGGTCGAGCGTGTTCTCGGTGAGCGTCCGCCGGGCGTGGTCCCGAGCAGCCGACTCGACGTTGTGCGCCTCATCGAAGACGGCGATGATGTCCTCGGGGTCGCGGCCGATCCAGTGGAAGAACTGCTCGCGGATGGTCGGGTCCAGCAGGTGGTGGTAGTTACAGACGACGAGGTCGACGCCGTCCATCCCCTCTTTCAGCAGTTCGTAGCCGCACAGTCCCTGCTGGTGAGCGTACTCGTACACGTCGTCGGGCGTCCGAACGTCGTCGAACAGCCAGGAATAGAACTCGCTGGTGTCGACGGTGAGGTTCCGGTAGTAGTGGTCACAGGTCGACCGTTCGGTCTCGATTTCCTCGCGCTCGTCTTGGAGGTCCCGGAGCTCCTCGACGACGGCGTTACGGGCCTCCATCGCCTCGCTGCTGCCAGCCTGGCCGTCCGAGAGGAGTTCCCCTTCGCGCTGTTCGAGTTCGGCGATGTCGCTCTCGACGTCGACCAGATCACGGGTCGTGTCCCGCAGCGCCTGACACTCCTCGTAGTCCACGTCGATGTGACACATCGACCCCTTGCCGCGGAAGACGACCGCTCGCAGGCGCTCCTGGTCGGTAATTGCTCTGGCGTCCTCGACGAACTGGCGCATCTGCTGGTGGACGTTCGTCGTGATGACGACGGTCTTGCCCGTCTCGCGGGCGTGTTCTAGCGCGGGGACCAGCGATGCGAGCGTCTTGCCGGTCCCGCAGGCCCCTTCGAACAGTACGTCACGGCCCTCATCGAGGGCGTCGTATATCGTTCCCATCGCCTCCTGCTGATGGTCGTACGGCTCCTCGAAGGGGAAAAACCGCATGTACCCGTCGTCGGTCGTCGCCACAGGCCTGGTTTGGCCGTTCACCGGCAAAAGGGTTCGCCCCCACAGCTACTTGCCGCGAGCGCCCTTCCAGAACCATATGTGGCGCGTCACGCTCACCGTCGGTATCGCGCTTCTCGCGGGCTGTTCCGGCTTTCTCCCGGCCGGTCCGACGGCGGACGATAGCGACCCGGTGACGCCAGCGCCAGTCCCCACTGACTCGCCGGACGAGACGGTGCCGGTCCCCACTAGCGACGGCACGGTCAACGTAGCGCGACTGCTCGACCGCCACGAGCGGGCGCTGGCGACACGCAGCTTTCACCGCCACGTTGAACAGGCGGGGCCACAGAATACGCTCGACGTCTGGATAGACCGTCAGCGAGGCGTTCAGCGCGTCCAGCGACGGTTCGGTCCGATATCGGACGACGTAGTCCTCGCCGACGGGACGGTGTACACGAACGTCCGCGACGACCCCGATACGCCATACGCCACCACGCCGGCAACGGGGAACACATCGCTGGTCGCCTCACCGGCCGGAGTTGACCTGCTTCGTCAGCTCCTATCGAAGACTGCGTATCGAAAGGTGGAGTCGGTCAGGTGGCGCGGCCGGCCGGTCGCTGTTCTGGCTGCGACGGATACGGTCGAGACATCGACTGCCGGGAACGAATCCGGAGTCGGGCGGTCGCGGCTGTACGTCGACCGGCAGGGGATAATCAGACACGTCGAACACACCGAACAGCGCCCGGAGCGGCCGGATATCGACACGACGATGACAGTCACAACCGATCTCGAGCGCGTTCCGATTCCGTGGTGGCTCGAAGACAGAGATCCTTACAGTTCCGGCTCGATGTAGACTTTCCTGATGTTGTCGTTGGTCTCGCGCATCGCCGACTCCAACGCCGTTATCTCGTTGTCCATCGACTCCGTGTCGAGCGTCGGGTCGAACTGCAGGTCTGCGAAGACGATGACCTCGTTCGGCCCGAAGTAGACCGTCCGGAAGCCGACGATTTCGTCTACGTGCTCGTTCTGCATGACGACGTCACGGAGGCGCTGTTCCTCGTCCGTCGGCAGGCTCTCCCCCAGCAGGAGGCGCTTGTTCTCCCAGGCCAGCGCCAGGGCGAAGCCCATCAGCATAATCCCGATGAGTAGGGCTGAAATCCGGTCGAAAAAGGGGTTGCCGGTCTGCTGTTCGAGGAACAGGCCGGCCAGCGCGATGACGATGCCTGTGAGCGCGATGGTGTCCTCTGTCAGCGCGGTCAGCGTGGTCACGTCGCTTGTCTTGCGGAACGCCTCGCGGTAGCCCGACCAGTCGTTCCGGTCGATCTGTCGTTTCATTTCGGCGCGGGCCTTCACCAGCGCGTACGTCTCGAAGACAAAAGCGCCCAGAAGGACCGTGTAGTTGACCCACAGCGGGTCCAGCCAGGCCGGGGGCTGGAAGGAGAAAAACAGGAACTCGACCGCTTCACCGGCGTGTCCACCGCCGCCGTGGCCGCCGGCCATGAGTTCGTTCCAGCCGTGCTTCGCGCTCTCCCAGCCGGCGATGCCGAACAGGAACACGGAGACGAGAAAACTGTAGAAGAACTGCGCCTTGCCGTACCCAAAGGGATGGCGGCGGTCGCGCTCCCGTTCGCTGAACCGAATTCCGATGAGCAGAAACACCTGATTCCCGGTGTCTGAGATGCTGTGGTACGTCTCCGACAGCATCGCAGCACTACCGGTAAGAAGGAAACCGAAGAACTTCAGGATCGCAATCGCGCCGTTGGCTATCAGTGCGGCGATGACGACTGACTTGCTCCCTGCCATTATTTTTCCGTCACGACCGTGACGCAAAATGCTTCTGGATTTATACCTGGCTCCACTACCGGGGGTATGCTCGCTGTCATCTCCGATACGCACGGGACGGACGACCATCGACTGTCAGGTCGGACGCTCGATGCTGTCCGCGAGGCCGACCACGTTCTCCACGCGGGCGATTTCATGACTGAGCAGGTCCTTGACGCTATCGACGCCGAATGCGACGAACTGACTGGTGTTATCGGGAACAACGACAGACCAGCGGTCCGCGCCCGACTCCCCGACGTTGCGACCGTCTCCTGGGAAGGACTCACCATCGTCATCGTTCACGGCCACGAGCACTCGGAAACCTCGCTTGGCATGCTGGCTCGACAGGAGGAGGCCGATGTCGTAGTCGTCGGGCACTCACACAACCCCACGCTGACCGACTTCGGCGGTTGGACGCTGGTCAACCCGGGGAGCTATGCCGACCCGCGGCGCTACCAGCCGGCCCATGCGGAACTGGATGTGATGGCTGGTAACGTCCGCGTCCGTCTCCGTTCCCCGGACGGGACGCCGATTTCGACGACTCTCGTCGAGCGGTAAGACAGTAACACGGTAATTTCCGCCAAAAGCTCACGTCACAGTGAATCGAATCCGCGGCTACTGTCGCATGTACCACAGCGCCGCCATGCCCGCGATGACGAATGCGCCGCCGGCGAAGAACGCTAACCCCGGCGGAATCACAGCGGCGGCGGCCTCGGCACCGCCCTGTGCAGCAGTGTCGAGTGCGCCCGCAGTAGCCTCAAAGCCGCCGTCGGTCACGGTCGCGTTCCCGGAGTAAAAACTCGGATCTCGGGCACCAGTGTCCGCACTCCCGGACGACACTGTCGGGCCGCCGAACAGCGATCCAAGCCCACTCCCGAACACCTGCTGGACCAACAGGCTGGCGAAGCCGATGATCGCGAACCCGCCGATAATGTTCGCCAGCGCCGCCCGCAGGCCCGACGTCTCCTGTTCGTCGCCGGCACAGATGACGAGTGGCTGGTTGGCCGGCGCGAACACGTCCATCTCGCGGCCCTTCTCGGAGTACGCCGTATCGACGACCTCGACCGCACCGGCGTTTTTGAGTTTCTTCAGGTGGTACTGCGCGTTTTGCAGCGACGTATCCACCCGGTCGGCCAGCTCCGACGGCGGTGCTGGCTCCTTGTTTAGCTCTGACAGTAAGTTGCGCGCGGTCTCTGCCGAGAGTGCCGACAGCACGTCGTCCGCATCCTCACTGTCGACACCGATAACTCGGGGTTCGGCGTCCGGGGTCGCCGGGTCCCGAGAGGGCAGCAACGACATGACTATCTGTATGTTCTATGGGATTATGAGTCTTTGCCAAAGCACAGTGGTCGTTGTAGCTATCGGTCAAACCCGTATTTTACCCTCCAATATCGCCCAGTAGACGCCCGAAGGCACGACTCCCGAAAGGACTTTGATGACGGCTCGACAACCGCCGGTATGGCTGACCTGCTCACTTACGCACTCCTCGCCGCTGTGCTCCTGTTTTTCTTCTTTATGTATCTGATGCTCCGGCGGACGTTTCAGGGATTCAAAGAGGGGCTCCAGCAGAGCAAGAAGAAGTAGCCGGGAGGGTAACGATTAGGGGCCGCCGGTGGTGCCTATCTGTATGGACCCACGTATTCGCGAACATGCGGAAGTCATCGTCGACCATTCTATCGACCTGAGCGAAGGCGACAACATCGTTATCGACGCCCACCCGCAGGCCGAAGACCTCGTTGCCGCGCTACACGAGTTTGCCGCCGACCGCGGCGCGAACCCGCTTGTCGTGCAGAACCGCCTCGGTGAGCGGTTCCGCCGCGCCTATCTCCGCAACCGGGACGAGTTCGAAACGCCGAGCCATATCGAAGCGCTGTACGAGGAGATGGACGCGTACATCGCGATCAAGGGCCGCGACAACGTCACCGAGACCAGCGACGTCGACCCTGAGACGACGGCCGCCTATCAGCAGTCCCAGCAGCCACTCCTGAACGAACGACTCTCGAAGACCTGGTGTCTCACACAGTACCCCGCACCCGCTAACGCCCAGCTCGCCCAGACCTCTACGGAGGGGTACGAGAACTTCGTCTGGGATGCCGTCCTCAAAGACTGGGACGCCGTCCGCGAGCACCAGGCACAGATGGTCGAGATTCTGGACCCCGCGGAGGAGGTCCGTATCGTTTCTGGGGAGACGACCGACGTGACGATGTCGGTCGCCGGTAACGAGACGCTCAACGATTACGGCGAGAAGAACCTCCCTGGTGGCGAGGTGTTCACCGCACCGGTCCCCGACAGCGTCGAGGGCGAGGTGCTGTTCGACAAGCCACTGTACCACCAGGGCCGGGAAGTGACTGATGTCTTCCTCCGCTTTGAGGACGGCGAAGTCGTCGAGCACAGCGCCGCCAAGAACGAGGACCTTCTGAGCGAGGTCCTCTCGACCGACGACGGCGCGAACCGGCTAGGCGAACTCGGCATCGGCATGAACCGCGATATCGACCAGTTCTCCTACAACATGCTGTTCGATGAAAAGATGGGCGACACCGTTCATATGGCGGTAGGACGAGCCTACGACGAGACCGTCGGCGAGGACAACGAGCAAAACGAGTCGGCCGTCCACGTCGATATGATCGTCGACATGAGCGAGGACTCGTTCATCGAAGTCGATGGCGAGGTCGTCCAACGAGACGGGACGTTCGTCTTCGAAGACGGGTTCGAGGACTGAGTACCGACCGCGAACTGAGTGAGCGGTCGGCCTTTTCGTCGACGTTTTTCAAGGAGCGGTCGCCAGAGGCGACCCGACGCTGAAAAAGGTCGGTGCAGGTCGTCCAGCGGAACGGGACGTTCGTCTTCGAAGACGGGTTCGAAGCGTAATGCCGAATCTACACTGTGTGGCTGGCTCGATTTCTATCCTCACACCGGAGAGGAAGCTTATGATGCCGGCCAGGGTAGGTTCAGGTATGAGTGAACAGCGGCCCCTCCTCGTTCGGGCGGTGTGGTTCCTGCTCGTCGGCTGGTGGGTGACCGGTATCTGGCTCTCGGTCGCGTGGTTACTGAACGTCACAATCATCGGCCTTCCGCTGGGCATCAAGATGATAAACAGGGTGCCGCTCGTGCTGACGCTCAAGCGACGCGACCGACTCGTCACGGAGACCGACGGCGGCTCGCAGCACTCACTGCTCGTCCGCGCGGTCTGGTTCGTCTTCGTCGGCTGGTGGGCCAGCGGCATCTGGACCGGCGTCGCGTACGCGCTGTCGGTGACGATTGTCGGCCTGCCGCTGGCGATTTGGATGTACAACAAGCTCCCGTTCGTCGTTTCACTGTATCAGTACTGACGGTCAGTCCAAATACGGCTTCTCGATGTCCGTTTCGACGGGAATGAGGGCGTTTATACGACTGGTAATCCCGTCGAACAACGTGATAAGCGGGGAGAGCACGCGCTCGACGATCCGGACCGGCGATGCGACGGTCAGTGCCCATTTTTGTGCGTTGCCGAGGCCGAACGCTTTCGGCACGATCTCGCCGAAAATCAGGATGAGGAAGCTCGTCAGGACCGTGGTTGCAACGACTGCCGGCCCCGGCGAGAGATAGCTCGCGACGAGGACGGTGATGATGCTCGAAATCGCGATGTTGACGATGTTGTTGCCGACCAGCAGCGTTACCAGCAGGCGATGTGGATTATCGTACAGTTCTTGCAGCACCTGCGCCTGTCGCTCCCCCGTTGCTGCCTGTTGTGCTATCCAGTCCTTCTGTAGCGAGAACACCGCTATCTCCGAACTGGAAAAGAACGCGCTCAATCCGAGAAGCACGACCACTGCGAGTCCGCCACCGACTGCTACGATAGGGCCACTCATACCCTGCCTTCAGCGAGACGAGGGAAGAAGGCGGCGACGCGGCCTGTCGACCCGTGAGTCGACGGATACGACGAAGGATATTCGACGCTCCAGACCATTGTTATCGTATGCCACTTGGCCAGGTGGAACTGGCGTTGCGCGTCATCGCTGGCCTGTTCGTTATCGTCGCGCCGACGCTACTGTTTCTGGGGCTGTGGCGCGGCCTCGAAGCGATGCGTGACGACGAACTCATCCAACAGGCCCACCAGCGCGCCGAGATGCGGGACCAGTCGCCGACCGGCCCCGACTGGCCGGTCGACGCACTAACCGACGAGACGTCACCGCTCTCGGAGACCGGTCTATCGGTCGTGACCTGTGACACCTGCGGCACACCGAACATGGAAGACGCCACCTACTGCCAGGAGTGTCTCACGGAACTGGAGTAGTCAGTCTACTCTGTTGCGTCCGTCGACCTGAATCGCTATCGTCGGCTCGGAGCGCTCCGCGCTGCAGTCGATCCCCTGTTCGATAGTGTACGTTTTCGACTCCGTCCGGTTCGGGTCAATCGGCAACTCAGCGCTGACGGCGTAGGACTTCGTTGTCGAAGCGCCGATGGTGTCCTCGTCCCACTCGATATCGGTGTCGACATACACGCTGTCCTGTGGATGGTCTGTCGGCCCGACCAGACAGCCCGAAAGCGAGGGGAGGGTTAGCGCCCGTAGAAACGGTGACGGGTTCGACGCGGTAACGGCCCCGATCTCCGCCTCGATGTACGGGTACCTGTCCGGGGTCTGCTCCGTCTCCGGGATCGACACGGTGACGGACTCGTCCGTCTGCACGTCGTAGGTCACGCCGCCGCTGAGCGCGTCGGCTCCAACGAACACGCCGCTCACGACGAGGAGGCTCCCGAGTACCACCGCCGCCGTTCGCCGCGACGGTGTCGGAATCCCTGCCCGGAGCGCGTAGCCGAGCCCGACGAACAGCCCCGCGGACAGGGCGAGCAACAGGAACGTGCCCGTTTCACCCGGCGAATACCGAACGACGACGTAGCCGACGAACACGACGTAGGTCACGCCACTGAGAGCGAAGGCGACGACGTCAAGCACGTCCCGCTCGAGGGCCACACCCGCAACGAACAGCGCAATAAAGCCAAGCAACAGCAGTGCTGCTTTCACCGTTATCGAGAGGTCGAACACGACGTCCCGGACGAAATACAGGAGCGCCGCCGCGGCGAACAAAACACCAAGTGCATACAGGAGTTTGCCGCTGTCGATAGCAAGTCGCATGGAGGGGTACCTGACTTTCACCCGACTGATAAATAAAACTCAGGCCGGACGGCACAGTAGTGTTTAGTTTAGTAATAATTGACACAGAGAGCCAGAAAGCCCCGGCTGGCTCCGGTTGAGGGACTTGCTGCGGTCCTTGCAGCGGCCGTCTTCCCGGAGCCAGCCGCTTCTTTCAGTCCCACCTTGTTGCTGATTGATCAGCCGGTCTGAGTAGGACTGAACGCGAGGGCTTTCTGGCTGTTCCAATTTCTATCCACCAATTACACACTCCCGACAGTATAGGGCTCTCGCTCCCGGAGATGCCATCGCGCAGAATGACAAAACGACGCTGTTCTCAGTCGTCGGCCGTCGCTCGTCCGGCGTCAGCACTGTTCGACAGCGGCGTCCGCTCGACGACCGTCCCGTCGTAGGTCGGGTACTGCTCGACGATTTCGCCCTTCTCGACGTCGCCCTCTTCGACCATCTCCTCCAGCAGCCACCAGGCCAGTTCGACGTGCTCTGATTTGACGGTGTAGTACTCCTCGGGGACGCCGAGGGTTTCAAGTCGGGCTTCGGTGGTCCAGGCCTTCCCGTAGACGAGCGTGCCATCGTCGGTCACGTCGTCGAACGGGCGGCGGATGTTACGGGCCATGCGCTTGAGCCGCGAGCGGTGCTGGGCGGCGTCCTTGAAGACGCTCGTACAGAAGTACACCTTCTCGTGGTCGCCCATCTTTTCCAGGATGTCGTGGGAGCCCTCGACGGCGCTCATGTGGTCGTCTTTCAGCTCGAAGCCCTCCTCCTGCATCCGGCGGTAGTTCCCGTCGGACATCTCGAACTCGTTGATGTTACAGAAGTCGGCCGCGCCCTCGTCGAGGAACTCCAAGAACTCTTCCTCGGCGCGGATGCCGGGAATCTCGAAGGCCGGCGTCAGTCCTTCTTCGCGGGCGATATAGAGGATGTCCTCCCACTCGGTCCCGTGGAGGTCGCCCCACTGCTCCAGCGGCGGGTGGAAGCGGATTTCGTCGAGCCCCGCTTCCGAGAGGCGGCGCATGTTCTCGCGGCCGCCGGGGATGCCGGTGTAGAGGTGCGTGTGGTGGTCCTCGCCGAACTCGTCTTTCAGCAGCTCCAGGTAGTGACAGGTCCGGTCGAGGGCTTCCTGGGGTTCGCCACCCGTGATTGAGGTGCCGAGCGCGCTCATACGCTTGGCCTCCTCGATGACATCGGCGTCGTCCTCGACGGGACGCTCGTTGGCGTACATCTGGGTGACGTTCTTGCGGTTTTCCCCGAGGGGACAGTAGAAGCAGTCTCGCTGGTCGCAGTAGCCGTAGACGAACAGCACCATCTTGCCGCCTTTGGCGCACTGTTCGCAGCCCTCGGAAATCATTGTCTCTAGCCACTCCTCCCAGCGGGAAAAAGCGTGCGCATCGGTCCCGGCGTGGGATGGGACGGCATGGGTCGTCCCCTGGCTGTTCCGGCCGTCCGGCGCTCTTATCCCGCTCCCCGACGCAGACGGTGGTATGACAGAGACCGGGGCCGGAATCACCGGGTCCCGACGCCGTCGCGGCCTCGCGGTCGTTTTCTTCGTCGTCTTTCTGGACCTGCTGGGCTTCGGTATCATCATCCCCATCCTCCCGTACTACACGCGTACGTTCCCCGGCGGGACGGAGTTCGTCATCGGGTTGTTGGCTGCCTCGTACTCCGCGATGCAGTTCGTGTTCGCGCCACTTCTCGGTTCACTGTCGGACCGCGTCGGCCGCCGCCCAGTGCTGGTGGTGTCGCTGTGTGGCTCCGTCGTCGCGTGGACGGTGTTCGGCCTCGCTGACGCGCTGTGGCTCCTGTTCCTCTCCCGACTGCTGGCCGGTGCGATGGGCGGCAACCTCTCGACGGCCCAGGCTTACGTTGCCGACGTAACACCGCCGGAGCGCCGGGCTGCAGCCTTGGGGTTCATCGGAGCCGCCTTCGGCCTTGGCTTCATTTTCGGCCCCGGAATCGGCGCGGTGTTGAGTTTCGACGCCACAGTCGCCGCCGTCGACGGCCTCTTGCCGGCAGCCGTCCCGATCACCCGGTTCTCGCTACCGAGCTTTGCCGCCGCGGCCGCGAGTCTTGCCGGTGTGTTCGTCGCCCTGCTCTTTCTCCCCGAGTCAAGGACCGTCTCCGAGTCCGCGGCCGCAGCCACCACCGACCGCACCTCGTCGATTACCCAGCTCCGGGCGGCGGTATCGACGCCTGGCCTCCGACCGCTGCTCGCAGCTTTCTTTCTCGTCTCCTTTGCCTTCTCCGGCGTACAGGTGATGTTCGTCCCCTACGTCGCCGATATCTACGGCTACACGGCCGCCCAGAGCGCGCTCCTGCTGACATACATCGGTGTTCTCGCAGTCATCACGCAGGGGGTGCTGGTCGGCCGACTCTCGGCGCGTTACAGTCCGGTCCGACTCTCGCTGTTCGGGAGCGGGCTGCTCGTCGTCGGCGTCGGTGCCATTCCGGCCTCGCGGCTCCTCGGTTCGATCCTGCCCGACCTGACCGCAGTTGCCCCGTTTCTCACCGCTGACCTGCTCGGCCTCTTGCTTGTGTTGACGCTCCTGCCGCTTGGCAACGGTATCCTCTCGGTGACGCTGACGGCGCTTGTCTCCCAGCGAGCTAGCGCCGCCCTTCAGGGGAGCGCCTTCGGTATCACGCAGGGTGCCGGTAGTCTGGCCCGCACCGTCGGTCCACCTGTTATGGGCGGGCTGTACTTCGCCGTCGGCTACTGGTCGCCCTTCGTCGTCGGGAGCATACTGTTGCTCCCGGTCCTGTGGCTCGTCTCCCGACTGGGCGTGACACAGGACGCTTACGAGCCCCGGCCGGCGGACCCGGGCCACGCTAGATAGGGACCGGTTTGAATGGTCTGGCGTCCGTTTCGTGTGTATGGATGACGAGGATTCTGACCCCGTGGGCGGGCCACTGCCGGAAGCGGAGTCGTTCGACGACAGGGTGCTGGGGGTCAGCGAGTCGCTCATCCGATACGTCGAGGTCATCGCGGCGCTGGTACTGGTTCTCCTCTTTGCCATCGGTGTCTTCGATCTGACCCTCCAGATATTCCAGAGCGCGCTCCGCGGCGATATCACCGACCCGCTGGTCGTTGTCGGTTTCATCGACACGGCTCTCCTCCTCTTTATCATCGTCGAGGTGTACCAGACCGTGGTCGCGTACACGCAGGAAAGCGAGACACGCCGAATCGTCCGCCTGGTCATCTACACCGGCGTCATCGCGATGGTCCGGAAGGCTATCATCTTCCGTACCGGTGAGTACAGCTCCGAACAGGCCGCGCTCACCGCTGCCGCAGCGTACACGCTCATTATTCTCGGGCTTGCGGCGCTGTTGCTCGTCGAGCGTCGGACCCGCGGGACGCTGTCGGAATCAGGGTAACCGGTCCCGAAAGAAGTTAAAGACAGGCGGCGTAGCGCCGGTAGATGCTGTTGGTGCTGTGTATCGACCTCGACGACGACCTCGGCCGCAAGACCGGCATCGACACGCCAGTCATCGGGCGCGATGCCGTCGTAGACGCAGCGGTAGCGCTGGCCTCGAACGACCCGGAGGACTCCGACGTAAACGTCCTGTTCGAGGGCGTCCATATCTACGACGACATCACCGACGAACCAGTCGAGGTCGCCGCCGTCACCGGCGTCGACGGGAGCGATGTCGCTGCCAACCGGGCCGTCGGCGAGGAGGTCGATACCGTGCTGGCGTCGCTGGCCGCCAGCGAGGACGTGCGGGCGCTCATCGTCACCGACGGCGCACAGGACGAATCCGTCGTCCCCGTCATCCGCTCGCGGGTCCGCATCGACGGCGTCCGCCGCGTCGTCGTCCGGCAGGCCCAGAACCTCGAATCGATGTACTACACCATCAAGCAGGTACTCGACGACCCGGAGACCCGCGGGACGATTCTGGTCCCGCTGGGCATCCTCCTGCTGATTTACCCGCTGACGATAGCCATCGAGGCACTGGGCTACCCCGGATCCGCGCTGGGTGTCATCTCCGGCCTGCTTGGGCTCTATATCCTCGCCAGAGGCCTCGGCGCTGAAAAGATACTGGACGAAGCGGTCGAACGGGCGACCTCGGGGCTGTACGCCGGGCGCGTGACGATCATCACCTACGTCGTCGCAGCCGCACTGCTCGCTATCGGCGGCGTCAGCGGTGTTCAGGAACTCGAACGCCAGACGGACCCCGACGCGCTGGAAGTCATCGCGTCGCTGGTCTCCGGTGCGATTCAGTGGTTTGCCGCCGCCGGCATCACCTCCAGCCTCGGCCGCGTGACCGACGAGTACCTCGACGGCAGCTTCCGCTGGCGATATCTCAACGCCCCCTTCTACGTCCTGTCGATCGCCGCCGTGTTGCACGCCGTCAGCGCCTTCTTCCTCGGGGTTCGTGACCTGGAGTACCTCGCGGTGATGCTCACCGGCGGGACCCTGCTCGGTCTAGTCAGTACGCTGGCCTTTGCTGTCGCGGAGGCACGCTTCGACCACCCCGAACAGCACAATCAAGGCCCCGGCGGTCCTTCGTCCGAGTGATGTACGTCTCCCGTGTCGTCGAGAGTCTGCGTGCGGACCCTATCGACGGCGAGCCCGTGGAGTTGGTTCTCGAAACGGCCGACGATGCCGACCCCAAGAGCGTCGCCGCCGCTGCGGAGGCCGCCGGCGCGACCGTCGAGCGCCACCTCCAGTTTGACGACCTGCTGGTCTCGACCACGCAGGACGAAATCGACGCCCTCTGTGAGCTGGACGGGCTGACAGCAATTCAGACCGGTAATGTAAACGCTATTACGACGGCCGATGACGTCGAAGAAGACCTCGACCACGGTGACTGACCGGCGACTGCGTTCCGCATTTCTTTTGTCACCACCGGAAGTACACGACAGCGAGGGCACGTAGCTCAGTCCGGATAGAGCGTCGGACTTCTATCCCCGCTGGCGCTGCCATTGGGGGAAGACATCCGACGGTCGTGGGTTCGAATCCCACCGTGCCCGTTATCTGCGACCAACAACGAGAAGCATCAATACCATTTGCTGTCCGGTCTCACAAAACCAATCGTCTCCGGAACGAACTACGAGGTTCCCTTAGTATTGCAGTGAAGGGCATACGACTACCAGTACCGCGTCAGTTTGCATGACTTGTCAGAGGCACGGCAACCCGACTTGGGGGGATGGTACCGGTTTTGTCCCCTTCACACGCATGGGTTTTCCGGCAACACGTATGTAATAGCGACATTTTCACACCCAGCTACTGTTTTGAAGATATGGGTTAAACACCTGCAGTTTCACGGTCTCTGTTTGCTGGGGCAGGGCGATACCGTGCTCCGCTGTACAATCTGGCTTGGCCTCCGCTCCGGAGCTGTGTGTGCGTCTGACTCACGGCAGCCGGCTACGTCTCCACGATGTCGTCTTCCATGGCAGCGACCTCAGTGAGAATCGCTTCGACGTCGTCGTCGGGGACGCCGTTCTCCTGAAGCGCGGCTTCGAGGTGGGTCGCGACGTTAGCGAACGCGTCTTCGGTGATTCCCATGCCCTCGTGGGCGGTCTGCATTTCATCGCCGTCGTAGTCGACCGGGCCGCCCGCGACAGCGCTGATGAACTGCGCCTGGTGGCTGCGGAGCTGGTCCATGTCGGTCTCCTCGAAGTACGGTTCGAGCACTGGGTCGTCGAGTACTCGGTCGTAGAAGTCCGAGACTACCGCATCGACCGCGTCGCGACCGCCGATCCGCTCGAAGATGGACTGTGATGCCATTATCGCATGACAGGTAAGCGGCTGGCATGACAGTTGTGGAAAAACATATTCGGCACAGAATGCCGCGCTGGCGCTCGGACGCAACTCCGGCCGTGGGGCATCCTGCAGCGCACCCGACTCTCGAAGCATTCCAGCCGCTCGCACCGCCGGTGGCCGTACTGATCGTCCGGTGGCGTGCCGTGGTCGGTCACTCCCCCCGGCTACCTACACTCGACCGGCTCCTTTTGACTGCGTTTGGGAGACGTACGAACAAAGCGGGGGCAAACTAGGCCTGCTGCATCCGTGGTCTCGTAGCTGCGGGCGCTGCCGAACGAGCCGACAATCGGCGAGTGGCAGTAAGGTGTCTGGCGGTGACCGCCTCAGATGTCATAACGGGCTGTGTGACGCCGCGCTGGGGTCGCAAGCGTTTTGCCAGCGGCCACGTTATCCCCTGATATGGCCGATTGTCCGCTCGCAGACGACTGTCCCGAATTCACCGAACGAATTCAGGGGATGGGCTGTACCCACTACGGCGACCGCGGCGGCGCGGAGTGGTGCAATCACTACAACCAGCCGATCTCGGAGCTCAAGAGCCAGCCGGTCAAGATGGGCGAGGAAGTCACCGTCGACGTCGAGGACATCCACGAGAGCGGCGCCGGCGTCGGTCGGACCGAGGACGGCTTCATCATTATGGTGGACGGCGTGCTCCCGCCGGCGCGGTCGCTGGTCAAGGTGACGAACGTCCACTCGAACCACGCCCGCGCCGAGGAGGTCGAGCGACTGGAGATGGACGAAGAACTTTCGGAATCCGAAACCGAAGAGAGCGACACTGAGACCAACGAGACGGATGACGACCCCGACGACGGCCGGCGGCTCGGGAGCCGGGACAACTTCTGGGGCAGCTAGGCCGGTCCGCGGTCAGGGTATCTGGGACAGTCCGCGAGCGGGACTTCTTTGAGACAGTCGGTTCTTGTAGCCGATATGGACCTCGAACTCGATGGCAACACAGCGCTGTGTACCGCCGCGACGAGCGGCCTCGGCCTCGCAAGCGCCGAAGCGCTCGCCGCTGAAGGAGCCAACGTCGCAGTCTGTGGCCGGACGCCGGACCACGTCGACGAGGCGCGTGACCGACTCGAATCTATCGGTGACGGCGACGTACTGGCCGTCGAGGCCGACATCACTGACCCCGACCAGATCGAGGCGCTCGTCGAGGAGACCGTCGACACCTTCGGCGGCCTCGACCACGTCGTCACCAGCGCCGGCGGCCCGGCCCCCGGACCGTTCATGGAGACGACCGAGCGCGAGTGGTACAGCGCCTACGACCTGCTGGTGATGAGCGCCGTCTGGACCACCCGGACCGCCTATCCCTACCTCCGGGACTCCGAGGCCGGCACCATCGTCAACATCACCTCGCGCTCCGTCCGGGAGGTCATCGACGACCTGGTACTCTCGAACGCCGTCCGCCGGGCGGTCATCGGTCTGATGAAGACCCAGGCCCGCGAGTTCGCGCCGGAGGTCCGTGTCAACGCCGTCCTGCCCGGCGCACACGAGACGCCCCGCATCGAGGAACTCGTCGAAGCCGCCGTCGAGCGCGGCGAGTACGACTCCTACGAGGAAGGCATCGAGTCGTGGTCAGACGCGCCCCTCCAGCGCGTCGGCCAGCCCGAGGAACTCGGGGACGTGGTTGCGTTCCTCTCGTCGGCCCGGTCTTCCTACGTCACCGGGACGGCACTCCCGATTGACGGCGGGTCGATGCGGAGCTAACAGCCCCGGCTGCCGGTCCGGTCAGAACCGCCCGCTGTCCCGCAGTTCCGACACGACCTCCCGAACGCGCTGGGCCTCGTCTTTCGGAACGACGAGCGTGCGGTCGTCGAAGGACACCACGACGAGGTCTTCGACACCGACGGCGCTGACGTGGCCGTCGCTCGCCAGCACGTTCCCGTCGGCGTCGATGGTAACCGCGTCGCCGAGCACCGCGTTTCCGTCCTGGCTGTCCAGCACTCGCTCGAAGGCGTCCCACGAGCCCAGGTCGTCCCAGTCGAGCGCCGCCGGGACGACGAAAGCGTTCTCGGCCTCTTCGAGCACGGCGTAGTCGATGCTCACCGGGCCGACGGCGTCGAACGCCGCTTTGGGGTCCTCGTTCAGCCGTTCGACCATCGGTGCAAGCGGCGATGACTCCGCGGCGGACAGGAGCGCCGTCGGCGTCCAGGCGAACAGCCCGGCGTTCCAGTAGAACCCCTCCTCGACGTACCGTTCCGCGGTTTCACGGTCGGGCTTCTCGTGGAACGTCTCGACCGGCGCGAAGCCGTTCCCGGACGGGCCGGGCTTGATGTAGCCGTAGCCGGTCGCCGGTCGGTCCGGTTCGATGCCGACGGTGACGAGCCCCTCGGTTTCCACTGCGACCCGCGTGGCCGTCCGTGCGACTGTCTCGAACGGCCCCGAAATCCGGTGGTCACTCGGCAGACAGAGCAGAACACAGTCGCCGACCTGCTCGCGGATGCGGTGGGCCGCGTACGCCAGCGCCGGCCCGGTGTCTTTCGGTTCCGGTTCGGTCAGTACTGCCGCATTCGGGACGCGCTCCCGGACCCCATCGGCGAAGGAGTCGCGCGTCAACACGTAGGTTTCATCGGCGAACCCGACCCGACTGACAGTCTCGGCCAGTAGTGACTCGTCTTCCCCAAACGAGAGAAACTGTTTGGGCCGGTCGCTCCGACTCGCCGGGTACAGGCGCGTGCCAGTGCCTCCGGCCAAGACGAGCGCGACGATTGGTCGCTCCATACCCGGACTTCACCCGGCCGGTGCTAAAGTGTTGTACTGGCGACCGAGGCGCGGATCAGCTGAACCAACTGCCAGCAGCCACTTACCACGTCTCTATCGTTCCGTCCCTGATGTCTTCGACACAGCCCTGGCAATCTAGGTTCTCCGCATCGTAACAGACTGGCCGCCGCTGCTCGTCCATCGATACCGCGCGGTACTCGGCGTGGCGGCGACAGACGATTCGGGCCCGCCCCTCCTCGTCCCTGGGCAGGCCGGCCTCCGCCGACCGCTTGCCGTTCTTGTAGGCCTTCTTTGCGTCGGAGAGTTGCTGCTCGGCCGACCGCAAGGTGTCCCGGATGAACCGTGCGAGTCGGTCGTCGTCGGCCATACTGACCGTTGTGCCCGGCCACAAATCAATCTTCTCGCGTGGCTTTCACACCCCGCCTTCGGGATTCCGCCACCCAGAGCCAGTTTCACTTCCACTCCGCTGGGCGAGTATTTATATCCGAAGGGGACCAAGCGTCGGATGTCTCCCAACGAAAACCAGGCGGAGACAGTGAAAGCCAATGACTGAGTCAGATTTGCGTACCCACGCGACAGAGATACACGAGCAGTTTTCCGACCAGCTAGAGATAGACGTCGACGACGTTGTCGAACGTCTCGATACGCTGGTGAACGATTACCAGGTCCCCATCAGCGAGGCCCGCCGGAGCGTCGTCAACACGTACCTCGACGAGGCCGGCATGGACCGCGATCAGCTGGGCGGCGGCGACGGCGGCGGCAACGAGCAGGTCAACGTCGCCGACGTCGACGCCCCCGAGGAATGGGTTGATGTCCGCGCGACGGTCGTCGAACTCTGGGAGCCACGCGCCGACGCCGTTGCTCAGGTCGGCCTGCTGGGCGACGAGACGGGCACGATCAAGTTCACGAAGTGGTCGAAGTCCGACCTCCCGTCGCTCGAAGAAGGCAAGTCCTACGCCCTGCGCAACGTCGTGACCGACGAGTACCAGGGTCGCTTCTCCGTGAAGCTCAACCGGACAACCACCATTGAGGAACTCGACGAAGCAATCGAGGTTGGCGATGACAGCGTTGAGGCCGACGGCGCGCTGGTCGATATCCAGTCCGGCTCCGGGCTTATCAAACGCTGTCCAGAGGACGACTGCACGCGCGTCCTCCAGAACGGCCGCTGTAACGAACACGGCGAGGTCGAGGGCGAGTTCGACCTCCGCATCAAGGGCGTCCTCGACGACGGCGAGGAGGTCACCGAGGTCATCTTCGACGAGGAAGCGACCGAGGAGCTGACCGGCATTTCCCTTGAGGAGGGGAAGGAGATGGCGATGGACGCGCTCGACACCACCGTCGTCGCCGACGAGATGCGACAGAAGATTCTCGGTCGGTACTACCGCGTTCGAGGCCCGACGTTCGGCCGCTACTTGCTCGCCGACGAGCAGGAGCGACTGACCGGCGCCGTGGATGCTGACGAGATTCTCATCAAAGCGAGGTCGATCTAAATGGCGAGTACACCCACCCGCGAGGTCGCACGGCGCGTCTTCGCACGCGAGTTCAACGACGCGAGCTACACGTTCAAGGAATCCGACGACGACCGTGCGCCGGTGTACGTCCTCCTTCCGACCGGGCAGCGCGCCAACCGCGTGTTCCTGGTCGGGACCCTCACCGAGACCGAGGACGTCGGCGAGGACAGCGAGTACTGGCAGGGACGGGTCGTCGACCCCAACGGCGACACGTTCTTCATGTACGCCGGGCAGTACCAGCCCGACGCGGCGTCGATGCTGCGTGAACTGGAACCGCCGGCCTACGTCGCCGTCGTCGGCAAGCCACGCACCTACGAGACCGACGAGGGCGAAGTGAACGTCTCGATCCGCCCCGAATCCATCTCGGAGGTCGACGAAGCGACTCGTGACCGCTGGGTCGTCGAGACGGCCGAGCGAACCCTCGACCGGGTCAAGCGGTACAAGGAGGCCGACCTGGAGGACCCGGCCACTGATGAGTACATCGCGATGGCCGACGAGGAGTACGAGCAACTGTCCATCGAGAACTACCGCCAGTCGGTCGTCGGTGCGCTGGAGAGCCTGCAGGACGAGCAGGCCGAAGCCAGCGCGGACTGACTCCGGCGCTATCCTCGATTTTCGCTGTTAGTGACTTTTCTGCCGCTACGGCTCCAGTAGCTCGATTCGGTTCCCCTCAGGATCGACGACGAACATTATCGTCGTCCCGCTCTCGGTCGTCTGGGGGTCGCTGAGCGTCTCGACATCGTCGGGCAGTCGGTCAGCGACGGCGTCGAGATCGTCGACTTCAAGCCCGGGATGGGTCGCTCCTGGTCGATTGAGGTCCGGGTCCGGCATCGCCTCGCCCTCCGGCTCGTATGTCGCCAGCTCTAGACGGACGTTGCCGGCGTCGAGGTGAACCAGTTCGGCGCTGGCCCCCTCGATGTCGACCGCGGTTCCGAACGCCTTGTCACCGACGGAAAAGCGGGTCAGTACGTCGAGTCCGAGCACGTCGCGATAGAACTCGACGGCGCGGTCCAGATCGTTGACGATGATGCCGAAGTGGTGGCCAGTTGCGTCGATATCTGTCGCCATCTCTATCCAGAAGCGGGGTTGGCCCGCTGTTAAATCACTGCGGTTCGGCTGTTGCCAGAGACGGCCACTGAGGAACAGGTCCGGTAGCGTCTGACAAACGATTAAATACGTTGCTGCTAAAACAGTACGTAACTATGGGCAACAAAAACAAGACTATCTCCTTTCGCGTCAGCGAGGACAAATTCGAGACCCTCCGCGAAATCGCCGAGGAGCGCGATATCTCGCTGTCCGCAGTTTTTCGTGACTACGTCGATACGCTCGTTTCCCACGACGGCCAGGTGAAAGTCGCGCCGGAACACGAGTTCGAGGACGACGCGACCGAGACCAGCACCGAGAGTTTCCCGCCGAAGGTCGAAGTCCCGAAGAGCTTCGTTCGCGAGCACGAACGGCTCGAACTCGAAGCCGAACACCTCCGCGAACAACTGGAAGAACACAAGCGCTACGTCACGAAGCTCCGCCAGCAGCTCGACGAGATGGATCAGGACGAAGTCATCCACCTCGAAGACCTCGACCAGGGCGAAGAGGACGACGCCTCCTACCGTATCGGCAGCTTCGACGACCTAGAGTAATCGCTGGCGTTTCTGCTGGACGTCCTCGGCGACGTCGTCGCGCCCATCGACGTCGGCCAGGGTTTCCACGGCTTCTAACGTTCTGACGGAGTTATCGAGGAAGGAAAGCACGTCGCCCGGATACGCATACAGCATGTAGTCGTCGCTCATCACGTCGACGATGGCGTCCGGCCCCATCCCCTGCTCGCGCAGTTCCAGCAGGTACGAGATGAACTTCCGCTCGGCACAGCCACAGTGGGGGTTGGCCTCACAGTCACAGTCCAGAAAGTCCTCAGCGAAATCCAGGACTCGCTCTCGGGAGGCTTCGTCGAGCTTTGCCAGCCCCTCGCCCTGAAAGAGAATATCCAGCGTCGCACCCTTGAACGCCCCCTTCGGGAAACTCGTCTCTAGCTGGGAGGCGAGTTGCTGGTGGTTCTTGACGTAGATTTTGTCCGTGATAGCCACGCGTGCTTTTCTGTACGTGTCGGCCGCCTAAAAGCGTCCCGAAGCGGTCGATAGACTGGACAGCACCCGATATACCACCGCTGTCACGCGCTCTCACGACCCACTGATTTCCAGATTCGTAACGTATTTCTGTTCCAGCGGAATATCTACGTATGCTTCAGCAAGCGTGTCCGGGCTGGGGTAGTGGCATCCTTTAGCCTTGTGGTGGCTAAGAGGCGGGTTCAATTCCCGCGCCCGGACTCAGACTTTCTACACGCCGATTTCGACACTTTCAGTATTTCGGTGATTCTTATTTCTATTCTGATTCTGGTTCTTTACGAGCTGTCAGAGAGTTTTACTTTCAGGTGAAATACCACTATTGTCCTTCCTGTGACCGAACGTTTGACTCGGAGCGCGGACTCAGTGTCCACGGCGAACGCTTGGCAAACAGAGATTTGAGCACTGTTCGGACCAATTTCATTCTGAGTACGAGAAACGGTACTGTTCTGATGAGTGTCGCGATACCAGCCCTTGCCGTCCGTGACGCACACACGCTGGATAACGTGGTCTCGCTGTGTCCGGGCTGTCACCGGCGGGCGGAGTTCGGTCGCGTCTCGCGGGCGGAACTGCACTGGCGGGCTGGCATCCGGCAGTGGGACGCGTCTGCTGTCGATGGCGCGACGGTGTAGTCGGACCGGAATCTACACAATCCGGCCCGCCGCCAGTACGCGTATGTCACCGACTGTCGACGAACTGCGGAACGAGATTCGCGAGGCTGTCGGACGGTACGAACGCCCGGTCTCGACTGCTTTTACTAAGGAAGCGCTGGCGGCGATTTGCGAGGCCGTCGGATATGACATCGACACGGATCGGTTGCCGTCGAAGCCACAGATGCGGGCGGGGATTCTCTGGAAAATCGGGGAACGGGGGGACGACGACCCGACGGACGCGGAACAGCCCTTCCGGAAGGGCGAACTCGAAGCAATCGCTGCGGCGCTAGAGGCCGAGTAGCTGAGTTCTTTGGCTGGCACGAAGTCGCCAGCATGCGGAAATATTTGCGTCTCGACAGCGAACTAACTAGTATGGTACGCAACCGCTCCCCGACCTTCGAGAACAGGCAGGCGGCTGGGAAACGGCTGGGAGAGGCGTTGCGCGAGCGGGACATCGAAGCCGACATCGTCCTCGCAATCCCGCGTGGTGGACTGCCGGTTGGCCGTCCCGTCGCCGACGCGCTCGGTGTCCCGCTGGACATCGCGGTGGCAAAGAAGATCGGCGCACCGAACAACCCCGAATACGCCATCGGCGCTGTCGCCGCCGATGGGACCGTGTGGCTCAATACCGATGTCATTGATCGACGAGAGATTCCTCGTGACTACGTTGCGAACACGCGAGCGGAGATGGCCGACGCCGCCAAGCAGAAAGCCCAGCGTTACCGTGACCCGGAGTCATCGCCGTCGCTTACGGGCAAGCGGGTGTGCCTCGTCGACGACGGCGTGGCGACGGGCGCGACGGCACGGGCCTGCATCGAGCAGATCCAACAGGCCGACCCCGAACGGCTCGTGCTCGCAGTGCCGGTCGCCTCGCCGCGGGCGATATCGGACCTCGAAGCGCTGGTCGATGAGGTAGTCTGTCTGGAGATTCCGTCGGAGTTCCGTGCCGTCGGCCAGTACTACGAGCAGTTCGAGCAGGTCTCCGACGAGGTCGCGATGTCGTACCTCGCCGAGGAGTGATTTATCGCTCTATTCTGGACTCGGGTCGGACGGTCTCGGTTTCTGATTCGCCGATGGCGGTGTAGTCGCTGCTCGATTTGATAATCGAGAGCGCCGTCATGATGTCAGACCGGGTGAGCAGCCCTTCGAAGGAATCGTCCTCGTCGGTGACGAGTAGGCGACCGACGGAGTTCTGCTGGAGCGAGGTCAGCGCGTCCATCACGTCGGTGTCCGGGCTGATCGTGATGATTTCGGTCGTCATCACGTCACCGACGGTGTAGGCATCGCGCTCGACCTCCTGAACGGCGCGGGCATCTTCGAGCGTCACGAGGCCGACAACCTCGCCCCCGCGCTCGACTGGATAGCCGGTGTGGCGCTCCTTGAACATCGTCTGGATGAGTTCTCGGACGGACAGGTCTTCGGAGACCGTCGTCACGCGGTCCGCCGGCGTCATCACGTCCGCGACGGTCACGCCCTCGAACGCGGCCCGCATTGAGGTCTGGCGGGACTCGCCCGCCGCGCCGATATAGATGAAGAAGGCCAGCCCCGCGAGAAAGATATTTCCGAGGACGAAGATGCCAAACAGGCCGAGGAAGACGGCGAACACTTTCCCGACCTCGGCGGCGATGGTGGTGGCTCTGGCGTAGGATCGCCGGCGGGCGAGCAACGCGCGAAGGACGCGGCCGCCGTCCATCGGGAACCCCGGGAGCATATTGAACGCCGCCAGCGCGATGTTCATCAGCGCGAGATAGCCGAGGATGAACCGCGCCGATTCGATGGCCGTCGCCGCGCCGCTCGGCAGAATCTGGAACGCGACAAAACAGACAGCGCCGACGGCGACACTGACGATAGGGCCGGCGATGGCGATGACCAGTTCCTGTTTCCAGTCTTCGGGCATCTCGCTGAGCTGGGCGATGCCGCCGAACAGCCAGAGCGTGATAGAGTCGATTGGAAAGCCATAGCGGATGGCCACCAGCGAGTGGCCGAGTTCGTGGAGGACGACGCCGGTGAACAGGCCGACGGCCGCACCGATGCCGAGCACCCAGACGAGCGCACCGTCGGTGAGAACGGTCGCGTCCAGCCCGGCGTTCAACGTCCCGTTCAACAGCTCGGTCGTCTGCTCGATCTGTGTCCCGATAATCCAGGCGAACAGCGGTAGCACGAGGAGAAACGTCAGGTCCAACTGGATGGGGATTCCGAACGCGCTTCCAATGCGGAACCGGCGCATACCCCTCGCTTATCGGGGGACGGTCTTAATCCCCTTTGGCAGGATTGCGGAGAGCACCGCCGTCGATACGCCTTTGCGGTGTGCCCGCGATGAACCGCACATGAGCGACCCACTGATTCGCCGGGCTGAGGACATCGAGTACGAGGCCGTCGGCGCGGCCGACGGGCTGGCAAAGGGCGTCCTCATCGGCGCGGAACAAGGCGGCGGCAATCTCGCGATCCGCCGGTTCACGCTCGCCGCCGGCGGCAGCGTGCCGAAACACACCAACGAAATCGAACACGAGCAGTACGTCCTTTCTGGACGGTACACCGTCGGCATCGAAGGCGAGGAGTACGACGTCGAAGCCGGCGATAGCCTCCACATTCCCGCCGGTGCCGTCCACTGGTACCGCAACGCTGGCGACGAACCGGGCGCGTTCCTCTGTGCCGTTCCGGCCGGCGACGACAAGATCAAACTGCAGGAGTGACTGCCATCAGCAGTTACACGGGAATAGCAACAGCTGAGAGCCAAACCGCCCCATATGCAGCCGAGTAGACGAGCTATGCTGGGTGGGACTTTCTGGCTGGTCAAACCAACGGTCACAACGATAGCACCATCCACACCTAGTCCGAACCGCTCAAGTAGCGCAGTCGCCTCTAGACGACTGTGTCACAGCAGGCCGCACAGGTAGAGACGCTGTTCCTCCACGAACACGGCGAGGAGTTCCGCGTCGCCGCCCACCGGGACGGCGAGCGGCTCTTCCACGGCATCCTCGAACTGAAGGAGACCGACGCCGGCCCCCGCCCGCGTCGGCTCCGCGTCAAGGACGGGACCAGCGAGGAGCTTCGCTCGCCCGACCAGTTCGTCGATCTTGCCCGCCGTGCGGCCCGCATTCGGGTTTCAGAACAGACCGCCCCGCTTGCGCGTGAGCGCATCCGCGAGATGCTCGATGCCTACCAGATCGAGGCCAAGGTCGTCCGGACCTGTAGACTGTGTGCCTCTGACGGGCGCTACTCGCCGATTACGAGCGAGACCGCTATCGAGACCGACGACGAGACCATTTGCCCGGAGTGCGCTCGCCAGCAGCTCGACCGCGAACTCGCGTTCAAAGGCAGTATCAGCGGCGACGCGCGCGACCGACTCGAAGAGTTGCTGCTCGAAGTACAGGACCTCGACCGGGTGACGAACCTCCTGTCCGGCCAGCTGGACCCGGACCTGACGAAGTTCGACGAGATCTCGGCGACCGTCGACGAGGTCGACCCCGTCCGGGTGGACTCGCTGGACCTCCACCCCGGGATGCAGGAGCACCTCGAATCCCGGTTCGAGACGCTGTTGCCGGTCCAGAGCCTCGCCGTTGAGCACGGGGCCACGGAGGGCCGCGACCAGCTTGTCGTGAGCGCGACGGCGACGGGGAAGACGCTCATCGGCGAGATGGCCGGTATCGACCGCGTCCTGAACAACAAGGGCACGATGCTGTTTCTCGTCCCGCTGGTCGCGCTCGCGAATCAGAAGTACGAGCAGTTCCAGGACCGCTACGGCGACATGGTCGACGTATCCCTCCGGGTGGGTGCGAGCCGCATCGCCGACGAGGGCGGTCGCTTTGACCCCGAAGCGGATGTCATCGTCGGCACCTACGAGGGGATCGACCACGCGCTCCGGACCGGCAAGGACCTCGGGACCGTCGGGACCGTCGTCATCGACGAGGTCCACACGCTCGGCGAGGACGAGCGGGGCCACCGGCTCGACGGGCTGATTTCCAGACTCAAATACTATTGCGAGTCCGGTGGCGCGCCCGACAGCGGCGATACGCAGTGGATCTACCTCTCGGCGACGGTCGGTAACCCCGGCCAGCTGGCCGACCAGCTCCGGGCGACGCTCATCGAGTTCGAGGAGCGCCCGGTCCCAATCGAACGGCACGTCACATTTGCCGACGGCCGTGAGAAGATCGAGACCGAAAAGAAGCTCGTCAAGCGGGCCTTCGACAACAAATCCAGCAAGGGCTACCGCGGCCAGACCATCATCTTCACGAACTCCCGACGGCGCTGTCACCAGATCTCACGGAAACTGGAGTACAGCTCCGCGCCGTACCACGCCGGGCTGGACAACCGGAAGCGCCAGCGAGTCGAGCGGCAGTTCGCCGACCAAGACCTCGCGGCGGTCGTGACGACGGCGGCGCTGGCTGCCGGAGTCGACTTCCCGGCCTCACAGGTCATCTTCGACTCACTGGCGATGGGCATCGAGTGGCTCACCGTCCAGGAGTTCAGCCAGATGCTCGGCCGGGCCGGCCGCCCGGACTACCACGACAAAGGTACCGTCTACATGCTGGTCGAACCCGACTGTTCGTACCACAACAGCATGGAGATGACCGAGGACGAGGTGGCGTTCAAGCTCCTGAAAGGCGAGATGGAGCCGGTCATCACTCATTACGACGAGGGCGCGGCCGTCGAGGAGACGCTGGCGAACGTCACCGTCGCCGGCAAGGAGGCAAAGCGGCTCAACGACCGGATGGTCGGTGAGGTGCCGACCAAGCATGCACTGGGGAAGCTACTGGAATACGAGTTCATCGACGGCCTCTCACCGACGCCGCTCGGCCGGGCCGTGACGCGGCACTTCCTCGCACCCGACGAATCGTTCCAGTTGCTCGATGGTATCCGCAAGGGGCAACATCCCTACGAGATCGTCGCCGACATGGAACTGCGTGACGAGCACTGAGCCGCTTTCGCCCCACAGACCTGTCGGCCGAGTATCCTTTCGGCGTACATTCTTGTAGCGGCACGTACTTCCGGTGTTCATGGGCCTGTTCGATACGATCCGTCGCGCTGTCGGTGGCGATGACTCGTCGACCGACAGGGACGAGCAGGCGGCCGGGGACAACCGGCCGTCCGACGACGGGCCGGAACTACGTGATACGGCGACGCTCGACCCGGCGACCTTTCGCGAGTACGCCGAGCGCGTCGTCGACGGCGCGGACCCGCTGACGTTCGACCCCGAAGCGCTCGCGCGCCTCGATACGGCCATCGAGGAGAGCTACGACGGCAAAACCGCGGGCGACGACGCCGGCGTGACGGAATACACTGAGAACACGGTACGGTTCGGGAGCTATCTCGGCGAACTCCTCTTGCGGGCGTACAATGGTGAATGGGTCCAGTCCGACGGCCGGTGGGGCGTTACCGTCGCCGGCCCGGACGACGAGGTGACGGTCGCGGTGTTCGACGTGGCCGCCCGCTCGTTCGGCGACGAGCCGGTGTTCGCGGCTGTCGTGACGCGGCTGGAATCCGAACTGGCGCTCGATACTGCACAAGGCATCGACGATGGGGGAGCGCGGGATGCGGACGAAACCGACGCCGACAGCATCGTCTCCGAGCCGACGCGGATCGTTAGCCGCGTCGACGACGGACAGGCTGACGAGCGCGACGCGCCTCCCGAATCGACGGCGACAGACGCACAAACTGGGGTAGCCGCCGGCGATACAGCTGATTCTGCCCCGTCTCAGGCTGTCGAAACGGAGCCGACCCGCGTCGTCCGACGGATCGAATCCGGGACGGAAACTGACGACCAGTCGCACGACACCGGTCCCACACCCGTCATCAGCGAGGTCGCTGACGAACCACAGCACGAGGCTCCACCGGACAACGAAGCCGGCGGCTCGGCTTCCGACACCGCTGGAGATGCCGACCCCGACTCGACCGATTCAGCGTCAGACGACACCGGTAGCGAACCGTCGACCGGTGAAACCGCCAGCGACGGAGCAACTATCAGTTCAAGCGATGCGGAGCCGGCTACCGACACCGCCGTCGAGCAGTCGGCGGATGAAACCGCTGCTGACCACCCCACGGCTGAAATACCGGTAGCTGAGACACTCTCCGACGCCTCTTCGGATGGACCGACTGCCGACACGACTGCTGCTGGCGAGACAACGACTGATGATGTGGTCACGGCTGATGAAGAGACGACGGGCGATGATGCGGTCACGGCTGATGAAGCGGCCACTTACATCGACGAAGCGGAGTCGTCGTTCGATAGTGCGACAGCGGACTCCCCGGACGACGCGCCGGCGGCCGAGACACCTTTCGAAGACTCGGCTGTCGACTCTCGCGACGAGGACGGAACCAGTGAGACCGCGGCCACGAAGGCGGGAACTGACATATCCGCTGACGAAGCAGCGACGGACGCAGCCGACGACGGAGCGGTCGGAGAACCGACGGATGACGACCCGACCCCCGATAGCTCGCCGGATGCGTCGTCAGACGCCGCTCCAGACGCGGAGGTGGCTTCCGAAACGACGGTTGACGAGTCACCGACAGACACCGCCGACGCCGCGGCGGCCGATGATGCGCCGGCAGCCGTTGCGGAATCCGATGCTGGCGAACTGTTCGATGATAGCCCCGACACATCGGTTCCTGTCGGGGATGCCGAAACGACCGATACCAGCGAGCACGCGGCATCACAGGATGTGACCGCTGACGAGACGGCTGCGACAGCGGCCACCGACGAGAGTGAACTGTCTGCGTCTACTGACAGCGACCCGACCACTGGCTCGATGGCCCGCTCGTGGGAACCCGACACGGTCCGTGCGGACCACGCCGATACCGCTGTCGAGTTCGCGGAGTTCTGGGGTGAACACGACCTCGACTTCTCGCCGACTTCGCTTTCGCGGCTCGACGATCTGGTCGACGCAGAGTGGGACGACGAGCGTTTCGCCGAAACGACGTTCGGGAGCGATGCGTCGTTCGACGACCGCGCATTTACAAGCGTCGTGCGGGAACTCGGCGGCTACTTCGGTGAGGTACTCGTCCGAGAACTCGACGGCGAATGGAGCGATGAAACGGACCACGAAGCGGCCGTCGTCGTCGGCGGACCGGACGGACAGTTCGCCGTCCCCGTTTTCCAGGTCGCGATAACCTCGCTCAGAAAACAGGCGGTGTTCGGCCGGAGCTACGACGCTCTGCTCGAAGACCTGGGTCGTGACGGCCCGACGCGGTGAGCGACGCGACTCCGGTCGGGTTCCTCGCTGTTGCTAGTCAGACAGGGGTATGACCGACGTGCTCCCACATTCGGGACACTCGTCGTGGTCTGTGTAGAGGAGCGTATCACACTCGATACACCGGTGGGTGGCTTCGTCGTCGGTCGCGTTTCCGACCTCCTGTTTCAGCTCCTCGACTTTTCGACCGAGATCGTTGAAAAGGCTCATTGTGAGCTGTTCGGCCTGGACAGGGATAAACGTCGGCCGCCGGAGCAGGGTGTGAGCGGACGCCCGCGCTCGCAAACGACCCATCCTTTTGTCACTGGCCCTGCAGGGGACAGACGTGTCGCTGCCACCTGTCACGCCGGGGATGTTGTTCGTCTTCGCGGTCATCGTCGCCGCGCTGGTGCTGTTTGCGACAGAGGCGCTGCCCGTCGACGTGACCGCGATCGGCGTCATGGTCGCGCTGATGCTGGCCGAACCGGTGACCGTACTCGCGGCTGATGTCGGACTGCTCGCCGAGCCGGTGTACGTGTTACATCAGGCCGGTGACGGGATTTCGCCGCTGAATCGCGGGCTCTCCGGCTTTGCCTCGACGGCGACGATAACCGTGCTGGCGATGTTCATTCTCTCCGACGGCGTCCAGCGGACCGGCATCGTCCAGATCCTCGGCGCGAAAATCGCTTCCCTGACCGGGGATAGCGAAACGAAACAGCTCGGTGCCACCGTCGGGCTGGTCGCACCTATCTCCGGGTTCATCAACAACACCGCCGCCGTCGCCATCCTCCTGCCGATGGTCACTGATATCGCGCACAAGGGCAAGCTCTCACCGTCGAAATTACTGCTACCGCTGTCCTACGCCTCGATGTTCGGCGGGATGCTGACGCTCATCGGCACCTCAACGAACATCCTCGCCTCGCAGCTCTCGGCGGAACTGATCGGCCGCCCGTTCAGTATGTTCGAGTTCACCCAGCTCGGCATCATTGTGACCGTCATCGGAACGGTTTATCTCCTTACCGTCGGGCGCTATCTGATCCCGTCGCGTATCCCGGCCGAGGAGGACCTCACCGAGGAGTTCGAGATGGGTGAGTATCTCACCGAGGTTGTCGTTCGCGAAGACTCCCCGCTCATCGGCCAGACTGTCGAGGAGGCGCTCAGAGTCTCAGAGTTCGACGTGGACATCGTCCAGTTGGTCCGCGAGAAACGCACGTTCCTCGAACCGCTCGGCCAGAAATCCATTCAGGCTGGTGATGTCTTCGCCGTTCGGACGGACCGGGACACGCTCGTCGACCTCCTCGACGTCGAAGGGCTGGACGTCATCCCGGATGTCGAGGTCGACGACGCGGAACTGGAAACCGCAAACGAGCGGAAGAACCTCGTCGAGGTTGTCGTCGCTCCCGGCTCCTCGCTCATCGGTGAAACACTCGTCTCCACGAGCTTCCGCCAGCGCTATGACGCGACCGTGCTGGCGCTTCGCCACGGGCAAGAGCTGTACCGCCAGCGAATGGACCACGTCACACTCCGCATCGGCGATACGCTTCTGGTGCAGGCCACTCCCGAGAGCATCGAACGCCTCAACCGTAATAACGACTTCATCGTCGCGCAGGAGGTCGCACGGCCGGATTTCCGGCGGTCGAAGATCCCCATCGCAATCGGCATCGTCGCCGCCGTCGTCGGTGTCGCGGCACTGACGCCGATTCACATCGTCATCTCGGCGCTCAGCGGCGCGCTGGCGATGGTTCTCACTGGCTGTCTCCGCCCCCCGGAGCTGTACGACGCTGTCCAGTGGGATGTCATCTTCCTGCTCGCCGGCGTCATTCCGCTGGGTATCGCCCTGCAGGAGACTGGCGGCGCTGATCTGCTCGCGGAGCTGTTCGTCATGGGTGCTGGCAGTGTCCTCACCGCCGGTGGCGGCCTCGCCGTCGTCCTCGGCCTCATGTATCTCGTCACGGCGCTGCTGACGAACATCATCTCGAACAACGCTTCTGTCGTCCTGATGATCCCGGTCGCTATCGAAACCGCCCAGCAACTGAACGCCAACGCCTTCGCCTTCGTCCTTGCCGTCACGTTTGCCGCCTCGACGGCGTTCATGACGCCGGTCGGCTACCAGACGAACCTCCTCGTCTACGGTCCCGGCGGGTACCGATTCACCGACTACCTGAAGGTTGGTGCCCCGCTACAGGCCGTCTTCGCCGTTGCGACGACCCTTGGTATCGCGTATTTCTGGGGCCTCGCTCCCGCGTGACACGGCCGCCTTGCAACGAAACGCTTTACACGCTGTCGAGTCGAGAAGGTAATACGGGATCGTGGGGTAGCTTGGTAACCTTCGGGCCTTGGGTGCCCGCGCCCCTAGTTCAAATCTGGGCGATCCCATTCGGTTTTTCCACCACAGTTACTCTGACCACCTCTTCTCTTCGGGGTCGGTTCCACTACCGGCTTCGGATTCGACAGCATATCGTTTCAGTTCCACCCCGGTTTGCGAACCTTCTTAGGCCAGTGGGCATAACCACTGTCCACTCAAATGGCGACCGCCGAGAACACCGAACTCATCGACCGCTTCGAGGAGTTCTACCGCAACTACTACCGCAACGAGATCGGTGAGCTCGCCCAGAAATATCCGAACGACCAGAAATCGCTGTATATCGACTGGGACGACCTCTATCGCTTCGATCCAGACCTGGCCGACGACTACCGGACCAAGCCCGAGCAGATTCAGGAGTACGCCGAGGAGGCGCTTCGACTGTACGACCTCCCGGTCGATGTTTCACTCGGGCAGGCCCACGTCCGCGTTCGAAATCTCCCGGATTCCGAGGACATCCGTGACCTCCGCCACGAACATCACGGCAACCTCGTCGCCGTCCGTGGTATCATCCGGAAAGCGACTGATGTGCGCCCGAAAGTCATCGAAGCGGCTTTCGAGTGCCAGCGCTGTGGGACGCTCACGCGCATTCCCCAGACTGCCGGTGACTTTCAGGAACCACACGACTGCCAGGGCTGTGAACGGCAAGGGCCGTTCCGACTCAACACCGACCAGTCCCAGTTCATCGACGCGCAGAAGCTCCGCGTGCAGGAGTCCCCCGAGGGCCTGCGCGGCGGGGAGACGCCCCAGTCAATCGATATCAACATCGAGGACGACATCACGGGCCACGTCACCGCCGGCGACCACGTCCGCGTAACCGGCATCCTCAAACTCGACCAGCGGGGCAACGACAACGAGAAGTCCCCGATGTTCGACATCTACATGGAGGGCGTCAGCGTCGAAATCGAGGACGAGCAGTTCGAAGACATGGAGATCACCGACGCCGACAAGAAGGAAATCGTCGAACTCTCCAGCGAACCCGACATCTACGACAAGATGGTCGGGGCCATTGCCCCCTCCATCTACGGCTACGAGAAGGAGAAGCTCGCGATGATGCTCCAGCTCTTCTCCGGCGTGACGAAGGAGCTACCTGACGGGTCTCGAATACGCGGAGACCTCCATATGTTGCTGATAGGAGACCCGGGAACAGGGAAATCGCAGATGTTGTCATATATCGAGAACATCGCACCACGCTCCGTCTATACCTCCGGAAAGGGGTCGTCGAGCGCGGGGCTTACCGCGGCCGCCGTTCGCGACGACTTCGGCGACGGTCAGCAGTGGACGCTGGAGGCGGGTGCGCTCGTGCTCGCAGACCAGGGGATCGCCGCGATTGACGAACTCGATAAGATGAGTCCAGAAGATCGGTCTGCGATGCACGAGGCGCTGGAACAGCAGCGTATCAGCGTCTCCAAGGCCGGAATCAACGCGACGCTCAAATCCCGCTGTTCGCTGCTGGGCGCGGCCAACCCGAAGTACGGCCGCTTCGACCAGTACGAACCCATCGGCGAGCAGATCGACCTCGAACCGGCGCTCATCTCGCGGTTCGACCTCATCTTCACCGTGACGGACAAGCCCGATGAGGAAAAGGACCGCAACCTCGCTGAACACATCATCCAGACCAACTACGCCGGCGAGCTCCACACCCACCGGACGGAGAACCCGACCTCGAACTTCAGCGAGGAGGAGGTCGGCACCGTTACAGAGGAGGTCGCGCCGACTATCGAACCGGACCTCCTCCGGAAGTACGTCGCCTATGCCAAGCGGAACTGCTTCCCGACGATGACGGAGGAGGCGAAATCGCGCATCGAGGATTTCTACGTCGATCTGCGGATGAAGGGGCAGGACGAGGACGCGCCGGTGCCCGTCACCGCCCGGAAACTGGAGGCGCTGGTCCGGCTTGCTGAGGCCTCTGCACGCATACGCCTCTCCGACACTGTCGACGAAGCCGACGCCGACCGGGCGGTCGACATCGCCCACTACTGCCTGAAGGAGATCGGCGTCGATCCCGAGACCGGCGAGTTCGACGCCGACGTGGTCGAGACCGGCCAGTCGAAGACCCAGCGTGACCGCATCCAGAACATCAAGGGCATCATCTCGGACATCGAGGACGAGTACGACGAGGGCGCACCCGCCGACGTGGTCATCGAGCGTGCCGAGGAGGTCGGTATCGACGAGTCGAAGGCCGAACACGAGATTGACAAGCTGAAACAGAAAGGCGAGGTGTACGAGCCCCGGACGGATCACCTCCGGACGACCTGATATGGACCGTATCTCCGCACTCCGCAATATCGAGGAGGCGCTGGCCGAGTTCGAGGCAGGGTCGCGGTCGCTCAGTGACCTCGAACGGGACGTTCGCGGGACGCTCCGGACCTACGCGACTGAGTTCGAGGGGGACCTGCAGGCCTACCGGGCAAGCGGTGGGGCTGCCGTAGACGGACTCGTCGTCCTTGCGCCGTCCGAGACAGCAGCCCGCGAGCGGGTACAGGACCTCGTCGCGGATGCCGGCGATTTCACTGTTACAGTCGTCGAGTAGGCCCCTTTCGAGCAGCGTGAGTACTATCGGTGTATCCCACATCATCCCCACGGTGTTGACTCTCGAATCCGACTGTCTCCCCTATCTTTCTTTCCGACTGCCATATATATTCAGCCTAAATCTAATTCAATTCAGTAAAATTTTATAGCAATAATAGCAATGTCTATCCAGTGCTACTCGTCGTCACCTACTCCCGGGCGGCACGCAGAGACCTGCGGAACGTCTGTCGTGCCCACGAAGACTGTGTTGTTCGGCAGTTCGGGAGAGCAGCGTTGTTCTCCGAAACCGAGTACGGGGCCTTTCAGGCACTCCGACTCCACGAGAAACACGACCTCGACGTACAGATCGAACACGTCGAGCCGTTCGAGCCGACAGATGTCCCGAAGCACGTCCGCGAGGCGGCCAAACGGTACGAGGCACGCAAGGAACCGGCGACGCCTTACGGGCGGTTCGCGTCCGGGCGTGACCTCCCGGACCCGGACCAACTCCGAGGCGTCGACCTGTGAAGCTCCGCGTCGCTGGAACCACTTACGCAGGTGCTGTCGTCGATCTCCGTACGCGAGACATCGATGGTCGAATCATCGCCGCAAGCATTCGTGGACAGCGGCGTTTCCCGGCCGTCTCCTGCCCGGAGCCACCGGCTGTGTACGCTTACACCGGACACGTCCACCCGTCGATGGGACTCCGAACGCGGACTGCACTCGCGGCCGCCGCTCGGTCACGTGGATACGAGACCCCGCAGGACGACGCTATCGCTGAGTGCCGCGCCCAGCTGGCCGAGCTTGACTGCTCGCCGCCGGAGCTGCCGGACCCTGTCGACCCCGTCCCGGAGTCGACTATCGACGGCCTGCAGGAGGCGGTCGCCACCCACCGCGGTCGTCTCACCGCTCGGCAGGCGGTCGGTGCGGACGACGAGGCGGTACAGGCCGCTCTCCGGGACGCGGCGACGGAACTGAGCGAACGGGAGACACGGCGGGCTGCCGCCAGAGAAACTCGGGAACTCCGCCGGGAGCGGGCACGCGCCTACCGGGATACGTTGGAGAAACAACGTCGGCTTGCCGACGAACTGGCCAACCTCCGGCGGAACGCTCGGGCGACCCTCGTCGACCGATGCGCCGATACGTTCGCTCGGGCCATCGAAGCCGTTCCGGGGCCGGTCCCAGACAGTCCGTTCAACGCTGATCCAGTAACGGCCGCGCTGGCCGTACTCCGGGTCGCCCGGACGCCCGCACCGGTCGTCCTTGGAACGGATCAGTTCAGGTCACCGACGGCTGCGTCGGACTGCCTTGATGCGCCCGTCGTCCGTTGCTGACTTTTAAATCGGAAGGCCGGGCCACCGTTCCTATGGTTACCTTCGACTGTCGCGCCGAGCGAGTCGACGGCGTGACGCTCGTCACGGCAACCGTCGGTGACATCCCCGAACCGACTCGAATTACCGTTCGGAACCGTCTCGATGGCCCCCTCTGGCCGCCGAGAACGCAGGGCATTCCTGCGGCCGGCTGGTCGGAGGACGGGTTCGAGGGGGTCGTTAGGCCGGGGACGCACGCGCTCGGGTACGCGACACCGGCTCCACCGTCTGCCCAGCCGGCGGAGCTGGTGCGCGCCGAACCGGCGCCCGATACTACCTCAGCGGACGAGCGACTCGACTCCGCAGATGCCGTACTCAGGGAACTGGGCGATCCGGCACCGCCTGCTGACGCTGTGCCTGCGGGCGAGCGGACACAGGGGGCCGACTCCGAGAACAGCCGGTCGGACGCATCTGCGGTTGAATGGGACGACAGGCGGGTGGACCCGCAGACAGCGACTGTCCAACCCTCAGCCAGATCAAGGGCTGATTCCGCTCGGCAGTCAGAACAGCAACTCCCCGATTCGGTCTCGCAGTGGCTCGAAACCGTTGCTCGACGGGTCGACCGTGCCGAGCGGCTGGCCGAGGTGGATTCGCTGTCGGCGGCGACGGCCGCGGTTCGTGCGGCGGACGGGCTGTCCGGCGTGCGGACAGTTGCGGCACGCGGCGACACTGACGAACAAATGCTCCGGGCGCTGGCCCGGCGGGCCGAGCGGCTTGCCGACCGACGGGCGGCCGCCACGGTGCCGACCGAAACGCTGTCCCGCCTAGCATGATCTTGGCAGTCACCGGTGGCAAGGGCGGCGTCGGCAAGTCCACTATCGCGTACAATCTCGCGGCGGAACTCGACGCGCTCGAACGGGCTGACAGCGGGAACTCGCTCACAAACACGAACGCGGGCAGCGTCGTCGTCGACGGCGACCTCGGGATGGCGGACCTCCCGTCCAGTCACGGCCCCGACCTGCACGACGTTCTTGCCGACCGCGCCGACCCGCATGAGGCTGTCCGCGGGGACGGTCCCGTGACTCTCGTCCCATGCGGACGAACGCTGGCCGGCGCTCGAAGCGCCGACTTGCAGGGCCTCACAGACGTATTCGCCGCGCTGGAGCGGACCTATCGCTGGGTCATCGTCGACTCGCCGGCGGGGATGCACGCCGACGTGGGGCTTCCCCTTGCTGCCGCTGACGCTGCGGTACTCGTCACGACACCGGAAGACGCGGCGCTCGCTGACGCGCTCCGGGTCCGGGCGCTGGCCCGCGAACTCGACGCCGGGCTCTGTCGGGTCGCTCTCAACCGCGCCGGACCGAACCCTGCGACCGAGGCCGTCGCGGACCGGTTCGGTGCGCCGGCCGTCGAAATTCCGGAGAGCGAGCCGCTGGCGACGGCACAGACACACGGACAGCCGATTCGAGAAACAGCACCGGAAGCACCAGCACACGACTCGCTCGAAGCGCTTGCTGACGCAGTCTACTCTTGTAGCTCGGTGTAGGTCCCACGGAGCGTGACTGGCGTTACGTCCGCCGTCTCTGCCGCTTCGACCTGTGTGAGCGCCACGTTCTGCTCTTGCGCCGCGGTGTAGAGACACGCCGCCGCGACACCGGCTGGATTACGCCCGCTGACCAGGCCACGGTCCTGTGCCTCGTCGACGAGCCGTTCCGCACGCTGGCGGACCGCTGTCGGCAGATCCAGCGCCGTCGCGAACCGGGGGACATACTCACGTGGGTCAATCGGACCGGTCGGCAAGCCGAGCTCCCTATTCAGGGCGTCGTACGCTGCACGAAGCTCCGCCTGGGTCGCTTTGGCGACGGTACAGAGTTCGTCGACGGTTCGGGCGACGCCTTCGGTCCGGCAGGTAGCGTAGATGGCCGCGGCCGCGAACCCTTCTAGCGTTCGGCCCTGCAGCAGGTTCTCGTTCTGTGCGGACTCGAACAGCACGCAGGCCCGGTCCCGTATCGCGTCCGAGAGCGCCATCGAACTGATGATACGCCGGATCTCGGTGAAGGCGTACACCTTGTTTCGCTCCCGTTTCGAGCTGATCTGGGCGCGGTTGTGCTCGCGGCGGAGGCGAGCGAACTGACGGCGTTTGCGCCCTTTCAGTCGCGTCGAACGGCCGATTTTCGTCGAGAGACCGCGGTCGTGGCGCGACCGCGTCAGCGGCGCGCCCGTGCGTGCCCGGTCCGTGTCATCATCGTCGAACGACCGCCATTCCGGCCCGGGATCGATAGCGTCCTCGCCGACGACCAGCCCGCAACTGCTACAGACCGATTCGACGCCCTGCTGTTTGACTGACCCGTTACACTCCGGACATTGCGTTACCGTCGTGCTCATGTTTCCACCTACGGCTGGATGGAGGGTTAAAAAACCGATGCAAAGGCGGGTTTCCGGGCGTTTTTCGGTGAAACTGCCTACCGGTAACCGGTAGGTAGATACTGGAATTAACATCAGCGCCTATCGATCTTCCGTCAGTATTAAATTCCGGAGTATAGAAGGAAATTTTAATGACGTTGTCGGATATCGCCGCTGGTGTCGAGGTCACGACCCACCAGCGTGACCGCGGCATCGCTGCCGTCGATGAGACAGACGCACCTCTCCCGGAGCGGTTGGCCCCCGTGGCAGACGACCTCCCGTGCTCAGCGGCGACAGCGGCGACCGTCGTCGAAGCCTACGCAGCCGGCAAGAGCGTCGGCGATGCGGGCCGCGCTGCCGGTGTTGCGCCTGTGATGGCCGCCAAGACGCTCCATCTCGTCGGCGAGCAAGTGTCACCGGTCGGGCCACAGGGACGAGAGATAATCGCCGATTGGCTTGCCGGGGACCTCTCCCGCAGCGACGCCATCGCACTCGCTGACGTGACTGAACAGGAGTTTGCGCTGGCTGTTTATATCGAAACCCACGAGCCGTTGCCTACCGCCCGCGATGCGGTGGAGGGGGCGCTCATAACTGAGGAACGGGACCCGTTAGGGGAGACGATGAGTGACGTCGGGGAGCTGCTGTGAGGCTGTGTGATCTGCCTTCTCGGTGAGGTCGGGAGTGAGCGGCGGTCGCGTCGTGCGTGGGGAATCCACGCGCTCGCTACCTGCCCGCTCTCTGGGGCATGCTTAACACCCATGGCTGCAAACCCGGAGATATGTCGGCTTCGGAACTGGCGGACCGGGTGGCTGAGGTGCTTGCAGCGGACAGCGAGTCATTCAACGAACGGGCCCGCGAGGAAGCCGAAGCGCTCAAGTCCGCGGTCCGAAGCGGGACCTTCGACAACTCGGAGGCGATTGTCGGCATGGAACTGGAGCTGTATGCCGTCGATGAGCAGACCGACGCACTCCAGCGGGTCCCGCGTCAGTTGCTCGAACTCATCGGATTCGAGAAGGAGCTCGGCCTGCACAACGCCGAGATGCAGACGAGCCCGCAGCCGCTGAACACCCACGGGCTGGCGGCCCAGCGCAACGAACTGAAGGCGTCGCTGATGCCGGCCCAACAACGGGTGCGCAATGAGGGCATCCGCCTCGTCTCTGACGGCATGTGGACCGTTCCACCCACCGGTGAGACGGCCCGGGAGTACCTCTGTGACTGCGTCGAACAGAGCGGCGTCCGCATCGGGACGAACATGTCGGACTCCGTCCGCTATCACACGATGGCCAATACGGACTACCCCTCGGCGTTCGAAATCGACGCGCCGCACGTCTCGCTACAGGCCGAGACAGTGATGCCGGAGTCGCTCATCACCTCGATTCAACCCCACTACCAGATTCCTCACGCTCCGGACCTGCCGGAGTATTTCAGCTACGCGCTCCGGATCGCCGCGCCGCTGCTGGCGCTTGGCGTCAATTCCCCGTTTTTCCCGCCTGACCTCTACGACGACGCACCCGACCCGGAGATCGTCGCCCGGGCGAACATGGAAAACCGAATCGGCGTCTTCGAGTCGGTTCTCAATCCACCTGATGGCGACACGACGCCACCGAAAGTCTGTTTCCCGCCGGATTTCGACTCCGTCGAGGAGGCTATCGACGACATCGTCGCGGACGACACTATTGTCCCGGTCGACCTGCCGTCCGGCACCCGTTTCGACGACGACTTCGTCCACTTCCGACACAAGCACGGCTCCTACTGGCGGTGGGTCAGGCCGGTGTTCGAAGGGCCGACGCGGTCGGCGGCAAACGCTCGCATCGAGTTCCGCCCGCTGGCCGCTCAGCCGACCGTCGACGACGCCATCGGCTTTGCAGCCGTCTTTGCCGGCCTGATGGAGAGCCTGCCACAGCTCGAACACCCCATCCGGTCGCTGGACTGGGAGACGGCGGAGAAGAACTTCTACACCGCCGCGCGGAACGGCCTTCGGGCGAAAATCGAGTGGATTACCGCTGACGGAGCAACAACGACCAGCACCGAAGAAATATACGGTGAACTGTTCGAGCACGCGCGCGAGGGCCTCGAACAGCGGGGCCTCTCGGCGGAGGAGGCCCACAGCTACATCCGGCCGTTGCGTGAACGCGTCGACCGCCGGCTCACACCCGCACGCTGGAAACACGACTACGTCCGCCGCCGCGTCGAGGAGAACGTCCCGCTGGCCGAAGCGATCTGGGGGATGCAGGCCACCTACATCCGGCATCAGGAGGAGAATCTGCTGGAGGGGAGTTTCGTCGACTGGTTCGAGTAACCTCAGTCCCCGGTCGCCAGTTCCGACTGTTCCGTTTCCTCACGTCGGTCCGCAACACCTGCGTACGCAACGACGTTTGAGCCAAGTTCCTCAACGCGCTCCGCGATGTCTCCGTCGGCGATGCTGCCGTCCTCGAAGGCGGCCCACGAGTCGGGGATGGCGACACCTTGCGGGAGCGGCCAGCCTTTCAGTTCAAGAACGGCAGCGCGCAGGTGCTGGAGCGTCGGTGTCGGGAACCCACCGCCGGCCACTGCGAGGATGCCGATGGTCGTCCCCTCGACATCGTCGATACTGCAGTAATCAAGCGCTGTCTTCAGCGGTGAGGCGATTGTGCCGTGGTACACAGGTGTTCCGAGGACTATCGCGTCGGCTTCGCGGACGCAAGCGGCGAGTTCCGGGCCGTCACCGGATTCAGCCGCACCCGCGTCGGGGTCGAACAGCGGGAGGTCCCACTCCCGCAGGTCGATGTGTTCCGTGGTCGCGTCGGCACCGGTCGCCGCATTGAGGGCACACTGGACAGCGATTCTGGTTCCGCTGTCGTCACGGAGGCTGCCGCTGATACCGATAACGTGTGGCGTGTCGTGCATCGTGTGCCTGTTCGTAGCCAGGGCGTATTAGTAAGCATTCTGAGAAATAGATTTCAGTACGTACTCTGATAGGTAGATGCGTGGTGAGACGGCCCGTAGTGTCAGTGTGAATCAGTCGGTACTGCCGACGATACTGATTATTGACTGGCTCCTCTCAGTCACAGCGCTGGAAAAGCCACCGGCTGCGCCCGATACCTCGCCTGCGATTGTGAAATCGGGTTCACCCGCATCCACTGAGGTGTGCCCTGCCAACCGCGGCTGACGCTGTCTGTGCCTACTCCTGGTCTTCGTTATCCGTTGCCTCGTCCATCTCGTCGTCGGCTTCGGAGGCCTCCGTCTCATTTTCTGTCTCGTCCATCTCTTCATGTTCGTCGGCCTCGGCGAATTCGACTTCGGCCTCTAGTTCGATTTCGACGCCCTTGCCCTCCAGTTCCGCCTCGAACTCCGCCATGTCTTCGACTTCGGCTTCCAGTTCCGCTGTGTCTATCTCCACTTCGACTTCCACTTCGACGGAAACGTCGTCTCGGTCCATACCGTCTTTTCGAGCGGATGACATAATTCCGTTTTGCAACCGGCATGCCGCGGATGACTTCGACATCGCTATGTGTGTCAATCGCCGACAAGTTTGTATGAGCGACCCCGTGGACGTGACCGTCGACACCGACGACGAATCGGAATCGGTCCGTGTCCACGACGACGGTGGCGAGGTCGAGGCCGGCGACGCGACTGTCCGATTCAGCTTTTCCGGCACTGGCGACGATGGGCAGTCCAGCGGCAACGACGAGCAGTCGCCCGACGGCAACGACGACGGTGACGACCCGTGCCGCATCGCCGAACTCGACTCGGTACCCACCGACAGCACGCTCGTGTTCGAGGCTCGTAACGGCCGGCGCGGCGTCAACTGTATCCTGCACCGCTCGGGTGACGCCGTCGCCGCCTGGCGCAACTCCTGTCCCCACCAGCCCGAAGTCCCGCTTGACCCGGGCCGGGGCGCGATTGTGCGGGGTGACCAACTGGTGTGTCACAAACACGGCGCACAGTTCGAACCCGACGATGGCGTCTGCACGCACGGCCCATGTGCTGGCGACGCCCTCGACAGCATCGAGGTCACGGTTCAGGACGGCGACGTGTACCTCACGGACGAGCGCTTCGAGCGGGCCGAACGGCGCTGAAACGCGATTTCAGAACGTTTTCGCGGTTGTCTTCCAGTGACCAGCGCCGTTAGTCGTCCGCGACGGCCGGTTCGCTGCCGGTCCGGGGATCGGCATCGCGCCACGTCCCGCGGAGGAACCAGGCCGCTGCGAGGCCGGCCGCGAGGACGTTCGAGACGGCGAAGGCGAGCCAGATGCCCTGTTCGGCCATCGAGTACGCGAAGAGGTCGACGACCTGCGGGCCGAGCCACGCCGGGACCGCGACCGGGCGGGAGGCGACCCAGGCGACCGGCAGGCGGATGATTCCCAGCATCGTGACCGCCAGCGCCGCTGCGGTGAGGGTTTTGCCGGCTCCGCGGAACCCACCGGAGTAGGCCCGGACGACGCCGATGAATCCGAAGGTCGGGGCGACCCACTGGAGGAACTCGGCCCCGATGCGGACGACTTCGGGGTCGTCGCTGAACACGCTGACGACGGCCGGTGCGGCGAAGATAGTGATCGCGCCCAGCACGGTGAGGATGGCGAACGAGACTTTTGCGGCGAAGTGATTGGCCGTCGCTGCGCGGTCAGGCCGCTCGGCCCCGAGGTTCTGGCCGGTCATCGTCTCGACGCCGCGGTCCATCGCGATGGCCGGCATGAACACCAGCGAGAACACGCGGATGCCGACGCCGAAGGCCGCGACCACCGTCACCGAGAACGTCCCGACGATGAACAACATGGCGTTGACTGACACGGCGCGACCGGTCCCCTCAACGGAGGCCGGGATGCCCAGTCTGAGCAGTTTCCGGAGGTACTCCAGATCGGGTGCCATATCACTGAGGTGAATCCGCACGCCGCGCCTGCCTGACAGCAGGATACCGATACCGACGACCAGCGCTACGGCACGCGAGAAGATCGTCGCGACGGCCGCGCCGACGACGCCCATCTCGGGGAACACCCACCAGCCGAAGATGAGGAACGGGTCGACGACGATGTTCAGCACGACAGTCCCGAACATCACCAGCATCGGCGTGATGGTGTCGCCGGCCCCGCGCATCAGCGAGATGAACACGAAGAAACCGAACATCGCCGTCAGTCCGAGCGAGACGACCTGCAGGTAGCCCGTCGCGCCAGGGAGAACCTGCTCGGAGGCCCCGAGCAGGCTCAGGAAGTCCTCGACGAAGAAGTAGCCAGTCGCGCCGAGCAGCACGGAGGCCAACAGCGCGAACGTCACAGTCTGGGAGGCGGCGTACTCGGCCTCGCGATGTTCCTCGGCTCCGGTGTGCTGTGCGACCAGGACGCTGCCCGCCACCGACAGCCCCATGCCGAGCGAGATGAGCAGGAAGATCATCGGGAAGGCAAAGGAGATGGCCGCAAGCGCTGTCGTGGAGTACTGCCCCAGCCAGAACGTGTCCGCGAGGTTGTACGCCACCTGTAGCAGGTTCGTGATGACGATGGGGAAAGAAAGGAACAGCAACGGCTTGCCGATGTCACCGCTGGTCAGGTCCAGTTCCTCCTGCCCCTTGAACAGGTTCCCGAGCCGCGCACCCAGACGACCCAGTTTCTGCCGGACGCTCACGCTGTGACCTCCTGCTGTCCGTCCAGAAGATGTGTCTCGACGTACTCGGCGAGCATCCGTCGGGTACACTCGACCGGGCGCCCGGTCGTGACACGCTCGGTCGCAGCCCCGGTCAGGACGGTGACGATGAACCGGGCGGTCTCCTCGGCGTCGAGGTCCGATTTGAACGTCCCGTCAGTGATACCGTCTTCGAGGATCACTTCGAGTTCGTCGACAAGGTAGTCGTCGAATTCGGTGAGCCGCTCGCGAAAGCCGGGTTCGTAGGGCGCGTGGGCACGGATTTCGAGAATCGCCGTCCCGAACTCTTCGCTCCCGTCGTCCGGCTTGTCCAGCACGGAATCGATGAGTGCCAGCAGGCGCTCGTGTGGGTTCTCGCCGTCGGGGTCTTCGATCCGGTCGACGAACCCGTCATAGAGGTATTCGAGGAACGCACAGAGGAGGTCGTGCTTGCTGTCGTAGTGGTAGTGGAGGGCAGCTTTGCTCTTGTCCGACTCGTCGGCGATATCCTGCATCGTCAGATCCGCATAGCCGTGCGTACACAGCGCACGGTAGGTCGCATCCATAATATCGTCGGCCGTGTCGCCGTCGTTCATTACGCGTGACTAACTGACTGGTCAGTCAAGTATTCGTCGGTACCATTTGAGGCTGGGTTCGCGTACCATGCCACCCGGAAATCAGACTCCCGGGAGCCGTCGCTCTGAGAGCGCTCGGAACGACGGTCGCTACTCCTTCAGGTCGAGGTCGAACTGTTCGTGTTCGCTTGCGGCATTGAGTACGACAGAGGTGTTCGACTCTCTGATGTCTGGGTCGGTGAGGAGTTCCTTTATTTGGGCGTTCATGCCGTCGGTGTCGGCGAACTTCCCGACCGCGATGACGTCGTAGTCGCCGGTGACCTCGTACACCGAGATCATCTGCTTGTGCTCTTCGAGATCCTCGGTGACTGCCGGGAGCGACGACCCTTCCACTTTGAGCTGGATGATGGCCGTCACGTCGTAACCGAGCTTGTCGTAGTCGACTTTGGGCGTGTACCCGTTGATGATTCCCTCGTCTTCGAGATCGGAGAGGTGGTTTGAGACGGTCGTTACCGACACGTCGAGGTCTTCTCCGAGGCTTCGGAGGCTGGCACGGCCGTCACCCAGAAGTGCATTCACTAGCTCACGGTCGAGATTTTCGTACGTCATTACATTGGGGGACGCCCCCCAGGGATTAGAATTTTACGAATGTCCAAATGTAAGCGAAAGCGTCGAAACCTTTGCGCAAATCAGCAGGGTTTTAGTAGTAGCACCGTTCCTATCGGGTGTCCAAAGATGACAAGCGAACTTTCAGAGGCGGCACAGGAGGTACTCGACGAAATCGAAGAGAAGAACGTCGACTTCCTCCGACTCCAGTTTACCGACATCCTCGGTACCATCAAGAACGTCTCGATCACAGCCGACCAAGCAGAGAAAGCGTTCACAGAGGGGATTTACTTCGACGGCTCCTCGATCAACGGCTTCGTCCGGATTCAGGAATCCGATATGCGTCTGGACCCGGACCCCTCGACGTTCTCGGTACTCCCGTGGAGAGAAAACGTCGACGGCGGTTCCAGTGCCCGACTCATCTGTGACGTCATCGACACCTCGACCGGCGAGCCGTTCTCCGGCGACCCGCGTGGCGTCCTGAAGCGAGCTATCAAGCGCGCAAACGACATGGGCTATACGGTCAACGCCGCCCCCGAGCCCGAGTTCTTCCTGTTCGAGGAAGACGAAGAGGGCCGTGCGACGACCAAGACCAACGACGCCGGCGGCTACTTCGACCTCGCGCCGAAGGACCTCGCCTCCGACGTGCGCCGTGACATCATCTACGGCCTCGAAGACATGGGCTTCGACATCGAGGCCTCCCACCACGAGGTCGCCCAGGGCCAACACGAGATCAACTTCACCTACGACGACGCGCTCTCGACGGCCGACAACGTCGCGACCTTCCGCTCCGTCGTCCGCGCCATCGCGGCCGAACACGACCTGCACGCGACGTTCATGCCGAAACCCATCCCGAAGATCAACGGCTCCGGGATGCACACGCACCTCTCGCTGTTCACCGAGGACGGCGAGAACGCGTTCCACGACGAGGACGACGAGTTCAACCTCTCCGAGACGGCAAAGAGCTTCACCGCCGGGATTCTCAAGCACGCACCGGCTATCACGGCCGTCTCGAACCCGACCGTGAACTCCTACAAGCGTCTGGTTCCGGGCTACGAGGCACCTGTCTACGTCGCCTGGTCCGACCGTAACCGCTCGGCGCTCATCCGCAAGCCGGCCGCCCGAACGCCGGCCGCAAGCCGTATCGAGGCTCGGTTCCCCGACCCGTCGTGTAACCCGTACCTCGCCTTCGCCGCACTCATCCACGCCGGTCTCGACGGCGTCGAGCAGGACCTCGAGTGCGACGACCCTGTCCGCGAGAACATCTACGACTTCGACGAAGAGAAACGTGAGGAGTACGGCATCACCACGCTCCCGTCGAACCTCGGCGAAGCCGTCGAAGCGCTCGAAAACGACGAAGTGATTCAGGACGCGCTCGGCGAGCACGTCTACGAGAACTTCGTTGAGGCCAAAACGCAGGAGCACAAGGAGTACCTCGTCGACGTCTCCGACTGGGAACTCGACCGCTACCTCGAGAAGTTCTAACGGCTGCCACTCACACCTTTTTCGCGAGGCGCTCACCGGCCAGCGGCAGCGTTAGCAAGACTCCGGTCCCAAGCCCCGCAAGCAGCGTGACGGCGACCGGCGACGGGTCTAACCCGAACGTCACGCCGAGAAACGCTCCGACCGAGACAACGCCCAGCAACGCCGTGATACCGACACCGTGCCGGGTCGGCTCCGGCATCGCATCACCCAGTAGCGACCAGACTGCGGCACCCGCGACAGCGACGCCCAGTGCCCCGGCCGAATTACGGGAGGCACCAGTGACGAGTAGCCCCGCCACGGCGATGACGGCCGCGAGGCCGAACACCCGTTCGGGCGTTTTGAGCGCGCCGAGTGCGAGTACGAGGGCTGCACCGGCGATGGCAAAGCCCGCGAGGATGTCGGCGAGGTAGTGGACGCCGAGTACCAGCCGCGAGATCCCGATGAGGGTGATGATCGTCGCGGCGACGGCGGTGCGCTGTCGACGCGTGCCGACCCGGAGTGCCCACGCGATACCGCCCCAGACGAGCAGGGAGAGGGTGGCGTGGCCGCTGGGGAAGCCGAACCCTTCTCCGGTCGCCATTGACTCGTAGGTACCCCGCAGCGCCGCTGGGAGGAGTTCGGCGTGGGTGGCCGTGCCAGCCCCGGGCGGCCGCGGCAGCGCGAACACGCCTTTCAGTGAGACGACGAGCGCGACACCGACGGCGAGCAGCGCCACCAGCATCGCCGTCCGGTCGCGAGTGAGGCCGCGACCGAGTTTCGGCGTCCGCGGGCCGAGCCAGTACAGCAGGCCACAGGCCAGGAAGGTGAACCAGAAATCCCCTAATTGGGTGACCAGCGCGAACAGCACGACGACTGCCCCGGGCAGCGCCGACAGCACCTCTGTGACGCCGACAGCTCGCATCACTGTCGCCAGTCGCGCACGCGGTCGACGAGCCGTCCGGGAAGACCGGTGGCGGTGAGCGTCACACCGACCGCAATCATCACGGTGTAGAGGCCGAGCGTCGACAGCCAGATGACCAGCATCGCCAGGACGGCATAGAGTCCCTTCAGATAGTAGAACGCGCCGAGGGTCATTATCGTGCCGTACAGCAAGACGATGTAGGGGCCCCACTGGCGGGCGTGGCCGCGACGCATCCGGCGGCGGACGTACTGCTTGAGGTCGGACTTCACCTCGTCGCGGTGGAGCGTCCGGCCCTCGATGTCCTCCCGGAACGACTCGAACTCCTCGCGGAGCTCTCTGAGCTCTTCGTCTGTCAGCGCCTCGTCTCGGCCGGTCGGCCCGGCTCCTGCTGGCGGGGGCGTGTCAGTCTCGTCAGCGTCCTCACTCATCGCTTTGCCGGACCGTCGGTGCGGTACCTGTTGTAGTTGCCGGTCCGCGAGCGCCGCGTTGACCGCCGCGCCCACGAGGAGTACCTGTCCAGCGAAGTAGAACCACGTCACGAGTAACAGGACCCCGCCGATGACGCCGTACACCTGATAGGAGTCGGCCTGCGCCGCATACACGTTGAACCCCGTCCCGAGCAGCGTCCACCCGACACCGGCAAACACCGCGCCGGGAACGGCCTCCCGCAGTGTCATCTCCTGATCGGGAAAGAGGTAGTACAGCGGGAGGAAGGCGACTGCCAGCACAGGAACGAGCGCAAGCCCGCCGAGCGCGACCTGCACGCCCAGCACTGTCCCGAACGCCCCGATGATACCGAGCCCGACCAGCGCGATACCGATGCCGCCCAGCGCAGCCAGCCCGTCGACGAGTTCGCCAATGATCGAGTCGGGGCCGTCTGTCCCGTAGACGCGGCTGAAAGCCGTATCCAGCCCGCGGAACACCTTGAGCGCACTCCAGAGTGTGATGCCCACACCGAGTACGGTTGCGCCCCCGCGGCCGGCCCCGCTGGTCAGCGCGTCTTCGAGCAGCGTCGACGCTGCCGGTGTGAGTACGTCACCGGCGGCGCTGACGACTCGCTCGGCGAAGGCCTCCCCGCCCGCCAGCGTGCCGACGACCAGCGTCAGCAGCAACAGCGGCAGCAGGGAGACGAACATGTAGTAGGCGATGCCGGCGGCGAGAAAGGAGACCTCCTCCTCCTGAACGGTACGGATGACAGCCCGACCGACGGAGACAGCGCGTGTGCGGTCCACGTGGGCACGTCAAGGTGGAGCCACAAATATACTGTCGACTGACTGATGACAGTCGCTCGCCGACGTGCGTCAATCGTCGAGCGCCGTGTCGGGCCGGTAGGACCGGCTCACGACCCGCCACGTCCCCGACCGGAAGCGATAGTAGGTCACCGCCGCGGGAACCGCCGTCTCGACCATCAGCGAGGCGTACAGTGCGAGTTCGCCGAGCGGCGTGACGTAGCCGAGATACGCCAGCGGAAGGGCGAACAGGTACATCCCGGCCAGCTGGGAGTAAAACGGCCAGCGCGTGTCGCCGCTGGCCCGGAGCGGCCCGGTCGAGCCGCCGTCGACGCCCCGGAACACGACACTGGCACACGCAACCGCGACGAACACCGTCACAAGCGGGAGCACTGTTGGGTCCGAGACGAACAGGCGGGCGATGCCCCGCGAGAACGGAAGCAGCGTCGCCGCGACGACGATGTACACGCCGATGCTCAGCCGGAGCACCGTTTGCGCCCAGACGGTCGCCTCGCCCTCGTCATCGTCGCCCAGTGCCTGCCCGACGAGGCTGCTCGACGCGAGACTCAGCCCCCAGTTCGGTGTGTCAAGCAGCGCCCGGACGCGGAGTGCCACGACGTAGGCCGAGACGACGCCAGGTCCGAACAGGCCGACGATGAACAGCCGAGGGAACTGCGCCCCGGTCCGCGCGAGGTTGGCCCCCACCAGCGGTGCCCCGGTCTCCGCGAGGTCACGCCCCAGTCCGCGGTCGACGAACGGCCGCGACACCGGAATCCGGACCGGAAACGCACCGATTATCGGCAGCCCACCGCGGGCCAGCCCGACAGCGAACCCGGTCGTGACGAGCACGTTCGCAATGACAGTGCCAAGCGCCGCCCCGACGACACCGAGGCTGAAGCCGAAGATGAGCACCGCGTTCAGCGCGATGTTGACGACCGCGCCGCCGGCCCGGAGCAGCATCGGCGACCAGGCGTCGTCGGCCCCCACGAGCGTCCGACTGGCGATGAGGTTCAGTGCGGCGAAGGGGACGCCGAGGGCGGCGACGCGCAGGTACCGCGTCCCGTAGCCGACGGCTTCGGACCCCGTTCCGACGAGATCGACGAGCAGACTGGGAACGACCCAGTACGCCGCCATCAATGGGAGTGTCAGCCCCAGAACGACGGCGGCGCTGGTCGTGACGGTGACCGCCAACTCCTCGTCGGCGTCGGCCCCGTAGCGCTGGGATACCATCCCGATTGTCCCCCCGGCGACGCCGCCGCCCAGCGCGAACACCAGTTCCCAGAACGGGGCGGCGAAGCCGACGCCGGCGATAGCGGTCGGCCCGAGCGCCAGCCCGACCATCGCCACGTCGACCGTCGACTTCGACATCCGGGCGACTCCGGTGACGATCCGTGGCCAGGACAGGTCCGTCGCTCGGCGGACCCGCTCGCGCTCGACGAGGCCGACCCGCGCGAGGAGGCCGCCGACGAACAGCAGGACGCCGCGGACCGGGTTGTACGTGGAGGGCACGTGTTCGCCACTGCTTTGCGGTCGAACCCGAAAGGTGTTAAGAAAGGGACGCCGCCCTCACAGGGTTTATACAGCATCGCGGCAACGACCGGATATGGATACGGAAGCGGCCATCCGGCACGGGACGATGCAGGTGACTGTCCTGTTGCTCATCGCGGCCGCACTGGCTATCGGATTCAGTGTCGCCGGCGTCGGCGCGTCTCTGCCGATTGTCGTGGGCCTGCTGGTACTGATGGCTGTTCTATTCGCCGCCCGACCGGACGAGGACCGATTCGGTCCCGTCGCTGGTGTCGATATGGACGGCATCGTCCAGTCGCTGTGGCTCGCACCGCTCATTACGGCCCTGCCGCTGCTCGTCCGCCTGTCGGCCACACCCGGCGAGGTGCAGGCCATCGGCGGGCTGCTCGGTCTCGCGGGGATGGCGAACTACTTCCTGCGCCCGGTGTACTTGCTGGGCTACGACCTCGTCTCCGCGGTTCGAGAGAGCGTCGGCCGGGCGAACGGTCGGTAAGAATCAGTTCGGCTCGCACTCCGTTCGTAATCCTCGGGACTGTCTGGACTCCTGTAGTCCGTTACTCCGCCGTCGCCTCGCGAATTTCCACCACGTCGGCGTCCGTCTTGAACGTCGTGCCGCCGTAGTGCGTTCGGGAGGCCTCGTAGCCAGCATCGCGGAGTTTCTCGATGAACTCGTCCATGGCTTCCGCGCCGCGTCCCCAGCGCTTGCAGAGGCGGTGCTGGTCGTAGTGGGTCGGCGTGTCGATTTCGTCTCTGAGCGTCGCCAGCAGTTCTTTCGCCTCGTCGGCGGTGCCCATTTCCTCCGTGACCTGCTCGGCGATGGCGTCGGCGAACGCTGGGTCGCAGGTCCGGCCGAGCCAGATGGGGCCGGCCGTCTGGAGGTGTTTGTCACAGACGGGACAGTCCTCGGGTGGGTCGGCGATGAGCCCGTAGTCGTGGTCGCGCCAGAGGCAGTGCTGGCAGTGGTGGACGTAGCCCAGTTCGTCGATGCAGTCGTTGGCGACCTTCGCGCCGTGGTCGAACTCCAGATAGGTCCGAGCGTAGTGCTTGGTCGCGTGGCTGAGAATCGGCCGGGCGGCGATGTCGTAGCGGGCCGCCGTCCGGACCATCGCCGACAGGAGGACGCGCATCCCCATCTCGGCGTGGAACTCGGTGTTTCGCGGGACCGCCCCATACGAGCGGACGCCGCTCTCGAAGTGCGCGCCACACAGCGGCGCGGTGTCGGTGGCCGTCACACAGAGGAGGTGTTTGGTCCCCTGGACGGCCGCGTCGGCGAAGGGGATCGGCGTCCCGAAGGGGTCCACGTCGACCACGTCGAACGCCTCGGAGTGCATAAGCACGTTCGCGTCCGACCGCCGGACTGAGGCCGCGAGGTCGTTGCGTTCGAGGTTCTGCTCACACAGCGCCGTTGCGTCGTCGTCGATGTCACACAGCGTCGTCTCCCAGTCGTTGGCCGCCGCGCGGACGCCCCGGATGCCGCTGGCGGCGGTGGCGTCCAAGTACGTCGACACGCGGGGGGTTCGCTCTCGGTAGGCCCGCAGTGCCGCCACGGTGATGTCGCGGTTCAGCTCCTGGACGGGGTTGAAGAACACGTCCGCGCCCTTCCCCGCGTCGGGCTGTTCCGGCACCGTGACGGTCACTCGGCCCTCACTGACGCGCATACTCTCCGGTCCGTGCGGTCGCCGTTAAGTCGTTCGAACCTGCCTGTCGGGTCCGCTATTTTTCAGGCTGTTGTGAACAGCCAGAAAGCCCCGAGGCGCTGGCATCGGAGGTCTCGCTGCGCGCTGCCTCGCTCCTTACAGTCGCTCGTGCAGTGCTTGCATCGCCCGCCGTCCGCCAGCGCCTCGCCCCTTTCAGTCCCACCCGATGTTGCTGGTGTAATCGCACTGAGAATGTTGGCTGTGTAATCGCACTCAGTACGGTCGGCGGACCGTCTCCGTGAGTACCACATTCATGCCGCTTCAGTGGCTGTCCGCTCTTGGGGGAGTCGAACGGTCACGGTTGTCCCGTCGCTCGTATCGAAGTCGAGGTCACCCTCAAGCGTCGTGGCCGTCCAGCGGACGAGCCAGAGGCCGATGCCGCTGCCGTGGTTCAGGTCCGTCTCACGGCCCCGCTCCAGCACGCCGAGCTCGTGCTCGGGGACGCCGGGGCCGTTGTCGCTGACAGTCAGCACGACCTCGTCGCCGTCGACAGTTGCACGGACGCTGACAGCGGGGTCCGGAACGTGCTGGAGGGCGTTCTCGATAAGGTTTGTAAGCAGTATCCTCAGCAGGGCAGGCTGGGTCGTCAGCCGGAGGCCGTCGGGTATCTCGACGGTGACTGAACCACCGTACTCGTCACGGGCGATTTCTACGACTTCGGCGGCGAGGTCGGCAAGCCCGACGGATTCGAGTCCGGCATCGTCTGACCCCGCTTCGGCGAGGGTCCGGGCCTTCTGGCCAGAGTCAACCAAGCGACTGACCGACCGCTCGATGGTCGCCGCGTGGTCGGACTGCTCGCCGTCCAGTTCCCCCGCCAGTAGTTCCGCCCGGGCCTGAATGACGACGCTCTCGTTGCGGACGTTGTGTCTGAGAAACCGGTTGAGCACTTCGAGGCGGCGCTCGCGCCGGATCTCGTCGGTGATGTCCTGGAAAACGACGGTGTAGCCCAACTGCGTGCCCGCCTCATCGCGGAGCGCCGTCTGCCGGACTTTGAACTCGCGGTGTCGACCACCGGCCTCGATGGAGACCCGCGAACTCCCACCGTCGGCTGCGATGTCGTCGTCGCCCAGAAAGTCGTTCAGCGCCTCCGTCAGCACCTCGTGCTTGTCGACGGCGAGCATCCGTTCGGCAGCTGGATTGAGGTTCACGACCCGGCCCTGTTCGTCGACGATGGCGACCGGCGTAGCGATGTCGTGGATGGCCGCCTGCTCGCCGGCCCGTCGCGTCGCCGGGTGGAACTCGAACATGTCGCTGCGAACGAACGCGTACAAGTCCAGCGCGACGTGTGGCAGGAACAGGAGCGTCGTCAGATTCACCGTCGGAGTCGGCCCGATGCCGCCGGCCCACAGCAACACCGCGGCCCCGGGCGGTATCGGGCTCAGGCCGACCGCCAGCGCCTCGCGCCGGTACAGCGGGCCGTAGCTGACGACCGTATCGAACACCAGCAGGGTCCCGAAGCTGACGAACAGCATCGCGACGATAATGATGAGCAGCCCTACTGGCAGGACGGCGTACTCGGCCCCCGCGCTGCCGGCGGCCGGTACGACCCGGAAGCCCTGCCAGACCACAGTGTGGAGCGGATTCGTGACGACGAGCGCCGTGCCGGCGAGCGGCAGCACCGCCAGCCCCCGGTACCACCCGCTCTCCAGGACGTTCGTCCGGCCGGTGTATCCCAGCGCAAAGGAGAGGAAGCAGAACCCGATCCAGATGATCCCCAGCCAGGACACCATCTCCAGGGCGAGGCGCAGTGTCGGGTCGAACACCAGCAGCGCCGCGCCGTAGCTGAAACACCAGACCGTCTGCGTGACGATAGTTGCGACGAACCACCGTGCGCCGGGCTTGTCCCAGTGCGCCCGGAGCTGTGCCAGCAGATACAGCGACCCGATTCCCGAGGCGAACGAGCCCAGCGCCAGCCACGGGAGGTCGAGGTTCATGTCGGAACAAATCTGCACTCCGTGTTTATCCTTCTGGGCACAGTACAAGCATTGATAACTCCCCGCCGCCTGCCAGGCGGTCGGGACTTGGCTGCTGAAGCCGACGCCGTTTTGTCACCCCTTTCCGTAGCATGGGTGTGACCGCAGTCGAGGAGTGGGTGGCCGACCTCGAAGCCGCCGGGGAGCTGACCCCCGACGCAGTGTCGGCTATCGTCGCGGTGCACGATGACCGGGGCCACCAGGCCATCGAGGCCGTCGGCGAGAGCCGGGTCAAGCAGTACCGCGATTTCACCGTCGTCGTCGGCCACGACGACGAGTACATCGTCGAGGACGGCGGCTGCACCTGCGCCGACAGCGAGTACAACCTCGACCCCGACGACCCCGACCAGCTCTGCTGGCACGCCATCGCCGTTCGCATCGCCGAGGCCATCGGCGCCGGCGACGAGCACGACATGTGGTACTCTGAGGTTCGGGAATTCCTCTAGTACCTTTTTACTTCGTCGCCCTTCCTCGCGGCGCGAAGCGCCGCTGCGGGAGGGCTCCTCGCAAAAATCTACGCTAAAAACGCCCTTCTCGCTCCCGCTGGTCGCGAGAAGTGAAACCGCGCGCCGCCAGGCGCGCGGTATGCCTGTTGCACGGCTTTTACCTGCTACTGCATCGTCCCGCTACCGCTCCACCGGCCGGCCAGCGCCGTACGTAATCCGCCCTTCCAGTGAGAATCGAAGGACGCACCGGGAGCCGAGGTTGAGCGTGCGGAGCGTGCGGAGCGTGTCAGCCCGCTCGTGGTCGCCTATGTCCACGTCGACGCGCCCGCTCAGCGGTGCGGCCCCCAGTTTCCCCTGGAACTCGACTGGCGTCCGTTCCAGTCGTCCCTCTCGGACCGCGTAACTCTCTATCCGCTCCCGGCGTTCCCATGTCCGGGGCCAGTCGATGCTGACCGTCGCCACGCGGTCGCCGTCCTCGACGACCGTCGTCTCGCGGCGGGTCGCGTCGTCGCGGTGGGTGATGTCGGCGACCGTCTTCGGGTAGCCCCAGATTTCATCGCCGAGCGCGCGAGCGGGCTCGGTCGTCACCGGAAGCGACCAGACGTAGCCGCCGATATTGCGCGTCAGCAGTGGAAGCAGCA
>NZ_AOLY01000003.1 GCF_000336635.1 Haloarcula japonica DSM 6131 | reverse complement strand
CGCTCAGAGATGTGTATAAGAGACAGGAGCACGACTGCGGCCCGGCTGGCCGTCGCTCGAACCGGCGTCAGCCCGTCGGGCAGCAGCGACTCGGCAACGTCGTATCGCGCCGGGAGCACCGCGCCGGCGACCGTCGCCTCGGTGACCAACGGGAGCGTCACCTCGTGGCCGGTCGAGAGCCGAACCCGGTCGCCGTCGGCCAGTCGCGTCATAGCCACCGCCCCAGCAACGAACTTATTCGGCCGAAGCCGCGGTGAATCGGGTCCTGAAGTCGCGCCGGGAGCCAGTGGGTCCACCGGACGAACGTGGCGAACGTGCCGACGGGGTAGCGGGCCTTCGGAGAGGTGTCGGTCGCTGCCGAAAGGACCGTCGCGGCGACGGCCTCTGGCGTCGTCGCCAGCGGCCCGCCGGTGAGGACCCAGCCGGTTTCGAGTGCGTCGTACGTCCGGTCATAGGTTGGCGTCCGATCCTCGTCGGGCAGGCTCCCCAGCGCGCCGTCGGCGAACCCCGTGTCGACCCATGCCGGTTCGACCAGCGAGACGTGGATGTCGTCCGCGCCGGCGACCTCGATCCGGAGCGCGTCGGTCAGGGACTCGACGGCTGCCTTGCCGGCCGAATACGCGCCGAGTCCCGGCGAGGCGGTGTGGCCCAGCACGCTGGAGACAGTGATGATGCGCCCGCCGTGTTCTCGCATTTCCGGTAGCACCGCCTGTGCAAGTCGGTGTGGCCCGTGGACCAGCACGTCGAACTGCTCGCGAACGTCGTCGCTGGAAACGTCCTCGACCGGACCGGCGACGCCGTAGCCCGCGTTGTTCACTAGGCAGTCGAGCCGGCCGGTCTCCGTGATGATTTGACCAACGACGGCCTCAATCTGTGCGTCGTCGGTCACGTCGAGTTCGAGACACCGACAGCGCTCGCGGATGGCCGCTGGAAACTCGCTCTCGACGTCCGTCGCGTAGACCGTCCAGCCGTCGTCGGCGAACGCCCGCGCCGTCGCCGCACCGATGCCCGACGCTGCGCCGGTGAGCAGAACGACAGAATCACCTGTAGACATACGAATCCCGAGTCCAGAACTCAGTGGTCGAGGCAGTAGTCGACGTAGTTCCGGAGGATGCGAAGCCCCGTCTCGCCCGACTTCTCCGGGTGGAACTGCGTGCCAAAGACGTTGCCGGCGTCGTTGGCGACGATAGAGGCGAAGTCCGTCCCGTAGTCCGTCGTCGCCACCGTCGCAGCCTCGTCGTCGGGGACGGCGTAGTAGGAGTGGACGAAGTAGGCGTGCTCCCCGTCGACGCCCTCCACAAGCGGGGGGTCTCGCGTCACGTCGAGTTCGTTCCAGCCCATGTGTGGCACGGTCTGGTCGCGGCTGAAACGGACGTTCTCCCCGGGAATGAGGTCCAGCCCCTCGGCGTCGCCCTGGCCTTCGTGGTCGGCCTCCTCGCTCGTCGTCAGGAGCATCTGCATCCCGAGACAGATTCCGAACAGGGGCTTGCCGGCCTCCGCCTGCTCGACCAGCGCCTCGCGGAACGGCCCGGCGTTGTCCATCCCTTCGGAGAAGGCCCCGACGCCGGGGAGGACGATACCGTCGGCCGCGTCGAACTCCGCCGGGTCCTCCGAGAGGGTGACGTCTGCGCCGGCCCGCTCCAGGCCGCGCGTGACGCTCCGGAGGTTCCCCAGTCCGTAATCGACGACGACCACGTCCGCGGTCGTCTGTCTGACACTCATGCGGGGTTGTAGGCGAACAGGGGCTAAGTGACTTCCTGTTCGAACAAGCCTTCGGCATGCCCACTGTCCGGTGGGAGGTGCCGCTTACAGTCAGACACCCGGAACTGAGGAGAATATCAACTATGAAAATAGGCCGCCCCTGTTTTATTGATATACCCCATAAGCCCGTTGATGGTCGATATTACAGGCGTTCTGCACGTCGATGGTAACGTTCTCATTGCTGAATTTCCAGAAGAAATGGAGATGACGGACGAGACGTTCGCGAAAGTCAATGAACGGTTCGAGGAACTCGCCTCACAGCCGGCGGTCGATACGCACATCTCAAATCTCCAGATGGAGGCGTCACTGAACGACGACGTATTCGCGCGAGCACAGGAGGCCGCTGAGGCGGGCAAGGAATTCGGTATCACGAACTGGGTCATCGTCTCCGAGGGGATCAAGAAGATGGCGCTCAAGAGCCAGGTCGGCGAGATCTCGGGTGTCGACATTTCGCTGGTCGACACGAAGGCAGAGGCGATGGACATCGCAGCGAACTAGCGGTCCGGAGCGCACTATCCGACTCTCTTAAAACTCGCCGAGTCGCGACTGACCGCTCTGGGCGTCGGTAAACTCCGCGGCAGTCGTCAGCGCGGCCTCGAACGTCTCTTTCTGGCTCGGGTCGTACAGCGTCGCCGCCGGGTGGACGGAGACGAGAACGCGACGCGGCTGGCCGGCGATAGCCACGTCGAACACGTCGCCCGCTTCGCCGGTGACAGCGACATCACGCCCTAGCAGGTGCTCGGCCGGCACTTTCCCGAGCGTCACGACGACTTCGGGGTTGATCCGGTCGATTTCCGTCTCCAGATAGTCGCGGCAGTTCGCGAGTTCGCCTGTTCGCGGGTCGCGGTTGTCCGGCGGGCGACAGCGCACGCAGTTCGTGATGCGCACGTCGCCGCGGTCGAGGCCGGCATCGCGCAACCCATCGTCGAGCACGTCGCCGCTCCGCCCGACGAACGGCTCGCCCTGTTCGTCCTCGTTCGCGCCGGGGGCCTCCCCGACGAACAGCAGGTCCGCGTCCGCGGGGCCGACGCCGTTGACGATGCGCGAGCGCGAGCGACAGAGGTCGTCACAGCGCTCACAGCCGACGACGTCGAGGCCGTCCATCTGCTCCATGCACCGTCGTTTGCACCGGGGGCTCTCAAACGCAGCGGTCCGCCGGCAGGCATTCGACCGAGGCCGACGGCGGAAGACGCTGGCCGCGACTACCGCTTTACACCGGTTGCTTCGATCTGCACCGCCGCGTCGTTCGGCAGGCTTGCAACGCCGACGACACTCCGTGACGGTCGCTGCCAGTCGAAAAACGCCGCGTACGCCTGCTTGACCGCTGGTAGCTGATCCATCTCCGTGAGGTACACCGTCGTCCGCAGCAGGTCACGCGGTTCGAGACCGGAGTCGGCAGCCATCGCACGAATCTGATCGAGTGCGGCCAGCGTCTGTTCCTGCACATCGCCGTTGCGAGCCGTGTCTGCGTCCGGAACCTGTCCGTCGAAGAATATGAGCTGACTGTCCTGCTGGCGCTTGCCGTACACGCTGTGCTCTGTCGACTGGTCTCCCTCGTACCGGATCACATTACTGTCGATGTTCGTCTGTTCGTTCGTTTCTGCGGGCTCTACAGCATTCCTCACCTGTGTCTTGCTCTCTGCCATTGTATGCATACAAACACAGTGCCAGCTAATCAGGGTATGTTTAGCTATTACTAACTGTAGGCAATGATGAGGCAGTAATAGCTATCAAAATGCTTTCGGGCCGCAGATCTAACTTAGCAATAGATAACTTTAGCTGTGGCTCCTGACAGAGGGGTCTCCGGCTTGTTCGACTATCTTGGTGGACTGTGTCATCCGTCGCCGGTCGGACGCTACCGCATCCGACTCACTCCATCTCGGCCAGTCCCCGCGCCGCCAGTCGGGCGACTCGGAGGGGTTCCGGACGGCTCCCCTCCGGCGTGAACGCCCGGACCACATCTGCGGCGGCGCTGTCGTCGATACCGACACTCCGAATGTACACCGTCTCGCCGTTCACCGACACCGGTCGGCGCTCCGGCTGGGCACGGTAGGTCGCCAGCCGGTCCTGTATGGTATCAGGGTCGTCGAACGCCTCGCGGATGGCCCCTTCGAGCCCTGGCGAGGACTCGAAGGTGACCGAGACGACCGGTAGGTCAGTGTGATGGTGAATCTGCCGGAGGTCGAGTACATTGAACCACGCTGGCGCGAGACCAGCCACCAGCAGGTAGCGGATGTCCTCGCGGTCCAGTCGGTCGACCATTTCACACACTGTCTCGGTCGCATCGCTCCCGCCGACCGTGGCAGTACTGAAAACAAAGCCGTCAGCCACGCGACTGGCGCGGACGACAGCGCCAGCGAACTGACTGGTTTCCGCCCGGTACGACTCCGCAACGCCGAGGGCCCGTGCCCCTGATTTCACGTGTTCTGGTTGTTCTTGATGTCTTCCAGTCTATCGAGTAGTTCGTCGTTCGACGCGGTGAACTCGTACTCGATGTCGCCCTCGTGGGCGTTTTCTTCAGCATCGAGGCCGTCCTCGTCCTCGAAGTCTGTGTCGTACTCCTGATTGTCTTGTTCCGATTCGTCGTAGCTCCCGAACCCCATGGTACGTGTACAACTATGACGTTCATAGTAAAAAATCACTCGCCGACTCAAGCGTGTTAGCGCGTTAACACGACGTTCTTCGGTCTCAGTCTCAGAACCGCCTGTAGTGACTGGCGGTCGGGACAGTACACTCAAGCGGGCCGCGCCACAGAAGTCGTGTATGGACGTTCACAACGTCACCGCCGAGGCCGAGACGTTCACCTGCAACGCCTATCTCGCGACCGGCGAGCGGACGACGCTGGTCGACGCCGGCGCGATGCGTGGCGTCGTCGACGTCATCCGCAAGCAGACTGACGCGCTCGATGCCGTCGTGTTGACCCACCAGCACGGCGACCACGTCCAGCGACTCGACACCGTCCTCGACGCCTTCGACGCGCCGCTGTACGCCTACGGCTCCCATCCGCGTCGGGACCACGCACTCGCTGACGGCGACACGCTGACGGTCGGCGACGAGGAGTGTGAGGTCATCTACACGCCGGGCCACGCCGACGACCACGTCTCGCTCGTCTCCGAGTCATCCCTGTTCTCCGGCGACGTGGTCGTCCACGACGACGGTGCGTTCGACGACGGCTCCTTCGGCCGCACGGACCGTCCCGGCCAGTCCCGCGAGCGCCTCATCGAGAGCATCGAGCGCATTCTCGACCGAATGCCGGCAGGTGTCGAACACATGTACTCTGGTCACGGCGGCGTCTTCCACGGCGACGTTCGCGAGGTCGTCGAACGTGCCCTCGAACGGGCCGAGCGCCGCGAGCCGAAATATCCCGACGAGTGACCACTCGAAACCGGCACAACGCTCTAGTGGGAGGGCCGATATTCGACGCCATGAACCAGCGACTTCTGACGGGGACGGCCCTGGCGCTTTCCGGCGTCGTACTGGCCGCTATCCAGGTACTCCACGGGATTCAGCAGACCCGGATTCCGGTGGCGGTCGCGGTCGATGCGCTCCCCTTTGCGGCGATGGGGCTGGCGGTAGCGTACGCGGGCGTCTGGCTCGCTCGCGACACGGCATTCGAGGGAGCCACGTCCCGAGTGGCTGCGTGGGCCGCCGGCGGAACCGTGACGTTCGCCGCCGTGGCAGCACTCCTGTTGTTCAGCCAGCGCGTGACGTCCGGGTCACTCGCCAGAGCGTCGTACCTGACGGTGGACCTCGTCACTGTCGGCGCGCTGGCGGGCGTTCTGGTCGGCCTGTACGACGCCCGGAGCCGCAGTCGGCTCCGCGAACTGGCGGCCGAGCGCGACCGCATCGAGGCTTTTGCCGGGAAGGCGGCCGACGTGAACAACTACGGACGCGCTATCGCCAGCGCCCCCAGCGTCGACGGCGTCGCTGCCTTCGTCGTCGAGGCCTTCGGTACGATGACCGGTATGGAGGAGACGGCCGTCATCCGGCTCAGGGACGGCGATGCGGTGGCACTTGCGAATACGATTCGAACCGTCCCGGTCGACGTCGTCGGTTCGCTCGCACAGGAAGTCCGGACACAGGAACAGGGAGCGGTCACCGTTCACGACCGGCCGTTCCCCGTCGACATCCCCGAGTCAGTCACCGATTGCGTGTCGGCGGTGGTTCTAGACGACGAGGGCACGACGACAGTCGTCATCTCTGTCACGACGGACAAGACGACTGTCGGCGAAGAGGATCAAAAACTGCTGGAACTCATCGTCTCACACGCGTCGGTTCGCATGGCGACGCTCGACCGCCAGTCAGCCGATAAAGAACCCACTGGTCAGTAGCGGGCTGGCGACGAACTGCCACCGGGTGTCGGCGGCAACTGACCCGAAAATCAGGCGCTGCGGGTTTCTTTGGCCTTCGGACGCAGGTTGCCGTAGCCACACTTCCGGCACTGTTGTGCGCGCTCTGGGTTCCGAGCGTTACACCGCATGCAGATCTGCTTGTTGAGGAGTCGGTCGGACGCTGTCTCGAAGCTAGCCATGCGCGGTCATTCCCGGTGCGCGCGTTTAAGCTTTGAGTTTCGGCCTGGGTCTGTGTCTGGCGAACCGCCTCTGACTAGCAGTAGCCAGAAAGCCCCCGACGCGCTACGGTCCCGCGGCTCGCTGTGCTCCTCGGTCGTTCCGCTCCCTGTGGTGCTTGCTTCGCCGGGGTTCCCGTAGCGCGTCGCCCCCTTTCAGTCCCACCCGTGTCGGCTGGCTAAACGGCGACGGGGCTTTCTGGTTTTAAAATAGGAATACACCGCTAGCCGTCGCCGGCTTTAGATGCCCGAGCGGCGAAGCCGGAGTATGTACGATCAGGTGGCGGACCTGCCGGTCGCCGTCGAGAACTGTACGTTCGAGCGCCGTGAGCGGGCGACCTCCAGCGGATTCGACCGAGTGACGACGGTTATCCACCTCTCTGGTGCGGGCGAGACCGGCAGCGGGGAAGACGTGACGTACACGACTGAGGCCCACGACGCGTTGCAGGACAGCGATGCGTTGCAGGGCGAGGGCACTCCGCTGGCCGGCGAGTACACTGTCGATTCGTTTTCGGAAGCGCTGGCTGAGGCCGACCTGTGGCCCGCACCACCAGACGAGGAGCGGTTCCGTCACTACCGCCGCTGGGGATTCGAAAGCGCGGCGCTTGACCTGGCGCTGAAGCAGGCCGACACGGACCTCGGGACGGCGCTTGGCCGGCAGTACGACCCAGTGAACTTCGTCGTCTCGACGCGGCTTTCGAACGCTGACGACGACACGCCGCCGACGGCTGACAGACTGGCGATGCTGTGTGAACGCTACGGCGACCTTTCGTTCAAACTCGACCCCACACCGTCCTGGAGCGACGCCCTCGTCGACAAACTGACGGACTACGACGTTCGGGTGCTGGACCTGAAAGGGTTGTACGAGGGGACAGACGTCGATGTCGAGGCCGACCCCGAGTTCTACCGCCGTGTCGTCGACGGCCTCCCGGATGCGCTGGTCGAGGACCCCGACCTGACCGACGCGACTCGGCCGGTTTTCGACGGTCAAGAGGCGCGCGTCACCTGGGATGTACCCATCACCGGCGTCGAGAGCATCGAGTTGCTGCCGTTCGAGCCGTCGTGGCTCAATATGAAACCGTCCCGCTGCGGGACCGTCGAATCGGTGCTTGCGACCATCGACTACTGCGAGAAACACGGCATCGACCTGTACGGCGGCGGCCAGTTCGAACTCGGCGTCGGCCGCGACCACATCCAGGCTCTGGCGTCGCTGTGTTACCCTGACGGACCGAACGACGTCGCGCCCGGCGGCTACAACGACCCCGACCCCGACGCGGACCTGCCGACGAGCCCGCTCAGCCTACCTGACACGCCGACCGGAATCGGGACGGAGTTCTCGTAAGCGACCTTAGAAATGAAGCCGAAGCTACATTATTGTCCGGATACTAACTATTGTCATGCGGTGTCAAGCCTGCGGAGAACGCATCGACGACGTGCTGGAGGCACACGCGCGGCAGGCCTGTCCACACTGTGATGCGCCGCTCCTCGAAAAGCCAGCAACGCCTCAATGACTACTCCTCGGCGAGATAGTCGTCCTGTACGTCGATAACGTCGCTCGAATCTTCACAGTTCGCGTACCGTTCCAGCGGTTCCTCGTTCAGTTCCAGGAAGGTGTGGCCCCAGGAGAACGTCGAGAGAATCCGCTCGGCGTGGTCGCGCTCCCCGAGAATGGCGAGCGCGCCGGCGAACGCTTCGACGGTATTGAGTTGAAACGCCGTTCCGTAGTTGACCGGATTGCCGGCGACGAGAAACGGGAGCGAGCGGTGCACCCCTTCGAGATCGAACGCTTCCCGTTCGGCGGTCTCCCAGGAGCAATCGAGCGCGACCAGCCGGCTGTGGCGAGCGCCGTCGCCGGGAGTCGGTCGGTCCGCCGGAGACAGCGCCTGCTCGGCGAAGGGGTTGAGCACGATGCCGGGCGGCGTCGACCGCGTCGCGCGGTGGAGTTCGGCCTCGTCCATCCGGGCCAGCTTCCGCGCGCTACATTTGTCGGGGTCGTCGTCGCCCTCGTACCGGACGTGCAGTTCCACACGAGCCTTACCACCGTGGCGGATAAAAGCGCCTCGCTCCGTGATAGCGTGCAAACACTGTTATAGCCGGGCTTGGTTGTACAACGTGTGCTTTCAGAGGGGACGACGGCACCACTGTTCGAACTGCCGGCGCTCGTCGATGGCGACTCCCAGCGAGTCGAACTGTCTGACTATCTCTGCGAGGACGTAGTCATCCTCGCGTTCTATCCGGCCGACTTCAATCCGGCCTGTGACGAGACGTCCTGTGACCTGGACGAACTCGACCTCTTTACGATGCAGAAGGACGTGACGATTCTGGGTATCAGCCCGGATTCGGTGTACAGCCACCGGGCCTTCGCCGACCGCTACGGCCTGAAAATCCCGCTGTTGTCCGACACCGACCACGATGTCGCCCGCGAGTACGGACTCGACTTTATCGACAATATCGGCCAGCGGCTCATCGAGCGTGCTGTCGTCGTCATCGACCACGACGGCGACGTGCAGTACACCTGGAGTACTGACGATCTTCAGGCACTCCCTCGTGTCGGGGAGATCAAGGACGCTATCGCCGACACCGGTGGTGACGACACCGCGTTTGCCCGCTATCGCGTCGGCCACGCCCACTACACTGAGGGGCGGCGCGCGTTCACGTCGGCGATGAGTGCCTTCGGCGAGTCGGAGTGGATGGTCGCACAGGGCGACTTCCAGCAGGCCCGCGATGAGTTCGCTGACGCCGAGGACCACTTCGACACCGCTGTCCGGTTCGTCGACGACGAGTCCCTGAAACCGATCTATGAGGACGCAAAGACGAAGGCGAACTCGCTGTGGCAGGCCAGTGACTGGCTCACGCAGGCCGCCCGCGCCTACTCTAGCGGGAACGGAGCCGAGGGCCAGCAACTCCGCGACGATGCAGAGCAGCCGCTTGAAACCGCCCGTGGGTACGGGGAACCCCCCGACCCTGACGGTCCGTGGCCACCGGATCTGGAGACGCTGGAAACGGATACGGACGACGACCGGCCGGCGTTCCTCACACAGGACGAGACAGCTGTGGATACATCGCTCGACGTAGACATCGACGCGGAAGTCGAACGGACGGACAGCGAACTTTCCGAGACGGCGTCGTCGGCTACCGAGTCAATGCTGGATTCGACGCCATCGCCTGACCCCGCCGATGCAACTGACAACACCCGAGACACAGCTGATGAGCCGACGGCAGACTCAGCCGGGGAGACGACGGCGGAAGCAGCAGCAACGGCCCCGTCCGACGAAACGCCTGCTCCTGCGGACCAGTCGACAGCGTCTGTGGCTACTGCATCGTCGGCCGACGACGCGCCGTCGGAATCGGCGTCGCCGCCGGACGGAGAAGGAGAGATTTCCGACGTCGACGACACCGATATCGAGGAGATACAGGCCGAACTGGCCGCCAGCGAAGCCGAGACCGAGCCGACGGACCCGCTGGAGGAGACTCCGACCGCGATGGTCGAAGAGCCGCCCGACACGGTCGGCAGCGGGGACGACGACGCTTCGACACAGGACGCGCCGGACGGCGAACAGTCGACTGCCGGCCCGTCGCCGGACGCCGCCTCCGTGACGGAAACCGACGACGCAGTCGAACTGGATCTGGCCGACCCGACAGCCGCCGACGATAGTGATACCGAAGAATCAGCCGAGCCCGAGCGAACTGACGATTCGGTCCCGGAAGCTACTGACGAGCCATCCGACGCGGAGAGCGACAGAGACACATCTGACGAACCCGAATCAGACCCGTGACGCGACCTGCTCTCCGCCAGCGGACACGGGCCTATTATCACGCCATCGACGGTGACGACTACGACCGCCTAGCCTCGCTGCTCGCCCCGTCGTTCGTCCACGACCGTCCCGACCAGACCATCGACGGCCGGGACCGGTTCGTACAGTTCATGCGCGAGGAACGGCCCCAGACAGACACCACGCATCCGCTGGACGGTCTCTATTGTCGCCAGAAGGACACGGAGGAGTCAACAGACAGTGACGACACGGCGACGGCGGAAGTCGTCGCCCGCGGTCGCCTGCTCGATGCCGACGGCGAGCGAATCGTCGGTTTTGTCGACGTGTTCACCTTCGCCGGGGACGACATCGAGCGCATCGAGACGTACACGCGCTGATGCCTGCCCGCTTGCGGAGTTGCTATTTCACTGTCCCGGCAGCGACAGCTGAACGCCATACATCGACCCGTCGGTCTCGGTCCCGACGAATCTATCCACGGTCCACGGCGTCTCGCTGACTGCGTCGCGGAACCGTGACGGCGTGACCAGCAACAGGTCGGTCCACGGGCCGGCCAGGCCGTCGTACTCGACGCGGAAGGTCCGGTAAGCGACACCGGGCTGGGTGCGGTGGGCTGCGTCAGTCTCCGGGTCTGCCCGGTCGAGCGTGTCCATGTCGGCGACGAGTCGGCCACCGGGCCGCGTCACTGCCGCCAGTTCGGTGAGCGTCGTCCGGAGGTCGGCCAGTGAACTGCCGAGGCCGAGTTGTTTGCCAAGCGCAACGACCGTCTCGAACCTGTCGCCCGGCGGTCGTCGGAGGTCGCCGACCACGGGGCGCGTGACGCCGCGCTCGCGGGCGACCGCGATGGCCCCCGGACTCCGGTCGACGGCCAGCACGCTGTGGCCGCGCTTCTGCAGCGCAAGCGTGTGTCGGCCGACGCCACAGCCGGCATCGAGGACACGGCCCGTCACCGCCGGGAGCAGGTCCCGCTCGATGGGATGCCACGCCGATGGCGGCTCGAAGTAGCCCGCCAGATGCGCCTCGGTCAGATCGTCGTCGTCGCGTCGGTAGTGGGGTCGTTCGGCAAGTTCGTCGCGATGAAAGTCCAGTACTATCCGGCCGAAGGCGTCGTCAGCCATATCTCGACGGTGCTAACGAACGAATGTAATAGTGTAGTGAAATGTGGTTTCGTGTAACACACCGCATGCAGGAGTGACTGGACGCCGGCCGAACACAGCGGACCGCGGCGGCCTACTCCTTTTCGCCAGCTCCGACGGCGCTCTCGCCGATCTTCTCGGAGCCTTCGATGACTTCCTGGCCGCCCATGTACGGCTGGAGGGGTTCGGGCACGGTGATGGTCCCGTCGTCGTTCTGGTAGTACTCCATGATCGCCACGAGGACGCGCGGGACGGCGAGTCCGGAGCCGTTCAGCGTGTGGAGGTAGTCGGCGGACTCGTGCCGTTCGGGGCGGTAGCGTAGGCCGGCACGGCGCGCCTGGAAGTCCTCGAAGTTCGACACCGAGGAGACTTCGAGCCAGCGGCCGCCGCGGTCCGGGCCGTCCTCCATGTCGTCACCGGGTGCCCACACCTCGATGTCGTATTTCTTGGCCTGCGTAAAGCCCATGTCGCCGGTGCACATGTCGAGCACGCGGTAGGGCAGTTCGAGGCGGTCGAGCACTTCAGCAGCCTCGTCAAGCAGCCCCTCCAGCCGGTCGTAGCTGTTCTCGGGCCGGACGAAGTTGACGAGTTCGACCTTGTGGAACTGATGGACGCGGACGTACCCCCGCGTCTCCGTCCCGTGTTCGCCGGCCTCGCGGCGGAAGTTCGGCGAGAACGCTTGATGCTTGACGGGCAGGTCGTCGTCAAGCAGAATCTCGCCGCGGTACATGTTGGTGACCGGTACCTCCGCCGTCGGAAGCAGCCACAGGTCGTCGCTGTCGTAGTCGTCGTCCTGCCTGGCCCCGACGCGGTAGGCGTCCTCGGCGAACTTCGGGAGCTGGCCGGTCCCCTCCATCGAATCGGAGTTGACGGGAATCGGCGGGAGCACGTCGACGTACTCCTGCTCGCGGTGGACATCGAGCATGAACTGGATGAGAGCGTGTTCCAGACGCGCGCCCTCGCCCTTGACGAACTGGTAGCCGCCGCCGGACACCTTGGCACCGCGCTCGAAATCAAGCAGGTCCAGATCCTCGCCGAGGTCGTAGTGGGGCACCACTTCGTCGGGCAGGTCCCGCAGGTCATCGAACCCCTCGCGGTAGCGTTCGACGTTGTCGGCCTCGCCCTCGCCGGTCGGGACCGATTCGTGGGGGATGTTCGGCAGTTCGAGCAGGGCGTCTTCCAACTGGGATTCCAGTTCGTCAGCCCGCTCCTCAATGTCCTGCAGTTCGTCTTTGAGTTCCTGCGAGCGGTCGATGGCTTCCTGGGCCTCCTCGTCCTTGCCGTCCTGTTTGAGCTCTCCGATCTTGCTCGACACTTCGTTACGCTCCTGCCGGAGCCCGTCACCTTCGGCCTTCAGTTCCCGCCACTTCTCGTCGATTTCGAGGATTTCGTCGAGGTCGACGCCCGTGACGCCCTTCCGCTCGATAGCGTCACGGACCGTCTCGGGGTGCTCCCGGACGAACTGTCTCGATAACATGGCCGACGGTTCTCGACGGCAGAAATTAGTCGTGTCGGTCCTGTGGTGGGGCTACCCCAGCCGTCGACCTGTCGTCCTGCTATGCTTCGCCGCCAACCTTGACCGCAAGTACCGGTACTGGCGAGGCCCGAATTACCGACTCGGTGACGCTGCCGATGAGTTCCCGGGAGGGGCCAGTCCGTCCCTCTGTCGCCATCACGACGACGTCGATGTCGTGGCGCTCGACGTACTCCACGACTTCTTCGTGGGGGACGCCCTGCTTGACCGCCGTGGTCACCGTGTCGATATCGGTGTCTTCGGCCTGCGCCTGCAGGTCGTCGACGGCCTGCTGCCCGGCGTCGGCGAGGCGGTCGAAGATGCTGCTGTCCTCGAAATCGGGAATCTGGTCGACGACCTGCTCGGTTTCGAGGACGTGCAGCGCGTGCAGACTCGCGTCGTGACGCTGTGCGAGGTCGATAGCGTGTTCGGCCGCGGTTGCGGACCCCTCGGAGCCGTCGGTCGGAACGAGTACGGCGTCGTACATACAGTGGTGTTTCTGATTCCGGGTAAATGGCTTTGCCCTTCCTCATGGCTGACTGTCACGACAGCCACGGCACAACGGTTTTGCCCCCGCCGGTCACGAGAAGGTGTATGGGAATCGGTGACGTTTACGAGGTGACGGTCGGGGACTGCACAGACGTCCACTACGTCGACACCGGGATGTACGACGTAGCCGAGTACGGTTCCATCTACATCATCGACGCCGAGCGACCGGCGCTGGTCGACACCGGCATCGGTGCGCGACACGAGAACATCCTCTCGGCGATGGAGTCAGTCGGTATCGCGCCCGAGGACCTGGAGGTCATTGCGACGACCCACGTCCATCTGGACCACGCCGGCGGGGCCGGCTACCTCGCCGAGGACTGCCCGAATGCGACGGTGTACGTCCACGAGTCCGGCAAGCGCCACCTCGTCGACCCCGGGCGGCTCTGGGAGGGGACCAAACACGCCGTCGGCGACCAGATCGAGTTCTACGGGAAGCCGATCCCGGTCGCCGACGACCGCATCGAGACGCTAACCGACGGCGACGTGATCGACCTGGGTAATCACTCGCTGGAAGTCCTGCATGCACCGGGCCACGCCCCGCATCAGGTCGTCTTCTACGACCCCGTCGTCGACAGTGTGTTCACCGCCGACGCCGCCGGCATCTACACGCCGTCGACCGACGAGATGCACGTCACGACGCCACCGGTCAACTTCACGCTCGACGAGGCCCTCGACGACGTGGCGATGCTACAGGATCTCGACCCTGAGATCCTCATGTTTGGCCACTACGGCCCGGCCGAAACCGGCGACAAACTGGAGACATACACCGAAATACTACCCGAATGGGTCGCCGAGGTCGAGCGCAAGCGCGAGGAGCTCGACGACGACGAGGCGGTCATCGACTACTTCGTCGAGCGGGCCGACACCGACACCTGGGGCGAGCGCAAGGGCCGCGCGGAGATGCGCCTGAACGTCCGTGGGGTACTCGTGGCCCTCGACAACCGCGAGGAATAGGTGGGTTTCTCAAGGCAGGCCCACGGTGTCCTGGTATGCGCCGGACTGGCTTTGTGTCGCTGCTCTGTGCGGTCGTCCTGTACGCTGGCTCGCGATTCGTCCGCCGATTCGGCTTCGACGAGCGGCTGTTCGGGGTGGAACTCGAACCGCTCACACTGCTGGGGCTGACGCTGGCATCGCTTCTGCTTGCGTTCTACGGGAGCTACACTATCTGTCAGTCGTACCTCCTCACCCACACGCAGAACAAACGCCGCCGACATGACGTGCGGAACGTCCTCCGGCTGACCTTCGGCATCCTCGGGATGGTAGCGGTGTTCGGCGTCGTCACCCGGGAGTGGGTGAGCGTCCTGTTTTCTCTTGGCGTGCTCGGGTTCGCGGTCACGTTCGCGCTCCAGCAACCCCTGTTCTCGCTCATCGGCTGGCTCTACATCATGACCAAGCGGCCCTATCAGGTGGGCGACCGCATCGCTATCGAGGAGATGCGCGGCGACGTGGTCGCGGTCGATTTCTTCGTCACGGAGGTGTGGGAGATCGACGGCGATCTCGTCTCCTCGAACCAGCCGTCGGGCCGCATCGTCACCGTCCCGAACAGCACGGTACTGTCCTCGCGCGTCGTCAACTTCTACGGCGAAGGCGTCCAGTACGTCTGGAACGAGCTCTCGATACAGGTCGCCTACGAGACCGACCTGCAGTTCGCCTCGGAGGTGATGGTCGACGTGGCGACCGACCATCTCGGCGACGAAATGGCCGAACAGGTCCGTGAGTACCGCGACCGCCTCGCCGAGACACCGGTCGAACTCGATGTGAACGAACAGCCTACGGTCAACGTCGTCCAGTCGGAGTCGTGGGTAGAGCTTCGCCTCCGGTATCTCGTCCACCCTCGCCGGGGGACCCGGATGCGGAACGCGCTGTACGAGGATATTTTGGAACGGTTCAACGAGCATCCCGACCGCGTGAAATTCCCGGTGAGCCGGAACCGGTGAACTCGGGCCGGCTCACATAGTCGAGTGGCCTCTGATCGACCCTTGGTGTGCCGGTGAGTGAATGCGTTTATACGAGGCCGATGCGTTAGGAGGGACAGATGGAGGCCAACTGTGGCTGGTAGTTCGGGGCTACTGATTCCGCTCGTCGCCGGCATCATCGGACTCGGCGTCCTTGCACAGGTCCTCGCCGCACGCTTGCGCGTGCCCAGCATCATCTTTTACCTGCTGGTCGGTGTCATCATCGGCCAGCCCGGACTGAACATCATCGGTGACGGCACCTTCGGCGGGGCGCTGTCGGCAATCGTCGGGTTAGCGGTCGCAATCATCGTTTTCGAGGGCGCCTACCACCTTCGATTCGACCGTCTGCGTGAGGCCCCAGCCGCGACGTTCCGGCTCGTTACCGTCGGTGCGGCTATCGCACTCGTGGGTACCGCTATCGCCGTCAAGTTCGCGTTCAACTCCGCGGCCGTCTCCTGGAACCTCGCGTTCCTGATCGGTGCGCTGCTGGTCGCGACCGGGCCGACGGTTATCACGCCAATTCTCGATGTCGTTCCCGTTCGAGACCGCGTCGCCGCCGCGCTGGAGACGGAAGGGATCGTCAACGACGTGACCGCGGCTATCATCGCCGTCGTCATCTTCGAGACAGTCAACCCAGCCGTTGCCAGTGAGAGCCTGTTACGAGGATTTGCGCTCCGACTGGGGACGGGGCTACTCGTCGGCCTCATCGTCGCCGGCGTGGTGTACTACCTCCTCCAGTACGTCGACCTCTCGCCCGGTGACGCACCGCGGAACTCCCGACTGCTCGTGCTCGCCGGGGCGCTTATCGCCTACGCGGGCGCGAACACGATAGCGACCGAGGCCGGTGTCGCCGCCGCCGCCACGGCGGGGATGGCGCTCGGGAACGTCGATCACCCGTACGAGGAGGATATCGAGGAGTTCAAAGGCGACATCACGCTGTTGGTGCTGTCGTTCGTGTTCATCGCACTGGCGGCGCAACTGGAACTCGCCTCGCTCATCGATGTGGGGCTGGCAGGCATCATCGTCGTCCTCGCGGTCGCCCTGCTCATCCGACCGCTGCTGGTGTTCGTCTCGGCCATCGGTGACCGATTTACAACCAGCGAGAAGCTGTTCGTCAGTTTCGTCGGGCCGCGCGGTATTATTCCGGCGTCCGTCGCGACGTTGTTTGCCGTCGAACTGAACGCCGCAGCCGAGGAGGTCACCGGGGCGCAGGCTGAACTGCTGGGGACGCAAGCGGATATTCTGCTTGGCACTGTCTTTCTCGTTATCTTTGCGACCGCCCTGTTCGAGGGTGGACTGGCGCGATTCATCGCGGAAAAACTGGATGTGATACCAATGCGAGTCATCATCGTCGGCGGCGGACAGGTGGGCCGAGCGCTCGCCGCACGCCTCGAAGACCGGGGCGAAAACGTCGTCATCATCGAGGAGGAGGAAGAGATCGTCGAACGAGCCCGCAACGACGGCTACGCCGTCGAGATCGGCGATGGCACCGACACCGACGTGTTGCGGTCGGCCGGGGCTGAAAACGCTAAAACCGTCGTCGCGGCGACCGGTGATGACGACGCGAACCTGCTGGTGTCACAGTTAGCGAGTTCGAAGTTCGGCGTCGAACGGGTCATCGCCCGCGCGAACAATCCGGACAACGTCGAGGCCTTCGAGGACCTCGGCGTTCGAACCATCTCCTCGGCGATGGCGACGGCCTGGGCCATCGACAACCAGATCGAGCGCCCGGCCATCGCCCACTGGATGACCGATGTTGGTCGGAGCGGTGATGTTCAGGAGGTCGAAGTCAAGAACCAGAAACTCATCGGGAAGTCGATCCGCGAGGTCGGGCCGATGTTGCCCGACGCCTGTCTGGTCGCGCTCGTCAGCGGGGAACTCCACGAGAACGCCGAAGTGCCCACAGCGGATTATATCCTCGAAGAGGGCGACATGGTGACGCTGCTGGGGCGTCGAGAGTCTGTGCGCGACGGTATGAAGATGGTTAGCGGCGACTAGTCGTCGGTAAGCTGTGTGACGTCTGACTCGTCGACGCCTTCTGTCCACGGCGACTCGCCGCGGTCACCATCAGTTTTGTACGTCCCGCGAGCGCTCGCGATGTGATGGCCATCAGTGTCGTACACTTCCACATCGACCACGGAGACGCTCCCGCCGCTCCGGATCACCTCCGCTTCCGTCCGTAAATCGGCGGTTGCCGGCTCGAGATAATCGATCCGCATATCGACCGTTGGCGAGACGGTACCCGATTGTGAGACGACGGCCGCTCCGCCGACGGTGTCGACGAGCGAGTACGTGACCCCACCGTGTGCGATTATCGATTCGGGGTTCGAGGAGTGGCCGTCTTCCAGCGGGAGTTCGCCTGCCGCATAGCCGTCATCGACGGCCGTGATTTCCATCCCTAACTGCTTGACAAACGGGATGTCGTTGAACATCGATTTGAGGCTCATGGCTATCTTCACGGAACCGAGTCTGATAAGCCTCCGAGAACAGATAACAACGGGTCCGGTGTGGTCGTTCTTCAGGACCTGACTCTCGTCAGTCGCCTGCTACTGCTCCGTCTGCAGCCTCGTCGCCCTCCGTGGCTTCTTCCGGGCGCAGATGCTCCGGGCGACGCAGGTAGCTCGGTTTCTGTGCAAATGCTTCGATTCGCTCCCACTCTTCGGGTGTAATATGACTGCCCATACACAGTATGTGCGATTGACACTCTTTAAATCCTTGTAATAAAACACAAAATTAATTCACAGTGTGTGAGAATCTACTATCCGGGGCTGCCACTATCGTAGCGCCCGTCTGCCACCGATAATGAGCGCCCGGTGTACTGTGGCGGTCTGGTTCCCAGCGTCCTGCGCTCACTCGCACCCTTCTTTGCCCCCCGATGACCTAATATGATTTTAGGCAGATATGTGGGTACTACTATATGTTCGCCGTCGCTACCGGATGCCATGCAACCACAGCGGGCAACGTACGTCAAGAAAGCCTGTGCCTACATCACCAGAAACGGATCGGAACTTCTGGTGTTCGACGGGCCGGGCCACGATGGGCTACAGATACCGAAAGGAACCGTTGAAACGGGGGAAAAACCGCGGGTCGCCGTACAACGAGAGGCCGTCGAGGAGAGCGGTCTCGCCTCCTTCGAGCGCCTGCAACACATCGCAACCGATGTCTGGACGCGCCGCCAGTCGCCCCCGAAGCGGTACGTGCGGTCGTTCTACCACCTCCCCGTCCACGAGTCCCGGGATCACTGGGTCCACACCGTCACTGGCACGGGCGAGGAACGCGGCGCGGAGTTCGAGTTCTCGTGGGTCGACCTCCCGACCGATGCCACCTTCGCACTCGATCTCGACGACTATCTCCACTCGCTGATGAGTCCCGCCGAGGCGGCGACTGCTGGCGACGTGGCTGCCGATTAGCGACTGTCTTTTCTCAAATATCGTTCGCGCGAGCGCCTCGACGTTCGCAAATAACGGATTCACAAGCGACGTGCTGCGGTAGAATACCGAACCCACGCCGGCAGCGACTGCTCAGGGCAGTCGGAACTCGATGGCTGCACCCTGGCCGAAGCCGACACACTCCGTCGCCAGGCCAAGCTCCGCGTCGCGGCGGTTCATCTCGTGGACGAGCGTCACTGGAAGGCGCGCGCCGGAGGCCCCGAGCGGGTGGCCGATGGCGATTGCGCCGCCGTTGACGTTGTAGATATCGTCGTCGAAGCCGAGTTCACGCTGGCAGTACAGACACTGGGAAGCGAAGGCCTCGTTGAGTTCCACGAGGTCGTAATCGTCCGTCTCACGGTCCGTCCGTTCGGTGAGTTTGCGGACGGCGGGAACTGGGCCGATACCCATCACAGTCGGGTCGACGCCGGCGACTTCATGGGAGCCGATTTCCGCCAGGACGTCGAGTCCACGGTCCTCAGCGAACTCTCGTGACGTGACCATCAGTCCTGCCGCGCCGTCGGACACCTGCGAGGCGTTGCCGGGTGTGACTGACCCGTCCGACTTGAACACCGTCGGTAGCTGGGACAGCTTTTCGAGCGTGGTGTCGGGGCGGATACCCTCGTCCGCTTCGAGCTGTCCGTCCTCGGTATTGATCGGGACGATTTCGTCGTCGAAACGACCGGATTCTGTCGCGTCGGCGGCCCGCTGGTGGCTCCGGAGCGCGTACTCGTCCTGTTCCTGCCGGGCGACCTCCATCTCGCTGGCGACCTTCTCGGCGGTCATTCCCATCTGGAGTTCGCCGATATTGTAGTGTTCGGCCAGCCGCGGGTGGACGTTGTGGGTGTTTTCGTCCATCTGCACGCGGGACATCGACTCCACGCCGCCGGCGATGAGCACGTCACGCTGGCCGGCCGCGATGGCGTCGGCCGCCCGCATCAGCGCTTCGGCAGAGGACGCACACCAGCGGTTGATCGTCGATGCGGGGACGCTCTCGCCGAGGTCAGACAACAGCGCGATGACCCGGGCCATGTTGTTGCCCTGTTCCCCGCGCTGCTGGGCACATCCCCATAGCAGGTCGTCGACGTCCTCGGCCTCGACGCCGGTCGACGCGAGCAACTGGTTGATAAGCGGCACCGAGAGGTCTTCGCTCCGGACGCCGGCGAGTGCGCCGTCCTCCTTTCCCTGTGGCGTTCTGACTGCGTCCACGATGACAGGTGTGGGCATGGACAACGGAACGTCTCGGCCTATGTTAAAACCTGACAAACTCGACACAGTGGGGGAACCGTTGTCTCCGACCGGGTCAACCGCCCCCCGCAACAGCCGGGCAGTGGCCTCACTCCTGCTCGAACCCCGGCGGGAGACCGGCGTGTCTGAGCCCTTCCTTCTCGTCGATGCGGAACCGATAGACTGCGATGTCACCGTCCTCGATAGCGTCCTCGAACAGCTCCGGTCGCCACGCCGTATCGAGCACGTCCGCGAGGTCGTCCCACTCGGACTCGGGGACGGCCTTGATACCGCCCTGTAACAGGACGCTCTCCCAGTGGAACATCGACTCGACTTTGTACACGAGCACGGCCGCGTCCGCTGCCGCCTCGGTCAACTGCTGTTTGCGACTTGCCGACCCACCGATGAAGGTGAAATACAGCAGGCGGTCACCATCGTATCCGAACGACAGGGGAACCATGTACGGTCCGTTCTCGGTCGGCAGGCCCAGCACGCCGACCCGCTGGTTCGACAGAAACGCCGCGATGTTGCTGTCGTCCATGCGCGTGAGTCCGGCCGCTTCGAGGGCATCTATTGTCATATAGATATAACTTCGGCCGAAACCTGTTTAATTAATTCGCCTATTCCTCGCTACGGAGAACCGCCCGCCGGGGCGTTCGGTCGCCGCTATTCCTCCTGTGTTGCACCGGGGGCGTGGCGCTTGATCCGCTCGATGGCGGCGACAGCTTTGTTGCGCTCGGCGTACCCCTCGCCGGAGTCAGCGATGATCTCGCCGTTTCGGTGGCGGAGCCGCCAGCGCCACTCCTCGCCCTTGTCTTCGTACACCTCGAACGCCGCGCTCCCGATCTCCAGCAGGTCGGCGTCGGCCGAGTATGACTGGACCCGCTCGACGGCATCCATGGCTTTCGACCGATTTGCGTACCCCTCGCCGGAGTCGGCGACGAGTTCGCCGTTGTCGGCCCGCAGCCGCCAGCGCCACTCCTCGCCCGCATCCTCGTACACCTCGAAACGGTCATCGACCGCGGAGTCTGGTGCGAGTTCGCTGACTCGACGGGCCGCCCGCCGGGCGTTCGACCGGGAGCTGTACCCCTCACCGGAGTCAGCAAGGATGTTGCCGTTGCGGTGGAGGAGCCGCCAGCGGAACTGACCGGCGGCGTCGGCGTACACCTCGTAGGCCACCGGATCGACCTTGAGGTACGCCGCACCGGGGACGTACGCGCGGACGCTTTTCAGTGCCCGACGGACGTTCGACCGGGAGCTGTACCCTTCGCCGGAGTCGGCGAGGATGTTGCCGTTGTCGTGGCGCAAGCGCCAGCGGAACTCCTCGGCCGAATCCTCGAATAGTTCGAACGTAGCGTCGCTTTCGGGAGCCGGTACGACCGGCACGTCCTCGGCGGTGTCGTCCTCGGTCGCGTCCTCGAAGAAGACGACAGCCCCGCCGGCGGCGTTGGACTGCACGCTGCGGAGTCCCTGCATCGCCTTCTGACGCGAGGAATACCCCTGTGCGCTGTCGGCGATGACGTTCGAGTTCCGGTGGCGGAGCCGCCAGCGGTACTTCCCGGCGTTGTCCTCGTACAGTTCGAACGTCGCCTTGCTGTCCATCGCGGCTGCGATGGTGGCGTGGGCCGCAGCCAGTTCCGCCTCGGTCGCCTCGGTCACGGTCGACAGCTCCTCGCGGGCGGCCTCGCTGGTCGCCAGTTTCTTGGCCAGCGTGTCCCGCTCGCGGGTCGCCCGCTCGGCGACCTGTGACTGCTGTGTCGCTTCCCGCGAGGCTGTCTCGGCCTCGTGGGTGGCCGTTTCGGCCTCCTGTGTGGCTTGCTCGGCCACTTCGGTTGCTTCCTGTGCCGTCCGTACGGCCTCGTCGTACGCTTCTTTCCGGCCGGTCAACAGCGGGGAGACGACGGCACCGACGGCCATCAGCGCCAGGCCGACGATGTACAGCGTCACCGCCGGGTTCCCCTCGGGGCCGGTCCAGTTCGACGGATAGAACGTGGTGAACCACACCATCGCGACCAGCCCGACCACAGCGCCGAGATATGTGAGTATCAGCCCACGCCGTGTCAGCGGCAGTCTGATTGTCGGGCCCGCAAACAGCGAGATGAGACCAATCGCACCGAGGAGATAGCCGAACTGTCGGGGTGTACTCCGCGACGCTGTCAAATAAAACAGCAGTAAGCCAACGATACCGAGTACGATGCCGATGACGAACAGCCAGTACCCGTAAACCTCGTCGTCGGTCGTCGGGTCACCGATGCGGTTCCGATACACCGAGATTAATGCGTTATCAGTTGCCACGTTCGGAGTACACAGAGGGGGTACATTACCTTGGTGTCGGTCACCGGGGCTTCGAGTAACTTATACCGGTTGCGTGGTAACATCAGTGGGAATGAGCAATCCGGAACTGGATGTCGTTGAGTTTCTGCTGACGGCCACTATCTACAGCGAGCGGCGGGACTTCGAGCCGGACGACCTGCCGGCCTCGTACCGCTCCGTCTTCTGGAGCGACGGCGAGATCGAGCGGCCCCTGTCGGTCACCAACACGACCGCGAGCGAGGCCACCGGCGTCGAGCGCCCCTGGGCGGCCATCTCCGGCCTGATGTTCACCGACCGCGACGACTTCTCGGGGAGCATCTCCATGACGGACCGCGACCTCGCCGAGGAGTGGTTCCTCGAACGGGTCGACGCCGCGGACCTCGAAGACAACCCGGTCCTGGCGAAAGCCTTCGAGGACCAGGTCGAGGGCGCTGATTACGAGCGTGCCCGCGAGCAGAACCGACCGTCCCGCGCCGACCGCGCGTTCATCGACGCCAAACTGGAGGAGGCGTTCGACACCGACGACGAGGACGACGAGGAGATGCTGGACCTCGTGGACGTTCGCGCCCCCGAGGAGGTGGAGATGACGCTGGCGGACCTGGTGTTGACCACCGACCAGGAAGACGAGATACAGAAGATCGTCAAGGCCATCGAACACCGCGACTACCTCGCCCGGATCGGCCTGCGGGAGATCGGGAAGCTCCTCTTCGTCGGCCCGCCGGGGACCGGCAAGACCAGCGTCGCCCGCGCGCTGGCACACGACCTCGACCTCCCCTTTGTCGAGGTGAAGCTGTCGATGATCACAAGCCAGTACCTCGGCGAGACGGCCAAGAACGTCGAGAAGGTGTTCGAGGTCGCAAAGCGGCTCTCGCCGTGTATCCTCTTCATGGACGAGTTCGACTTCGTCGCCAAGACCCGCTCCTCCGACGAACACGCCGCCATCAAGCGCGCCGTCAACACCCTGCTCAAGAGCATCGACGAGATCTCGCTCATCCAGGACGAAGTACTGCTGATCGGCGCGACGAACCACCCCGACCAGCTCGACGCCGCCGCCTGGCGGCGCTTCGACGAGATCGTCAACTTCCCCAAGCCGGATAGCGGCATGCGCGCGGATATCCTCCGCATCGTCACCCAGCAGATGGAGATCGACGACTTCGACCCCGAGACGCTGGCGGAACTCACCGAGGGGCTGACCGGGAGCGACCTCCGGCTCGTGCTCCGCGAGGCCGTCCTCAACGCGCTAACCGAGGAACGCACCACGCTCACGCAACAGGACCTCGAAGACGCTATCATCGACTTCGAGGAGCGGGACAACCTCAAGAACATGGACATGATGGACGGCGACGCCGACGCGCTGGTCGCCGGGAGCGGCGGCTTCTCCGGCGACGGCGGTAGCGACCACGACCACGATCACGACCACTGAGCGACGGCTTACTCGCTCAGGTACCCGTTCTGGCTGTCGGTATGAGCGATTTACTTATCAATGTAGGAACCATTCGGTAGCCATGGCTGACGACGACGTATTCACCGAGACAGACGACCCCGCCGAGTCGTGGGTCGACGTTCGCATGACTGACCCCGACGAAGGCGAGTGGGACGTAGACGTGGTTATCGCGGAGAAACAGGTCGAATACGTCGACCTACGCATCCGACCGGCGCTGCTCGAAGGGTTTCTCGACTGCCTGTTCGACGACCTTTCCGACGAGCGCGCCCGGTCCCTGCTGGCGGCGACGATGGAGCGACAGGGCGTCGACCTGGCGGACCTGGCCGACACCCAGTAACGAAAGCGAGGGGCTTAGGCGAGTCGCCGCCTGAAGGGACAGTAATGGAGGTCACGCTGCTTGGGACCGGCGACACGACGGGGACGCCGACTGTCCAGTGCGACTGTGACACGTGCGAACGGGCGCGCAACCCCGACGAGGAACTCCGGGCCCATGCTCGCGAGCGCGGCATCGATCCAGCCGACGGCGTCGAGCGGTCGCGCTTTTCGGTGGCGCTGCGCAACGACGACACCGGCGAGTCGCTCCTGATCGACCTGAGTCCGGACTTCCGCCACCAGTTTCTCCGCGAGTCGGTCCCGCTGCCGGACGCGGCTATCGTCACGCACGTCCACTTCGACCACCTCGACGGCCTCGGCAACGCCTACCGCCTGTTCGACGAACTGCCGGTCCACGCCGCCGACGAGACTGACCCGGTGACCGGCGAGAGCGTCGCCGAGGGCGTCCGGAGCCGGTATGATTATCTCGACACGGTGTCGGTCCACGCACAGACGCCGTTCGAGCCGTTCACCGTCGCCGGCTTCGAAGTGACGCTCGTCCCGGTCACGCACCCGCCGCTTCTGTGCTACGGCCTGCGAATCGAGGAACCGGCGACCGGCGCGGTGCTGTCGGTCTCCGGGGACACCTGCTACGACGTGCCCGACCGGTCGAAAGCCGTCCTGACCGGGGCCGACCTCGCGCTCGTCGAGGGCATCGTCCACCCGGAGGCCTGCGAGTACCACCCCAAAGGCGGCACGCACCACGACGAGGACGGCGTCCCGCGGACCTTCGGGACGAAACACATGACTCTGGCCGGCGCGCGGGACTTCGCCACCGACATCGAGGCCGACGACTATCGTATCGTCCACACCGCACACTACGTCCCGGCGGACCGGGCCTTCGCTGATGACATCGGACTCGACGGCGAGCGGTTCACACTCTGACGCTACGTTCGGCGCCGTGAAACAGGCCGTACCTTATAGGTAATGGCGGCTAATGCCGTTGTATGGACAGGCGCGGCATCGCGGAGGTCGGTGGGCTGTCGCTGGTTGGCGGCGTCCTCGCAATCGCCGTCCAGCAGGGCATCGCGGGCAGTATCGACTGGGTGCTGGTGGTGGGACTGGTCACCTGTGTCGGTATTGCAGCCGCGGCGAACTATCAGGCCAGAACGAAACACGCGGCGCAGGTCGCCACCGAAGCGCCGGCGGTGACCGAAGACAACTACGAACAGCACGGCCGTCCGACAGCCGGCGACGGCGGCGTCCCGCCCGATGACGCGCCTTCAGGCGACGACCGGTAGCCGACTTCTCGCGACCTATTCAAACCGATCCAGTCCTGACTGGCGACGCCTGCGCCCGTCGGGGTCCGCCCGCCACGGCGTCCGCTCGGCCCGGAGCGACTCGCCGTCAACGGTCGGCGGATCGTCCTCATCATAGCCCCCGCAGTCCGGGCCGCAGTCGTCGCTCTCGCGGACAGCACGGTCCTTCCACTGACAGTACGGAATCCCGTCGCTGTCGGGTGCACAGCGTTCACACGCCGGGTAGTCGAAACTCCGCCATCCCTTGCCGTACGCTCGCTCGGCCAGTCGCCGGCGTGCGCGGGCCTTCTCCGAAGGGTTGACTATTCGCACGTCCGCCCGGACCGGTCGCTCTTCGAGGAGTTCGACGCCGGCATCGTCTGTCGGCAGCGGTGTCGCCTCCCGACGGACGTCTATCGTTCCGCTGTCGGCGTCGAACCGCCAGACGCCGACTTCCTCTGGAATCCGGTTGAGGTGCGCCCCAGTGACGTAGGAGGCCGTCGCCAGCACGACGCGGTCGGCGAGCGCGAGCGACACGTCGGTCCGCAACTGTGATTCTAAGTCGCCGGGCCGGTCCAGATCCGGCTTGTTCTCGATGGCAACGATTTCGCCGACCCAGTCTGGGTACCGCGTCGTCTGGCGGACGTACGTCCGGCCCCCGCGACGTTCGCGCTCGAAGAAGCCCCGCTCGACCGCCAGTTCGACGGCCCGCTCGGCGCGGTCAGGGTGACAGTCGAAAACGTCCTTCCAGTACCGCGCGCGGCCCGGACCGACGCTGCTTTCGATGGCCGCCGCCGGCAGCCGTTCGGGAGTGATGGCCGCCCGCTCGTCGAACTCGGGTCCCGGTTCGACAATGACGGTGTCGAGGACGCGCCGGCCGTAGACAGCGCCGCCGAGTTGGCGGCTCACCAGCCGACCCTCGCGCTCAAGATGGGCACACAGTGACAGTTCGAAGTCGAACTCCCGCACGACCGGAGGCAAGGCTGGGACGGGCAAAAGCCCCGCGCCCGGTTACCGGGTAGCGACAAAGAAACAGGTCAGCGCCGCCAGTGCGAGGACCAGACTCTGCGAGAGTAGCGTCAGCAAGCCAAGGTAGACAGTCAGAACGCCGAGGAGGGACCGAACGGTCAGCGGTGGATACGTCGGCCTGTACAGTTCTGGGTCGGCGTAGGGTGCGGGTTGGTACATTGCAATGAATAGATGGTCCCGAACCCCGATAAGTATAATCTGAATGACATTTCTGTAACAGACGCGGACCGAGACTCTCCTGAAGACGATTTCGGTCAGTGGGAAAACAGTTCGCCGCCGCAGTACCGATAGCCCGACTCAGCGCCCGCAGGCCTGTCGCTCGAACTCGACCGGCTGGAGGTCGCCGTCCAGATAGGCGGTCAGTTCCGCCTCGGCCAGCGGAATCCGGACCGCGAGCCGCCACGGGTCGGTGGCCTCGACGCTGGTGTACTGGTCGTCGACACACCAGGGCAGCGTCCAGTAGGGTCGACTTGACAGATCGACGCCGTGGTCGTCGTAGAACGCTGCGACGCGGGAGTTATCGAGTAGCGTCAGCCCGACAGGCGAACAGAGTTCGTGGCGACACCGTTCGCAGACGAACTCGGCGCGGACCGACACGTCGAGACAGCAGTCGCCATCGCGGGAGATTTCCGTTCCCATCCGGCCGGCGCAGTCGGGGCAGACGCCGTCGGCGGCCAGACAGTGGAGGTGTCGCACCCGTTCGGCGAAGGCCGTCGCAACTTCCGCTGGCGTCCGGTCCACCAGACCGCCCGGCGGGAACGGGTACTCGCCGTGGGCCTTCCCGCAGTCCTCGCAGTCGATGGCAAACTGTTCGTCGGCGTACTCTGCCAGTAGACCGCCGCCACATCGTGTGCAGGCCCCGGTCACCGGGAACGGGTCGATGTCGGGCGTCCGCGTGAACGTCCCTGCCCGCACTGCGCGGATGACCTGCGCCCCGGCGTGCCGGAGATCGTACCCGTCCGTTCCCTGGCTGACGAACTGGCCGGTGAGTTCCTGAAGGTGATAGTTAAACTGTCCGCTGTCGGCCAGTTCTACGGCGTCGAATAGCTCCGAGAAGCGAACTGGTCGGTCGTCTGCGCGCCACAGCGCCTCCAAGATGTCCAGGCGCGTCTCGCTCGCGATGACCGAGAACGCTGTCGCCGGATCGATGTCGGCATCAGTTTCGGGGGACTCATCGACTCGCATCGTACATGAATCTGTCTCCGCATAAACAAAAGCGTTCACAGAAACACAGTTACGTAACAGTACCGACAGGAACGGGCCACGATCCCCTCAGCGTCTGTATCTCGCATCGTCTGCGGCCCGCGCTCAGCGACGGGGTTGCGTCACTGTGCTGAGGTTGATTCCGAGCAATACGGTGACCGTGCCGCCGCCAGCAGGGACCAGATCGGCGATTGAACGGGGGTCGGCGGGGCGCAAACAGTAGGTTTATCAGTTGCACGCGGCGAAACTCCACCAAGATTACTCTCGAAATGACATCGAACAAACAACCGGAGGTGAACATCGGACTCGTCGGGCACGTCGACCACGGAAAGACGACGCTCGTACAGGCGCTGTCCGGCGAATGGACCGACCAGCACTCCGAGGAGATGAAGCGCGGTATCTCTATCCGACTCGGCTACGCCGACGCGACGTTCCGTCGCTGCCCGGAGGCCGAGGAGCCGGAGGCCTTTACCGTCGACGAGCACTGCGACGATCACGACGTCGACACCGACCACCTCCGGACGGTGTCGTTCGTGGACGCACCCGGTCACGAGACGCTGATGGCCACGATGCTGTCCGGCGCGGCCATCATGGACGGGGCCGTTCTCGTCATCTCGGCGACCGAGCCCGTCCCGCAGGCCCAGACCGAGGAGCACCTGAGCGCGCTCGATATCATCGGCATCGACAACATCGTCATCGCCCAGAACAAGGTCGACCTCGTCGACGAGGAGCGGGCGATGCAGAACTACGAACAGATTCAGGAGTTCGTTGAGGGCACCGTCGCCGAAGGCGCACCGGTTGTCCCCATCAGCGCAGGTCAGGAGGCCAACATCGACCTGCTCATCGAGGCTGTCCAGTCCGAGATTCCGACGCCGGAACGGGACCCGGACGAGGACGCCCGCATGATGGTCGCACGCTCGTTCGACATCAACCGTCCCGGCACGACCTGGGACGACCTGATGGGCGGCGTGCTCGGCGGCTCGCTCGTTGGCGGCCAACTGGACGTTGACGACGAGATCGAACTCCGCCCCGGCCGCGAGGTCGAGGAAGGCGGCAAGACGGAGTGGCAGCCCGTGACGACGACGGTCCGCTCGCTCCAGTCCGGCGGCGACTTCGTGGACACAGTCACGCCGGGCGGCCTGCTCGGCGTCGGGACCGGACTTGACCCCGCGATCACGAAAGGCGACGCGCTCGCCGGACAGGTCGCCGGGCCGCCCGGTAGCCTCCCGCCGGTCCACGAGAAGTTCACGATGGACGTGGACCTGCTGGAACGCATTGTCGGCGACGACGGCGGCGAGGTCGACGAGATCTCGACCGGCGAGCCGCTCATGCTGACTATCGGCACCGCCACCACGGTCGGTTCGGTCACCAGCGCGCGCGACGACGAATGCGAAGTCGCACTCAAGCGCCCGGTCTGTGCGGCCTCGGGCTCGAAGATCGCCATCAACCGCCGTGTCGGCGCTCGGTGGCGGCTCATCGGCGTCGGCACGCTGCGGTGATGATCGTGCTGGACACGAACGCGCTGATGATGCCGGTCGAATGCAACGTGCGGCTGTTCGAGGAACTCGAACGGATCGTCGACGCAACGGAGTACGTCGCGCCCGCCGCCGTCCGCGACGAACTGGCGAAACTGGCCGATGGCGCCGGCGCGGAAGCGACCGCCGCCTCGGTCGGACAGGACCTGCTCGACCGCTGTACGGTTCGCGAAACGGCGGCGGACTACGCGGACGACGCCGTCCTCGAACTGGCACAGGCAGACGAAGCGACACACGCGGTCACGAACGACAACCCCCTCAAACGACGCCTGCTGGACGCGGGCGTTCCAGTAATTAGTTTAAGGGGCCGGAACAAACTGGGTATCACTCAACCATAACACATGTATAAACGGGTACGCCTACGCGATACGGTCGAAGTCCCGCCACGCTTTCTGGCGGAGGTCAGTCCGGGGCTGGTCAAACGGCTCCTGCAAGAGAAGCTCGAAGGACGAATGGACGAGGACGTCGGCAGCGTCGTCTCCGTCATCGAGGTCCACGACATCGGTACCGGTGCCGTGCTGCCGAACAAGCCCGGCGTCTACTACGAGGCCGAGTTCGACGCGCTCACGTTCGACCCGCAGATGCAGGAAGTGGTCGACGGGGAGGTCGTCGAGGTCGTCAACTTCGGGGCCTTCATCGGCATTGGGCCGGTCGACGGCCTGCTCCACGTCTCCCAGATCTCCGACGAGTATCTGGCCTACGACGAGGAGAACCAGCAGCTCGCCTCTCGGGAGTCCAATCGGACGCTCACCGTCGGTGACGCCGTCCGGGCGCGCATTGTCACCAAGAGCATCGACGAGCGCAACCCACGGGACTCCAAGATCGGCCTGACGGCGAAGCAGGTCGGGCTGGGCAAGCACGGCTGGCTCCAGGAGGAGCGCGAGCGCCGCGAAGGCACGGCGGAAGCCGGTGATAGCTGATGGCGGACCGACTCGTCTGCCGCGACTGTCACCGCGTCCAGGGCGCGGAGATCGAAAGCCAGTGTGAGGCCTGCGGCGGCACCGCCTTGACCGAGGACTGGGCCGGCTACGTCGTCATCGCCCACCCGGAGCGCTCCGACATCGCTAAAGAGATGGAAGTGACCGAGCCGGGCAAATACGCGCTGAAAGTCCGCTAACGTGTCCGACGTCGTCCTCGAACTCCCGAGCGGCCTGCGAACGGAACTGAAAGAGCCGCTCGGACGGATTTATACTGATACAGCGGCGCTGCTGGCCGACGCCGGTGACCCGATCATCGCCGTCGGCGACATGGTCACGTACCACCTCATCGAGGGCGGCCGCGTCCCGGACCTCGCACTGGTCGACGAGCGGACCAAGCGCTCGGCCGTCGACGCGGACGTGACAGCGGCAATCGACGGCTTCGACCGGACGCGCTCGGTCGACAACCCAGCCGCGACGCTCACCGCTGAACTGCTTACTGCGCTCAGGGATGGTATCGACAGTGACGAGACGACGCTTCTGGATGTTGACGGCGAGGAGGACCTCGCCACGCTCCCCGCAGTGCTCGCCGCGCCCGCAGGGGCCAGTGTGGTGTACGGCCAGCCGGATGAGGGGATGGTGCTGGCTGACTGCGACGACACAGCCCGGGACCGGGTCCGAGACCTGCTGGAGCGGATGGACGGTGACGCCGAGCGAGCGATTGCGCTCGTGTCGAGCTAGCCGAGGAAAAAACGCGGACGAGTTTTATTCCGGTCGTGGGACGCTGAGGTTCTGCATCTCCGTCTCACAGCGATCACAGGTAACCGTCGAGCGTTCGCTACAGAGGCGCTTCCCGCAGTCCGGACATTCGAACAGCTGTTCATCGTCGTCACAGGGGGCGGGGTCTGACCACGTTGGCATACTTGAGACTAATTAGCATTTGTCACGGCATAAACTTTGCTCATACCGAAATAAAAGACAACACCTGTTCAGAGAAAGTGGACGTATGGTCACTCAAGGACGTGGACGTGCCTGACAAGTGAGCGATGGACTCGCCGACGGAAGTAGTCGGTGACGGCCCAGCCCGCACCGGTCGCGGCCTCGCGCCAGTCGCGGTCGGCGACGAGGACGCACCGCCCTGCGACGCGGTTCGCTTCCCCGAGCGCGCCGGATACGAGCGGGGCCAGTTCCCCTTCGATACGGGACTGGCGGCCGTAGGGGGCGTCGAAGACGGCGGCGTCGACAGCGTCGTCGGCCACCGGCAGTGCGGACGCGTCGGACCGGAACACCCCCCACTCACCCGGTTCGGGATAGGCGTCCCTGTTGGGGTGGCCGTCGCCGTCGAGGGCGTACTGGAGGTTCTCGCGCGTACCGTGGACCATCTTCGTCTGCGCGTCGCCGCCGACCACGTCGGCCCCGATCAGCCCCGCTTCCAGCAGAAGGCCACCGGTGCCACACATCGGGTCCAGTATTGTTGCGTCCGGGCCGGCTCCGGCGATATTGACCAGCGCGCGGGCTTCGAGCGGGTCCATACTGCCGGGCTGGAAGAACGGGCGCTCGGTCGGCTGGCGGCCCCCGAAGTCCCGCACGCTCTCGGCGGCGAGCCAGCCCAGCGCACAGCAGGCCTCACCGGTCCCGCCCTCCTCGTCGCCGTCGGGGTCCGAGAGATAGGCGTAGAGGACGTGGTCGGGGTCGTCGAGGTCGACGGGAAAGCCACGGTCGGTGAGCACGCCGCCCAGCATCCGTTCGGCCTGTTGGGTGTCGATACCAGTGCTCGCTCGCACGTCGACCGCACGCACGGCGACGCTCCCCTCGCGGTCGATGGTCGCGGCCGAGAGCAACTCGGCGGCGCTTTCGATGTCCGGGTCCGAGGTTCCGATCAGGTCACAGGCCCGGTGGGTAAACGCGAGGTGGCGAACGCGGTCGCTGATACCTCGTGCCGTCGCCAGTCCGGGGGCGAGCACGTCAACGGCGCTTGCGGCGCTTGCGGCTTCCCGCCGCGCGAACGCGTCGTCCTGCCCGCCGAGTTCGAGGACGTACACGCCCGAGCGGTGTGGGCGAGCGGCTATGAGCGTGCCGGTCGCGGCCGGGAACAAAACGCACAAGCGAGCGGCCGCCGAACCCCGAGTATGCTCCAGTCCGGGTTCTCCAGCCTCACCGGCGGTGGTATCCTTGCGGTCCTCGTGACCGTCCTTGTCACCTGGCTCTTTTACGCTCTGACGCTCCACCTGGCTGCGACGTTCTTTATCGGCGACGTGCCGAGCCAACTCGCCGCAAAGGCGGCCCTTGCGCCGGCAATCGTCTCGCTCATCCTCCAGCGCTGGGGCGTCGAATCCGGCGTCGTCTCGGCCGACCTCGGCGTCGCTGTCGTCCTGTTGCTCACTCTCGTCGCCGACGGGATCGCCATCAGCCTCTCCTATCGGCTGTCGACCCGTTCGACGGCCCCGCTCGTGGCGCTACATCTGGCGTTTGCGGCGGTGCTCGGGTTCGCGCTGAACAACATCTTCATGTTCTTCTGACTTGCCGATCCGGGAACGAAGCGAGAGTGGTGGTGACGAACGCCCTGGCCGTTTGCGGTGCGGGACGGACGCGACTGGCATACCGCGCCGGAGGCGCGGTTTCACTCCGAGCGCGGCCGCAGGCCGCGACTCGGAGGTCGTTTTTAGCGTAGATTTTTGCGAACCCGCTCCCCACAGCGCGCTCTACGAGCGCACGAGGAGAGGGGGTGACGTAAAAAGGTACTATTCAACCAGCCGCTCTATCTCTGTGACGAGAATGTCGCTCGCACCCACGTCCTTGAGCGAGCTAATCGTCTCGAAGACGGCGCGCTCATCGACGACGGCGTGAACGGCGAGCTGGTCGGAGCCGGCGATGTCCATCACGGTGGGGCCACCCATCCCCGGAAGCACGTCTTCCACGTCGTCGAGGGCGTCTTCGGGGGCGTTCATCATCAGATAGCGTTTGTCTTCCGCGGCGAGGACGGAGCCGAGCGCGGTGTCGACCTGCTGGACCTTCTCGTCGTCGGCGGTGTCCTCGCGGGCGAACAGGCGGACGGAGCTTTCGAGCACCTCGTCGACGACGGCCAGCCGGTTCATCCGGAGCGTGGTCCCGGTCGAGGTGATGTCGACGATGCCGTCGGCGATGTCGACGTGCGGGGTCAGTTCCGTTGCACCGGACACCTCGGTCACGTCGACGTCAACGTCGACCCGGTCGAAGTACCGGCGAGTGATTTTGGGGAACTCCGTGGCGATGCGGCCGCCCTCGAAGTCGTAGACGGTCTCGATATTGCTCTCTTCCGGTGCGGCGAGCACGAGCCGACAGCGCCCGAAATCGAGGTCCCGGAGTTCGACGAGGTCGTCGGTGTCGGACTCTCGAACCTGGTCGAGGCCGGTGATACCTACGTCGGCAGCGCCGTCCGCGACGTACTCGGGGATATCGGCGGCGCGGGCGTACAGCACGGTCACGTCCGGGTCGACGGTGTCGGCGTGCAGTTGGCGGTCGGCCCCGTCGACTAGATGGAGGCCGGCCCGTTCGAGCAGTTCCTCACTTGGTTCGTGCAGGCGGCCCTTGTTGGGGACGGCGATTCGCATACGCCTACTGGCAGGCCGCGGGGCAACTGTCTTTCCCCTCAGGCTGGCCGGAGCCTGTGGGCGGAACCGTCACAGGCGGTTCCGGCGTGGGAGGACAACGAAGGTAGCCGCAGCCAGCAGCGTCAGGCCAGCGAGACCGTAGAACGCGACGGCAAACAGGTTCCGGTCGGCGAGCAGGCCGACGGCCGTCGAGCCCAGCGAACTGATCGCGAAGAAGCCGGTCCGGAGCAGGCCCCAGCCGGTGCCTTCGGCGGTGTCAGGAAGTGTGTCGACGATGTAGGCGTTTGCCAGCGGGCCGACGCTCATCCGAACACCGATGACGCCGGAGACGATGGCCAGCGGCACGACGCCGCGGACGGACGGAATGAGCACGAGTGGAACGGTACTGACGAGCGCGACAGCGGTCAGAACACTTGGCGTTCCGTATCGGTCGGCCAGCCGGCCGGTGACTGTCTGTGAGAGCGCGCCACCGACGAACAGTACCGAGAGAAGCGCACCGGCGGTCCCCTGTGAGAGGCCCCGGACCGTGACCAGATACGTGGTGAGAAACGCCGTCACGGCCTGGAAGGCGAATAACATCAGTGTCTTGCCCGAGACCGACAGCACGAGCCGGCGGTTGCGAAAACCGGTGAGGACTGTTCGGAGGTCCTGCCGGAGGCTCCGTTCGGACTCGCCGGTCGGCCGGTCCGAGACCGAGAGCCAGAGCGCGCCGGCGACAAGCATGAACAGCGGGGCGGCACTGGCGAGCGCCAGCCGCCAGCCGTACCGTGTGGTGACGAACGCCGCGATGGCGGGTAGTGCGGCCGCGCCGAGAGAACCGGCCGCCATTACGACACCGAAGGCGGTCCCCTCGCGGGCATCGAACGTCCGCGAGAGGGCGGTCCCGCGGGTCGGGCCGTACACCCCCGTCCCGAACCCGAACGCGCCCGTTGCGATGAGGAACAGCGAGAACACCGGCGCGAAGAAGTAGCCCAGCAGCCCGACGCCCGACAGCAACGCTGCGGCTACCAGTAGTGTCCGCTCCCCGATTCGGTCGATCAGCACCCCGGCCGGAAACTGCACCGCCGCGTACGTGAGCCAGAGTACCGTGACTGCGAGCCCGGCCTCTGCGTTCGAGATGACGACCTCCTCGCGTATCGTCGGCAACACCGCAGGGATGACAAACCGCATCCCGAGAACGAGGAACCAGCCGGCAGCAACGGCAAGCAGCATCCGGCCTGGGCTTCCGTGCCGCATGGCGTTGACCCGCTGTCGGATGCGCTCTGCCGTCGCCATGCTCTTGACGACCGAACGCGCCGGAGCCGAAAGACCCCTGCGGAACAGGCACTGCTGTCACTGCGACATCGGGCCATAGACGTGGCAACACGCCACACAACGACGGCGTGGACCCAGCGAACTAAGGCCCGCGGTTGCGAAGCCACCGCCATGAGCGAACTTCTCGTCACCGGCGGGCAGGTCCTCCGGCCGGACATGACCGTCGAGCGTGCGGACGTACTGGTCTCACAGGACAGCGGCGACATCGTGGCCGTCGACGAACCGGGCACGCTAGACGGTGACGACGAACTCGACGCCAGCGACGGCTTGGTCATCCCCGGTCTGGTCAACGCCCACACGCACGTCGCCATGACGCTGCTGCGCGGCCTCGCGGACGACAAGCCCCTCGACGCCTGGCTACAAGAGGACGTCTGGCCCGTCGAGGCGGAACTGACTGCCGAAGACATCCGCGCCGGAGCAGAACTCGGACTGGTCGAGATGATCCGGTCGGGGACGACAGCACTGTCGGATATGTACTTCGAGGTCGAGGAAATCGCGGACGCAGTCGATCAGGCTGGGATGCGAGCAGTGCTGGGCTTTACTGCAGTTACCGTCGGCAAGGACGACGAGGCCGCGCGGTCTGACCTTCAGGAGAGCCTCGATGTAGCTCGGAGACTCGACGGTGCGGCTGGTGGCCGGATTCAGACGACGTTCCAGCCGCATTCGCTGACGACCGTCGGGGAGGCGTACCTTCGCGAGTTCGTCCCGCAAGCCCTCGAGGACGACCTTTCGATCCACCTGCACGCCAACGAGACACGCGACGAGGTGACGCCAATCGTCGACGACCACGGACAGCGGCCGCTCGCCTACGCCGACGACATCAGCCTGCTGGACGGCGACACGTACGTGGCCCACGGCGTCCATGTCGACGACAGCGAAATCGACCTGCTGGCCGAGACGGGCACCGGCGTCGCTCACTGCCCGGCCTCGAACATGAAACTCGCCAGCGGGATGGCACCGGTGCAGGACCTGCTGGATGCCGGCGTCACAGTGGGTATCGGAACCGACGGCGCGGCCTCGAACAACGACCTCGATATGTTCGACGAGATGCGCGACGCGGCAATGATCGGCAAGCTCGCGGCTGATGACGCCAGCGCGGTCGACGCCAGCACTGTCGTCGAAATGGCGACCGCAAACGGCGCGGCCCTGCTTGGTTTCGACAGTGGCCGCATCGAAACCGGCGCGAACGCCGATCTGGCTGTCATCGACCTCGACGCCCCACACCTGACGCCGGCCCACGACCTCGTCTCGCACCTGGCCTACGCCGTCCACGGGAGCGATGTGCGCCATACGGTCTGTGACGGCGAGGTACTCATGCGGGACCGCACTGTCGAGGTGTTCGACGAGCAGGCCGTCCGCGAACGAGCCAGCGATCACGCGGCCGCGCTGGTCGAACGAGCCGGCGACTGAACAGACGGAATAAACGCTGAGAGAGAATTTTAAACGGTATAATCACCTCTTAGACGGTATTTTTGACCGCGCAAACGGCCTGAACGGGATGAACGGGAGGGGGTGTTTATCGCTCTCTCGGCGAACATATCGGCTACGATGCGCACCAAACTCTTTGCACTGTACGCCGCTGTCGGACTGGCCCTGTTGGCCGTCGGTCCGGGTCTGGCGGCCGCTGCGGACTCGGCCGGCAACACTGGCGCGGGGAACACCCTCGCGGTCGGTGTCGCACAGTCTGACGACGGCAGCGCGACGGTATCGGTCACACAGAACGAGACGGGCGTCGAGAACGCCTCAGTTGCTGTGGCGACGGCTGACAACACCTCCTACGCCGGAACCGGCAACTACACCACCGACAGCGATGGGACGGTTGGACTGCCCGCCCCCGAGCAGAACGTGACGGTCGACGTGACGGCGACGGCCGACAATCACACTGCGACGACGACGGCGGACCTGACCGTCGCGCCGACGAACGCCACCAACATGACCGAGTTCGACACCTTCGGACTCGAAGTATCGGCCTACGTGAGCGACCTGTTGAGCGACGAGAACCGGACCGGCGGTATCGGCCCGGCTGTCGCCAGCTTCGTGACCGCGAACAACCCCGGCAACGCGCCGGACCACGCCGGCCCGCCCGCACACGTCACTGGTGAGAACGAGCCCGAGGACAACGAGACCCACCCCAGCGAACGACAGGGTCCGCCGACGGACATCTTCGGTGACGACGAGAACGAGACTGAAAACGAGACGGACGACCGTCGCGGTCCACCCGAGGATCGCGGTCCGGACCGCAATGATGACGAGACCGAGAACGAGACTGACGACGACAACGAAACGGACGACGACCGTCGTGGTCCGCCGGAGGACGCTGGACCGCCCGAAGACCGCGATGACAACGACGCGGAGAACGAGACTGAAGACGACGAGAACGAAACCGAGGAACCGGAAGACGAGACCGACGATGCGGTGGAGGGAGACGAGACGGAAGAGCAAGACGAGGACGACGATGACGATACTGACAATGACGATGAGAGCGACGACGGTGACGACGGCGACCGCGGCCGTCCGGACGACGCCGGCCCGCCGGACGACCGCGGTAACTGAGCGGCTTCGGTAGCGTTTTAGGAACTCTCTTCCTCTATCGTGGCATGACGACGCCTATTTCCGAGCGACTTGACGACCTCGACGAGGCTCGCGACTCCGGCCGCCGAAAGATGGACTGGGCCATCCAGCATATGCCCATCTGCGGCGCGCTCCGCGAGCAGTTCGAGGCCGACCAGCCCTTCGCTGGCGAACGAATCGGTATGGCGATGCACGTCGAAGCCAAGACCGCTGTCCTCGCGGAAATCCTCGCGGTCGGCGGCGCGGAAGTCGCCATCACCGGCTGTAACCCGCTCTCGACACACGACGACGTGAGTGCTGCACTCGACGCCGTCGACGGCGTCACTTCCTACGCCGAGCGCGGCGTCGACGACGAGGAGTACTACGCGGCTATCGAGGCTGTCATCGGCCACAAGCCGACCATCACTGTCGACGACGGGATGGACCTCGTCGCGGCCATCCACGAGGACTACCCGGAACTCATCGACACCATCGTCGGTGGGGCAGAGGAGACGACGACCGGCGTCCACCGACTGCGTGCAATGGACGATGACGGCGAACTCGACTACCCCGTGTTCGCGGTCAACGACACGCCGATGAAGCGCCTGTTCGACAACGTCCACGGCACCGGCGAATCATCGCTGGCCTCGATTGCGATGACGACGAACCTCTCGTGGGCCGGCAAGACCGTCGTCGTCTCCGGGTACGGTGACTGCGGCAAAGGTGTCGCGAAGAAAGCCAGCGGCCAGAACGCCGACGTGATCATCACCGAAGTCGAGCCCCGCCGCGCGCTCGAAGCGCACATGGAAGGGTACGAGGTCAAGCCGATGGCCGAAGCCGCCGCCGAGGGCGACGTGTTCATCACGACGACCGGCAACCGCGATGTCATCGTCGAGGAGCACTTCGAGGCGATGCAGGACGGCGTCCTGCTCGCCAACGCCGGCCACTTCGACGTGGAGGTCGACCTCGACGCGCTGTCGGACCTCGCCGTCGACACGTACGAGGCCCGCGACGGCGTCCAGACCTACGAGATGGCCGACGGCCGCCGCCTGAACGTGCTGGCCGAGGGCCGTCTGGTCAACCTCGCGACGCCCATCGCACTGGGCCACCCCGTCGAGGTGATGGACCAGAGCTTTGGCGTGCAGGCCGTCTGTGTCCGTGAATTAGTCGAGAACGGCGACGACTACGAGGCCGGTGTCCACGCTGTTCCGGACCGACTCGACAAGGAGGTCGCGGAGATCAAACTCGACGCCGAGGGCGTCGAATTCGATTCGCTGACCGATACGCAGGCCGAGTACATGGATTCCTGGCAGCACGGGACGTAGGGCGGGGCGCGACCGCAGGAAGCGGCCCGCCAGACGCGCAGCGGTGACCGAAGGGAACCGCGAGCAGTAGCGAGATTCTGAGCGGAGCGAAGAATCTCGCACCGGAACGGGGAGCGAAGCGACCCGTGGAGGACACAGAGTGGTTCGAGCGGAGCGAGCGGTCTCCAGACTACAACGTCGACGAGACTGCCACGTGATAACCGTGCTGGTAACCTTCTTGAATCGACTCAGGATTCAAACACCAGCTTTCGACACCACGATAATTACCGTCGGCGCTGACGTCCGAGTATGGCTGTCCACGAGACCGCGAAGCTCGAGAATGCGACGCTGGGAACCGTCGAGATTCGAGAATACGTAACGATCCACGACGCCGAGATAGAGGACGGCGTCCAGATTTACGAGGGGGCCTCGATCAAGAAGGCGACCATCCACGGGCCGACTGATATCAACGCAAACGTCTACGTCGAGAACGCAACGGTCGGCGAGTCCGTCCAGATCGGGCCCAACGCCTCTATCGTCGGCGTAACCCACGACCTCTCCGAGACGGGCATGGAGTTCCAGAACGACACGTTCGACGAGATTGTCATCGAGAACGGGGCTTTCGTCGGCGCTGGTGCGGTCGTCCTTCCGGGCGTCACGGTCGGCGAAAACGCCGTCGTCGGGGCCGGAACCACCGTAACCGACGATGTCCCGTCCGAGACTGTGGTCCGGAGCGCTACGGAAACGGTACAGCGCTCCCTCTGAGCGGCGGCGCAAAACACTGGTTTCCATCTCCCGGTAAACGGGTTGCCAACCGCGACCGACTGACTGGGTGGAGGGTACTTCCGCCATACAGACGCAAAACCGCTGGCCTCGTTGGTGTCGCCGACCGTCGACTGGTCCTACTCGGTTACGTCGACGAAGACTGTCGACTGAATCCACGCAGACTGGTTCTCGGGGTCGCCGATGTGGGCGACCGTATCCACGCCGACGTCGTACTCTTCGAACGTCGCTCTGATGCCCTCTTGTGAATTGGTGTCGTGCTCGTCCGTCATCGGTGTGTTCCGTGTGTCGTTTGGCAGTTACCTCGTCGCGAATGACCGCACCGGCCCAGTTGCCCGACCGGACCGGGTGCCGTCGCCGACCCGCGCGTCCTTACCACACTTCAGCAATAGCGTGTGGCGTGCATCCGTCTATCTACTAGCTGTATTCACTCGCCACCGGGCCACCTCTATATGTATAGCCCCACACTCTACCTTCGCTGTCGGGAATCCGACACCGACCGTCCCGGTGACGGCAATTTTATTCGCTCCCATCCGAAAGGTGGTGGCAATGGAACCGCTCCACGCACGCTACCCCTTTCTGGCGCGGTCGCGGGAGGCCGTCGAAGCCGCGGCGGTGGACTTGGGCGAAATCGTCGCCACGGACGAGACGGTCACGGCGCGCGCGCTGGAGCGGGTCGAGTCAGCAATCACGGACGGGACTGTTGGGGAGCCACACCGACGGACCCGCGTCGAACTGCTGTCGTACCCGGTCGCCCGCGTACTGGTGTCGCTCGTCGACGTACACATCTGTACCCGGAAGTACGCGCAGGCGGAGGCCGAGGCAGCATACGACCGGTTCACCGAGGAGTTCGAAACGACGACGGAGCTGAAATCGACCCAGCGCGAGACGCTTGACCGCACGGAACTGCTCGCGGAGTTCGACCTCGCGAGCGCTGTCAGAGACACTGGCGATGGCTACCGCGTCGAGGTCGGTGCGTATCTCGACTTGGCGGCCGACCAGCGGGGCGATTCCTGGCGGCTGGTCAATCGGCCACTGGCCGACGGCGAGGTCAGGGTCACCGCCGAGGAACTGAACGTCCTGTTGAAGCAGGCGATCCGTCACCGGGTCACCGACGGCCTGCCGTTCACCGTCCCCGACGCTATCGCCGACGAACTGACTGAGGAGGTCGACCGCTTAGAGGAAGTGCTCTCGGAACTGGAACTTACCCGCGAGATCGACACTGTCGTCCCGGAACTGTTCCCGCCCTGCATGAAGTCCCTCCTCGACCAAGTCCAGAAGGGTGAGCACCTCGAACACCACTCCCGGTTCGCCATCGCGACCTTCCTCGTCGGCATCGGGATGACGACGGACGAGATCGTCGACCTGTTCCAGGTCAATCCCGGTTTCGGCGAGGAAGCCACCCGCTATCAGGTCGACCATATCCGCGGGGATACCAGCCCGACGGAGTACTCGACGCCGGCGTGTTCGACCATGCAGTCCTACGGCGACTGTGTCAACATGGACGACCTCTGTGAGACGATTTCTCACCCGATGGGCTACTACGAGCAGAAGTTAGACGATACCGACGAGGAGGAACTGGTCGACTGGCGCGAGGACGAGGGCGATGAAGAGGCTGACGCCTAGAACTGCTGGCGTTCAAGCCAGAGGCCGGCAGCCGTCATAAACACGACGAACAGCCCGATTGCGCCGATGAGTGCGTAGCCGCCCGTTGCCTCTACGGTTGACCCACTCAGATACATCTGTGAGGCTGTAACAGTCGCGCCGACGAACAGCACGACGGCGACCGCCGAGATGACGATTTGCAGGAGCGTCTCCCGCTCGATATCCATGCTCTGCGATTTCACAGGGCCGGCAAAAAGGGTATCGAAGCGTTGGAGCCCGCTGGCCGAGCCATTTAGGATCGTGTAGCACCTACGTTTCAACTGGACGCATTGGAAAATACAGCCGCGTCCGCATCTATGACGCTCATCGAGCCAACAGCCGACCGGCAGAGTACCGCACTTGCACCGGACCTCCGTTCCCTCCCGGACCGGGCCGCCCGCGCCTGGACCGAGCGCATGGCCGTTCGCCCACGAGCGGGCAGTACGTACGCCGTGACGACGGAGAGCGACAGCACGTATCTCGTCGACATCGCACAGCACACCTGCTCCTGTCCCGACAACCGCATCCGCGGCGAGCGCTGCAAACACCTCCGGCGCGTCGCCATCGAAATCACCGCGCGGCGGGTCGCACCGCCCGGCAAGGAACGGGCGGTCTGTGACGCCTGTGGGACCGTTACCTTCGCCGCAGCGGACGCACGGACGCCCCACCTCTGTAGCCACTGCCGACTGGAAGCCGGCGACATCGTGCGGGACCGCGAGACGGACGACAGACTCGTCGTTACGGCTGTCACCGACACGTCGGCCGCCGACTGGACCATCGAGGCGACCGACGAGACGGTCGCCGACTACGACACCAACGACGGCTACCCGGCGGACGACCTCGTGGTGCTGGCGACGTATCTCTCGGATGCTGTCAGCGCAACTGAGCCGCGAGAATACGCCTTTCCCCTGTCGCGACTCCGTCGCGCCGAGGACGCCGAACTGGTCGACAGTAAGAACCAGTAATCGAGCGCCTGCGAACCGCTACTCCAGCATCGCTGCGGCTTCCTCCCTGTCGAGGTCGCCGCGTTCGAAGGCTGACAGCACGTCCAGTACGCTCTGGTCCGGGCCGTCGTCGCCCACTTCATCCAGCGTGACCTTCTCGGAGTTACCGACGAACTCATCGAAGTCCGTTCCGTCGGAGAGGGCTTTTTCCTTCTTGACGCGATAGTTGCCGCCGTCGGTCGTGTGGAGGTCCGCCGGGTGGAAGAAGTACCAGTCCTCGCGGTCGAACCGGACACCGATACGCGGTTTCGCGCCGAAGTTCCGGGCGAAAAACAGCAGTGCCTCGACCTCCTCGCCGGTGAGATAGATGGGGTCGCCGGCGCTGGATTTCGCTTCGATAGCGTAGAATGTCTCGCCGTCGCCCGAGAGCACGTCCGGCAGTTCCCGCTCGGTCGCGCTGCCGCTCGCCGGCGCGCGCATCACCGCAAAGCCCGCCCCGTCGAGTGCGTTGACCAGTTCGCGCTCGCGGCGGTCGCCCTTCGCGTTCGAGTTTGCCATTATCAGGACGTGGAGCGACGGGGGTAAAACCGTTCAGATACAGCCAGACCGTTCATTCCGTTCAGCGAAGCGCACACCGGTTTGATCTATCGCGGGGCATATACGGGCTAACACCATCCCACATCATGGAATGACTACGTACGCAACAGCAACGACGGTATCGACGGCGACCCACAGCACGGGATGTAGCCAATGAGACGGCGACGGTTCATCGCGACAGGCGCTGGCGTCAGTGTCGGTCTCCTCGCCGGCTGTTCTGGGTCGAGCGATTCCGGCGAATCTGACGGGACCAGCGGTGACGAAACCAGTGACGGCAGCTCCACTGACGAGGACACGATGACGAACGACGGAGGAACGGTTGGGACGTTCCGGCTACTGATCAGCGACCAGCCCGCGGCTATCGGCGACTTCGATTCGCTCGACGTATCGTTCTCCAAGGCTCGCATCTTCCACGCGAAAGACAGCGAGGAGACGGACGAAACCGACGACGTGACTGAAACCGAATCGACGGAAACGGCCACGGCCGACGTAACTGAGACGGAGACGGCCGAGCCTACTGGAACGGAGACGGTCGAACCGACCGAGACAGCGGACGACGACACCGCGGCTGAGGGCGAAGACGAGGGAGAGAACGAGGAAGCCGACGGCGGCTTCGAGGTTCGCGACCTCGACGGCGCAACTGTCGACCTCACTGAAGTCGTCGGGGACAAAGCCATCGGCGTCCTCGACGGTGAACTCGAAGCGGGCCGCTACAGCAAGATCGAACTGTACGCCGAATCCGTCGACGGGGTCGTCGGCGGTGAGTCGGTCGACGTGAAGATTCCCAGCGGGAAGCTCCAGCTCACCAAGCCGTTCGAAGTCGTTGCTGGTGAATCGGTTGAGTTTGTCTTCGACATCAACGTCGTCAAGAAAGGCAACGGCGGCTACAACCTCCTGCCGGTCATCTCGGAGAGCGGGGTTGCCGGGAAGGACGTTGCGGTGGAGGAAGTCGGCGGTGACGGCGCGGAAGACGAAGCTGCTGATGCGGAGGAGGACAGCGCCGATACCGACGACGAGGAGACCGACGGTGAGACAACGGGGATCGATGAAACTGAGCGCGACTCGACGCCGGAGTCGAACCAGCGCGGCAACGAAACGACGGCCGCCGAGTAGCGCTCAGGGACGCTCAGTCTTCGATTCGTGACTCCAGTTCCTGAATAACCTCGTCGGTCGTGCCGCCGTCGCCGCGAACCGCCTGCGTGTAGCGCCTGTATTCCTTGGGGGACACTTCGACGGTCTTGGTTTCGCCTTTGTGTGAAATCTCGAGTTTCACCGTGCCGTGTGGGTTGTTCCGTCGTCGGAAGCTCGCCATCGCCGTGAAGACGAACCAGAACGCCACGCACGTCCCGATGAAGTACGCCATCGTCGTCTCGAACGCCAGCGTCTGCGCACCGACGGTCCAGTTGTAGGGATACGCCGTTTGAAACAGCCCCACACCGACAAGACAGAGGAACGCGCCGACGCCGACACCGCCCTGCTCCCGGCGGCTCGACGGAAGTACGGCGACGACGCTCAGGAACATCGCAGGGATGCCGAGGCCGCCCAGCGTCCCGCCGAGTTTCTCGGCGGCGTGGGGTTCAGTTGCGCCGACGACTGCCGACAGCGGCGTCGTCACCAGCAGTATCGCGACGACCACCGTTAGCGCGCCGACAGCACCCAGGGTCGCGCCGGCAACGACGCGGCGGGGGTCACGGCCCTCCCACCGCCGCTCGCTGTACGCGTCCCCGAGGTTCTCCATACCGGCCCGTTGGTACCCGACCCACAAAACGCTACGTCAGACGCGCGTGCGACGCTGTACGGCGGCCAATGCGTCGTTGCCGGCAGCTGTCAACGTACCGAGATGGTCGCTGTCGACGGCTTCAAACGAAGCGTCTGGAAGCCGCTGTGCGATGGCGGTTCCCGTCGACGGGGCAACGTTGGCGTCGCTTTGCCCCTGGAACACGCTAACCGGCACTGAAATGTCTTCGAGGGTAAACGGCCACGGTTGTGAGAGCAGTCGCTGCTCACGGATAATTCCGCTCGGACCGCGTGCCATCGCGGTGAGCATATCCGCACGGACGATTCGTGCCACCTCGTCGGCCGCCAGAGCGTCAGTCTCCGGTATCTCCTCGGCAACGAACCCGACAGCGTAGGACGGGTCCCTGCGGACAGCGACCCACCGTTGTAGCCGGAAGATTCGCCCGAGCGCCCACGGAGCGTGTCGGGACAGTGCCCCGACGAACTGTTGGACGCGCCCTGTTGCGCCGACTGACGGCGGGCCGCTGCTGCCCAGCAGCGCGATTCGCTCTATCTCCGGCAGTCGGTGGCAGGCCAGCGCGAACGGACCGCCGCCGGAGAAACCGACGGCACCGGCCGCGTCGATATCGAGATGGGACAGAAGGTATGCGGCGTCGTCCGGCCAGTCTTCGAGCGTGACGGAAGCGTCTTCCGAGTTTCCGATACCCGGACGGTCCGGGGCGATGAGGTGTACGCCGTGTTGGCGGGCCGGTTCGGCGAGCAGCCGTGCGATGACGTGCGACCCCGGTGTGCCGTGACAGAAAAGGACCGGATAGCCGTCGGCATCGCCGTAGGTAGCGTAGGCCAGCCGCCGTCCGTCAGGGAGCGAGAACGACTCGGTTTCGGAGTCGTCTGGCAGCCAGTCAGTGGCTGGGATCGGCGGCGCGGACCCCATCCGTCGTTATTCGCTCTGGATACGCGGCGCGAGCATGTAGGTGACCCGGCCCTGTCCCTCGGCGAAGCTGAAGTGCATCTTGACGGGGAACTCCTCGCCAAGTTCCATTTCAACCTCAGCGTCTTTCGGGATGGCCTTGTTCATGTTCTTCAGGTAATCCAGCGAGAACAGCGAGTGGGCGTCCCCGGGGGTGAGATCGATGAGGTCGTCGCGGGTGAGTTCAAGGTGGACGTCGTCCGTGTCGCCCTCGGCGTCGACGTAGAACAGCTCCTCAGTCGCGTCGACACCCAGCGCGATATGGTCGCTGACCATGTCCGCGGCGGTGACCGACCGGTCGATGTCTTTCCCCTCGATGACGATGTTCGCCGAGAGATCCAGATCCGGGAGGTCGGGCTCCTGCCGGATGGAGTCGGGGTCGATCAGCGCGAGGGTGTATTCGAGGCCGTCGATAGAGATGTGGAGTTTCCGCGTCTCCTCGTCCAGATCGAGGTGGACGAGCTGGCCGGCGTCGGCCATGCCGGCGATGTCTTCGAGCCGGGAGAGGTTGACGCCGATGAGCCCACCGTCAGTCTCGTAGGACTCGAACGCCGCCGCGTCGAGCCGCAGGTCGACCATTCCAACGTTTGCCGGGTCGACTGCCCGGATTTCCAGCCCGTCTTCTTCGAGGTGGATCTTGCACTCGTCCACCAGCACGCTCACAGAGTCGAGAGTCGCCTGGAGCGTGTCTGCGCTCACGATGGCGTTGAACATCTTGAACCGGACTATGCCCCCATCCATTAAAAAGTCCCTCATTGAAACCGCGTGCGCGCGAGCGACCGCGGACGGGGCAGCGGTTACGAGCGATACCGGCTATCGAGTGACCGATCAGAACACGAAGCGGCAGTGCACAGCGTTACTCCGGCGAAGCGGTCAGGCCTCCGGTTCGAACACGTCGAGGTTTGCCGACCCTTCGCGGTTGATAACGGCCATCATGCCCTTGCGGGCGACTCGCGAGAGCGCGTGATCGACCAGCTTGATGGGACCGGGCACCTCGGCGTGGAGGGTCGCGATGGCACAGGACCCCGGCTTGACCGGCGTGGTCTGGACGTACTTGTTCGGCGGTCC
>NZ_AOLY01000002.1 GCF_000336635.1 Haloarcula japonica DSM 6131 | reverse complement strand
CTCCCTCGCGCCATCAGAGATGTGTATAAGAGACAGGTAGAACTCGTGGTCCACTTCGGGGAGCCCCTCCTTCGGCTCGACGAGGATCATCCCGAACATCCCCGAGGAGATGTGCATATCGAGGTTCGGGACGGCACAGTGGTAGATGAACGCGCCGGGGTAGGTGGCCTTGAAGCGGAACGTCTTGGTCTGGCCCGGCGTGACCATCGACGCCTCTGCACCGCCACCGGGGCCGCGGACGGCGTGGAGGTCGATGTTGTGGGGCATCGAGTTCCCCTCCTCGTTCGTGATGGTGAGTTCGACGGTGTCGCCCCGGCGGACCCGGATCATCGGACCGGGAATCTGGTCGCCGAACGTCATGTACGTGTAGGTGACGCCCGGCTCGACCTCTGCGACCTGCTCTTTGGTGGTCATCTCGACCGACACAGTCTTTGGCTCCGACCGGTCGATAGGGTCTGGGATTGCGGTCGGGTCGGCGGCAATGCGGTCGACGTCGGTCTGTTGTGCGGCGTTCATAGCTGGCTCCTGAGGGGTCGTCTCCGCTTCGGTCGCTTGCTCTTTTGCGCCCGGTGCGCTGGCACAGCCCGCAAGTGCGGCCGTGCCGACGCCCAAGGCTTCTAACACCCGCCTCCGCGTCGCCGTCGGAATGGTTGACATTGGGAGGTCACTTCCTACAGATAGAAGTCGGAACGGGAACGATATATACCGGCCTGCGTACTCTCAGCCTATGAGATGGGTTCTCAATCGGTAGGAACGCCGATAACATGTTCGGACAGATGCTAATATGGCCCCACTGGATACGTACGAAACCCGGGCCAGCGGGGCTGATGTCGTGGCGGTCGCCGAATGCTTTCGCCCCATTCATGGCTTGATTCAGACAGGCCCCTGGTGCTACTGGGTCTGGACACGACCCCGAGTCGGCATCCATTTCAGCGCTGACCGCCTTTCTCTCACTATGACTGCAATTTCGCCGCCTTTCGGCGTTCGAGACATACGCGGTGTGAGGTAACTATGTCGGGCAAAGACGACTACTACAACAGAGCGAAGCAAGAGGGGTATCGCGCGCGGTCGGCCTACAAGCTCCAGCAGCTGGACGATACGGCCGGTCTGCTCGGTGAGGGCCGTACCGTCGTCGACCTTGGCGCGGCACCCGGCGGCTGGATGCAGGTCGCGGCCGAGCGAATCGGTGAGCGCGGGACGCTGGTCGGCGTCGACCGCCAGACAATCGATGACTTGGAAGACCCCGAGCCGACCGTCGAATACGTCCGCGGCGACATGACCGAGGACAGCACGAAAGACGAGATCCGTGAGATTGTCGGGGAGAGCGACGGCAGCGGGGGTCCGGTCGATGTGGTCATCTCCGATATGGCCCCGAACATGACCGGCCAGTACGATCTCGACCATGCTCGGTCGGTCCATCTGGTCCGGCAGGCCTTCGAGGTCGCGACGGACCTGCTCGACGCTGGTGGGGACTTCTGTGCGAAAGTGTTCGACGGCCAGGACCTTGACGACCTCATCGCCGACATCGAACCGGAGTTCGAGTACGTCCGCGAGGTCCGGCCCGACGCCTCCCGTGACTCTTCCTCGGAGCTGTATCTGGTGGCGAAACACCGCCTGACCGGGCCGGTCCGCGAGGGTGACATCGTGGAGGTCACCATTGACGACATCGGCGAGGAGGGCGACGGTATCGCCAAAGTCGAAAACTTCACTGTGTTCGTCAGTGGTGTCGAAGCGGGCGAGACCGTCGAGGTCCGAATCGACGACGTGAAGCCCCGGTACGCGTTCGCCGAACCGGTCGAGTAAGCCGCTCGCAGTCGTTTTTCAGTCGGCGCTCACCGGGGTCGTAACGACGTCGTTTCGCCGGGCGAAGCCGACGACGGCGTAAACAAAGGGCGTATCCACGACGGCGATAGCGAGTTTCAGCAGGTACTGGCCGACGATGAGCGCCAGCGCCTCGGCCGGCGGGACTCCCTGAAACAGGACGAAGCCGACGCCGACGAAGATGATCGTATCGATGAGCTGGCTGGTGGCTGTCGAGCCGATGTTTCGGAGCCAGAGCTTCTCACCGTCCGTTCGGTCCCTGAGCCAGTGGAAGACGAACACGTCCAAGTTCTGGCTCACGACGTAGGCCGACAGGCTGGCGACGACGATTGCCGTGCTGGCCCCGAGCACATTGCGGAACGCCGCGAGGTCGACGGGCTGAGCAGCCTGCGGGAGCCCGGGGGCGAAGATGGTACTCCAGACCAAGGCCAGCAGGACGAAGTTCATCGTGAAGCCGACGTTGACGACAACCGTCGCGGCCCGGCGGCCGTACAGTTCGGCGTAACAGTCGGAGGCGAAGAACGTCAGCGCGTACGCCAGCGCGGCCCCGGGAAGGACGAGCGTCGACCCGGCGAGCGGGAGCGAGAACGGCAGCGAGAACGCGAGTAGCTTCGAGGCGGTCACTTGCGAGGTGACCAGCGCTGTCACGAACAGCGCGACGAGCCCGACGCGCACCGCCTCCGACCGCTCACTGCTCATCGTCGAGTCGTCCCTGCCGTTCATCGATGTCGTCGAGCATGTCAAGCGTCTTTCGTACTGAGGCCCGAATGGCCTCGCTTCGGTTGACGAACTTCCCGTCCTCGCCGACGTGCTTGTCGATGTCGTTCAGCAGTTCAGCAGGGACTTCGACGCTTATCTTGGGCATATCTGGGGAATATATCGAGCATATGCTTAGCCACTGCGGTTTGCCGACCGGACGTATCAGCTCGCAGGCGGTCTCCGGGCATCACGAGAGCTACTGCACTCACGACAGGCCGGATGGAGAAAATCCCAGATTTCGGCCAGTAGAGAAGCGTCTCGCGGGGTTGTTATCGAGGTTACGGGCCGTTACGAGTATCACTGCGCGTTCCACGACCGGGACGGTGGCGCGATCATCGTCGAATAACACTCCCCGACTCGTCTCCGCGAACAGCTATCAGTCGGCCGGTTCGCTGCGCCGGTTCGTCGTCCGCCGGCCGCCGAGCGTGTACACCCAGAGGATGCCGAGACCGAGCATGTACGAAAACGCCGTCGGAATGCCGACGATGAACATCGTGAAGATGCCGCTCGGTGAGAGAATTGCCGAGAGGGCGACGATGGCGATGACGACCTCTCGCCAGCGCTCGTACATCAGGCGGAACGGGATGATGCCGCCCTTGTGGAAGAGGAACATCGTCACCGGGATCTCCGCCAGCAGGCCAATTCCGATAGTGAGGAAGAACACGAGCCAGCCGAACTTGCTCACCCGGTAGGCGATAACCATGTTCGAGTTCAGTTGGTCGTAGGCGATCCAGGAGATGGTCATCGGGGCCACGTAGAGGAACCCGAGCAGGCTCCCGCCGATGAGCGCGGCGAACAGCGTCCCGCCCCAGATGCCCAGGATGTTGCGGTTGCCGATGACGAGGCCGCGCTCGCGCATTGCCGGCCACGCGAAGTACAGCACCACGGGGATGACCGAGACGGCCCCGAGTATCGTCGAGAACTTGACGATGAACACCAGGTGCTCGACGGGGTGGAGCGTGACGATGCTCACGTCGGCGGCCATCTCCGGCGGGAGCCGGCTGACGAACGTCCGCTGTATCGATCCGATGCCGCCCTGATAGAGGAACAGGAATCCGGCGGCCAGCACCGCGCCGAAGATGCCCAGAATCACGAACGCCCGGGAGGCCAGCGCGCTGAGGATGAACTGGATGTCGTAGTAGTAGCCGCCGATCTCGTCTTCAGTGGTCTCGTCCTCGGTGAACGCGTCGACCATGCCGGCGGTCGTCGAGGTGAACACGCCGGTCTCTTCTTCGGGGTCCCCCTCGGGGGCCCCGTCCGCGCCATCGCCGGTCTCGCCCGCCGTGTCGTCCTCGTGGGCCATGTCCCAGCGGTCGAGGACGGCCTGGGCCTTCTCCTTGTCGTCGTTTGCCAGCGCGGTGTCGGCGTGGGCCAAGGCCTCGTGTTCGGCCATCTCCTCGAACACTTCAGGGGGCGCGACCTCGACGGCCGAGGCGTTGAGTTCATCGATGTCGATGGCCGTCGGGTCGCCGACCTGACCGGGGCCGGCCTTCTCCGAGAGGGCGGTCAGGACGTGATAGTAGAGGACGACGACAGCACCGATGACACCGAACACGGTGGCGAGAAGCAATGCCGTGCTCTCGACGGGGAGCCCGAACAGCGCCGGCGGCTGGATGTCGCCGGTGAGCCGGTCGGAGGGGAACACCTCGGCGAACCGCTGAATGTACTGGAACGCCGGCGTCGCCAGGAAGTAGTACACCATGCCGCCGCCCAGTACTGCACCACCGAGAATCGTGTTCCAGTGCCCACGGGCGACAGTACTGGTACTGACGAGGTCACCGGAGCGCCTGACCAGCATCGCGAGCTTCGCCAGCGCGAGGCTGATACCGTAGAGGCCACACAGCGGCGCGGCCCACATAATCTGCGTAAAGGGGTCCGGCGGCGAGAACAGCGCACCGAAGGCGAAAATCCCCATCACCGCGTAGCGCCACTTGTCCCGGAACGTCTCGTAGGGGACAATTTCGGTGTAGGAAAGCACCGTCATCACGAGCGGCAACTGGGCGGCGAGCCCGAAGGAGACGGCCAGCAGGAACACGAACTGGAACCACTTGACGATGGAGTACTGCGGCGTGAAGCCGGCCTTGAACGCGTCCCCGGCCAGGAAGTTGAACATCAGCGGGAAGAACAGCTCGTAGGCGTAGGCGACGCCGCCGAAAAACAGCCCCAGACTTATGCTGACGAACAGCGCGCCCTTCCAGGTCGGGATGTGTTCGGCCGGCCACCAGCCGCGCTGGCGGAGCCCGTCGCGGCCGAAGTAAATCAGCAGCGGAAGCGACATGAGAATCCCGATAACGGCTCCGATTTTCACCTGCAGGAGGATGACGTCGAACGGCGTGACCGCGACGATGCTCGTGGCCTCCTGCGTGGTGAGGTCCATCTGCGAGTACAGGAGATCGGCACGCAGCGTGTCCCAGACGCCGTACTGCAGTCCCATGATCGTGCCGATCATCCCGATGACGAAGACGATGAACACCTTCTGAAGGTGCACCTGTGCCGAGCGGAGCATCGCGCCGAGCGTGGCGCGCCCGCTCTGGACCGTCTGGACGGTGTCCTCGTCGATAGCACTCGCCATCTTCTCTGTGCCTAGCCCAGTGGGCGTTATCAATTTATTCATCCCGGTGACGGCCACTGCTCGAAAAGAAAGTTTACAACACCCACCGTCTAAGCCCGGGACAGATGGAGGACGGTGACGCAGACGACGAGCGGCGCGGGCCCGATGAGCCGCCACTACCGTCCGACGACGAGTCCGATGATTCGTCACTCCCTACCGACCCCGTGGCCGAAGCCGATGCCAATCGGGAGACGGACGATGTGACGGGTCCCGGACCCGCACCGGCCGGCGGCGACGAGCATACTATTGGCTCACACGCCGGGCCGACTGAAGCCGAATCCAGCGACGGGCTGTTCGACCGCGACGCGTCGGAGGTCACCGCGGCTGTGCCGGCGGACGTTCCGACCGACTGGGGCAAGTCGACGCCGTCACCGGCCGGTGCCGGTGGTGCTGCGCCGACGACCGGCGGCGGGAACGCACCGACATACGACCCGGACGACGACATCGTCGACCAGGGCGCGCCCGACGACGAGGAGATGCCCCTGGCCGACCACGTCGAGGAGATGGCGATGCGGCTGTTCGTCGTCGTCGGCGTGATGGCCGTCGTCGCCGTTATCGCCTTGCCGTACTCCGACGAACTCATCAACTTCCTGTGGTACTCCTTCCTCGACGGACCGGCCGAGGCCTGCGGCCAGGTCGCGACGAACGTCGACGGTAGCGTCGTTGAGGGCGCTGACTGTCCGAACGTCTACAACCCGCTCGCGCTCATTCTGGCACGGCTCAAGGTGTCCTCGCTAGTCGGCTTTATCGCTGCCTTGCCGGTGTTCGTTTACCAGACGTACCTGTTCATGCGGCCGGGGCTGTACCCCCGCGAGCGGCGCTACTACCTCGCCGCGGTGCCGACGAGCCTCGTGCTCGCAGCCGTCGGCGTCGGCTTCGCGTACTTCGCCGTGCTGCGGGCGATGTTCGATTACTTCATCACCTACTCCGACCGCGCGGCCGACCTGGCCTTCGGCCTGAGCGAGACGTTCAATCTCATTATCCTGATGCTCGGGCTGTTCGCGCTCATTTTCCAGATCCCGCTGTTCGTGATGCTCGCGGTGATGATGGGCGTGACGACCCGCCAGTGGCTGCAGGACCGGCGGCTGTACTTCTGGGGCGGCTTCGCCGCCGTGGCGTTCCTGTTCAGCCCGGACCCGACTGGGATGGCCCCGCTCATGGTCGCCGTGACGATGATCGGGCTATTCGAGGGCACCCTGTTGCTCCTTCGCTGGACCGGCAGCACGTCGCCGGTCCCGACGGCCGATGACCTCGCCGCACGCCGTCCCGCAGCGTGGGCGGTGTTCGGCATCGCCGGCTACGTCCTCAGCCCCGCGCCGGTGCCCACGGGCTACTACGAGCAGCTCCCGGCCGCAGTGACGGAGACGCTCGCAGCCGTCGGCCTCGGCAACGCCACGCCGATGCTCGTCGGCGGCGGGATGATCGTCCTGTTTGAGGCGCTGGCGTACGTGAACAAGAACTACTACGGCTCGGTCAAACTCTGGCGCGGGTTCCGGGCCGCCCGCCTGCCGGTGTGGGCCGTCGCCATCGTCGTCGGCTACCTCGGCAGCCCCGACCCGACGCTGTTCCGCCTCGTCAACCAGTTCAGTCTCCCGAGAAACGCCGCAATCGCCGTCGCCGTCGGCCTCGTCCTCCTCTACGAGGGGACCATCGCCGTCGCGCGCTGGCGAAGTGGGGAGGAGGCCTAGCATGGGGACGCTGCTCGTGGCCCGGCACGGCGAGACGACGTGGAACCGCGACGGGCGCATCCAGGGGTGGGCCCCGAGTCGGCTGACCGAACAAGGACAGACGCAGGCCACAGCTCTCGGAACATGGCTCGGTGAGCGCTACGGCATTGACCGCGTCTTCGCGTCGGACCTCCGGCGCACACGCGAGACGGCCGCCGCGGTCGGCGACGGCTACGGTGGGTTACCCGACCCCGAGTTCGATACCGACTGGCGCGAGCGCGGCTTCGGCGTCGTGCAGGGCCTGTACGCCGAGGAACTGCTCGATGAGTTCCCCGACCACGACCGGGACGCGAGCGTCATCTCGCTCGATGCGGCCCCGGAGGGCGGCGAGGGTATCCCGACCTTCCGCGGGCGGGTCGAGTCGGCGTGGGACCGGGCGATCACGGCCACCGACGCCGGCGAGACGACGCTGGTGGTCACCCACGGCGGCGTCATCAAGGTCCTGCTGGCGAAGCTCACGGACAGCGACCCCGACGCGGCGCTGGCCGAGGACTCACAGCCGAACTGCGCCGTCAACGAGATTCGGCTCGGCGGGGACGAACCGGAACTGGTCGGCGAGGAACTGACCGGTTGGCGCGCGCTGTTGGACTGAGCGGGTACCGAGAACCTTGTTACTGTGCGGCCGGACAACTGTCGTTTCGCGGCCTCAGTCGACGGACGGATAGTCGGCGTCGAAAACGTTGCTGACAACATCTTCAGTCTCTTCTTCGGCCCCCTCCTCTGTCTCCGGGCTCACACTGCCGGTTTCGTACCCGTGGAGGTCGAGCGTCACGTGGTCGAAGCCACAGTCCTCGATGTGGTCGCGGGCGGTGCGGACGAAGTCAGGGTCGAGCGCGGTTTCGAGTTCCGCCTCGCCGACCTCGATGCGGGCGAGGCCGTCGTGGTCGCGCACGCGGAACTGCTCGAAGCCCCACGTCCGCAGGAGGCGTTCGGCCTTCTCGACGCGGGAGAGCCGTTCTTCGGTCACTTCGAGGCCGGTCGGAATCCGCGAGGAGAGACACGCCATCGAGGGCTTGTCGGCGACCGAAAGATCGTACTCGTGAGCGATTTCACGGACCTCGGATTTCTCGATGTTATGTTCCAGTAGCGGTGAGTAGGCGTCCAGTTCCTCGACGGCGCGCAGGCCGGGGCGGTGGCCCTCGCCCACGTCGGAGGCGTTCGTCCCATCACACACGACGTCTATGTCGAGTTCACGGGCACGGTCGTACATTGCGCCCAGCCGCATCGACCGGCAGTGGTAACACCGCATGTCGTCGTTCTGGATGAACTCGTCGCTGTCGAGCTCGGAGAACTCCACGATCTCGTGGCGGATGCCGATCTCCTCGGCGACGCGGGTGGCGTCCGTAAGCTCTGCGGCGGGGAGCGTCTCAGATTTGGCAGTACAGGCGATGGCGTCGTCGCCGAGGGCATCGTGGGCCAGCGCGGCGACGACACTCGAATCGACACCACCGGAGAAGGCGATCAGCACGCCGTCTCGCGATTCGAGGTCTTCGCGGGCGGCCGTTAGCTTCTCCGAAACAGCAGACATGGGACTTCCTTCTCGGCGGAGCGCAAAAACGCCTTCGCGTTCGGTGTTCGGCTGGGGGCGCTCCGGCGGCAGTGAACCGATGGTCGCGTCCGGCGCGGGCGACGGGTTTTTTCTCGCTGGCGTCGAATGAGCGGGCAGATGGAGCTCGAATCGGTTCCGGGGGTCGGGGCGAAGACAGCCGCGGCGCTCCGGGAGCTAGACGACCCGGAGGCGGCACTCCGGGACGGCGACGTGGCGTCGCTCGCGCGCGCACCGGGCATAAGCGAGGGTCGGGCCGCCCGCATCGCTCGCGGTGCGATCCGGGCCGAACATGACGACCCCGGTGGGTTCACCGCAACGAAACGCGCCCGGGAGATCCACGAGGACGCGCTGGCGCTGCTGACCGACCGGACGGTGACCGACTACGCCGCGAAGCGGCTGGAGACGATCTATCCCAGCGGCGTCCGTAGCCGTATCGAGGAAGTCCGCTCGTTCGCCGAGTCGGCGATGGCCCGCGAGCCCGACCCGGCAGTTCTCGACGCCCTCTCGGCTGTCGAACCACTGGCCCAACCCGGCGACGTGCGGGTCCGTGACCGCTGTCTGGCGACCCGCGACGCCGAGCGCTACGCCGACGCACAGGCCGCGATCCCGGAGGTCAGCGTCGAGGTCGTCGACGACGCCCGCCAGTTGGCTGAACTCGCACGTTCGTACTCGACGGTCGTCGCGCTGGACGAGGCCTTCGCCGGCGTCGACATCGAGGGCGACGTGCGGGTGGAACCGAACGCGTTGGAGGAGCCCGAATCTGTCGTGCCCGAGCGCGTGCTCACATTTTTCGCCCGCAACCGCGACCGGATACGGGCCGCCGCGGAGGTCCACTGCGTCGCCGACCTCGACGCGCCGTGTGACCTGGAGACGCTCCTATCGGCGCTGGACCAGCTCGACGAGGACGGCAGCGTCACCGGCGACGAGGAGCTCGACCGGCTCACCACCGCCGTCGACGACCTCGATGCGGCGGTGTCCACGGCCGAGAGCGTCGCCAACGACCACCTCCGCGAGGCCATCGAGGAGCAGGACGTGACCATCGAAGGGACGGACCTGCTGTCGCTGGTCGAACGCGGGGCGGGCGTCGACTCGTTGCTCCAGCGGGAACTGGCCGACGAGTACGCCGCGGCTGTCGAGAAGGCCCGCGACCACCTCGTCGACGCGCTGGCGCTCCGGGACATGGAGGCGACGGCGCGCCGGGCGTTTCCCGACGAGCCCGCCTATCCCGTCGAACACAGCGAAGACGTCGTCGCCCGCCTCCGCGAGGAACTCACCGCCGCACGCGATCAGCGAGCGACCCGCCGGAAGCAGGAGCTGGCCGACGACCTGGCCGAGATGCGCGAGGCTGCCGCGGCGCTGGTCGACGCCGCGCTGGAACTCGACGTGGAGCTGGCGATAGCCCGTTTCGCCGACGACTTCGACTGCACGATGCCCGAGGTGACCGAGTCCGAGGGCGTCGCCATCGAGGGCGGCCGCTCGCCGCTGCTGGATGTTCCCTTTGACGAAGTCGAGCCAGTCGACTACGCCGTCGAAGGCGTAACGGTCCTCTCAGGCGTCAACAGCGGTGGGAAGACCTCGACACTCGACCTCGTGGCGCTGGTGACGACGCTGGCGCACATGGGCCTGCCCGTTCCCGCGGCGTCGGCCCGTATCGGTCGGATTTCCGAATTCCACTACCACGCCAAGACCCAGGGGACGCTCGACGCCGGTGCGTTCGAAGCGACGTTGCGGGAGTTCGGGGACCTGGTCGCCGACGTGGACCATCGGTCAGCGGCGGCAGCGGACGGGGCACCTGCTGACGGCGATGCGACCGCGGACGGCGACGGGCCGGCGGCCGGGACCGACGACCGGCCGGTGATGGTACTGGTCGACGAACTCGAATCGATCACCGAGCCCGGTGCCAGCGCGAAGATCATGGCGGGCATCCTCGAAGCGCTGGGCGAACGGCAGGCCACGGCCATCTTCGTTTCACACCTCGCACGCGACATCCGCGAGGCCGCCGAAACCGACATCAGCATCGACGGCATCGAGGCGAAGGGGCTGAAAGACGGCGAGCTGCGCGTCGAGCGCTCCCCGGTCAAGGGAAAGCTCGCCCGCTCGACGCCGGAGCTCATCGTCGAGAAGCTCGCCGACGACGGTGCCGACGATGCCGATGGGTTCTATAGCGACCTGCTCGGGAAGTTCGAGTAGCGACGGCCAGCGAAACCGTGGGGCCTCGCGCACCTGTCACTGCTCGTGAAGCTGTGGCAAATGGTTAAGTGCGCCGCGAAGCTCGGTGAAAGTGATGAGCGACGATCCCGAGGACCGGATGCTCGGCTGGGACGAGTCCGTCTTTCGGGACGAACACGTCTTCGAGATCGACTGGCTCCCGGAGACGTTCAAACACCGGGACACCCAGATGGAGACGCTGAAGTACGCGCTCCGGCCGGCCGTCCGGGGGTCGCGCCCGCTCAACGTCATCGCCCGCGGGCCGCCCGGAACGGGGAAGACGACGGCCGCTCAGATCCTCTTCGACGAACTCACCGCCCAGACGGATGTCAAAACCGTTCGGGTGAACTGCCAGATGGACTCGACGCGCTATGCCGTCTTCTCCCGCCTGTTCGCCGAGATTTTCGACTACGAACCGCCCTCGTCTGGCATCTCCTTCAAGAAGCTGTTCTCCCAGATTACGGATAAACTGGTCGAGGAAGACGAGGTACTCGTCGTCGCCCTCGACGACGTGAACTACCTGTTCTACGAGAGCGAGGCCAGCGACACGCTGTATTCGCTGCTGCGCGCCCATGAGGCCCACTCCGGCGCGAAAATCGGCGTCATCTGCGTCTCCTCGGACCTCGAACTGGACGTCATCGACGCGCTCGACACACGCGTCCAGTCCGTGTTCCGGCCCGAGGAGGTGTATTTCAACCCGTACGGCCAGGCCGAAATCGCAGATATCCTGGGTGAGCGCGCCGACCGGGGGTTCAACGAGGGCGTGGTCGGCCCCACGGTGCTTGACCGCGTCGCCGAACTGACAGAAGAGCAGGGCGGTGACCTCCGGGTCGGTATCGACCTCCTGCGCCGGGCCGGGATGAACGCCGAGATGCGCGCCTCACGCTCCGTCGAAACCGAGGACGTCGAGGAAGCCTACGACAAGTCCAAATACGTCCACCTCTCCCGCCGGCTGCGGGAACTATCGGACTCAGAAACGGCGCTCGTGGAGGTCATCGCCGCCCACGATGGCCAGCAGGCCGGCGACATCTACGACGCCTTCTCAGAGCAGACGGACCTCGGATACACGCGCTACTCCGAGATCATCAACAAGCTCGATCAGCTCGACATCATCGACGCCGACTACACCAATGTTGAGGGTCGCGGTCGGTCCCGCGAGCTGACGCTCAACTACGACGCCGACGCGGTGCTTGAGCGGCTGTAAGACGCTGTATTCTGGCGTAAACGCAGAGAATCGCGGGGCCGAACGGTCTCAGGCGCGACCGTTCAGCGGACAGACGAAGAAGTTCGGCGGGCCGAAGCCGGGCCGACCGAGACTCGTCTCGATGTAGTCGGCGTCGAGGACGGCCGTGTCGTCCGTGACCGGGGCGTCCTCGTTGAACGCCTCGATGTCCGTCACCTCGGCACTGAAGTGGGTCCACTGGCCACCGTTCCAGTCACGGTCACCGGGGGCCGATTCAGAGACGAACGGGGACAGCTGGCCCGCGTTCACGTTCTCGTTGGCCGTAATCGGGTCGCTGCCGTCGTGGAGGAAATATATCCTGTCCTCGGGGTCCGGTCGCTCGTCGAGGACGTGCACGACGTTCGTGCGCCACAACACGTCGTCGGCGTAGACGCGACCGAACTGTTTGCCGTTGTCGTTGCCTGCACCGGCGGCCGCGGTGCCGGTGGCACCCACGCCGACCGCGGCCATCGTGAGGGCCCCGGTCGCGCGAAGGAGTCGTCGTCGGGTCGGAGTGGGCTCGTCCATGTGCTCTCGGGAGGGTGACCTCCCGACTGGGACGACGTGAGGCGGGTAAAAGGCCGTTTTTCGAAGTATCGACTGAGTTCGTTCCGGGTTCGAACCGACTCTCTTCCAATTTCGCCCCCTCAGTCCATCTTCTCGAAGGTTGTCTCGGCCCACTGGACAGCGTAGTCAGCGCCATGTTCTAGATAGGCGTCGGTGTCAAGCGCGTCGAAGGGCGCGGGCAGGCCAAGCCCGTGTTTGATACCGCTACAGGCGAGTTCGGCGGCCGCGGCGAATTCCGTCTGCCCCTGTGCAATCTCGCTCGGGAGGTCGCCGAGGCGGGGCTGCAGTCGCTCGCCCGCGTCCTCCCACGCCGCGTATAGGTCCGGGTAGTCGCCGGCCCAGCCGGTGAACTCTACCCGAGTCTGTCGTCCGAGATACGCGGTGTATAGGGCTGCTGCGAGCTGGTACCGTGCGTTCGCGTCGAGGTAGTCCTCGGTCGCGGTCACGAACGCCGGGTACTGATCGCGGAAAAAGCCAAGGAAATGCTCGGGTTCGTCGAGGCTGACCTCGACGAGCGCCTCGGCGACGAGAAACGAGACGAAGTCATCCGGCGAGGTCTCTAGCCGCGGCTTGACGAACACGCAGGGCGGCACCGTCTGGCGAGTCCAGGCGACGCCGCCGTCGCCCGGCATCCCGATGGTGAGATTCTTCCCGATGTACTCCTGTAGCACTTCTGGCGCTGTGGTCGGGAGCCACGCACCGTCGTAGGAAATCTGATCGAGGCTGTCGGTCACCAGCAGCAACTCTTCCGCGACTGCGGGGTCGAGCGTCTCGAAATCGCGGTCACAGTTCAGTACGAGCGCCTCCGGGGCGTAGGCCTCACGTACTGCCGGCAGCTCGCCGGTCAGTGAACGCTCGGTGAACATCTACGCCGAGAACAGGACGAGGTTGATGACGATGCCGATTGACAGCAGCGCTGACGCGCCGATGGTTCCGAGGACGATTTTCGTGGCCTTGCTCATGCCAATGGGTATCTCGGGCCGGACATTAAAACTTGAGAAACGACTTTCGGGCCCCGCTCCGACCCCTGGGTATGCGCCGCGAACGCGTCTCGACGGGTACATCCTGGGAACAGCAGGTCGGCTACTCACGGGCGATACGTGCGGGTGACACCGTCCGCGTCGCCGGCACCATCGCCACCGACGAGGACGGCGAGGTCGTCGCGCCGGGCGATCCCTACGAACAGACGAAACACGCCTTCGGCATCGCCGCGGACGCGCTGGCGGGCCTCGACGCCGCTATCGCGGACGTGGTCCAGACACGGATGTACGTTACCGACATCGACGACCAGGAGCGGGTCGGCGAGGCCCACAGCGAGTTCTTTGACGACGTGCGCCCTGTGGCGACGATGGTCGAAGTGAGCGGGCTGGCGACGCCGGACGCCGTCGTCGAGGTCGAAGCCGTCGCACAGGTCGAGTGAGCGGTCGTCGGCGGTCCGGAGACGGGCGGCAGCGTCAGTCGTCGGCCGTACCGACGCCCGACCGCCTGGCGACGTCGCGCCACCCGCCGGACCAGAACCGGCCCGCGTTGACCGCGGCCTTCAGGTAGAAGTCGCCCACGAGCGCGGCGAAGATCGCGGGCAGTCCGAGCCCGAGTCCCGGCGAGACGGCGATACCGAGGACCGGAACCGTCACGACGAACGACGACGGGAGGGCGAGGGCGGCCACCGGGAGCCGGTAGCAATAGCCGCCCAAGAACGTGCCGTACAGCGGCCAGCGTGTGTCGCCGGCCCCGCGAAGGCTGCCCCGCATTGTCCGGGAGATAGAGAAGCCGGCGACGAGCAGGCCGAACACCCGGACGAACGCCGCTGCCAGGTCGGGATAGGCGGTCCCGAACAGGGCGACGATGGGGCGGGCGAAGGCCACGAGCAGGACCGCCGCCACGATCTGGACGGCGAGCGCTACGCGAAGCGTCTGCCAGCCGTAGGCGGTCGCCTCTCCTTCGTCACCGGCCCCCAGCGACTGCCCGACCAGCGTCGACGCGGCGGTCGCGTACCCCCACGCTGGCATCAGCGCGAGCAGCATCACCCGGCGGCCGATGGCGTAGGCCGCGAGCGTCGGCGTTCCCAGCACGCCCAGGATGAACAGGAACGGGAAGCGGGCGAACGTCTGAAGCAGCCGCATCCCGGACAGCGGGAGAGCGACGCGGACGATTTCACGCATGAGGCCGGCGCTGAACTGCGTCCCGCCGGGGCGGAGCGTGACGACGTAGCGCCCGGACAGCAACAGTCCGAGGAAGATCGCCGCCGCGAGCGTGTTCGCGATGGTCGTCCCCCACGCCGCGCCGGCGATGCCGAGTTCTGGGAACGGGCCGACGCCGAAGATGAGGACGGCGTTGAGCAGGACGTTCGTCGGCAGCGTCAGCAGGCGGACGTACATCGGCGTTTTCGTGTCGGCGCTGCCGGCCAGCGCGCGGGCGGCGACCATGCTCCAGAACCGCGGGGCCAGCGACAACATCACGATGGCGAGATACGTCGCGCCCAGACGAATCGTCGTCGAGTCGTCTGTGAGGACTCCCACGAGTAGCTCCGGATAGCGCCAGCAGACCGCCGACAGCGGAACGGAGACGAGCAGTGCAATCCACAGCGACTGCTTGACGGCGAGGTTCGCCCGCTCGGGCCGGTCAGCCCCCTGGAGCCGTGAGACGACGCTGATCGTCCCGGAGGAGACCGCAAGCGAGAGCCCGAACCCGACGAAGTAGTACTGGAAGCCGAGTTCGAGGCCGGCGATGGCCGCGTCACCGAGCGCTAAACCGACCATCAGGAAGTCGGCGAGGCGCAGCAGGATGCGGAGGCCGCCCGTGACCATCACCGGTGCGGCGAGGTCGGTCGCAGTCGTTGCCTTCTCTCTATCGACGAGGCCTGCACTGGCTAGCAATGCGGGGAACGCAGTCAGAAGACGGCGGAGGGGACCACCAGTCGACATCGCTCTGACCTGAGGTGCCCAGCCTCCTGTGGGTTTCGGGACGAGGCCGTGGCTTTTTGCTGCAAAGCGCCGACAACCCAGCATATGCCTCCCGTCGAAGTCGGTGAGACGTTCACCGAGACGCGGACGTTCCGGCCCGAAGACGTCGACCAGTTCGCCGCCCTCTCCGGCGATGACCAGGCCCGCCACACGGAGCCCGACGCCGAAGGTCGGCGGATGGTCCAAGGGCTGCTCACCGCGTCACTGCTGACCAGCATCGGCGGCGACCTCGAAGTGCTCGCCTCACGGATGGAGCTGCAGTTCCAGCGTCCGGTGTACACCGGCGAGACACTGGTCTGTGAACTGGCGGTGGCAAGCGTCGACCCACGGACGGACGGCGGCGTCGATATCGTCGGTGACGTAACCGTCCAGCGCGTCGACCGCGGCGATGAAACCGAGCAGGCCGACACGGCGGCCGCGGACTCGGCTGTCGGCGACGCCGTCGGCACCGTTGTACTCGAAGCGACTGTCGAAGGACTAATCAGGGAATGAGCTGTTCGCCGTCGTCGTCGTAGATCGTGATGGCGTCGACCGGACAGGACCGGGCCGCGAACTTCGCGTCCAGTTCGGCGTCGTCGGGCACGTCTCGGACGAACACGTCCGCATCGGTTTCCTCGCTGTCCGCCAGCACCGCCTTGCCGGCGTCCTCGTCGCGCTCGAAGGCGTCCCACTCCGCGACACACTGGAACATGCCGATACAGGTGTCGTAGTCGTACTCGACTCGCATACCACGTCTTGGCCGCTCGCGGGCAAAGGCGTTCCCCTCGGCGATTGACCCGGGAGCGTGGCGAGGCGGTTGCAGTGCGACAGTTTAAATCGGGCCAGGACCCAAGCGAGGTGTAATGGACGTTGCGGACCTGCCGGGCGTGCCCGAGTGGCTCCCGGACCACCTGCGCGACGACGGTATCGAGGAGCTGTACCCGCCCCAGGCCGAGGCCGTCGAGGCCGGCGTCACCGAGGGGGAGAACCTGGTCGCGTCGATTCCGACGGCGAGCGGGAAGACCCTTATCGCCGAGCTAGCGATGCTCTCCTCGGTCGCCCGCGGCGGCACGGCGCTGTACATCGTTCCGCTGCGGGCGCTGGCCAGCGAGAAGCAGGCCGACTTCGAGGAGTTCGAACAGTACGGCCTCGACATCGGCGTCTCGACAGGGAACTACGAGTCGGAGGGGGGATGGCTCGCGGACAAAGATATCGTCGTCGCCACCAGTGAGAAGGTGGACTCGCTTGTCCGGAACGACGCCCCCTGGATAGAGGACCTCACCTGCGTCGTCACCGATGAGGTCCACCTGGTCGATGACGGCGAGCGGGGGCCGACATTGGAGGTGACGCTGGCGAAGCTCCGCCGGCTCAACCCCGACCTGCAGACCGTCGCGCTGTCGGCGACCATCGGCAACGCGGAGGCGCTGGCGACGTGGCTCGACGCGGGGCTCGTCGACTCGGACTGGCGGCCAATCGACCTCCAGAAGGGGGTCCACTACGGGCAGGCGCTGCATCTCGAAGACGGGAGTCAGCAGCGGCTCTCGGTGCAGAACAACGAGAAACAGACGGCGGCTATCGTCCGTGATACGCTGGAGGACGACGGCTCGACGCTGGTGTTCGTCAACTCCCGGCGCAACGCCGAGGCGGCGGCGGGCCGGCTTGCCAACACCGTCCGACCCCACCTCACCGACGAGGAGCGGGCCCAATTGGCCGATATCGCCGAGGAGATACGGGACGTGAGCGACACGGAGACAAGCGATGACCTCGCGGACGCCGTCGCGGACGGGGCGGCGTTTCACCACGCCGGCCTCTCGCGGGGCCATCGCGAACTTGTCGAGGACGCCTTCCGGGACCGGCTCGTGAAGGTCGTCTGTGCGACGCCGACGCTCGCGGCCGGGGTCAACACGCCCTCCCGGCGCGTCGTGGTCCGCGACTGGCGGCGCTACGACGGTTCGGCCGGCGGGATGGCCCCGCTCTCGGTGCTCGAAGTCCACCAGATGATGGGGCGGGCCGGCCGCCCGGGACTCGATCCCTACGGCGAGGCGGTCCTCATCGCCTCCAGCCACGACGAGGTGGACGAGCTGTTTGAGCGCTATGTCTGGGCCGACCCGGAACCGGTCCGGTCGAAACTCGCGGCCGAGCCGGCGCTACGGACCCACATCCTCGCGACGGTCGCTTCCGGTTTCGCCCGTTCCCGCGAGGGACTGCTTGAGTTCCTCGAACAGACGCTGTACGCCAGCCAGACCGACGAGGGCGGCCAGCTCGAACGGGTCGTCGACGACGTGCTTACGTACCTTCAGCGGAACGACTTCCTCGAAATCGAGGGCGGCGAACTCGACGCCACTTCGCTGGGCCACACCGTCTCGCGGCTCTATCTGGATCCGATGAGCGCCGCCGAAATCGTCGACGGCCTCCGGGACTGGGAGCGGGGAGCCAGCGACAGTACGTCGGCAAGTGGAGCGCCGTCTGAGACGCCCCCGGAACCGCCGGCTGACAGCGGATTCACCACGGCAAGTGAACTGGCCGAGGACGCTGACGAGAGCGCCGACGCCGACAGGGACCCGGACGACATCTCCGCGCTGGGCCTGTACCACCTCGTCTCGCGGACGCCGGACATGTACCAGCTGTACCTCCGCTCGGGCGACCGGGAGGAATACGAGATGGAGCTGTTCGAGCGCGAGGACGAGCTGCTGGGCCCCACGCCCTCGGAATTCGAGGAGGGTCGCTTCGAGGACTGGCTCTCGGCGCTGAAGACCGCCCGCCTGCTCGAAGACTGGGCGACGGAGGTCGACGAGGCCACCATCACGGAGCGATACGGGGTCGGCCCGGGCGACATTCGTGGGAAAGTCGAAACCGCCCAGTGGCTGCTGGGGGCCGCTGAATCGCTGGCCAGTGAGGTCGATCTGGACGCCGCCCGGGCCATCAGCGAGGCCCGCATTCGCGTCGAACACGGCGTCCGCGAGGAACTGGTCGACCTGGCCGGCGTCCGCGGCGTCGGCCGCAAGCGCGCACGACGGCTGTTTCAGGCCGGCATCACCGACCGCGCACAGCTCCGGGACGCGGACAAAGCCGTCGTGTTGGCGGCGCTCCGGGGCCGCCGGAAGACGGCCGAAAACGTCCTCGAAAGCGCCGGCCACCGTGACCCGTCGATGGAGGGCGTCGAGCCCGCGCCCGACGTGTCTGTTGACCTTGACGACGGTGAAGATGGGGACACGAACGCCGAATCGACAGCCAATGATGACCAGTCGAGTCTGGGTGATTTCTGATGCGGGTCGTCGAAGGCACTGCTGAAATCGACGACGTGGGGGCGTTCGTGGCGACGCTCAGTGCAATCGGCGATCGCCACGGCGTCACGGTGCAGGCGTTCGACGCCCGATACGTCGTAGACCGCGCCCATCTCGAACTGGCCGTCGAACTCGCGACCCGGGCCCACGACCGGGGCGACGCCATCGCGGAGGATTTCGGCGTCGAAATCCTGCTGTACGCGGCCGGCCGCCGTCAAATCAACCGCGCGCTGACGATGGGCGTCAGCGAGGGGACCTGCCCCGTCGTCGCCGTCATCGTCGACCACGACCGGACGGATACTCACGTAGGAAAAAGCCAACAGAACGGTATTGAGGCAGCTAAAGACGACGTTCGCGAGGAGCTTACGACGACGTCCACCTTGGGCGAGTACAACGCCGACCGCATCCGGGCCTTTTTCGACGTGACGGACACTGAACTCGACGCGACGGCCGGGGGCCTTCCCGACGCCGTTCGGGAGCGTGTGGCGTTGCTCCCGGTCGAGAAGTAACGGCAGTATTTTTGTCGACGGATATGCTAGTGTTGCACATGGATCCACAGCGGACGGCACGGCAGCGGGCCAGCGAGCGCGCCCGCCGGGTCGAGGCGACGGTCGACCGCACCACCGGCGGGGCCGCGTACCCGGTCCGCGTGGAGGAACTGGCAGATGAGTACGGCAGCGCCGCCCCACCCGCAGAGGATCTTTCGGCCGCAATCGAGCGGAGTACCGACGGCGAGTTCGACTCGCCGACGGAAGTCCGGGCGGCCATCCAGCAGGTGACACCACAGGATAGCGCCCGCACCGAGGCGACGTTCGACGAGCGCGAGCAGTCGTGACCGCGCTGGAGACGCCGCTGCAGATCGGTGGCGTCGAGGTCCCCAACCGGCTGTATCGCGCACCGGTACTGGAGTGTGCGGGCAACGGCGAGGCCGCCGTCGACACACTTATCGACGAACTCGAACCGACGGCGGCCACGGGTGTCGGCCTCCTCTTCCAGGGGGCGAGCATCGTCACCGACCGTGGTGGCTGTGCCGCGCCGAACATGACGCGGGTTCACGACCCGGCCTTCGTCGAGCGACTCGAACGGCTCACCGGGGCGATTCACGACCACGGCGGTCGCATTTTCCTGCAACTGGCCCATGGCGGCCTCCGGAGCATGGCGACGTGGCATGCCGAGTACCGCCGCCAGCACCCGGATCAGCGCCAGCTTGCTGTCAGCCGTCCGCCGTGGCAGCTCCGGGCGCTGGACCGGGCTGGGCTGATTTCGCTGCAGCCGGACGTGCTCTCGACGAGCGAGGTATGGGAACTGGCCGAGCAGTTCGGGCGCTGTGCTGGCTACGCCGTCGACGCGGGCTACGACGGCATCCACCTCTCGGCGGCGAACATGAGCATAATCCAGCAGTTCCTCTCGCCGTTCTACAACCGCCGGAGCGACGAGTTCCGGGACGGCGTTCGGTTCCTCGAAGCAATCCACGACGCCGTTCGAGAACACGCCGGCAATGTCCCACTGGTCACGAAAGTTCCAGCCGAGACCGCTGCGCCGAGTTTCGTTCGACGGCATCTTTCCCGGAGAGATGGCGTGGCCATTGCGACCCGAGCGGCGGCCATCGGCTATGACGGCCTCGTTCCGGTTGAGGTGTCCCCGTTCTGGGACATGAGTATCGTCCGCGGCGCGTTCCCGGACCGAGCCTGGGATGCCAGTGACCTACAGGACGACTACGCGGCGGTCTTCGGTAGCCGACTTCGAGCGCGTGCTGTTCGATTGCTCAATCAACTGCAGGCTCGACGTTTCGGCCGCGACCCAGGCTGGAACGCCGACTTCTGCCGGGCTGTCCGCGAGCGTGTGGACGTGCCGGTCCTGCTAGAGGGCGGGCTTCGGACGCGGGCCGACTGCGACCGGTTTCTCGGAGCGACCGGAACGACCGCTGCCGCCGACGCGGTCGGGATGGCCCGTCCGTTCTACGCCGAACCGCGACTCGGCGCGCGCCTGCTCGCCGGTGCGGACGCGCTGTGTGAGAGCTGTAACAACTGTACTGTGCCGCAAGTCACCGGCGAACCGGGCCGCTGTCGGACGCCGGCTATCGTTCGCGAGCAGGCCCGACTCCGACGAGATGGTGCCTACGAGCGAACCGAGTGACCGCCCTCGGATACCGCGGCCGTCGTCATTGAGTCGATACAAAGGCTCATACGCGCTCGGTCCCGAACGAACGCCGATGACCACAGGGATTTCGTCCGAACGCGTCGAGCTGTCCGTCGACGGCGAGGACGTCGATATTCACTACCGGACCGGCGGCGAGGGGCCGCCGATGGTGTTTCTCCACGGTATCGGGCTGGACGCCGCGACCGTCTCTTGGCGACACGCACTGCCCGCACTTGCGCCGGAGCGAACGGTGTATGCACTCGATTTGCCGGGCCACGGCGACAGCGACAAGCCCGACCGCGCGTACACGACCGACTACTACCTGGAGACCCTTGCCGAGTTCATCGATGCGCTCGGCATCGAAGAACCCGCGTTAGCCGGCCTCTCGATGGGCGGTGCAATCGCGCTCGGTCACGCGCTCGATGGCGGCCCCGTCGAGCGACTGGTGTTAGTCGACAGCTACGGGCTGGGAGCCGATGCCTACTGGCGCACAGCGGCCAGTAGCGTCTTGCAGACGCCGATATTCGGCAACATGCTGTGGCAGGGCGTCGGGTCGTCCCAGTCGGCGATCAGAAACAGTCTCCGAAGTATGGGTCCCGGAGAGCCGCCCCAGCAACTGGTCGAGGACATCGACAGCGTCGTCGATCGACAGACCGTCCGGGCGATGCGGCGCTGGCAGCGCAGCGAGTTCCGGTGGTGTGGCTTTCGAACGGACTACTCCGACCGGCTAACTGAGATAGACGTGCCGACGATGCTGATTCACGGGGCCGTCGACCCGCTGCTCCCCCGTCGGTGGTCCGAGCAGGCGGCTGGAACGGTTACTGATAGCACACTGAAGATCTTCGAGAACTGCGGGCACTGTCCGCCGCGGGAACATCCCGACCGTTTCAACCGGGCCGTTCAGGCGTTCTGCTGAGTTATTCCGGCAGGTCGTCGATGAGGACGACCGCTTCGCCGTCGATGACAACTTCATCGGCAACGAGGACGCGCGTAGTCAGGCGATACTGTTCGTCGCCAAGGTCCTCGACGATCTCACATTCGGCAGTGAGTCGGTCGCCGATACGGACCGGGTTGTGGAACTCCAGATCCTGCGAGAGGTAGATCGTCAGCCCAGGTAGCCGCGCCAGCGCCGCACTGATGAGGCTCCCGACGAGCGTTCCGTGGGCGATACGGCCACGGAAGCGTGTCTGCTCCGCGAACTCGTCGTCTAAGTGAAGCGGGTTCGTGTCGCCGCTCGCGGCGGCGAACTGTTGCACGTCGTTTTCCGAGATTGTCTTCGTGAAATCGACGTGGTCGCCGACGCCGAGGCGGCCCGGGTGGTCTTCGGAGATCGAGACGTGCCATTCCGGGAGGTCTTCGTCCGGTTCGATACGGTCTGCGGGCGTTACGCCGTTCTCATCCTCCTGCTGGACGCCAAACGCGGCGAACGCTGCCCGGTTAGCTGCGACGACGCTGTTGAACATATGTGACGATGTTTCAGTCCATGTGTCTAACAGCGGGTTTCGTGGCGATTCAGAACTCATCTGTTCTGGTAGTTTATTGGTCGGAGTATTAAACCTTGGTGTTGGTTTCGTCTCAGTTGTCGGTACACGCCGTCTAACGGGCGTCAGACGCGTATTTGGGTTGCAGTTATCGGTGCTGCAGGGCGTAGCATGCCCATCGACGCTCCTGAACGGCTAATACCATCTTTTGCCATTCAATGGTATTCAATGGTGTTCAGCGGAAGGTTTATACTGTTGAGGAGCGAACATGTAGTTGACCGATGGCCGACGAGGATGATGGCCTGATGTGGCCTCCGATGTTCAAGGGGATGCAACAGGCGAGCGAGAACGCGATGGAACAGCAACAGCAGCTGATGAAACAGATGTTCGCCAACGGTGGCATGCCGAGTTTCGATATGAATCAGCTCGGTGCCATGAGTCAGATGGCGACGTTCAAGACCCGCGTACAGAGCGGGGGTCGGATCAGCATCCCCGATGCGGAGCGAGAGGCGCTGGGCATCGACGAAGGCGATATCGTTCAAGCCGTCGTCCTCCCGGTCACTAACAACAACAGCGAGTAATCCAACAATGGTAGACTACACAACCCCCGTCACGACAGCGTTCGAGATGCAGCGTGCCACGATTGAGCAGAGCCAGAAGGCGCTCGAACAGAGCGTTTCCTTCCAACAGAACGTCAACAGTGCGGTCATCGATAGCCTCGACACGCAGGAGTCGGCACAGCGCCGCGGTGTCGAGCTCCAGCAGACCGCGTTCCACAGCTATCTCGACGCGATGGCGTCGACGATGCCCGGCATGACCGAAACCGTCGAGCAGATCCGCGAGACCGTCGACGAGCAGTTCGACTTCCTGCTCGAGAACCACGCCGAGGTCTTCGACAACATGGAAACCGAACTGGAAGAGGGTGTCGACACCTACGACGAGATGACTGACGAGTACGTCACGGCCGTCAACGAGCAGGTCGACATGCTCGTCGAGGCCCACGAGGAACTCGAAGCGCAGTCCGTCGAGGCCGCCGAACAGTTCGGTGAGCAGCTCGAAGAAGTGCAGGAACAGGTCGAGGAAATTCAGGAGCAGGTCGAGGAAGTGCAGGCCGAAGCCGCCGACGCTGTCGACGTCGAAGCGTAAGAACGACAGTCGGTTTTTTTGTGCGCCCGCCGCCGAGGTACTATTATGAGTAATCCAAACAACATTCAGGAGGAATGGACGGAGATGGTTGAGGAGATGAACAACGCGGTCGCTGACTCGATGGAGCAGAACATGAAGGCCCAGGCGGCCTTCGTGGAGTCGTGGGCCGATGCCGTCGAGGATACGATCCCGGAGCAAGAGGACCTTGCCGACGGGATGGACGGCTACAACCGCGCCTACGAGGAGTGGATCGACGCTGCCGAGCAGATGGTCGAACGCTCGACCGACGCCGCACAGGGCGAGGACGTCGACCCCGCCGAGTTCCGTGACATCTGGCTGCAGTCCGCCAACGAGGCGTTCAAACACGTCATGGGCACCTCCGCATTTGCGGCCGCGAACGGCCAGCTCGTCGAGTCGATGATGGAGATGCAACAGGAAGCGGACGACCTGAGCCAAGACACGCTGGAACAGCTTGGGTTCCCAACGCGAAACGACGTCGACGAGATCGGCGAGCGCCTCATCGAACTGGAGCGCCGCCAGCACGCGGTCGAACAGAAGCTCGACCGCATCCTCGAACACCTGGAAGAGTAACCCATGTCCAGCAACCCTTTCAACCCGTTCGAGGCCGCGCTCAACTGGCAGCGCAAGACGCTTGAGAACATGACTGACGCCGCCGAGACCAGTCAGATCGCCGGCGAGCGCCTGGAGCTGATGGAGTCCGTCGAAGTCGGCCAGACGCCGAGCGAGGTCGTCTACGAGGAGAACAAGCTCGAACTCCTCCATTACGACGCGGAGGCCGCCGGCATCGAAGTCGCCGAGGCGGACAAGGAAGCCGTTCCGATCCTCATCGTCTACGCGCTGATCAACCGGCCGTACATCCTCGACCTGCAGGAGGAGCGGTCGGTCGTCCGACGCCTGCTGGAGGCGGGCCACGACGTGTACCTCATCGACTGGAACGAGCCCTCGCGGCTCGATCAGCACCTCACACTCGACGACTACGTCAACCGCTACATGGACAACTGCGTCGACGTAGTCCGCGAGCGGTCCGGCCAAGACGCGATCAACATCCTCGGCTACTGTATGGGCGGCACGATGTCGGTGATGTACTCCGCGCTCCACAAGGAGAAAGTCAATACCCTGGGCCTGATGGCTGCCGGGCTATGCTTCGATCACACCGGCGGCGTCCTCGAAGAGTGGGGCTCTGAGGAGTACTACTCCCCGCAGGACGTCGTCGACACGTTCGGCAACGTCCCCTCGGATATGCTCGATATCGGGTTCGCGCTGATGGATCCGGTCGAGAACTACGTCACGAAGTACATCCGGTTCGCGGAGAACATGGAGAACGAGGGCTTCGTCGAGAACTTCGGCCGCATGGAGCGGTGGCTCGGCGACGGCATCGACGTGGCCGGTGAGGCCTACGTTCAGTTCCTCGAAGACGTGTACCAGGACAACAAACTATACAAGAACGAACTGGAACTCAACGGCAAGCACGTCGACCTGGACAACATCGACATGCCTGTCCTCCAGCTCATGGGTGAGTACGACCACCTTATCCCGCCGGAGGCCTCCAAGCCGTTCAACGACGTCATCGCTAGCGACGATACCCGGACCATCGAGTTCTCGACGGGCCACATCGGCCTCTCCGTCTCGTCGTCGACCCACGCTGACCTCTGGCCCGAGGTCGCCAAGTGGTACTCCGAGCGCAGCAAAGGGAGCGAGGAAGTCGATATCGAGGTCGAATCCCCCGAAGCGGCTGGAGACGACGCGGTAGACCAGTCGGAACTCACCGACATCGACGTCGACGCGACTGACGATGTCGATGCCGACGCTACCGAGGACAAAGACGATTCGACCGACGAACCCGTCGATGTCGATTCCGTCTCCGGCATCGGCCCGACATACGCCGATCGGCTGCACGACGCCGGCATCCACAGCGTTGCAGACCTGGCTGACTACGACGCGGCCGAACTGGCCGACATCGCCGAGACAACCGAGTCCCGCGCGCAGGACTGGCTCGACCAGCTGTAATCCGGCGCTGTTTTTCTGTTTCCCGCTGCACGACCAGCCATGCGCGTTTCGGTCATCGGCGGCTCGACAGTTACCGACGAACAGTACCAGCAGGCACGGGAGGTCGGGCGACGACTCGGTGAGCATGGCCACGATGTGGTCTGTGGCGGTCTCTCCGGCGTGATGGAAGCCGCCTGCCGCGGCGCAAGCGAGGCCGGCGGTCACACCATCGGTATCTTGCCCGGCGAGCGTCGGGCTGCCGCGAACGACTACGTCGAAACGGTGATAGTGACCGAGATGGGCAATGCCCGGAACGTCCTCGTCGTGATGAACGGTGCGGCCGTAATCGCTGTTGACGGTGGCACCGGGACGCTCTCGGAACTCGGCCACGCGCTCGACATGGGCCGGCCCGTCGCCGGTCTGGGAACCCACCGTCTGGACAGCGCGGCTGGCGGCGACGCCATCGCACACGTTGAGACGCCCGCCGAGGCCGTCGAATACGTCGAGTCCGCCGTGCAGTAGCTCGCTGTCAGTCGAGTATCCGTTTCAGTACTGCCGCAACGACGAGATTCCCCACGCCGAGCAGCCTGACCCGGCGACGGGCCCCGTCCTGTGGCGTAAACTCTACCGACAGTACCCAGCGATAGCCAAGCCGCGCCAGCGACAGTAACAGTCCCGGAACGAGTACATGTAGCACGCCCGCCAGCGCCGTTCCAGTCCACAGCAGTCGCCGTTCAGCCCGTGTCAGGTCCATACCGATTCAAGGGGGCGCGTCGGTTTGACCGTGGCGTCTGCTTGTGATATGTCTGCTTCATACTCGGGCTAGCCGTTTGGATTGAGGCCACTACTCAAACAGCGTCGACACTAACCCAGATTGACGATAGAAAATATAGAACCGCGGTGATTGTCGCTTTAATCGACGAGTAGGGCAAGCATCCGGCGCGCGAAGCGCGCCGGTTCAATCGCAGCGAGTGACTACCGCGCCGCGAAGCGGCGCGACAGGAACGAGCAGCGATTTTTCCCCACGTTTTTGCCTGAACGAGCGCCGCGAAGCGGCGCGAGTGAAGTGCAAAAAGTGGTTTTACATCATGCCGCCCATACCGCCGCCCATGCCGCCCATGCCGCCGCCCATTCCGCCGGGCGCGCCGCCTGGGCCGCCAGGTCCGCCTTCGTCCTCGTCGTCGTCGCCCTGGCCACCCTTGAGGTCGCCAGCAGCGATGACATCATCGATACGGAGGATCATGACGGCTGCTTCGGTTGCGCTTTCGACAGCCTGGGTCTTGACACGGAGCGGCTCGACGACGCCGTCCTCTTCCATGTCGACGACCTCGCCGGTGTAGGCGTCAAGCCCGGAGGTGACTGCGCCACCGTCGTGCTTGCTGCGGAGGTCGACCAGCGAGTCGATCGGGTCGAGACCGGCGTTCTCGGCGAGGGTGCGCGGGATGACGTCGATGGCGTCGGCGAACGCTTCGACGGCGAGCTGTTCGCGGCCACCGACGGAGTCGGCGTGGTCTCGGAGACCGAGGGCGAGCTGCGTCTCGGGGGCACCGCCGCCGGGCAGGACCTTGCCGTCCTCCAGCGTGGCGGCGACGACGCCGAGCGAGTCCTCGATGGCGCGCTCGACTTCGTCGACGACGTGTTCGGTGCCGCCGCGGAGAATCATCGTGACAGCGCGGGCGTCCTCGACGTCCTCGACGAAGATGCGCTCGTCGCCGGCGATGTCCTTCTGGGCGACGGAGCCGGCGAAGCCGAGGTCGTCGGCTTCGATGTCATCGATGTTCGAGATGATGCGCGCGCCGGTCGAGCGCGAGAGCGCTTCGATGTCGGACTTCTTGGCGCGGCGCACGGCCAGGATGCCTTCCTGGGCGAGGTAGTGCTGGGCCATGTCGTCGATGCCCTTCTGGCAGAAGACGACGTCAGCACCGGCTTCTTTGAGCTTGTCGACCATCTCCTTGAGCTGTTTCTCTTCCTGGTCGAGGAACTGCTGGAGCTGGTCGGGGTCGGTGACGTTGACCTCGGTGTCGAGCTCCGTTTCCGGAACCTCGATGGCCGTGTCGAGCAGGGCCACGTCGGCGTCCTCGACGGCGAAGGGCATGTTGTCGTGGACGCGCTCCTTGTCCACGATGACGCCCTCGACGAGCTCGGATTCGTCGGTCGCGCCGCCGACGACGGTTTCGAGCTGGATGTTGTCGGTGTCGACGGTGCCGTCGTCGTCGACGACGGACTGAGCGGCACGCACGACGAGTTCGGCGAGGACGTCCTTGGAGGACTCCGCGCCCTTGCCGGTCATCGCGGTCGCGGCGACCTTCTCGAGGGTCTCCGTGTCGTCGGCCGCGACGTCGATGGCGTTGTCTTCGAGGATCTCCTTGGCTTTCTCGGCGGCCTGGCGGTATCCCTGGGCCAGGATGCTGGCGTGGATGTCCTGGTCGAGGAGTTCCTCGGCCTTCGAGAGGAGTTCGCCGGCCATGACGACCGCCGTGGTCGTGCCGTCGCCCACTTCGTCTTCCTGGGTCTGGGCGACCTCGACGATCATGTTGGCGGCGGGGTGCTCGATGTCCATCTCGTCGAGGATGGTGACGCCGTCGTTCGTGACGACGACCGAGCCCGAGTTGTCGACGAGCATCTTGTCCATGCCCTTCGGACCCAGTGTCGTCCGAACGGCCTCGGCGACGGCCGTCCCGGCCGTGATGTTCATCGACTGCGCGTCCTTTCCGGATGTCCGCTGGGACTCCTCGGAAAGTACAATCATGGGCTGGTTGCCCATCTGCTGTTGAGCCATAGTCAAACGATGATTGAATGTGATTCTATATAAAAGCTATGGTCATGGCCGGCATATCGCCTTACTACATGCCACACTCGACGGTGTGATACTACTTAGCGTGGGTGGTTTATATACCCGTTCAGGGCCGCTCAGCGACCCATTCCGAACCGCCGATGGCGCAGTTCCGGCGTAATCTGGATGCGAGAAATGTCCTGCCCGGTCCGGTACCAGACGAACGCCGCCCTTGTGAACAGTTCGCGACACTCGATGCGGACTTCCCGGGGATTGCCATCGGTCCGCTCGTGGATATCCTCGATTGCGGCCCGGGTGAACAGGTCCGGGGCCTGCCCCTCGTAGGGTTCGTCCCGGAAATACGCAAGCGAGCGGGCGGCGTACTCGGCCACGTCCTCCGGCGAGAAGGGGTCGATACCCTCGTAGTACCGCAGTCGGGAGTCGAGCGTCCCACGAATCTCCGCCACCCGTCGTTTCCCCTCCGGTGTCCCGGTGAGGAACAGCCGAACGCCGGCGTCGCCGGCCACCTGCAGCGGCGACAGCAGGTCCGCCTCCAGCACCTCGATTTCGTCGACGACCAACAGGAGCGTTTTCTCGTCCTCGCGCACGCGACGGACGATCTCGTGGACGGCGTCTTTCGCCTCCGCAGTCGCCCACGGAATGCCGTCGCGGACCTGTGAGTAGTTTCGCTGGTCAATGGAGTAGCCCGCGGCGTAGGCGGCTGTCAGCACCGTCTGGTACAGTTTCCGGGGCGTCGTTTCGCGTGGGTTGTCCAGGTGTGTGATGACAAAGCCCTCGTGTTTCGAGAGGTCCCGCAGCACGATCTCACGGAACGCCGTCTTTCCCGTGCCGTAGGGACTCACTAACCCGATGTGCTGGTCTTGGAGGAGCCACGACGTGACCTGATTCAGCATCTCGGTGTCGTGGCGGACGTACAGCGGTTCGGGCATGTGGTCCAGCCCGGCTTCCTCAGTAAACGGAAGGTCGGTCACGGTGTCGGCGGTGCCGCCCAGCGCCTCGCCGAAGGCCAGCAGCCGCTGTTCGACCTCTTGGAGCTGGTCCAGCAGGACGCCGGCGGTGGCGCTCTCGGCACGGTCCTCCTCCTCGGACCGGAGCGATTCGAGCCGATCCATCACCTCAGAAACCGACTGCCCTGAGCTGCTGGTCTTCGGTTGCTCTGTGTCGTCCACCACGGCTATCTCTCTCAGCCTTGCCGGTCCGGCGCGTTATATGTTACGCCCCGAATTTCGGGGAAGATAACGTGATCTGCTGTATTAAAACGGTAGCGGGAACGGAACCGAGCCGTAGGCATACCCTTCCATGCTGCCGTCCGGTCGAGCGCGGAACACGATGGTCGGCGAGTACCCCACGTCTGGCTGTTCGCCGTAGACCCGACGCCAGTCGTCGTCTGGGAAAGAACTGCAGTCGACTACGAGGACCGCACCGGGGTGGGCCGCTAGCTGGTCGCGTGTCTTCGCATCGCCGGACGCCTTCACCGCACCGACAGCAGTGTCGACCTGCCGTCGGGACGGTGGCCGGGGGCGCGTGACCTCGACGAGCGTGTCTTCGACCCGGAAGTCGACGGAGTGACCCGAGTCCAGTTCGACCTCGGGGGTGATGTCATTGCCCGCGTCGACGAGCAGTTTGGCGACGTTGAACTCGCCCATCGTCGCCCGCATCCGCGACAGGTCAAAGCCCTCGCTGGTCCCGAGTTTGCTCGCCATTGTGTAGCGATAGTCGTCCAGCGCGCCGGTCGCGAGGAAGTCGTCGTAGAACGCCAGCCCGTTCGCTCGCTCGGCGTCGGGGAAGCCGCCGGCGTGGTCCCGGAAGAACCTCCGTGTCGACTCCCGGCCGTCCTTCGAGAGGAACACGGGCAGGAAAAAGTGCGCGAGCGTCTCGTACTCGGTGAGCCACGGGTCTTCCACCTCTAGCTGGGCGAATAGCTCGCGCTGGACCCACTCGCTAATCTCGTCGGGCACCTCGTCGAACGTGTACTTCTCTGTCCGCCACAGCGTCTGCGGTGTCTCCGTATTTCCGACCCAGTACGCCCGCTGGCCGTTCCAGCAAAACAGCGCTAGGTCACCGTTGTCCATCTCTAGTCGGCGCGCGGCCCACCCCTCCGGCGGGGCGAACCACGGACCGCTCATCGTCGCACCGAAGGTGTTCTGCAGCGGTGTCAGCAGGTCGTTCCGGACCCGCTTCTCGCTCCATCGCTCGTTCGACTGTCGCAGACGTAAGGGACCAGCCACAGGGGCGTGTAGACGGTCGGTGGTCTTGGGCGTTCCGCCCTGTCGAAACACCCCCTTTTGCACCGCTTGACAGCTCTACCGCCTGTGTGGTACGGGTTCTGTGACCACCGTTACATTGATAGTCACTACCAGCCAAGGTTTACCGTGGTAACCTATGTCGATGGGAGCGTACGACGACGACGAACACGAACGCCGTGAGCGCAAGAACAGCGAGGTCGACCTGTCGGAAGACGACGGTCGGAGTACCTATCACGGAAGCGTCGACTACGACGGCGAGGAATCGACAGAAGAGTTGCTCGACCAGTTCAAACAGATCAACTCTGACTGACGCCGGCCGTTCTTGACCGGTAGCGTAACAGCCCGACAGAGACGGCCGTCACGGCTGTGACGGCTATCACGTGGCCGACAAGCGCTGCGAGCAACACCGGCTGGTCGAGCACGAACGGCACGAGCACGAGCTGGAGGACGCCAAAGCCCCATATCTCCAGGTCGGCCCGCATGAACACCCGCGCCGTCTCGGGGTCGAACCGGTAGCGAGCCGACCGCCACAGGCCCGTGACGCTGGCCCACCAGCCCGTCCCGATGCGGTAACTCACGTCCCAGAGGATGAGCAGCGTCAGGTACACAACCAGTACCGGCGGTTCCGACCCGAACAGCCGGTCGAGCAGTGGCATCGAACTGACCTGCGGGTCGAACACGAACAGATGTGTGAGCAGGGCGATGTACGCGAGCACGGACAACACGACCTCGACGTTCGAGGCGAACAACAGCGCACGGTAGGTCGGTGGCACGTCGATACGGCGGATAAGCGTGCTGATACGGAGCATCTCCGCGCTTCCGATGGTCGCGACGAACACGACGACCGTCCCGGCGATGGCGGCGCTCCAGACCTCGTAGTACCACGACAGAGCGACGATGGCGACCTCGAAGATGAGGAGTTGAATCGCCATCGCCGCCCACGTCGGGAGTCGAATCCCCGGCAGCGCACCGATGATGCTCTCGTAAACCCACGTCTCGCCGTACTCGGGACGGGCGCTGTCACCGCTCATCTGCCTGCACCACCTGTAGCTGCGGCCACCCGTGCCGCGTCTCGACTCCGAGACTCGCTGAGGGCCAGCCTGACCGCATCTGCGAACGATGTCGGGTCAACGGCGAACTGTGCCTGAGCCGCCTCGGTGTCTGCGACCACCGGCGTCTTCAGGCCGTGGATGAGCGGGCGGGCGACGCTCGATGGCACGTCGGTCATGAGGGCGACCCAGTACGCCGACAGCTTCGGCGTCAACACCGGTATCGGCACGATTGTCGGCTCACCAGCTCCCATGAGTCGGCCTGTCTGCTTCAGGATCTCCGCGTATGTCAGTACCTCCGGCCCGCCGATCTCGTAGGTCTCGCCGGCCGTTTCCGGCTTGTCGAGCACATCGACCAGGTACGAAATGACGTCGTCGATAGCGATCGGATGACAGTCTGTCCGCACCCAGCGCGGTGTCAGCATCACGGGCAGTCGCGTCGTTAGCTCGCGTATCATCCGGAAGCTCGCCGAGCCCGCACCGATGATGATGGCCGCCCGGAACGTCGTCAGGTCGTACTCGCCGTCCCGGAGAATGAACTCGACCTCCCGGCGCGACCGGAGATGCTCGGACAGCGTCTCGTCGTCCTCGCCGAGTCCACCGAGATAGACGACTCGGTCGACACCGGCCTCGTCGGCCGCCCGACGGAAGTTCCGCGCTGCCCGCCGGTCCCGTTCGGCGTAGTCGCTTCCGGCACGCATCGAATGGACCAGATAGTAGGCGACGTCGACGCCGTCGAGGCCGGCGTCGAAACTGCCCGCGTCGAGCAGGTCACCTGTCACCACGTCGACGCCGTCGGGTGGGTCGTACTCGCTCCGGTCGCGAACGAGCGCGCGGACGCTGTGACCGGCCGCGAGGAGCGCCGGGAGGAGATGGCTCCCGACGAACCCCGTCGCACCGGTCACGAGCACGTGCATACCCTTCCTGCAGGACGGGACGAGGTTAAAACCGTGGTCTGTTCGTGTCGCCCCTCAGGACTGTCGGACGAGCGGCTCGTACCAGTCACGGTTATCCCGATACCAGTCGATGAACTTCGCGACCCCCTCCCGGATAGTGTGGTCCGGGTCATAGCCGAGCAGTTCCTCGGCGCGCTCGGTTGCGGCGTGGGTGTGTTCTGCGTCGGCGTCGTGGCGTTCCTCGTAGACCAGATCGAGGTCCGGGTCGATCTGATCGCGGATTTCCGTCGCGAGCGTCTTGATCTCGATGTTGTCCGTCGACCCGATGTTGATCGCCTGCCCGTCGGCGGCGTCCTCGTGCAGCAGCGTCATGTTCGCGTCGATGACGTCCTCGATGTAGGTGAAATCGCGCGTCTGCGTCCCGTCGCCGTAGATGACCGGCGGCTCGCCGTTGTGACACCGGGAGACGAAGTTCGAGATCGCCATGTTCGGTCGCATCCGTGGGCCGTAAACGGTGAAATAGCGGAGGGCGACGGCGGGGAGGTCGTACACTTCGCTGTACGCACAGGCGTAGCGCTCGGCGGCGAGTTTCGACGCACCGTAAGGTGAGACGGGCGTCGTCGGGTGCTGCTCGTCGTAGGGCAGGTACTGCGGCTTGCCGTAGACTGAGGAAGAGGACGCCATCACGAACCGCTCGATGCCTTCGTCGCGGCAGGCGTCGAGGAGGTTCAGCGTCCCGTCGACGTTGACCTCGTCGTACTTGCGGGGGCTCTTGACGCTCGGGCGGACGCCGGCCTGGGCGGCCTGGTGGTAGACGTAGTCGGCGTCGGCGACAAGCTCAGTCACCAGTTCCGCGTCACGCACGTCGCCCTCGATGAACTCGTAGCTCCCGTCGCTGTTCCGGGCGGCGTCCCGCCCCGCCTCGATGTTGTGTTGCTTGATATCCAGATCGTAGAACGGGTCGCGGTTGTCGAGCACGACGACATCGTGGCTGTCGGCGGCGAACCGCTGTGCCAGGTGACCGCCGATGAACCCGGCACCCCCTGTGACCAGTATTTGCATTATCTGGATGGTGCCCATCGGACGACAAAAGTATGTCGAGAGTTAATCACGCTGACCTGTTCGAAGGAGCCAGCTACCTTGAAGTGTATACAGCGTATAAATATCGGCTAATGGCCTCCAGAGCCTGCGACGGGTGCGATACGAACGTTTCGATAGCTGGCGGCATCGCCAACATCTGGTCGCAGGAGTCCAGACCGACCGAAGGTATTGTCCTCGAACTCGGCGACGATACGGAACACTTCCTTTGTTATGACTGTATCGACCGGCTACCCGACGATCAAGAAGTGACTGCGGCGGATGTAGCCGCCCTCTAACGTCGTCACGTCTCCCGCTCGGCTCTTGGCGTCCACTGCGTCACGCGCTCGTCGATTCTGAGACGGCCGTCGCGCCAGCGAACGTATGCCAGCAACAGAAGCCCCCCGATGACAGCAAAGACAGTGAAGATGGTCCCTTCCTCGCCGACCCATCGAGGTGGACCGACGATTTCGACGGCGAGCAGTTCGGGGGTCTGCTGTGAGTGACCGAGACCGAACACCGCGCTTTGGGTAAAGTTGTACCAGACGTGAAAGCCGATCGGGAGCGCGAGGTCGCCGGTGAGCACGTATGCACCGCTCAAGACGAGTCCGGCGAGCAGGTAGTAGCCGTACTGGCTCGGGTGATCGATCTTCCCGCCGTGCAGGGAGGCGAAGACGAGCGCACTCAGGAGCACCGCGAGCCCGACCGCCGCCCACCGCGGAACCAGTCCATCCGCCCCTTCAGCGAGGTTCTTCAGCATCGCGCCGCGGAAGACGACTTCCTCCCACGCTGCCGCGAGGGCGATGTAGGCGAAGACGACGACCATCGCCGGGAGGAACGGGAGGTCGCCGGCCCCCTCCGCGACCCCGACGACCGTAGCCCAGCCCGCACTGACAGCGACGGCGAGCGCCCCGGCGTTGATGGCGGTCGCTATCGCGCCGCCGACGGCGAACGACCGCCACCAGCGGCGGTCGAGCGACAGCCCGTACTCGCCGATGGGGCGACGGTCGAGGAGACGAGCACTGATGAACACTGTGGCGACGAGAATCGCCCCGATCCCGGCCGCTTCGATCGGTTCTCGGACCGGATGTGTGAACCGGGCTCGAACGACGGGCTGTAGCGCCGCGAGGGCCAGAAACGACAACACCGCCGGAAACACTGCACGCAGCGGTGCTCTGATCCTCCTGTCTGCATTGTTCCAGACCGGCCAGCGGAGTCCCGAAGCGGCCCGCGCGACCATGCTCGTGGTCGCCTGGCTGTCCCTTTGCTCCGGTGGGTTCGGTGACACACATGGACGGCCGGCCGGAGCCGACGTATCACCGCGGGCACCGCTTCCGGGTTGGAAGCCGGTGAGACTTTTTATTATACTCCGCTCGCTGGAGCGACTATGGACGCGGTCGGCGACGACGAACTGCTCGCGCTACTCGAAGACGAGTACGCGCGGGCCATCATCGCTGAACTCACCACTGGACCGATGTCTGTCTCTGAACTCTGTACGGCCTGCGAGATGTCTGATCCGACGGCATACCGCCGCCTTGAACGACTGGAAGCTGCTGACCTTGTCGCCGAGCGGCAGGCTGTCGACCCCGACGGCCACCACTACAAGCGCTACGTCGCGACCGTCGAGGACGTGACAGTCACGTTCGTCGACGGGACATACGACATCGCCGTCACGCGATCCTCGCAGGACCCGGCGGATCGATTTACCGACCTGTTTCAGGGGCTGTCCTGAGATGCTCGCGACACTACTACAGATACGCACTGGCTGGACCGACCAGGGGATCGCGCTGGCCGTTATCGCGCTCTCGCTCGTCACAGTTGCACTCTCGGCCGCCATCGCCATCGTCTTGATCCGTGGCTACTGTCGCGGCCCCGGCCGGACGGGCATGCTGACCCTCGCTGTCGGGCTCCTCCTCCTCACGACCGTCCCGGAAATCCTCCGTATCGCACTCCCCACGGCCACTGCCGTCGGTGCCGTCGGGCGCTCGTTCCTCGTCAGCGCCTGCGAACTGTTCGGACTCGGAACGATTCTCTGGACCGTCTACGGCGGTGAGTCGTCGTGACGGTGGTCCTCGACTTGCTCGCGCCGGATCTCGTCGCGGAACTCTCGCGGGCCCTGACAGCCGCCGTCGGACTGTTCGTCGCATCGCTGGCCTATCGCGGCTACCGGCGCAACGACGCGTCGAAGATGCGATGGCTCGCCGTTGGTATCGCGTCGCTGACTGCCGGCGTTTACGCCGCCGTCACTGTCGCTGACTGGGCGGGTGCCGGAGATGGGGTCGTGTTACTCGTCAGGGGTCTCGTGACCGTCGCAGGGCTCTGTGCCGTGCTGTACGCGCTGCTCGTCGAGTGAGCTTCGATAAGAACAAGTGTCAGATACGGTCGCTGATCGACCGGAAATCTGCCTTAGTTGCGGACGACGTTCGTCGCGCGGGGGCCCTTGTCGGCCTGTTCGATGTCGAATTCGATCTCCTCGCCTTCTTCGAGGTCAGGGCCGCCAACGTCTTCCATGTGGAAGAAAACGTCATCGTCCGCGTCCTCAGTCGAGATGAAACCGTAACCGCCTGTGTCGTTGAAGAAATCAACCTTACCGTTTGCCATTGCAAATATACGTACAGGGGGTATATGTATAAGCATTCCGAGAGTAGCAGTACCACGACCGTGTGCATGTGAACATGACTCACACCATCGTCACGGATAGCTGCTGACGCACATCCGGCGACAAGAAAGGTTTAGGCCGCCTCGTCCGTTGCTTTCTCGCGTGTACCCCGCACGGATTACCGACGAGTTCCCCGCCCCATCCTACCGGGGCAACCAAAAGCAGGCTCTGGCTGACATCCGTGCGGCCTTCGAGCGCGGCAAGGACGTTGTCCTCGTTCGCGCGCCGACCGGCAGCGGCAAATCGTTGCTCGCTCGGGCCATCGCCGGGTGTGCCCGGACTGCCGGCGATGCCGCCGCCGAGCAGGTCATCGACGCCTACTACACCACGCCACAGGTCTCCCAGCTAGACGACGTGGCTGAGGACGCTCTGCTGGAGGACCTTTGTGTCATCCGCGGGAAGAACAACTACGACTGCATCCTCCCCGGCGAGACGGACACGCCGGTGAACCAGGCCCCGTGCGTGCGCGAACGGAAGTTCGACTGTCAGGTCAAGCACCGCTGTCCGTACTTCTCGGACCGCGCTATCGCCTCGAACCGGCGCATCGCCGCGATGACGCTGGCCTATTTCATGCAGACCGCCGGCAGCGACGTATTCGGCAAGCGCGACGTGGTCGTCATCGACGAGGCCCACGGCCTGGGCGAGTGGGCGGAGATGTACGCCACTATCGACCTCTCGCCGCAGTCCATTCCGATGTGGAACGATATCGACGTGCCCGACATCGACGGCCTGGACGACGCCGTCGCCTTTACCGAACGCGTCGAGCACCTCGCCGAGCGCCGCGTGAAGGAACTGCGAAACAAGGCGGAACTCACGGGCGAGGAAGTGGCCGAGCGGGACTCGCTGAACACGCTCCGGCAGGACCTCGGGTGGTTCCGCGAGGACTACACCGACACCGAGAGCGCGACCACGTGGGTCGTCGACCAGGCCGACGGCGAGCACGCACCGGTGACGATCAAACCGATGAATCCGGAGCGGTACCTCAAACACACCGTCTGGGACCGTGGCAACCGCTTCGCCCTGCTCTCGGCGACTATCCTCAACAAGGAGGCGTTCTGTGCCAACGTCGGTCTCGACCCCAGCAACGTCGCGCTCGTGGAGGTCGGCCACACCTTCCCCGTCGAGAACCGGCCGCTGTACGACGTGGCCCAGGGGAAGATGACCTACGAGCACCGCGACGACACGCTGCCCGACATCGCCCGAACCATCGTTCGCATCATGGCCCAGCACACGGACGAGAAGGGACTGATTCACTGCCACTCCTACGCCATTCAGGAGCAACTGAAGGCCCTGCTCGACGACTTCGGCGTCGGCGCTCGCGTCCGCACCCACGACAAGGAGGGTCGAGACGGCGCGCTGTCCGCCTGGAAGCGCAGCGACAACCCCGACGTGTTCCTTTCGGTGAAGATGGAGGAAGCTCTCGACCTCGAAGGCGACCTCTGTCGGTGGCAGGTGCTGTGCAAGGCTCCTTACCCCAATACCCGAGATTCCCGCGTCGCCAGACGGCTCGAAGACGACCGGTGGGGCTGGTACTACCGGACGGCGCTCCGGACGGTCATTCAGGCCTGTGGCCGCGTCGTCCGCGCGCCCGATGACTACGGCGCGACCTACCTTGCGGACTCGTCGCTGCTGGACCTGTTTGAGCGCGCCGAACACGACATGCCAGACTGGTTCCGTGCGCAGGCCGACCGCCTCTCACAGCCCGACCTGCCGCGATTCGCGCCGGACCAGGCGCTCTCGTCGCTCAGTTCGGGCACGAAACGCCGCCACGACCGCTCACGCTCGCGGTCCGGTGACGGAAACCACCCGCTCTCCGACGTGTGGGACTAGAAGAAGGCGAAGGCTAATCCGTAGACCACTGATGACCCGACCATCAGGCCGACGAGGATTATGCTGATAATCTGCTGTCTGTTCATGCCCTCTCCTTGAGGACTCGGCTAATTAGGCGTTACGACGTCCGCTCAGTCCATCGTGACCCACGTCAGAAAGGCCAGCGCGGCCGTTTCGAGGACGTGGAACGCGGCCATCGCCTGCCAGGCAGGGTCGGGCACCTGGTTGCTGAACCAGGCCGTCAGTATTGGGTCGAGGAAGTAGACGTAGAGGGCGAAGCCGTTCTCGACGCAGAGCAGCGCCGCGAACACCAACATTCCGAGCGTGTGCTTCGAGCGCAGCCGGAGGTAACTCCGTGCCCACACTGCTCCGAGTGCGAGGAGCAACAGGACGTTCAGGGCGCTCGCGATGCGGGCCAGGTCGAGCCAGAGACTCATCGGCGCGCCTCCGTCCGTGGATCGCCGGTCGTCTCGGGGCTGTGGGGATTCTCAGTCATTGTCTAGTGTCTCGAGTATCTCTTCGACGAGTGACCAGTGGTTCCGGGCCGTCTCCGACGGCAAGTACACCGCGCCGTAGTCGTCGCCGCTGGCGGTCACCACCTCGTTGTCGGTCAGCACGTCAAGGTGGTGTCTAACGGTGTCGTAGTTGAGGTCTAAGTCCTCCGCGAGCTGATTTGGATTCCGGGGGCGCTCGTCGATGCCGCGCAGGATACGAGCGCGGTTGTACCCGCCACGCGTCCCTGCGAGCACGTACCAGAGGACCGCCTCCATTGCTATGGCCCACTCAAGCAGCCTACCTAAGACCGTCGACTCCGCCGACGTTCCATTGCACCCGCCTCACGCTCAGTTTTCGACGATGAACTGGCCGGCGATTTCGGTGACCTCGGCCATCGTCTGGGGCTCGTCGACGCCGTTGGGGAAGGGTGATTCAGCGTTGAGTTCGTTGAGCATGGCGGCGTGGCGGGCCTCGACGCTGTGGATGCCGATTGCGGCCGAGAACACCTGGTCGTTCGATACCGTCGGTGCCGCACCCTTGTAGGCGGCGACGCCGGTGTTCTCCAGGGCCCTCGCGACGCCGAAGAATTCGCTGGGGGTCTCGTAGCCGAAGTCGTATTCGGCCTCTTCGACCGGCGTCCCGCCGAGCTTCTCGACCGTGTCGCTGAGAGCGGTCACGTGGGCGGCCTCGTGGTCACCGACTGTTCGGATATGGTCGGGCACTATCGTTCGGACCCCGTCGCCGAACGAGGATAGAACATCGGCCTCGATCAGTTCGTCGTCACTGAACGTCTCCAGGCCCTCGCGGTAGAAGGCGTTCTCTAAGTGTTCGAGCGTCAGCGCGTAGTTCAGGACGTCCACGTCGGAGGTGTCGTCGTCAGCCTTCCGATCTGGGGTCGCGCGGTCGTCGTCGAGTTCGTAGACGCTCGCATCAACCTCGCTCGTGACGAATTGCCCGGCAACCTCTAGCACCTCGCTCATCGAACTGGCCTCGTCGACGGCCGCTGGGAACGGCGAGGTACCGTTGACGAGGTTCAGGAAGGCGGCGTGTCGGGCCTCGACGCTGTGGATGCCCGCGGCCGCGGCCAGCACGTCGTTGTTCACGACCTTTGGTGCGGCCCCGGCGTAGGCGGCGACGCCGGTGTTTTCGAGCGCTTCGGCGACAGCGAGGAACTCGCTGGGGGTCTCGTAACCGAAGTCGTACTCGGCCTCCTTGACCGGCGTCCCGTTTAGTTGCTCGACGGTGTCGCTGATGGCGCTGACGTGGGCGGCCTCGTGCTCGCTGACGGTGCGGAGGTAGTCGGGCACTTCCATTCGCACGCGCTCACCGAAGTCGGCGAGGACATCGGCGGTCATCAGCTCGTCGTCACTGAACGTCTCCAGGCCCTCGCGGTAGAAGGCGTTCTCTAAGTGTTCCAGCGTCAGCGCGTAGTTCAGGATGGGCACGTCGTCGGCCGGCGGCGTCGGCGTCTCGGTCTCCGTCTCCATCATCTCCGTCTCGGTTTCCATCGGTTCCGTCTCCATCGCATCGGTCTCCGTCGTGCCCGCATCGCTGTCGCCGCTCCCCGCGCACCCGGCCAGCGCGGCCAGGCTCAGCGAGGCGGTCGTACCGAGGAATGCGCGTCGCGTCCGGTCGGATGTGTCGGCGGATGGGTTCATGGCTACATCACTACCGAGACAGGCCCACCCTAAACCAATTTTCCGAAATTTGACATGATTTCCTCGGGACTGGGCCGGGACTCCGTCCGAACTCTCTCCCAATTTCCCCTGTCGAGGGAACCGTCAAAACCGAGCACCGTTCACTATAATCCTTTGAGAGGGACTAAAACGATGGTTTCAGAAACTAAGTTCATGTCAACTTATTCTCTCGACCGCCGCGAGCGGCTTGTCTGTGTCGCCGCTCGAAGTAGTATTACTTTCTTTACACAGATGCGGATACGGTGACTTCGCGGGCCCTGTGCTGTCACGGTCTACACAGCAGTCACTCGATTCTGGCGTCGATGACGACGTGGGCGACGCCCTCGCTGTACTCCTTGACGCGGCGGGTGTCCAGAATCTCCACGTCCCGACCCGCTTCGGCTGCCGCCGCTTCCAGCCGCTCGATGGGGCGGTCGAACACCAGCGCGTCCGGCGTCGCCTCGTGCATGTGGAGGACGCCGCCGGGCGCGAGCGCCTCAAGCGCGCTGTCGAGGTATTCGTGCGCCTCGTAGTACCCCATCACCACTCGGTCAGCTCGCCCCTCCTCGGCGAACCTCGGAACGACATCACGACAGTCGGCCCGGTAGGGGTGGACTTGTGCGTCTACGTCGTTCAGCATGACGTTCTCGACGAGAAACCGGAACGCGGTCGGATTGCGTTCGACGGCGGTGACGTTCGCGCCGGCGCGGGCCATCGGGAGGGTGAAGTAGCCGATGCCGGCGAACATGTCCAGTACGCGCTCGCCGTCCTCGCTCGCGGCTTCACCGCTCGTCCGTTCCGAGGGCCGGGTCCCCCGCCCCTCGCTGACGACGTCACCCATCCGTGCCCGCTCGGCCTTATTGCCGGGCGAGAACATCACTTCCGCGAGGTCCATCGCGTAGCGCGTGCCGTGTTCGGTGTGGACCGTCTCGGTGTCGCCGTCGCCGGCGATAACCTCGACGCTGGGCTCGCGGTGTTCGCCGGAGATTCCGTGGCGGGCCAGCACCGTCTCGGCTTCGCCGTGGAGCGCCAACAGCGCGTCGCCGACTTCTGCTGGCCGGGGGCTGTCGCCGATGTCGACCAGCACGACGGAGCCAAGGACGGCCCAGGAACTCGGGGCGGCATCGATTTCCGCGTCGGTCCAGCCGCGCTCCCGGAGGTGGTCATCGAGCGTTTTGAGACGTCGCTCGCCGACCTGTCGGACGATCTCCCGGAACTGCGTCTCCTGGGGTGGGGCAGTTACCGGAATAGCGACGCTGTCCTCGGTCCACTCGGTGACGCTTCTGGTGTCGTCGTAGACGCCCTCGGCCCGCAGGGATTCGATGGCCGCCTGCGAGCGGAGTTTATCGACGACGGCGGCGAGGCGCTGGTCGTCCGTCTCGCCCGACTCGCGGCCAGCACCGTCCTCACTCATCGGTATCCGTGTCGGCTTCCTCGTCCGGAAGGATGTGCAACCCGGTGTGACTCTTCAGCACAGGCACTTCGTCAGCGTCGGTGTCGAGGTAGTCCGGCCGCGGGACGGTCTTGCTCTCGAAGGTTTCAGGGTCGAGGACCTGGACGGCCCTATCGTCCTCAACGGCGACGAGCGTCGTCGTCTGGGCGTCTTCTTGGAACCCCAGCCGGCGGGCGTCGGGCGTCTCGCCGTCCTCGAAACTCGCCTCGTAGTCCTCGCCGGTCGCCAGCCGGACGCCCTTGAGGTTCCCCTGGACCGAGCGGACCAGCACCGGCCCGTCGCCGTCCTCCGGGTCGATGACCTCGCCCTGTCGGTAGCGAGGCAGGCGGACGGCGTAGGTCATCCGGTACAGCTCCTGGCCGTCTTCGTCTTCGGAGATAAGCCGCCGCGAATCGGAGTACGAGCCCCCAAGCTGGGCGGTGATGCGCTTGGCGATGCCCAGCCCCATCTGGTTGGTTGAGATCTTCATGTCCAGCCCGTCGTCGACGGACTTGGTCTCGGTGATGAAGGCGTTGCGGTCGCCGGTCTCCTCGCGGGCGGCGACGTACTCCTGGGCGATTTCTTCGGCCCGCTCGCGCTCATCGTCGGTCGGCACGCGCCCGTCGGCCCGCACCTGGACGATGCTGGCGAAGGAGCCCCCGGCGATCTTCCCGCAGCGCTTGCACGTCTGCCGGGAGATGCGGACGGGGACGGTGACCTCCTCGGTGACCGGCGTCCCGCGGATGACGCCGGAGAACTCCGCGTGCATCCGGATGTTGTTCTTGTCGAGTTGCTCGGGAGCGACCTGCCAGGCGACCGACTGGGCGTCGACGTGGATGCCCAGCGCCTCGCTGACCTGCTCGACGGCGATGTCGGTGTAGTCCTCCGCGCCGATGTCGACCCAGCGGTTCCCCTTGTGGACCGCGCCACACCGCGAACAGACCCGCACCTGAATGGTGTCGGGGGCGTCCACCAGATCGAACTCCTCGAAGTAGCAGGCGTCACAGAGGACGTGCTCGGAGTTGCGCTGGCCGCCAGCACCCGCAAGCTCCGGGCGCTCATCGGTGCCCTCCGGTATCTCGTCGCCGCAGCGTGGACAGAACTCTCCCGACCGGCTCATTACCGGTCCTACTGTACTGAACCGTTTAAGCCGTGTGTTCCGACTGCCGGGGCCGCTCGCCTGCCGTGTGGTACTTTCCCATGATAGCGAGGTTTTAGAGTGTCGACCGTCTATCACTGCGTATGGAATGGCAAACAGACTGGGGGCTCCGTGGCCGGATGGCCCTGACGATGTTCCTGCTGTTCGCGCTATATCTCGTCTTTATCGGAGCGCTCACGCTGTATTTCGAGAACCTCGCGCTCATCGTCGTCGTCATGGGGCTGTTCCTGGGCGCGCAGTTCTTCTTCAGCGACAAGCTCGCCCTGTACTCGATGGGGGCCCGGACGGTCGAACCGGAGGAGTATCCGGAACTCCACCGGACCGTCGACCGCCTCGCCCAGCAGGCCGACCTCCCGAAGCCGAAAGTCGCCGTCGCCGACTCCCGGGTGCCCAACGCCTTCGCCACCGGCCGGTCAAAGAGCAGTTCGGCTGTCTGCGTGACGACGGGCATCATGGACACGCTGGACCAGGACGAACTGGAAGGCGTCATCGCCCACGAACTGGCCCACATCAAGAACCGCGACGTGATGGTGATGACCATCGCGTCGTTTCTCTCGACGATTGCCTTCCTCATCGTCCGCTGGGGTTGGCTGTTCAGCGGCGGCCGCGAACGCGGCGGGCAACAGGTCCCCGTCATCGTCGCCATCCTCATCTCGCTGGTCGTCTGGATCATCTCGTTCCTGTTGATTCGGACGCTCAGCCGCTACCGCGAGTACGCTGCCGACCGCGGCGGCGCGATGATTACCGGCAAGCCCGCCGCCCTTGCGAACGCGCTGATGAAAATCGACGGTCGGATGGACAAAGTCCCGAAAGACGATATGCGTGACCAGGCTGAGATGAACGCTTTCTTCATCATCCCGATCAGCGTCGGCTGGATCGGCCGTCTGGCCAGCACTCACCCCTCGACCGAGAAGCGCATCGACCGCCTCCAGAACCTCGAACGCGAACTCGAAGGCCGCTAATTTTAGCTGGCGTTCTGGCTGTTCGAATACGCGTCACCGAATACAGACCCACCGACTAGTCGAGACGCAAACCACCTTGGGCTCCGGCCCGTAGGGGCTCGCATATGGGACTGCTCGACGGACTCAAGAGCGTTCTCGGGGTGAAAGCCGAGGCCGACGCGACGCGCGATGCCGACCCTGATGACCTGTTCGGGATGAGTACCGCCTACATCACGATGGAGGCCGACCTGGGGTACGAGTCGACCGGCGAGGCGGCGCTGTGTTTCGCCGACGTGGATAGTACAGACTTCCAAGATGCCGTCGACGAGGTCGAGTCCATCCTCGACGCGGGGATGGTCGAGACGGGGACACGGGCGACCTTCGAGACCGACGACCACGGCTACCAGTGGGTCGTCCTGCACGACAACGACTTCGAGGACCTGCTCACGTCGATTCACTTCGCCGCGGACACGCTCGTCGAGCGGCGCTACGGCTCGCGCCTGCTCGCGGCGCTGTTCGCGTTCGAGCACACGCGCGACGACCAGACCGTCTACTGGGTGTACTCCTTCCGACGGGGCGCGTACTATCCGTTCGCGCCGGACCCCCACGACAGCCACGAGCGCAACACCTCCGCAGAATTCAAACTGGACAGCAATCTCAGCGACGAGATCTCCGTCGAGGACGACAAGGAGTACTGGTATCCGCTGTGGCCTGACCGCCCCGGCTACCACCCCTGGGAGTGACATGACCGACGGCGGCGTCGATCCCGGCAATCACGTCCGGCCGACTGCGGCCGGCCCCGACAGCCGCGTTCCCGACGGTGTCTACCGCATCGTCGGCACGGACGATGATTCCGTGACGCTGCTGTTAGTCGGCGACGCGGCCGGCCGTCGGGTCCACACCGGCGAAGTGGTGACGGTCGCTCGCGGGGACCTCGATACGCTCGAGCCCGCCGAGAACCCGGACGCACGTCGCTCATTTGCGACACGCATTATCTCACAGCTTGACGGCCTCCAGTGGTCGCTGTGGCTGCGTTGGCACTCGATCCGCTCCAGACCGGTTCCCGGTATGGCTGCCATTACCCTCCTCCTTGTCGGTGCGTTCGGCGAAGGGATACTACCAGTGTCCGAGAGGGTGTTGACTGGGCTCTTTTTGCTAGGGGCGCTGTTGCTCTTCTCCCTTGGTCGGGCGGTCCCCGGTTTGAGTCCGTTTTGACCGCACTTCCACTCCCCTCCCCATCTAAAACTCCCGATTCCGTCCCGAACCGTCCCGCTGCCGTCCCACACTTTCACTTTCACTCTGGTGTTAACGAGGCTTTATACCCCCAGATGCACAAGGCATGTCCATGTCCGCAAGTGAGGACCTCGAAGAGCTGCCGGGTGTCGGTCCGGCGACAGCAGAGAAACTCGAAGACAACGGCTACGACTCCTACCAGGGGATTGCGGTCGCCTCGCCCGGCGAACTGTCGAACACGGCCGACATCGGCGAATCGTCGGCAGCCGACATCATCCAGGCCGCCCGCGAAGCGGCCGATATCGGTGGCTTCGAAACCGGATCGACGGTGCTCGAACGCCGCGAACAGATCGGGAAACTCTCCTGGGGCGTCGACGAGGTCGACGACCTGCTCGGTGGCGGCGTCGAGACCCAGTCCATCACCGAGGTGTACGGCGAATTCGGAGCCGGGAAGTCCCAGGTAACCCACCAGCTCTCGGTCAACGTCCAGCTGCCGGCCGAACACGGCGGTCTGGAGGGTAGCGCTATCTTCGTCGACTCCGAGGACACGTTCCGACCCGAGCGTATCGAACAGATGGTCAAGGGCCTCACCGACGAGGTACTGGCAGACACGATGGTCCTCCACGGCATCGTCGAGGAGGAGGCCGACGCAGACCCCACCGACGAGGACCTGCTTGATGACCTCGTCGCCTCCGTGCTGGAGAAGATCCACGTCGCGAAGGCGTTCAACTCCAACCACCAGATCCTCCTGGCCGAGAAGGCCCAGGAGATCGCCAGCGAGAGTCAGGAAGAGGAGTTCCCCGTCCGCCTGCTTGCCGTCGACTCGCTGACCGCCCACTTCCGGGCCGAGTACGTCGGCCGTGGCGAACTCGCCGACCGTCAGCAGAAGCTCAACAAGCACCTCCACGACCTGATGCGGGTCGGCGACCTCAACAACACCGCCGTCGTCGTCACGAACCAGGTCGCCTCCAATCCGGACTCCTTCTTCGGCGACCCGACACAGCCCATCGGTGGCAACATCCTCGGCCACACCTCCACGTTCCGGATGTACCTTCGGAAGTCCAAGGGGAACAAACGGATCGTCAAACTCGTCGACGCGCCGAACCTTCCGGACGGCGAGGGTGTCATGCGTGTCGAAGAGGACGGCCTGCTGAACGAGTAACCCGGACCTGCTAGTAGCAGTTATTACCCGACCCGATGATTGCAGACTATTTTTCCGGCAGTCTCTGACACCTGCTACCGCTTCATCCGGACAGGCATGTGAAACGGTCTCGCGCCTCGAACCCCTTCGTTTCACCTCGAACCGACTCCCGTCTGGCGTCTTGCGGCTGTCAGACGAACCGTGGTGAATGTGAAACTTCGCCACCCCAACCGCAAGACGGCGGTACATCTCCTGTTGAAACAGAGGGGTGCCAGCCGAGAACCGACAGACGGCTGTTTGGTTGCCGGTGTTCTTCGGGGGTAAACTGTCAACTGGAGATTTAGTGTCCAACCGCCGTGTTCGGACGGTGCGAAAATCAGGTGAGCGGCGGTAGAAGTAGCTGCCCACCTGGTCTACCGTGGCCTGTGGGTCGGCGCTCCAACGCCTTGCCGTCAGTCCCCAGCAGATTTCATGCCCGTCTCTTCGAGGTCCGCACCGCCGACCGACGAGCGCAGGGCGTCCATCCCGTCGTCACGGTCGATGCCGAAGTTGTCCTGGTACAGCTCTTGCACGCGGTCGTACTCTTCGTCGCTGAGCGGCGGCGTGTCGGACGCGCCGGCCCACTCGTCGATGTCGGCGTTGGTCCGGAACGTCGGGGTGACCGACGCCACCTCGTCGTGGTAGAGGAGCCACTGGATAGCGGCCTGGCCCATCGTCCGCTCGCCGTCGCGTTCTCGCGGCTGTTCGCCGCTCGAATCCTCCGCGGAACGCTGTTCCGCGCGTTCGAGGAACCGCAGGGTCTCCAGTTTCTCGAAGCCGGTCTCGTACCACTCCGTCGGCCGGTGCGCGCGGTGGTCGTCGGCCTCGAACTCCGTCTCGGGGGTGACCTGCTCGTTCAGCAGGCCCGAGGAATGGGGGACGCGAGCGAGCACCGACGTGTCGGCGTTTTGCTCACGGATGGTGTCGATGAAGTGCTGGCCGGGGGTCTGCTCGAAGAGGTTGAAGACGGTCTGGAGCGCGTCGAACTCGTTGGCGACGGCGGCGTCGCCCTCGGCGAGCCAGCCGATGGAGGGGCCGAGCGCCCAGCCGATGGCCTCGACCTTGCCTTCCTCGCGGAGTTCGTCGAGCGCCTCCAGCACGTCTTCGTCGACCTCGTCGACGTTAGCGTTGTGGAGCATCAGCAGTTCGACGTGGTCCATGCCGAGGCGGTCGAGCGAGCGGTCGACGGCGGTGTGGACCCACTCCGGCGTGACCTTCTTCGGGAGTTCGCCGTGGCCGGCCTGTGGGTTGTTGTAGAAATCGTAGCCGATCTTCGTCGACACCGTCACCTCGTCGCGGTGTTCCGCCAGCGCCTCGCCGATGATCTCCTCGCTGTCGCCGTGGCCGTATACGTCGCCGGTATCGAAGAACGTCACGTCCTCGTCGAGCGCGTGCTGGACCATGTCGATGGCATCGTCGCGAGTGCGGTCGCCCCACCAGTCCGTACCGACAACCCAGGCACCGAACCCGACTTCCGAGACTTCGACGCCGGAGTTTCCGAGTGTCGCATATTCCATACCCGACGTAGCGGCGCTGTCCACTTAGCCGTCTTGGTTTGCCGTGTCGGACCGCGTCCGAACCCGGAGCTGTGGGGTCGCAATGTCGTCGAGCAACTCGACCGCACCGTACTCCCGGCGGACCCACCAGTACAGTCCGGCTCCGCCGACGGCGAGCAGCGGCAGGGCGATGAGTCCCCCTTCGGGACCGAACCCACCCCCGGTCACCAGTTCGGGGCCGGTCGCAGTCGTCGAGAGTAGGGCGACGCCCATCCGGAGGCCGCTGACGGGGAAGCCAAGCAGTGCCAGTGTGTAGTTCCAGGCGATGTGGAAACCGCTGGCGACCCCGAGTCGCCCGGTCAGGACGTAACACGCACCGAGCAGGAGGCCGTAGAGGGTGATGTTGGCCACACTGAGCAGCGATGCGCTGGGATTCGTCCAGTGGAGGACACCGAACAGTGCGCCCGTCAGTCCCGTTGCAGTGATGACCGCGCCTCGCTTCCCCACCCAGCCGGCGAGCCCCTCAGCCGTGTTCGTCAGGAGATAGCCACGGACGAGTATTTCCTCAGCGGTCGCCTGAACGAGGAAGAAGGCTCCCAGAAGAAGGACGGCGACCGGCGGTCCGAACGCAGTCAGCGGGAGCGGCCCGCTGTCGACGGTTGCGAGGGCGACGCTGACTGTGACGAACCCGACGGCCATCTCAATAAGCAGGACGAGCGTGGGAAGTCCCACTCCGAGCACGAGGCCGAAAGCCGCGTCGCGCCACCACTGGTGGTCAAATCCCAGCCCGTAGTCCGGAAGCGTCCGCCGATCAAGCAGATAGCCGACTCCGATGGCGACGACAGTTCCGGCAGCGAAAAGCGCGATCTGGCGCGCGACGGCGACCGTCGGTGTCACGCGCACTACCGACGACACCACTGCGATCACCCCCGAAAGGAGGATGAGGCCGAACCCGGCGAGAAACACCCACAGTGTGACCCGCCACGGCGCTCGCAGCCGGCGCTCGGCGGGATTGACGATGTAGCGCCGTATCTCCATGATAAAGTCCGACCTGACCATGTCGTCGTCTGGAACGGCGACGTCTTAACTGTGGCTTGCTCACCGAATCCTGTGTCACACGGTGTCGTGACACGGATGTTACTGGGTAGGTTTCACGTAACGGAAACCCCTATCTGCCCGCGAAGCCACGTACTCGACATGACGAAGCGTCACGTGTCGCTGCCACCGCTCGCCGAAGAGGGGCTCAGGGCGTTTATCGACGAGGTCGACGAGCGCCTCTCCGGTGACGAGGACACCTGCGATGTTGTCACTGACGTGTTGGTCGACCTCCACGGCGACCGGGAGGCCTACGAGCGCTGGCAGGACGGCGCGGATATCTCTCCGGCCGAGCGGGTCCGGCTGCAGGGGTATGATCCCTGTAACACGACCCTCGAAAGCGAGTACTACGCCGAGAAAGACGAGGAGCGGTTCAAACGCTCGAAGCATCTGCAGTGGCTCTGGCGGCAGTTCGACGCGACGCCGATGGCGGACAACGTCGAGTTCGCGCTCCGGTTCCGACGGATGCTCGCTGACCATCTCTTCGAGTCCTGCGGCGAGGGCTGTCGCTTCTTCAAGGGTATCTCCTTTACCTACGGCCACAACATCGAGATCGGCGACAACGTCGTCGTCCACGACGACGTCCATCTTGACGACCGCGGGAAGCTCACTATCGGCGACCGTGTCTCCATCTCCGATGACACTCACGTCTACAGCCACGACCACGATGCCGTCGACCAGACCCATGTCGACAACTACCACACCATCATCGAGGACGACGTGCGTCTGACCTACGACTCGATGGTCCGGGCCGGCGTCAAGATTGGCGAAAACGCCATCCTCGCGGCGAAGTCCATCGCCGGTAAAGACATCCCCGCCCACCACATCGCCGCCGGCACGCCGGCGAAGTCCCTGACCGTCAAGGACGGCTGGGAGTCCGTCGCAGAACCCATCGAAGGGGCGAACGTCGACCGCCGCGCCGAGCGGCAACTGCCCGTTGACCTGCCAGAAGGGCTGGAGCAGTTCGACGAGTTCCAGCGGGACCTCTCGCCGCCAGACAGGGAGTAGTCGGCGACAGCGCGCCGGCAGTCCTTTTGCCGCACCGACCGAACCCCTGGTATGCGAAGCGTCGCTATCAACGTCGGAGCCAACACGAACGAGCCCGGCTTTCGCGGGCCACTGTTCTCCGATGGTACATTCGAGTATATCCCAATTCCTGAATCGAAATCGACTAGCGAGCCCGTGCCGACCTACGGCGACCTCGACCTGCGGACCGACGTGTCCGCGGTGGCCGATCTACCGGTCCACTTCGATCCGGAGTTTCCCGAGGCCGGCGGCGAGCGCTACACCTACGGCGACGAACACGGCGTGAAAGCCGGCCCACTCTCGGACCTGTCGGCCGGCGACTACCTGTTCTTCTACGCGACACTATCGGTAGCTGGCGAGTGCCCGGCCTGGGCTTCGCCGGAGTGGGGGGCTCACGTCATCGGCCACTTCCGACTCGCCCGCGATGCGGTCTCGGGTGAGGAGTATCGCACCCTCTCGACCGAGGAACAGGCCCAGTTCGTCTCGAACGCTCACGTGAAACGCGACCCCTTCGACGCTCGTGTTCTCATTCGTGGCAACGCCGAGGAGTCACGACTGTACGACACAGTGGTCCCGCTGTCGGCACCGAGCGGCGGCACCGATGCGAACGGACTTGTCACCGAACTGTCGTCAGATTCGGGGAAGGGACCGTGGTGGCGACGGCCGATGCGGTTCGACGGGACCGGGACGGAGCGACTGCTCGAACTGGCCGATAGCCACCCCAGCGCTATCGAACGCTGACGCAGCCGAATGAGTTATCACCGGTGAAAATAGAATGTGAAAGCATATGTCCAGACGGACTCAGATAGCTGATATGCGTCTCTCTAGTGGGGTCCCCGGCTTCGACGAACTCATTGAGGGGGGGTTACTCCCGAATCGTCTCTACGTGGTCAGCGGCCCGCCGGGCAGCGGGAAGACCACCTTCTGTTCGCAGTTCATCACGCAGGGCGTCAAAGAGGGCGAGACGTGCCTGTACGTAACGATGCACGAGACCAAGACGGAGCTGATGCAGGACATGGCCGGCTACGACTTCGGCTTCGACCGCGCGATGCAGTCCGACGCCATTCAGTTCCTGAACCTCGTCACCGAGAGTGGGAAACGAACGATCACGCAGTTCGGCAGCGAAGGCGGTCTGACGAACCGGCTCGTCGCTTATATCAGACAGAACGACATCCAGCGGGTCGTCATCGACTCGACCATGCTGTTGCAGCATTTCATGAACGACGTCGAAGACGAGATCACGGGCTTTCTCTCCGCGCTGAAACAGACGGACGCGACGACGCTGCTCATCTCTGAGATGACCGATCCATCGTCCTACAGCGACGAACACTACCTTGCCCACGGCGTCGTCTTCTTCCACAACTTCCTCGAAAACGGGAGCATGACCCGCGGCGTCCAGGTCATCAAGATGCGGGGCACCGCCATCGACTGCGACATCCGACAGATATCCTTCTCCGACGCCGGACTGCAGGTCCATCCTGACCGGAAAGTGGAGTCATGAGCCGCTACGAGCGCGAGTTCGGGACCGACTGGGAACGCCTCGACAAGGACGAGGCCACCGACCGGGCCTACGCCATCGGCGTCGCCGAGCGCCTCGGGGAGTACAACCGCGAGGAACTCGAAGCCATCTACGCCGAGATGAACTCGGCGTATCACAAGAGCATGGTCGAACTCGCGTACGACGAAGGGCGGAACGAAGCGAAGGAAGCGGCGGAGACGACCAACGCCGACCGGGACGCCCTCTGGGCCGATCTGATCAACGGCGAGAAGACGTACATCGACGAAGCGGACGTACCGACTGGCGGCCGTGACGGCCTGCCGTCGGCGCTCGATTCCTCGGAGTTGTTGGACAGGCAGTCAGTCGACAGCACTGATGCTGTCGACAGGCCGGACTTTCTCGACAGATAGTCGCTCTAGTGTGTGCACTCACCGACAGCGATAGCGCTGTTGCTCGTCTGTGTGAAAAACGATGGAGACGGGAAACCCGTCCAGAGCTGAGTGACTGCAGGTCGTTCTGGGCCGTTAGAAGGAGACTTCGTCCGGGCCGTCCTCACCCATGCAGATCGGGTCGCGGTCGGAGTAGCCCTTCCGGCCGATGGCCTTGCTCGACACACCCGAGAACGCCGCGAACTCGGCGTCTTCCGCGCTTTCGAAGGTTTCCGGAGCTGACCGGCTCAGCGCGTCGCCCAGCCGTTCGGTGCCGTTTGGCAGTTCGAGTTCCATGTCGCCGTCACCCTCGATGATTTCTTCAGCGGAAACCGGGTAGTCGTACGATTGGAAGGCGTCCGTCGCGTTGCTTAGCATTCGCATATCTCGGGAAAGTTCATGGTCGATAATAAACCTTCACTATAGATAATCATAATGTCCCTTAATGCGTATAAGGGACTCACGTTTCGTGTGCCCACGACACATGATTCGACCAGAAGCGGCTTCCTGCTGGGGGATGTGGAAGTGGTATGGTCGTCGCTGACTTACACGTACATACTACTCGCTCCGACGGGACACTCACGCTCGATGCGGTCCCGGCGGCCGCCGAGCGAGCAGGTGTCGAGATTGTCGCTGTCACGGACCACGACAGACTTCAGCCTGCACTCGACGGCCCTGTCACCGAGCGAGACGGTGTGTGGCTTCTCCACGGCATCGAACTCCGCGTCGAGACCGAGGCCCAGCGACTTGACCTGCTGGGCTACGGCGTTGACCCGACCGAGGAACTCCGGGCCGAGTGTACACGCATCCAGCGGAACCGCCGCGAGCGCGGCGCACGTATCATTGAGTGTGTCGAGGACCGCCTGGGCGTCTCGCTACCCGTCGAGCCACGCGACGGCCTCGGTCGTCCCCATATCGCCCGCGCAATCGCCGAGGTGTCGGACTACACCTTTCAGGGGGCGTTCGATGAACTCATCGGCGATGACTGCCCCTGTTACGTCCCGCGGGAAGTCCCGTCTTTCGAGCACGGCTGTGCTGTCCTCTCAGACGCGTGCGGGCTGGTCGGCCTCGCGCACCCGTTCAGATACCCCGATACGGCGGCTGCGCTGTCGAAGTGTGCGTCACTCGATGCCGTCGAACGCTGGTACCCGTACGGTCGCACGGTCGACGACAGCCTCGTCGACGACGCTGTCGAGCGGTACGACCTCGTGCCGACTGGCGGCAGCGACGCTCACGGCGAGACGCTGGGTGACACCGGCCTGGACGCGGCTGCCTGGGACCGGGTCAAAACAGCCCTCAGTGTCTGACAACCGGCAGACGGAACCCGAGGGTTCAATGTCGTTCGGGTATATAATTCAAGTATGCAGTGTCACTACTGCGACCGTGAAGCCGACATCGCCGTCGAGAACGACGGCGTCAAGGTCGGTGTCTGCAAGACGCACTTCCGTGAACAGATGGCGGAACTGGAGGACGCCGACTGGCTCGAAGACCTCGACGAAGAACTCGATATCGACCGACGCGAGTGACCGACGCTCCGTTTCTCTGCTTTTGCTGTGGCGTCTCCTGCGTGTCACCGTTGTGACCGCTCTGACTAACCGTTAAGGACTGCCCGCCGTACATGGCAACCATGGAGAAAGTCAGCATCGACGCCGTCGAATCGCGGATGGGGCCGGCGTCGGTCAAGCGGGCGCTTGCTGGTCCACTCGGCACCGATGATATCGCACTGAACCACTACGAACTGGCACCGGGCGAGTCCTTCGGCTTCGGCTATCACCGCCACCCGAACCAGGAGGAGGTGTTTCTCATTCAGTCGGGCACAGCGACGTTCGAAACGGAGGACGGCGACGTACGCGTCGAGGCCGGAGAGGCCATCCGTTTTGCGCCTGGTGAGTGGCAACGCGGTCGCAACGAGGGCGACGAGCGTGTTGTCGCGCTTGCGCTCGGCGCACCACAGGAAATGGGTGATACGGATATGCTCCGGCACTGCGACGACTGTGGCGGCCGCACGCACAACTACGTCGAGATGACGGACGACCGCGACGCGCTCGTGACACGCTGTGCGGAATGTGACGCCGAAACCGGCCGATTCACCTGACTGTCGACAACCACTTCGATGAGCTAGTCGTCAGCAGCGGCGGCAGCACCGGTCCCGCCATCCGCGTGACGCGCGGCGAACTCGGTGAAGTTGTCGAACAGCTGCTTGGCCTCGCAGGCGGCGCGGTAGTTCTCTTCGGTGACGCCGTCTAGTACCGTCTCGATACGCTCGTCGGAGAGTTGCTCGTCCTTGCCTTTCGTCACCGTCTCGGCCGTTCCGGGGTCATACTCGGGGTGGAACTGCACCGAGAAGACGTTCTCTTTCCGGAACCCGTGGACGCCGTAGTCGTTCTCGGCGAACGTGGTCGCACCCGGGGGCACCTCGGCGACGCGGTCCGAATGCGTCGTAAAGACGGTGAACGACTCGTCGACGCCGGCGAGCAGTTCGTTCTCGCCGTCGTGTTCGACGGTCCGGTAGCCGATCTCGTACTCGTCCATCGGCTCGACGGTGCCGCCGAGTGCGTGTGCGAGCAGCTGGTGGCCGAAACAGACGCCCAGGAACGCGATGTCGCGGTCGACTGCGTCCGTAACCCAGGCTTCGAGGTCCCGGATCCAGGGCTCATCCCAGTAGACAGACGCGCGACTGCCCGTGACCAGACAGCCGTCGAACGCGAATGTGTCGGGCAGTTCGCGCTCGGTCACGTCGTATTCCACGAGGTCGGCGTCGAGTTCCCGCCGGAAGTTCCGGCGGTTGTCCTCGCCGTCGTGGGCCGCGTTCAGCAGGGCGATTCGTGGCCTCATTACCAATACGCAGCGGCTCAAATGGTAAAAACATGCGTACCGACGGCAGTGATTGCCGCTCACAGTGACGGGGACACCGGCGTTAGATCGACCACGGATACAGCGGCTATCGGAGATGACTGGCCGTTCAAAACTGTCTCGCTACGGGACGTCACCGACTGCGATACGTGCGTTACGTCTGGTCCGCTTCCGGGTTGTTCGTCCGCCGATAGGAGCCCACCATCTTCCACAGCGTGTCGTTGAAGTCGTCGTTATTGGCTTCGCTCTCGATCTGCCGGTACAGGTTTTCCGAGACTTCGATACGGGGCATCGAGTGTGTATAGAGAGCGGGAGTAAATAAATCTCCGCTGACACGGAATCGAGTAAAAGCTTCAACGCGCCCCTCTAGGGGCCGTATAACCATTTGGCCCCGAAGAAGACGAACCAGGCCATCCAGATGCAGAAGATGACCAGCCACGTCCCGTACTGGACCGTCGGGTTCGGAACCAGAACGTACGCCACGACAAGCAAAGCGGCGATGCTTGCCGCCGCGGCGGCGTCCCAGCGGTCCAGTGCGGGCGGTTCGACCATCTGGGATTACTGCGAGATGCCGTAGGTGTCGTTGTCCCAGTCGTTGATGCCGGTGTCGTAGACCGCCTGCTCGCGCTCGATGGCGTCGATGCGCTCGCGGTCAGCGTCGTCGAGGTCCCAGTCGAACAACGCGAGATTCTGCCGGACGTGTTCGGGCGAGGAGGACTTCGGCAGCACCACCACGTCGTTCTCGACCGCCCATTTCAGGATGACCTGGGCCGGCGACTTATCGTATTTTTCCGCCAGGTCCTGAATGACGTCGTCGGCGAACACCTCGGTCCGCCCGAGCGGCGCGGCCGCTTCGACGACGGTGTCGGTGTCGCGGCAGAACTCGACGACCTGGTCCTGGGTGTTCCAAGGGTGGTACTCGATCTGGTTGACGGCGATGGGCACGTCGGCGACGTGCTGGGCGGCCCCGAGCTGGTACGCGCTGAAGTTCGAGACGCCGACGTTGCGGATCTTCCCCTGGTCGCGGAGCGTCGCCATCGCGTTCATCGTCTCGCGGATGGAGGTCGCTGGGTTGGGCCAGTGGACGAGATACAGGTCGAGGTAGTCCGTTCCGAGGCGGTCGAGCGAGGCCTCACAGGCCTCGATGACGGACTCGTAGTCGAGGTGCTTTGGCAGTACCTTCGACGTGAGGAACACGTCCTCGCGGTCGTAGTCGGCCAGGGCCTCGCCGATTTCGGCCTCGTTCTTGTACCCTTCGGCGGTGTCGACGTGGGCGTAGCCGGCGTCGAGTCCCGCTCGAACGGATTCCTGTACGGTGTCGCCGTCGATGTCCCACGTCCCGACGCCGACCATCGGGAGTTCGTCGCCACTCGGTAGTGTCACTGTTGGGGGTGTCACAGTACGTGCCTCACTCGCCGCAGTCAAAACCGTTTCGCGCTCGTCGCGGCAGGGCACACGACCGCCCCGTGTCTCACTCCGGCTGGGCCACGTCGACCGGCTCCCCGGTGTCGGCGCTCCGGGCCAGCGCGTCCATGGCGCGCATGTTCCCCAGCGTCTCGGCGCGGTCGACGGGTGGCGTTTCGCCGTTTTCGACGGCGTCCGCGAACGCCTCGACCTGCAACTGGTAGTGGTCGACGGGGTCGAACGTCTCGGTGACCTCGCGGCCGTCGACGCTGTAGGTCAGCGAGACGGACTGGTCGTGTTCCGGGCCGAAGCAGCTCGGCGCTTCGAGCCAGCCGTCGTCGGTCTCGACCCGGTAGTAGTCCCGGTCCGGGCCGTCGAACCCGCAGGAAATCGAGGCGACCTGTCCGTCATCGTACGAGAGGACGCCGCTGAGGTTCGTATCAACGCCGCTGTCCCGGGAGTCCCGGGCATGCGCAAACGCTCGGTCCGGCTCGCCGAGGAAGCCCCGCGCCGCGCTGACGGCGTAACAACCCACGTCCATCAGGCTCCCGCCGGCCAGTTCCGGGTCCAGCCGGATGTTGTCGGGGTCTTCGAGCGGGAACTTGAACGACGCGTCGACAGTGTGTACCTCGCCCAGTTCGTTTTCGACGATGTCTCTGGCCCGCCGGGTCCGCGGGTGGAACTGATACATGAACGCCTCCATCAGCGTGACGCCCTGGTCGGCACAGTAGTCGAAGAGGTCCACTGCCCCGGCCGTATCGACAGTCAACGGCTTCTCACAGAGCACGTCGAGGCCGTGGTCGGCGGCCCGCTGGCTCCACTCGGCGTGGAGCGCGTTCGGAAGTGGGTTGTACACCGCGTCGATGTCCGCCTCGGCGAACATCGTCTCGTAGTCTCCGAAGGCGCTCTCGATACCAAGGGCCTCGGCCGCCTCGCTGGCCTGCTCTCGGGACCGGGAGCTGATTGCCGCGACCGTGTGGTCCGATTTCCGGATGCCCGGAATCACGTCTTCGCGTGCGATTTTCGCTGTTGAGATGACGCCAAAGCGCATACCGGTATCCGAACACCCTCAGATAAACAATTATCGACATTTCGATCAGGGCTCGATGCCGGCTCCCTGTTTGGCCGTGGTGGCCGGTGCATCCATCGTCGGGTCGCGTCTGTCTGGCACGAGTTCGGTGGCCACCTCGCGTGCGCGCTCGAAGTGGGCTGTTGCACTGTCACACGCGGTCCCGGAACCCTCTCTATTTGACCCGTCGCTACCCTCACCGAGTTCCTGTCGGCCCGCTTCGCGGTGTGCATCGACCAGTTCAACGGCGGTGTCCGCGAGTGCCTGTCGGAGTGACGCCCGGTCGCCGTCGAAGCGGCGGTCACGACCCCAGTCCAGTTCGTACGCTGTCCGGTAGCGGTCGAGGGCGTCTTCCCAGTGCCTGGCCCGCGCTGCCGGGTCTGTCGCGGCTCTGGCCGCACTCGCAGCCACCTGTGCCGCGTCGACCGGCGCTGACAGGAGTTCGGTGTATTCCGCCTCGACTGCGTTTCGAGCATCCGTGATGACTTCTGCGGGCGGCTCCGATGCCGTCACGGTCAGTGCTCGTTCGTACTCGGCCTTGGCCCGTGCGTACGCATCTGCGGCCCGTTCGTACGCCCGGTTCTCCCACGCGCGTCGGGCCGTATCACGGTGCTCATCTCCCGCGTTGACGTGGCGCCGGCGCTGGCATGTGTCAATCCGTGCTTGCGTTGACTGGAGGCGTCCATCGATTGTCGCTCTCGCCCCTTCCCCCAGCGCTTCGACTCGCTTTCGCCCGTTGTCGAGCGCTTCCTGTGCAGTTGTGATATGCGTGGCTGCTGTATCGAGGTCCGTTGTCTCCAGTGCCGACACAGCAGCCTCGATCTGGGATTCTACCCGATCAAGCTCGGTTAGCGTGCGCGTCCAGACCTGTGTGGCTTCGTCGACGTATTCCCGAACCGGTGTCAGGTCGCCTTTACACTCGAACGCCCAGCGGTCTTCGTCGACAGTGGCGAGTTCGAGTGTCGACGTGCGGAGCCCCGACGTACAGTCTACGGCCACGATGTCTTCGTAGGGAAGCGAGATGGTCCGGTCACCGTCGTCGTCGCCGACGACGAACACGACTCGGACGTTCGTTGCGAGCAAATACGCGCGGTAGTCGCCAGCCGGCGTGAGCGACTCGTCGTTCCCCTGAGTAGCGCCGACGCCGGACCGGTCGTTGTACGCGAGATATCGCGGCATCTCTGTTCCTTCTAAGTACTGCCCCAGCGGCTGCTGAAGGCGGCGCGTGCGTCCGAATAGCCCGTCGGTGTTCGCCCGGTCGAATATCTCCGGTCGATCCGAGGAACGTACGTCAATAACAGTTTCCACGGTCTTCCCCGTTCGTGACAGTATATTCAAATATTTCTTCGGGGAAATAAATTCTTTGGCCGACGACAGCGCTCAAACAGATTGTTTCGACCACAGCCTTGCAACGGTGTCAGTACGGCTGGCTCCGATCCGTCGGCTGCCGCTGCGGGCTCCCGCTCGTCAGGTCGGCGACGCACTGCCGGCAGAACTGGTAGTCCTGCTCGTTCCTCGCCCCGCAGTGGGGACAGTCGATGGATTCAGTGCTGTCGTCGGTGGCGCTGCCACGGCGCCCTTCGGTATCGCCCTGCCCTGTCGCCCCGGCCGGGTCACCCCGATGTCGGTACGCGTACAGCATGGTCAGGACGTGGAGCCCCACGAGAAGCGCGATTGCGCCGTAGAGCCACTCGCTCACCATCATATGTAACGATACGTGAACGTACTACTTGAGGGTTGTGCCGAGTTACCAATGGTCGGTGGTTTCGCCGGGTTTGGAACCTTCTCCGATACTGAGTGGGAGCAGACGGGTGTCCTGTGGGCCAGTGTTCAAATAGGACCACGCAGCCAGGGGTGTCTATGCCCGCTCACACGCTCGGTGGTCCCTGATGGGTCGCCGAACGCTCGTGGCTCTCGCCCGTCCCGATGGCCGCTACGACTGCCGCCTCGCACACTGGGGTGTCGACGCCGACCCCATCACCCAGTCCCGACCGCTCGGGAACGACTGGACGGCCGCTGCTGTCCTCGCTACCATCGACGCTACCTACGACCAATTGGTCGTGCTCGACGAGTCGGTTCGGACCTACGCTGTCTGCTGGCTTGATCCGACGCTATCGGACCTCGACGATATCGTCCTCGCCCGTACTGCCGACCCGGATGCGTTCCGGACGTGGTGGGTCGACCGCAAGGACGAGGCCTGTCGCGCCCTCGACAGCGAAGGCACCGATCCGGCGAACGCCCGACGTGCCCTGCTTGCGTCGCTCCGAGACCGCGTCTCGTCCATGCACTGCCCCGACGACGCGTCCTTTTTACGCCGGGACCGCTAACCGCCACCCGTGACCGCCGTCGAGACACTGACGTACCCCGACCCCGCTGACGCGCTGGACCTCGCGTCGCGCAACGCCGACCGCGGCGCGCTGGTGACGCTCGTCGGTACCTGTACGGTCGAGTACGAGGGACGAGCGGCCAGTTCGCTGGGGCTTGGCGACCGCCACGTGATGCTCAAGCCCGACGGGGCCGCGCTGGTCCACACCGACGAGGGCCAACAACCGGTGAACTGGCAACCGCCGGGCTGTGAACACAGCATCAGCGTCGACGACGGGTCGCTGGTCGTCCGCTCCACGCGGTCGACCCCCGAGGAGTTGCTCGAAGTGACCTTTGAGACAGTCGCTCACGCCGCCGCCTTCGACGTGACCGACTCGAAAGACCTCGCGCTCACCGGGACCGAGGCTGACCTGAAAGACCGGATCCTTGATGAACCGGGGCTGGTCGAGTCGGGCTTTACGCCGCTTGCGACCGAGCGCGAGACTCCCGCCGGCGCGGTCGACATCTATGGCGAGGACGCCGACGGCCGGACGACGATACTCGAACTCAAGCGCCGGCGTGTGGGTCCCGACGCAGTCGGCCAGCTGGGCCGGTACGTCGATGCGTTAGAACGCGACCTGCACGCCGACACTGAAGTCCGGGGTATCCTCGTCGCTCCGTCGGTGACTGACCGGGCGCGTCAGTTGCTCGCCGAGAAAGGACTGGAGTTCGTCTCGCTGGAGCCACCGTAACTGACACGTCGCTTTTGGCCCGTGTCCGTCCTGCGACTGTACCGACTACCGCGGTTGCCACACAGCCGGATGGCGGCGCTACTCTACAGTGACTGTTCCATCGGTATTGACAACCACGCGGTAGCCACTGTAGTCGAACGCCACATGTCCGCTGGTGTTCGAATCGGCGATGCACGCCGTCAGTGCATCCGGATTGATACTGTCGGCCAGCGGCGGAAGCCTCTCGACCGGCTGTCTCTCCGCAGTTGCCACGGCACGAACGACCGCGGTGATGATAGACTGGTCGGTGCCGTGGACTTCTACGACGGATGGTGATATTCCAGACACGGTTCTCTGACCTCATGCTGGATTTATCCTGAAGATGTAAAGTTCACTATGGCTAGCATAGTGAACGTTGATACCACGATTCATGACAACATTCTTCATGAGGTATCGACTACACCTGTGTATGTCCCGACAGCTTGGCGACAGCCGGGCGGTAACCCGTGTGGAGTTTGCCCTCTCTGATGGGTCGTATCCATTTGTGTCGGTGTCTGAAGCCGAATCGTGTTCAGTGATTCTTGAAAAATGCCTCCCGCAGACGGACGACACGTACGCGGAGTTTTTTTCAGTCGGGGGTGCTCACCCCAGCCGGCTTGTCGAGCGCATCGAGGACGGCAACGGCGGTGAGGCGCGGGTGCTTGAGCGTACCAACGACGGAGGGCTCGTCGAAATCGACGTGCGGGATAACTGCCCCGTTGTCTCGCTCGCAGATGTCGGGGCGGTACCACAGACCGTCCGGAGTGTCGATGGCCAAGGGACTGTCGTAGCCGATGTTCCGAGGCAAACTGAGACGGCTGCGGTTATCGAGTCGTTCCTGGCGGCCCATTCGGAGGCCGAACTCGCAGCGAAAAAACAGCGTGAGTCCATCGCCCCACTGTTCGGGTTCAAGAACTACGCGTCCCACACCGAGTCACTGACCGACCGCCAGCGGGAGGTCCTCGTGACGGCCCACGAAGCGGGGTACTACAGTTGGCCCCGCGAGGCGACGGCCGCGGACCTGGCTGCACTCCTCGATATCTCGGAGCCCACGCTCCACAAGCATCTACGGGCTGCCGAACAGAAACTCGTCACGGCCATGTTCGCCTGCCCGCACGAGGAACTGGCCGCTGACGGAGATAGCTGACTGCTGCTGTTATTCGAGTCGGTCCTGTAGCTCGGCGAGCGCGTTCATCGCTTCTATCGGCGTCATCGTCGCGACATCGAGCGACGCTAACTGCTGTGCCACTGACCCCGGTAACTCTCCCCCGACGGTGGCTCCGTTCGTTCGAAGCGTCTCCTGTGTGTGGCCGTCCGCTCCACCCTCGCTGGCTGAACCCGCCGCTGTTCCGTTCTCCGTCGGACCAGTCGTCTCCGTGACGGTGGAATCCGTGTCGGTGTCGGCCGTCTCGGCATCCGCCAGAAGGTCCCGTGACCGTTCGACAACGGATTCGGGCACGCCGGCCATGCTCGCCACCTCGACGCCGTAGGAGGCCGCCGCGGGACCGGGTGCGAGTTCGTGGTCGAAGCGAACGTCGCCGTCCTCGCGGCTGGTCTCGAAGTGGCGGTTTGTCGCGCTGGGCAGCGCCGCGGCGACGGCAGTCAGGTCGTGGTGGTGGGTCGCAAACAGCGTGTACGCGCCGACCTCGTCGTGGAGATGTTCGGTGACGGCGCGGGCGATAGCAAGCCCGTCAGCCGTCGACGTGCCGCGGCCGACCTCGTCCAGCAGCACCAGCGAGTCAGCGGTCGCCGCGTCGAGAATCGTCGCCAGTTCGGTCATCTCGATCATGAACGTTGAGCGGCCACCGGCGATGTCGTCGCTGGCTCCAACGCGGGTAAACACGCGGTCGAGAATCGGGAGGTCGGCCGCCTTCGCGGGGACGAAGCCGCCCGCCTGTGCGAGCAGACAGATCAACGCGACCTGGCGCATGTACGTCGACTTGCCGCTCATGTTCGGTCCCGTGACGACAGCGAGAAACGGGTCCTGAGCCGGGGCGCTTTCGCCCTCGCGCTTTCCGTCGGTCGCCGTATCACCATCGCTCGATTGCCGGTCGTCGGACTCCCGAAGCGGCCCGCTACCGAGATGCGTGTCGTTGGGGACGAAGGCGTCCTCGGTCCGCTCGACGACCGGATGGCGGCCGGCGGTGATGTCGATCCCGTCCCCGCCGACGGTGGGCCGGCAGTAGTCGTACTGCGCCGCGACCTCGGCGAAGGAGACCAGCACGTCCAGGCGCGCGAGGCGGTCGGCGAGCGCCTGCACGCGCTCTGCCTCGTCGGCCACCTTGTCCCGGACGGCACAGAACAGGTCGTACTCCAGGTCGTCGGCCGCGCTCTCGGCCCGCAGGATCTCGTCCTCGCGCTCCTTGAGTTCCGGCGTGTAGTAGCGCTCGCTGTTTTTCAGCGTCTGGCGGCGCTGGTAGTCCTCGGGGACGGCATCGAGGTTGGCGTTCGTTACCTCGATGTAATAGCCGTGGACGGAGTTGTGTCCGACCTTTAGCGAGTCGACGCCGGTGCGCTCGCGCTCGCTGGCTTCGAGGTCGTCGATCCACTGCTTGCCCGACTGCTCGGTCGAGCGCAACCGGTCCAGTTCGTCGTCGTAGCCCTCGCAGATGACACCGCCCTCGGTCACCTGCTGTGGCGGGTCCGTGCGAATTGCCGCTTCGATCTCCTCGCGGGTCTCGGCCAGCGGGTCCAGCGTTGCGTGCAGGTCCGCCAGCAGGCGGGCGTCGGCATCAACTAAGCGGTCCCGGATCTCCGGCACGACCGACAGCGTTGCGGCCAGCGACCGCAGGTCACGGGCGTTGGCCCGGCCACGCGACACGCGTGAAATGAGCCGTTCGAGGTCGTACACCTCCGCCAGAAGGGAAGATAGCTCCTCTCTGGTGGCGGGGTCGCGCTGGAGTTCCGCGACCGCGCCGTGGCGGGCCTCGATGCGGTCCACGTCGAGCAACGGCCGACGGAGCCAGTCGGTCAGTTTCCGCCGCCCCAGTGCACACGCCGTCTCGTCGACTGTATCGACGAGCGTGCGGTTCTCGTGGCCCCGTACGGAGCGCCGCTCGAACAGTTCGAGGCTCTCGACGGCCACGGCGTCGAGCAGCATGTACTCCCGCGGGTCGTACCGCGTGAGGTGATTGAGGTAGTCGAGCGTGCCTGCGGGGTCGACATCTGGATCGACCGGCTCGCCGTCGGGGCCGACCGCGCCGCTGCTCCCACGGGTGTACTCCGCGTAGGCCAGCAGGCCGCCACAGGCCCGGATTTCTGCATCGCCGGCGAGCAGACGCTCCGGCGGGCCGAAGTACTGTCCCACGCGGTCCTCGGCGCGACCCCGGGCGAATGCATCCGCGTCGTAGCGCGTCACCAGACAGGCCGGCCCGAAGACGGCGTCCCGGTCCACGTCGACGTCCGGCCCGACGATGGCCTCGGCGGGACCGAACCGGCTGAGTTCGTCGGCGACGGCGCTTTCGGAGCCGACACTGGTCGCGTAGCAGTCACCGGTCGAGATGTCCAGTAGCGCCAGCCCGTATCCCTCACCGGCGGCCAGAGCCGCGACGTAATTGTTGTCCGCCCCGCCCAGCAGTTCGCTCTCAGTGAGTGTGCCGGGGGTGACGATCCGAGTCACTGCCCGCTCGACCACGCCGCTGACCTCGTCGGGGTCCTCGACCTGATCGGCAATTGCGACCCGGTAGCCCGCGTCAAGCAGCGTCTCGACGTACGACTCAGCGTTGTCGATGGGGATGCCGGCCATCGGGTACTCCCCGGTCGAGTCCTCGCGCTGGGTCAGCGTAATTTCACACAGCCGAGCGACCCGCTGTGCGGCCGCACAGAAGGCTTCGTAGAAGTCCCCGACCTGAAAGAGGACCAGGGCGTCATCGTACTGCCGGCACAGCTCGTAGTACTGCGCCATCATCGGCGTCAGGTCTTCCTCGAGCTCGGCCATCTTCTCGGGCGGGCCAAGCGCAGCGTCCATACCGGTGGGCAACAGCCGACCACTCATAGGCGCTCCGCTCTCCCTCGCCACGTGTACGACGGTGACCGGCCACTAATTTTTATGTCGCCCGAGAGTCGTAGCCTGTATGTCACGTCGCGCCAACTACGCGCTCTGTCAGTTCCAGCAGCACCTCGGCCCGTCGGCGGACTCGCTCGACGTTCCTTGGGCCGAGTACACCGGCGATTCGACCGATCCGGTTTCCTTCGACATCCCCACCTCGTCATCGGCGGACCCGTACGTGGAGATGCAGGTCTACGATGTCGAGGATTTCGACCACGAAATCGTGGTCAACGGCGAGGCACTGTCAGGGTTCGATATCGCGCCGGGCGAGGGGTGGCAGCTCTGGATGGACACGATCGCGCCCGAGCAACTGCACCTCGGCGAGAACACGATTCAGTTCCGACGGGACACCGACTCGAAGGACGCATTCGTCGTTGGGTCGGTCACGGTCCACTGGACGGAACCAATCGAGTGAATATATAAACAGGTCGCCGTCGTTCTGATGTGGCGTGCCAACAGCTACCATCACTACCGGCTAGTACTCCTTCAGTCGGGTGATTTCACCTGTTCTGGCTGCGTCAACAGGTGGCCGCCGAGCGCTCCGTAACCCCTACTTTTATATAGAACCACATGCAATCTTCGCTTGATTATGAGCCAACGCCAGATGCAGGGCCAGCCGATGATCATCCTGGGAGAGGACTCCCAGCGGATGAAGGACAAGTCTGCGCAGGAACACAACATCTCGGCCGCTCGCGCGGTCGCCGAGTCGGTACGCTCGACCCTCGGCCCGAAGGGGATGGACAAGATGCTCGTCTCCTCGATGGGTGACGTGACCGTCACGAACGACGGCGTCACCATCCTCTCGGAGATGGACATCGACAACCCGACAGCCTCGATGATCGTCGAGGTTGCCGAGACACAGGAAGACGAGGCCGGCGATGGCACCACCTCCGCCGTCGCCATCGCAGGCGAACTCCTCAAGAACGCCGAGGACCTCCTCGAACAGGACATCCACCCGACGGCGATCATCAAAGGGTTCAATATGGCCGCCACGCAGGCCAAGGACGAACTCGACGACATCGCCACGGAAGTCGACCCCGACGACGAGGAACTCCTGAAGAAGGTCGCAGAGACCTCGATGACGGGCAAGGGCGCAGAGCTCAACAAGGAGCTGCTCGCCCAGATCATCGTCGACGCGGTCAACGCCGTGACCGTCGAGGCCGATGACGGTTCCGTCGTCGCCGACCTCGAATACCTCAACATCGAGACCCAGACCGGCAGCTCTGCCGGCAACTCCGAACTCCTCGAAGGCGCGGTCATCGACAAGGACCCGGTCCACGAGGAGATGCCGACCGAAGTCGACGACGCTGACGTCCTGCTCGTCGACACGGCCATCGAACTCGACGAGACCGAAGTCGACGCCCAGCTCTCCGTCGACGACCCGAGCCAGCTCCAGAACTTCCTCGACAAGGAAGAAGAGCAGCTCAAGCAGATGGTCGACCAGATCGCTGACACCGGCGCTGACGTCGTCTTCTGCCAGAAGGGCATCGACGACATGGCCCAGCACTACCTCGCCGAGAAGGGTATTCTGGCCGTGCGCCGCGCCAAGAAATCCGACATCGAGTTCCTCAAAGAGGTTCTGGGTGCTCGCATCGTCTCCGACCTCGACTCCGCGACCGCGGAAGACCTGGGTCACGGCTCCGTCACCCGCGACGACGCCGAAGGCCTGTTCTACGTCGAGGGCAGCGGCGACGGAGCTCACGGCGTCACGCTCCTGCTCCGTGGCTCGACCGACCACGTCGTCGACGAACTCGAACGCGGTGTCACGGACGCGCTCGACGTTGTCGCGTCCACGGTCGCCAACGGCAGCGTCCTCGGTGGCGGCGGCGCACCTGAAGTCGAAGTCGCCCGCCGGCTCCGCGACTACGCCGACAGCGTCGAAGGCCGCGAACAGCTCGCAATCGAGTCCTTCGCCGACGCGCTGGAGATCATCCCGCGCACGCTCGCTGAAAACGCTGGTCTCGACAGCATCGATACGCTGGTCGACCTGCGCGCCGCCCACGAGGACGGCGACGTCAGCGCCGGCCTGAACGTCTTCTCCGGTGACGTCGAGAACACGCTCGACACCGGCGTCGTCGAGCCAGCGCACGCCAAGCGCCAGGCGATTTCCTCGGCTGCAGAGGCCGCGAACCTGGTCCTCAAGATCGACGACATCATCGCTGCCGGCGAGCTCTCGACCTCCGGCGGCGACGAAGGCGGCCCCGGCGGCCCCGGTGGCGCTCCTGGCGGCATGGGCGGCATGGGTGGCGGCATGGGCGGCATGATGTAAGCGAGGGGCCGAACGAAGTGAGGGCCCTCGAATAGTGAGCGGCGAAAGCCGCGAACCGCGAGGTTCTGAACGAAGCGAAGACCCTCGGATTGCGAGCGGGGAACGAAGTGACCCGCAAGCAGGAGGTCGACAGGAGGGAGACCTCCGAACGACCTGACCCGCGAACCACGTAGCTGACCGGAAGTAGCCTTTCTGAACGAACGCCGAAGCAGCCCCGAGGTGTGCGTCGCTTTCTAACCGACCTGCAGACGATAGTTTACCCGATAGCAGGTCAGTTTCTAACGGAGACGTTGTGACGCCATCGATATCGAAACGTGAAACCGGAGAAACAGTTAGGTATTTCTCTGCGAAGTAACGACTGTCCCGGTTCGTTTGGTGGGACGGACTGGTGACAGCGGGTGGGGCCTCTTTCCGTTTCGCGACTGATTCGACGGTATCCAGCCGTCGCTCGCATCAGTCGGGGCGTGTTGTTCGGTTTCGGTGGCCTCGGTCTTCGAACACTACGTCCGTCGTCCCGAGGTCGCTGTAGCGGAGGATTTCGGTCACCCGGTAGGTGTCCGTTCCGTTGTCGACCGTGTACTGGAGCGCGTAGCTCCGGACGATGCCGCTTGGCGTCACAGTCGCCGAGAGGGAGACGTTAGTCACACGGTCGGCGGGACGGGTGGCAACTGCGCTGTCATCGGCCGACCCGGTTCCTTTGATGCGATACACGGAAACGCCGTACAGTTGCTTGATGACCTCATCGCCGGGGCGGATGGATGTGATGTTCGTGGCGGAAAGCAGCGCTATGAGACGTCCGTTGAACGTGGGCTCGAAGAACAGTGCGGCCCGAGGTGGGCGTGGCGGGCCACCGATACCACGGGAATCAGCGACTACTTCCGCCGATGTCGACCCGTTGACGGTCGTCCGCCTGAGTGCACGGCCGTCCCGCCAGGTGCCGTGAATCTCACGCGCTGTCACACTTTGTCCGGTTATCGTTCGGGTGGCCGTGTACGACTCGTAGCCCGCGCTGATGCTGGCACGGGTCCGGACGCGTCTGTGCAGGCCGCTGCCGTTCATGACGGTTTTCGTGTGGTGGACTCGATAGGAGATGTTCGAGAGTTGGCTGACGTGAGCGCGACCGAGCGCGGTGGCGTTGACGACGCGCTCGCCGACGACACCCGGGGCGTGTTGTTCGGCGCTCGTTGGCGTGTCCCCGGTCGGGACGGGGGCCGGTGTCACCGTCTCTCTGGTGGCTGCGCCGTCCCCGAACAGTCCGGCACACCCGGCGCTCAGCAGACAAAGACAGATCACGGCAATCGCCGCCCCGCGGCGCATACCGGTGACTGGGCGCGTGGTGGTATAACCCCTGTGACGGCGGAGGGCTAAATATCGTCGAGCGTCAACATACCGTATGCAGACGCTGCTTCTCGGCGCGGACGCGGTCGAGGACCACGCGACGATGCCAGCAGTCATCGACGCGGTTGCCGCGGCCTTCGCCGCCGATGCCAGGGGGAACACCATCATGCCGGCCAAGTCCTACATCGACCTGCCGCAGTACAACGGCGACTTCAGGTCGATGCCGGCCTACGTCAACGCGGAGACGTGGGACGCCGCCGCGATCAAGTGGGTCAACGTCCATCTGGACAACCCCCGTGATCACGACCTACCGACCGTCCTCGGGACGCTCATCTACTCGGACCCCGAGACGGCGTTCCCGCTGGCCGTGATGGACGGGACCGTCCTGACGCGCTTGCGGACCGGGGCGGCGGCCGCCGTCGCTACTGACCACCTCGCTGTTGCCGATGCAGACTCACTCGGTCTGGTCGGGGCCGGCACACAGGCGTACACGCAACTGGCGGCCATCTCGTCGGTCCGAGACATCGAGACGGTCGTCGTCGCCGACCGGGATACGGAGAAACAGCAGGCGTTCGTCGATACGTTCACCGACCGATTCGATGTGCGAGCGGGAACCATCGAGGACGCCGCCGGCTGTGACGTGCTGTCGACGATTACGCCGGTCAGGTCGCCCATTGTGGACCGGGAGTGGCTCGGCGAACGCACACATATCAACGCCATTGGGGCTGATGCCGCCGGCAAGCAGGAACACGACGAACGCACGCTGCTCGACGCGAAACTCGTCATCGACAACTACGAGCAGTGTACCCACTCCGGCGAGATCAACGTCCCGTGGGGCGAGGGGGTCCTGACTGATGCCGACCTTCACGGGGAACTCGGAGACATCGTTGCGGGCACGCTTTCGGGGCGGACCAACGACGACGGCATCACGCTCTTTGACTCGACGGGGCTGGCGATTCAGGACGTGGCGACCGCACATGTCGTTTACGAGAACGCCAGCGCCGACGGTGACGGGACGGCGTTCTCGCTCGTCGACACTGACGCGACCTGATTACGACGAGGGCGTGAGCATCTCGGTCACTTTCGAGATGCCCCAGACGATGATGATAAACGGCAGGAGCGGCATCAGCAGGATGAGCAGGCCGGTGAGTATCCCCCAGCCGAACACATCCATCCCCTCATTGCGACGGCTCCGCGACCCCGGCGTGACCGACCGGAGGGCCTTCGGCAGTCGTCCGCTGTCCTTCGTGTCGTCGTCAGTTGATTCCGCCATACTTTCTCTTGTACTGAAACGTGTATAAGCCTAGGCCCGGCGGCTACATGGCACCGGCGACGCCGCTGCCGATGGCGGCCCCGCAGTTGTCACAGGCCACGAGGTAGAACCGTTTCGAGGCCGTGAAGAACCCAGTCGTCGATTCCATGTCGAGGAATTCTACGTCGTCCGGGTCGGCCATCTCCGCGTCACATTCGGGACAGTGAACCATCAGGCCGCACCTCCGTTGGACTTCGCGCCGGCGACGCCGCTACCGATAGTCACACCGCAGGCTGCGCAGTTGGCGGTGTAAAAGCGCTTGGAGGCTTTGATGAAGCCGGTCGTGGCGTCCACTTCGACGAAATCGATGTCGTCGGCCGTTTCGAGCGAGGTCTGGCAGTCAGGGCAGTGTACCATACACTCCCGACACCAGCCGAGACCGGCAAAAATCTTGTGTGGGGTGCCGCTCTCTCGGTCGGCGTCCCGGCGACGCTCTCGGTCCGACACTCCGAGCGACATCACTGAACTGGCAGTTATGCGTGGCGTCTGGCCGTCGAGACACCCGAAACAGTGACAGTCCGCCACACGCTATGGTCTGCTCACTGGGAACGCACCATGGGTAGCAAACCTGTCTTAGTCGTCACGACCGACGGGCTGGATACTGTCACTCTCGAATCTGCCCTCGCTGGGACGCAGGCTTCGATCACGTACCTGTCGGACCTCACGGACCTCTTTGATACGCTCACCTATTCGGCGTTCCACGCGCTCGTGCTGCCCGAAACAGCCGATGGCCAGTCCGGAACCGATATCGCGTACGGCGTCAGGAAGCTGTTTCCCGACCTGCCGGTGATCGTCGCTGGCGAGGACCCGGCGGCAGTCCCGGATGCCCTTGACGTGACGGCCGTCGAGCCGTCGGCACATCTCGAAGACGCCGTTGCCGCGGCCGTCCGGGATAGCCTCGACGCCGAGCCGCCGGCTGTTGCCGGACGCCCACCGTCCCCGATGGAGACGCTGTTGCTCTCGTTGTTCAACGAACTGCCGGACCACCTCTACGCGAAAGACGAGCAGGCTCGACACGTCCTGATGGGCCGGGGGTTCAATGAGCCGACAGACCGGCTCGGCCTCACTGACGTCGAAGTCCCGGAACTGGCTGATGAACACGCGAAAGCGGCCCTGCGTGATGAGATGGACGTCATCGAGGCGGAAACAGAGCGGATCGATGTCGAGGAGTTCCTCGACCTCGACGCGACGTATGTCCGAACTCGTAAGATGCCGTGGTACGACGCTGCGGGGGAGATCCAGGGTATCGTCGGCCACACACAGGACATCACCGAGCGGAGGCTCCGCGAGCACGCGTTTCGTCGCCAGAACGAACGGATGGTGAAAGTCGCGCTTGTGGCGTCACACGAGCTCCGAAACGAACTCCAGATCGCATACGGCCGGCTCGAAGACCTGGATGACTGCGACGATACGGCCGCCGAAATCGAGGAGTCGCTCTCCCAGATTTCCACGATCATCGACACCGTGGTCGAGCTCTCCACGAGCGATCCGAATGGGCCGATCCAGCACGACGAGATCGAACAGGTCCCGAAGCAAAAACACGTGTGGCTCTCCCGTCTCAGTCGGGAGGTATGGAACACCCTCGCCGGCAGTCAGGCGAGCCTGACCTTCGACGGCGACACCCGCATCGTCGCCGATCAGGAGTCGACCGGGCTGCTTCTCCAGATCCTGTTCCAGAACGCGCTTGAACACGCCGGACCGTCGGTCACCGTCACCGTCGGCACGACGGACGACGGCTTCTTCGTCGCCGACGACGGCCCAGGAATCGATGTCGAGCCGCCGGAGCGGGTGTTTGACGCGGGCCACACCGCAGTCGCGGAGAACACTGGATTCGGGCTCTACGTCGCTCGACGGGTCGCCGCGGATCAGGGCTGGACGCTCTCCATGGCGGAGAGCGAGTCGGGCGGCGCTCGCTTCGACATCGGGAACGTGGACTGTCAGGAATAGCGGGTCGCCGGTCGACTTGTCACGACGCTCCCCACGCCGTGCCCCGACAGCCTCCCGAAGGGAAAGGTATAGCACGGTCGCTGCCGGATGTTCCGATATCATGACTACGACCGGTGAGGAACGCGAGCGGGGGTTCGACCACACGGAGATCGAACCCCGGTGGCAGCGCACGTGGGACGAGGCCGACGTGTTCCGGATCGACGACGACGAGACCGACCCGGAGTACGTCCTGGCGATGTTCCCCTACACCTCCGGAAGCCTCCACATGGGCCACGTCCGGAACTACACCATCACCGACGCCTACGCCCGCTTCGAGCGGATGCGCGGCGAGAGCGTCCTCCACCCGATGGGCTGGGACTCCTTTGGCCTCCCCGCAGAGAACGCCGCCGAGGAACGGGACACCAACCCGCGGGACTGGACGATGCAGTGCATCGACTCGATGCGCGACCAGCTCACGGAGATGGGCTTTGGCTACGACTGGGACCGCGAGCTGGCGACCTGTGAGCCCGAGTACTACCAGTGGAACCAGTGGCTGTTCAAGCAGCTCCGCGAGGAAGGACTGGTCGAGCGCCAGGCCGCCGAACTGAACTGGTGTCCCTCCTGTGAGACCGTCCTCGCCGATGAGCAGGTCGAGGGCGAAGACGAACTCTGCTGGCGGTGTGACACCCCTATCGAGGCCCGCGAGATGGACCAGTGGTTTTTCACCATCACCGACTACGCCGAGGAACTGCTGGAGTCGCTGGACGACCTGGACGGCTGGCCGAACAATGTCCGGGAGATGCAGCGCAACTGGATCGGCAAGCAGGAGGGCGCGAGCGTCGCCTTCGAGGTCGGCGACTACGGTGAGGTCGACATCTTCACGACCCGTCTGGACACCATCCACGGGGCGACGTTCTTTTCGCTGGCCCCCGGCCATCCCGTCGCACAGGAAATCGCCCAACAGAACGACGAGGTTTCGGAGTACATCGAGATGGCCGAACAGGCCGACGAGGACGACCTGGACGTGACCTCCGGCGTGTTCACCGGCGAGTACGCGATCAATCCCGCCACCGGTGAGGAGATCCCCGTCTACGTCGCCGACTACGTGCTGACCGACGTGGGGACGGGCGCGCTGTATGCTGTGCCGGCCCACGACGAGCGCGACCACGAGTTTGCGGAGGCCCACGACATCGACATCGTCCAGGTCGTCGAACCGACCGACGACGCGGACGCTGACCCCGAGGCCATCGATGTGCAGGAAGCGGCCTACCCTGAAGACGGTGTGCTGGTCAACAGCGGCGAGTTCGACGGGCTGGAGAGCGCCGAGGCCCGCGACCGCTTCGTCGAGGCGTTCGACGGCGAACACAGGACGGAGTACAACCTCCGGGACTGGGGTATCTCTCGCCAGCGGTACTGGGGCACGCCGATTCCGATGATCCACTGCGACGACTGTGGCTACGTCGAGGTCCCCGACGAGGACCTCCCCGTCGAACTGCCGGAGTTCGTCCACACCACAGGCAACCCACTCGACGCGGCCGACGAGTGGAAACACGTCGACTGTCCCGACTGCGGGGCCGACGCGGTGCGGGAGACGGATACGATGGACACCTTCGTCGACTCCTCGTGGTACTTCCTGCGGTACACCTCGCCAGAAATGGAGGAGGCCCCCTTCGACGCCGAACGGGCCAGCGACTGGATGCCGGTCGACCAGTACGTCGGCGGCATCGAACACGCCGTGATGCACCTGCTGTACGCCCGCTTCTTCACGAAGGTGCTGGACGACCTCGACATGGTCGACGGCGTCCGCGAACCCTTCACCAACCTCACGAACCAGGGGATGGTGCTGGGTGAGGACGGCAACAAGATGTCCAAGAGCCTGGGCAACGGCGTCTCGCCCCAGCGCATCATCGAGGAGTACGGCGCGGACACGGCCCGGCTGTTCATCATGGAGGCCGCCCAGCCCGAGAAGGAGTTCGCCTGGAGTCCCGAGGGCGTCCAGTCCGCCCACAGCTTCCTCCAGAACGTGTACACGCTGGTTTCGGCGTACGCAGAGGGCGAGGCGGGGACCGCCGCTGACACGGGGAACGGGGCTGACATCGCGGACTACGTCGCCCGTGAAATCGACGCCACCGCCGCGAACGCGACGGCGGAGTTCGAGGAACTCCGGTTCAACCACGCGCTCCAGGCCGTTCGGGAACTGGTGTCGCTGCTGCGCCGGTACCAGGAGGCAACCACCCCTGACGCCGACACCTTCGAGCGCGGGCTGGCGACGGCGGCGAAACTGCTCGCCCCGGTTGCCCCTCACGCCGCCGAGGAGATGTGGGCCGAACTGGGCCACGACGACCTCATCGCGGAGGCCGAGTGGCCGGCCGCCGAGGCACCCGCCGACTACGGGATGGAGCGTCAACTGGTCGAGAACACCCGCGAGGACATCCGAGACATTGTCGACACAGTCGGTATCGAGGACCCACAGACCATCACGCTCGCGGTCGCGCCGGAGTGGAAGCACCGCGTTCTCAACCTCGCCCGGAACGCCGACGGCAACGTCGTCGGGACCGTCATGCAGGACGAAGAACTACGCGAGCAGGGCGAGGCAGCCGCGGACTTCGCCAAGGAACTGGCCGGCCGCGCACAGTCGCTGGACGAACAACTGCCACCCGAGCGCGAACAGGCGGCGCTCGAACGGGCCGCGTGGCTCGTCGAACGCGAGTTCGGCGCTGACGTGGTTGTTCAGGGGCCCGAGGAAGCGGACCCCGACCTCGTCGGCAAGGCCGGTCCCGGCCGGCCAGCTATCGACATCGCCGAGTAACGGCATCGGTCACCAGACCCATTAGGCTCGACCCACTGGCCGTGGACGTGCTCAGTACTCGCCGAATTGGTATCGTTTTACTCGTCTTACTTACCACTACGGTGGCGCTCAGCGGCGTCGCCGCACAACAACAGGCCGCGACGGTCGACCCGACCCCGTCCGGCCCGAACGAGGCGGAGTCGATCCACGCGGTGACGTTCGCCGTCGGTGACAGCGCTGTCGCCGGCACCGCGTTCGAGGACATCCGCATCGATTACAGCGTCGATGCGCCGGCCGCCGACGTGTCGAACGTCGGGGCCAGTACCATCGAGCGGGTCGGTATCGACCGCGGCAACGACGACCCCGGCTCGCAGGTCGACGTTCGCGCCGCCGAAATCAGCGAAGTTAGCGGCGGTGCTGACGGCGCGGCGGTCCAGATTATCCTGGCCGGCGACCGCGAACTGCGGCAGGGCGACCAGGTCGTCGCCGTCATCCGACCGGTCCAGAACCCACAGAACGCCGGGACCGCCGACGTCGAACTGGCTGTCAACACGCAGGGGGCGGCCGTCAGCCGTACCGGCAGCGCCACCTACGAACAGCACGACGCCACGGTCACCGCTGCCGACCAGACCAGCGCCGGCGAGACGGTCGTCATCGACGAGGTGACGCTCTCCGAAGGCGGCTTCGTCGCCATCCAGAACGCGTCCGGCGCGTCGCCCGGTGAAATCAGAGGGGCGTCGGCGTACCTCGGTCCAGGGACGCACCAAGATGTCGAGGTGCCGCTCAACGCGCCGCTGGACTCGACACGGGACCTCGTCGCGCAGTCCTACACCGACAGCAACGCCGACCGTGACTTCGACTACGCGGCCTCCGGCGGCGAAGTCGACGGGCCTTACCGCAACACTGACGACAACGTCATCGGTTCGGACACGCTGACGGTGACCTACGACCCTGACGCCGGGTCGACGCCGACTGCAACCGAGACGGCAACGCCAACGTCCACTGAAACTGCTACGGCAACCGAGACGGCAACGCCGACACCGACTGCGACGGCAACGTCTACCGAAACTGCCACAGCGACCGAGACAGCAACGCCGACGCCCACCGAAACTGCCTCAGCGACCGAGACAGCAACGCCGACGCCGACTGCAACCGGGACCGATTCGAGCGCCGGCGGTGGCGATACGGACGGGGAGACGACCTCCGCGTCGACTGACACCGAGACGGCGACCGCATCGGAGACGGCATCGCCGACAGCCCCGACGGATTCTGACTCCGAGACCGCGAACTCGGCTGGCATGTCTTCGGACGCGACGGCGACGGACTCGTCGGACGATGACGGGGGCGTCCCGCCGGTCGACGATGAGTTCGGTGCGCTGTTGGCCGCGTTGCTCGTCGCGCTCCTGTTCGGCGGTGCGACGCTGCTCGGGTCCCCGTAGGCGGCCGTCCCGGACTACTCGGCCGCGATGATCCCAGTGTCGACGAGGTCTTCGAAGACGTTCGTCGCGTGGCCATCGGGGGCGACCCGTTCGTAGACGGCGACGACGCGTTCCCGTGCGATGACGTACGTCGTCCGCTGGCTCCGCCCGTCGACGAGCGGCACGTCGAACGCTTCGGACAGCCGCCCCTCGGGGTCGGCCAGCAGGTCGAAGCTGATACCGTTCGCCTCGGCGAAGTCGCGGTGGCTCGCCACGCCGTCCGTCGAGACGCCGTACACCGAGACGCCGGCGTCCGCAAACTGCTGTGCGTACTCCTCGAACTGTTCCGCCTCTGTCGTACAGCCTGGGGTGTCGTCAGCCGGATAGAAATACAGCACCGTCGGCTGCTCGAAGGCGGGCTGGACCGCGTCCCCGCGCTGGTTCGTCGCTCTGATCGTCGGCACGTCCGTGCCGGGTTCGAGCACCATCGTCAGTTTACCGGGATGTCCGTGCCGTCGTCGTCCTCGCTGTGGACGACCTTCGCCAGCCGAACCGTGAGGACGCCGTTGTCGTAGCTCGCGGTGGTCTCGGCTTCGTCGACGGCTTCGGGAAGGCGGACCGACCGGCTCAGCGACTGCTGGCGGCGCTCGCGCTGGACGTACTGGCCGTCGGTGGCTTCCCGCTCTTGACTCGACGCGGCGCTGATGGTGAGCTTCCGGTCCTCGACGAGTTGGACGTCGATGTCCGCGCTGTCGTAGCCGGGCAGGTCCGCGTGGACGACGAAGGCGTCGCCCTCGTCGACGATATCGACTGGGACAGCGCCCATGTCGACGCCGAACTGCTCTCCCAGCATATCGAACGCGCGCTCGATCTCGCTGAACGGATCGCGGTCAGACATACACGGGGGTACACGGGCCCGGGACTTAACACTTGAAGCGAGACCGGCGGTGCCCGACGACTCAGTTGACGACGGTCCGCGAGTCGTACGATCCCAGTCGGCGGACCCACCCCTTCTCGGCGATATCCTCGATGTCGGCCAGCGCGTCCTGCGTTCGCTGCTCGTAGAGCCCGGCCGAGATATCGATGTGGAAGACGTAGTCGCCAAGCCGCTCGCCGCTGGGCCGGGACTCGACGCGGGTGAGGTTGATGTCGCGGTCGGCGAACGGTTCCAGCAGTTCGAGCAACAGACCGGGGTAGTCAACGTCGGGGTAGACGATGAAGGAACTCTTGCCGCCGGCCTCGCTGCGCTCGCTCGTCGGAGCCACGACGACGAAGCGGGTGGCGTTCGAGGACCGGTCCTGAATGTCCTCGGCAAGCACTTTTAGCTCGGTCCCGTTGGTCGCGTTCTCAGGGTGGCCGATGGCGGCGATGTCCGCGTCGCCGCGGGCACGCTCGACGCCGCGGGCCGTCGACGCGACGGCCTCGACATTGACGCCAGGGTAGTGCTCGTCGAGCCAGCCGCGACACTGAGCCAGCGCTTGGGCGTGGCTGGCGACCAGCGAGAACGACTCGTTCTGTGCGAGCAGAGCGTGGCGGATCGGCGTGATGATCTCTTCGACGACGGCAACGTCGTATTCCGCGAAGGCGTCGAGCGATTCCGTGACGGAGCCTTCGATGCTGTTTTCGACGGGGACGACGCCACGTTCGGCCTCGCCGTCAGCGACGGCCTCGACGATAGCGGTCACCGACTCGGAGAAGGAGATTGCGTCGTCGGTGACTGCCTGTGCGGCGCGGTGGGAGTAGGTCCCTTCGGGACCCAGGGTAACAGTGGTCATACCCGGCGTACAGCGGTGGGAACCAAAAGAACCGTGGTCATCGGCAAGCGCTGTGCCGGGGCGGTCGCGGTATTCGTCTGCCGCTGTCCAGTGGTGTCGGCCCTCGTTCGGGACAACCACGCCGGTTCCTCGTCAGTGAGGCCGATGGGGCTCACGCCCACGTTCTGTTCGAGCACCGAGCACAGCCGGGTGTACTTTTTTCAGCAAGCGTGAGCGAATAGCGACTGTATGTCAGCATCACCGCAAGTGACTGACGCAACCGCGTTCGAAGACGGATCACTCGGCCTGCAGGTCGTCCTGTTTGTCGTGACTGGAACGCTCTACGGCCTGTACTGGCTGTACAAGACTGCCAAGCAACTCGATGCAGGGACAGACCAGAACCTGACCCCCATCTTGGCGGTCATTCCTCTCGTAAACATCATCGGGATCTGGCAGATCTCAAACGCGGCCGAAGCCGTCACCGACCAGAGTGGTGTAGTCCTGTTCCTACTGTTCGTCGTCTTCGGTCCCATTTCGTGGTTCTTGATACAGTCCGGTATCAACGACGTCGCGACTAATTGACGGCGTCCTCGACGTTTCTTGGACGCGAAATCCCGGTACCGATCATCGCTACTGGTGACCGCTCACTCGTTGCTACGGTGGAACAGCGCGAGGTGAACGAGGAGGTATCGTGAGGCGTAAAAAACTGTCACGCTGGCGACGAAGGCGAACAGCGAGACGGCCGCAACCGACAGACCGAACCCGGAGTCGACGAACGGGTTTCGACCCGTGAACGCGATGTATGCGGACACTGCGTCACCGCCGCCCAGGCCTACAGCGAACAGGCAAAGCGAGAGCACGGTTGCCAGACCGCCGGTTCCGAGGCCGACGTAGCGGGCGAAGTCCTCGGCGTTGAGCGCCGCGTGTGCCTGTCGCTCAGTCAGCGGGGCAAGCCGGACTCGGTAGAGGACTGACCCGACGAGCAACGTCGCACCGAACAACTGCAAGAACCCCCCGAACAGTCCGAGCAACAGCACTTTCGGCGAGGCGATGGCGGGGTCAACTGCCGGGAGAAACGTCGCGGTGCTGTCCGGATACAAACCGTAAATCGGCAACAACAGTGCTAGCGCACCGAGCAAGGCACTCTGCAGTGCGAGGGTTCGTGGGACGGTCTGTCTGAGATACGAGTGGCGTTCGTAGCGGAGTCGCTCGTACGTCGACCCCGAAATGATCGCCTGGGCGATGGTGTCGTCGGGTTGTGAGTCAGTAGACATCTCTTACCGGTACCTATTCACCGACAGTTTACTCAATCCTCAATATAACCCTTTTGCACGGCGCAAGATTCCGACTCTCTGACAGTAAACCCTCACGAAGTTGTGTTTAACTGGGCCTTTGTGAGCCAGCCCAGTACGTTCTCAGCGCGTGTGAACTGCTTCGCCGCGTGCCGCCGCGGCCGCTTCGTGGACCGCTTCGGAAAGCGTCGGGTGTGTGTGGATCGTCCCGGCGATGTCTTCAAGCCGTGCGCCCATCTCGATACCTAGCCCGAGTTCGGCGATAAGCTCCGACGCTTCGGGACCGACGATCTGTGCCCCGAGCAGGAACTCCTCGTCGGCATCGGCAACGACGCGGACGAAACCTTCCTTTTCGTTGACGGTGAGTGCACGGCCGTTAGCCCGTATCGGCATCTGTCCGATGACCGGCTCGAAGCCCGCCGCCTCGGCCTCCGCCGCAGTCATACCGACGGTGCCGATCTCGGGGTCGGTGAACACCGCGGCGGGAATCGCCTGATGATCGAATGCGGCCGGTTCGCCGGCGGCGGCTCTCGCAGCGACCTCGCCCTCAGCCATCGCCTTGTGGGCGAGCATCGGCTCGCCGGCCACGTCGCCGACTGCGAACACCGACTCGAACGCCGTTCGGCACTGGTCGTCGGTCGGAATGACGCCGTTCTCGTCCGTCTGGAGGTCGATGTTCTCCAGTGCGAGTGTCTCCGTGACTGGCTCGCGGCCGACCGCGACAAGACATTTCTCGGCGTTGTACTCGGTGACCGCGTCGTCTTCGTCGACGGTCTGGACGCGAATGCCCTCGTCCGTCTCGCTCCAGTCGTCTGCCGCCTCGCCGAAGTTGAAATCGATCCCCAGCTCCTCGGCGCGGTCGCGGACGACCGCCGAGATGTCGTCCTCGTAGCCGGGCAACACGTCATCGAGCATCTCGACGACCGTGACCTCCGCACCCAGTTTCGCGAACACCGTCGAGAGCTCCATGCCGATGTAGCCCGCACCGACGACGAGCAGCTTCTCGGGGACTGATTCGAGTGCGAGCGCATCCTTCGACGAGAGGATATGCTCGCCGTCGAACTCGAAGTCCGGGACCGTCATCGGGCGGCTCCCCGTGGCGACGATGGCGTGTTCGAACGACAGCGATTCCGAGCCCTGCCCTTCGCCGCCGTGGGCGACCCGGACCGTCCCGTCGTCGACGAACTCGGCAGTGCCCTCCACCAGATTGACGCCGGCGTTCTTACACAGCGATTCGACACCCCGTGTCAGCCGTGTGACGACGCCGTCTTTCCACTCTGTCATCCCAGCCATGTCGACGGCCGGGTCCGCGAACACGCCCATCGACTCGGCCTGCCGGGCGTCGTGGGCCACGTCCGAGGCCGAGATGAGCGCTTTCGAGGGGATACAGCCGTGATTCAGGCAGGTCCCGCCGTAGGCGTCCCGCTCGACGAGCGTCGTGTCCAGCCCCAGTTGCGCGCCCCGGATCGCGGCGACGTAGCCGCCCGGACCGCCGCCGATAACAAGCAGTTCCGTTCCCGTAGTGACATCTCCGACGACCATAGCGGTGCCTCGTCCGGGTCCGTGAAAAGCTATCGCCCTTCAGATCGCTGTCGTGTCTCTCTCGCGCCGGCGGTACAGGTAGTACCCGATGACTGGCACTGACACCGCAAACGCCGCGAACAGTGTTGTCCCCACGGCGTGGGCGATGCCGGCGAGCGCATACAGCGGTGTCGGGGACCAGTCCCTGTCGGTCCGCTGGAGTTGTCGACTGTCGAGAAAGAGGCCGACCGTGAGAAGCAGGCTGAACAGCACACCCGCCCAACCGGCGAGGACGGTCAGAGCAAACGCGCCGAGGTACGTTCCGACACTCCCCTCTCCGGTCGATCCCGACGAAATGAACAGTTCCATCCCGACCCGGGAGAGGACGGCACAGCTCGGAACTAGCACAAACAGCGTGGCCAACCCGGACCAAACCCATGTGTCTCTCGTGGAGGGCATCACGAACCCTGTCGTTCCAGTTACTTGTCTGGTTTTCGGTTGTGAACCCGAACAGTTACTCCAGCAGGAGTCGTGTCGGGTCCGATAGATACTCCTTGAGTGTGTTGACGAAGCGCGCCGCGTCGGCCCCGTCGATGACGCGGTGGTCAATCGCCAGCGAGAGCGGGAGCGTGGGTTTTGCGACGACTTCGCCGTCTTCGGCCACCGGCCGCTCTTTCAGCGCCCCGATCCCGAGAATCGCCGTCTCGGGGACGTTGATGATCGGGCTGGCGTACTCGCCGCCGATGGCCCCGAAGTTCGTGACGGTGAACGTCCCGCCCTGCATCTCCGACCGTTCGATGTCCCGCTCTCTGGCTCGCCCGACGAGGTCGTTGATCTCGTCGGCGAGTTCGACCAAACCCTTCCTGTCTACGTCGTTGACGACCGGCACGACAAGGCCGTGGTCGGTCGCTGCCGCCACGCCGATGTTGTGGACGTCCCTGTAGACGATCTCCTCGTTTTCGGTGTCCAGTGCCGTGTTGAGTACCGGGTGCTGGTCCAGCGCCGCGGCGACGCATTTCACCACAAACGGTGTGTACGTCAGCGTGATATCTCGCTCCTTGGCGAGTGGCGCGAGCCGCTCACGGGCCTCGACGAGGCCGGACACGACTACCTGGTCATGGTGGGTCGCGTGGGGCACCTCTCGGCGGGAGCGCGCCATCTGTTCGCCGATAGACCGGCGGACGCCACGGTACGGTTCGCGGCGCTCGCCGTCGCCTGTCTCGACGGCTGTCGTTTCGGCCCCAGCACTGCCCGCCTCGGCTGCCGTTCCCGCCGCGTCGCCTTCGGCGCTGACGGCTTCGGCATCGGCTGCCTGCGCGGCCTGCTGGGCCTCCGCGTACGTCCGCACGGCCGACTCATCGACGTAGGGTTCGCCGTCCCGCGTCTGGTCGGTCGGGACGGCGTTGATGTTCACGTCAAGCTCGCGGGCGACCTTTCTGGTTGCCGGCGTCGCCAGCGTCTGGTCGCGACTGGCGGCTTCCTGTCCGTCGTCGGAGACCCTTCTGACGGCTGACTTGACAGCACCCTCGTCGTCTGTGTCGCTTGCGTCGTCGCCCTGTGAAACCCCTGTGGTCGGGCCGTCACCGTCGTCGGACACCTTCGAAACGACCGACGTCGGGCCGTCGTCACTGTCAGCCGTCTCGCCGGCCGACGCTGTGGCCGCCTCGACATCTCCTTCGGTGACACGGCCGCCCGGTCCGCTCCCGTCGACGGCCGCGATATCGACCCCCTTCTCACGGGCGAGCCGTCGTACGCTCGGCGAGGCGAACACGCGGCCGTCGGCCGTGCTTGTGTTTGCATCTGACTGTTCCGATGCGTCGGCCGCTGTGGCTTCGCCCGCATCGCTATCGGCCTGCGCTGTGTCGGCTTCCGATGGTTCGGCTTCGTCTGTACTATCAGCCGCTTCGGCGTCGCCCTCTTCCTCGATGGTGACGAGCACCTCGCCGGTCTGTACCATCTCACCGACTTCGGCATGTAGTTCCCGTACGATGCCGTTGACCGGCGACGGGACGTCGACGGCGGCCTTGTCGGTTTCCACCTCCGCGAGGACCTGATCCTCGGTGACGGCGTCGCCCGGCGAAACGTGCCAGGTCAGCACCTCACCCTCTGCAACCCCTTCACCGAGATCCGGGAGATTGAACTCGAACATGCGTCAGAACTCCACTGCCTCTCTGATACCGTCTTTGATGCGGGCGGGTTCGGGGAGGTAGTAGTCCTCTAACGCGTACAGCGGGTAGGGCACGTCGAAGCCCGTTACACGGGTAACTGGAGCCTCCTGATACAGCAGGACTTCCTCCTGAATTGTGGCGATGATTTCACCGGCCAGCCCGCCGGTCTTGGGCGCTTCGTGAACGACGGCCGCTCGACCGGTCTTCTTGAACGACTCGACGATGGCGTCGGTGTCCATCGGCGACAGCGTTCGCAGGTCGATCACTTCGGCATCGATTCCCTCCTCGGCCAGTTCTTCAGCGGCTTCGAGTGTTGGCCGGGTCATTGCACCCCAGGTGAACACGGACACGTCACTTCCCTCGCGGCGGGTCTTCGCCTCGCCGAGTTCGATAGTGTAGGAATCGTCGGGGACCGCCTCGCGGAACGACCGGTAGATGAGCTTCGGTTCGAGGAAAATAACGGGGTCCGGGTCCCGGATCGCCGCCGTCAGCAGCCCCTTGGTCTCCTTCGGCGTCGACGGGATGACAACCTTCAGCCCCGCTTCGTGGACGTAGAACGCCTCCTTCGATTCGGAGTGGTGTTCCGGCGCGCGGATCCCACCGCCGTAGGGCGCGCGAACGGTAAGCGGGCAGTTGTACCGGCCGCGGCTTCGCGTGCGGAGGCGGGCGGCGTGACTGACAATCTGGTCGAATGCGGGGTACATGAACCCGGAGAACTGCATCTCCGGCACCGGCCGGAGCCCGTAGGCGGCCATGCCGATAGCCGTCCCGACGATGCCAGCCTCCGCAAGCGGCGTGTCGATGACTCGGTCGTCACCGAACTCCTCGTGGAGCCCCTGTGTCGCCCGGAAGACACCGCCGTTCTTCCCGACGTCTTCACCCATCACAACCACGTCTTCGTTCCGCTCCATCTCGCCGTAGAGGCCGTCACGGACGGCCTGTACGAGCGTCAAACTCTGTGTGTCTGCGTCCTGTGTGCTCATTCCAGTAGCACCTCGTCGCCGTGTCGCTCGCGCAGGTCTTCGAGGTAGTTTAGTTGCTGTTTGAGTCGCTGTGGCATCTCCGCGTACACGTCCGCGAACATCTCCTCCGGTTTCGGCCGCTCGGTTGCCTCGGCCTCGTCGATGGCCGTGGCCACCTCGTCCTGAATCGATTCGTCGATGGCGTCGACCCGCTCGTCGTCGAGCAGGCCCCGGTCCCGGAGGAACGCCTCCATCCGCGGGATGGGGTCTTTTTGCTTCCAGCGCTCGACCTCGTTGTCATCACGGTACACTGATGGGTCGTCAGCAGTCGTGTGTGCGCCAAAGCGGTACTGCACCGCCTCGATCATCGTTGGCCGGAGTCCGCCCTCGGGCGGGTCGTGTGCCTTGTCGATGGCCTCGCGGGTTACCTGATACACCGCCAGCGGGTCCATCCCGTCGACCTGCACGCCGTCGAAGCCGTAGGCGTTAGCCTTCTGGGCGAGCGTCTCGCTGGCCGTCTGGCGCTCCCGCGGGACCGAAATAGCCCACTGGTTGTTGTTGCAGAAAAATACCGCTGGCACGTCGAACACGCCCGCGAAGTTCAGCCCTTCGTGAAAGTCGCCCTCGGAGGTCGCACCGTCACCGAAGTACACGAGGACAGCGGTGTCATCGCCCCTGAGTTTCGATGCCCACGCGGCCCCGGTCGCGTGTGGAATCTGTGTCGCAATCGGGACCGCAAACGAAAACGCCTGGACGTCCTCCGGCGGCGAATTACCCGCTTCGGACCCCATCCAGTACAACAGGTCGTCCGACAGGGGCCATCCCTTGACGTACATCGCGAGGTGTTCCCGGTAGCTTGGGAAGGCCCAGTCGCCGTCTCGCAAGGCGAAGGCGCTACCGACCTGTGAGGCCTCCTGCCCCGACATCGGGGGGTACGTCCCCATCCGCCCCTGTCGCTGCAAACTCACTGCCCGCTGGTCGAAGTGCCGGCCGAGTTTGAGATATCGGTACATCTCCACCAGTTCGTCGTCCGAGAGGTTAGGTATCGTTGCGCCGTCGACCACTGTCCCGTCTTCATCGAGAATCTGTACCCTGTCCGTGGGGTCGCGCTGGAGGACACTCATAGAAACCGCCTCCCTCGAAGTGGCATACGACGACTGTTCACTCGCACTACCTTTAGAGCTTTCGCGGTGCTGAAAAATATCTCCGGCGTAGGTATTACTGATAGTATCGCTGTTACAGCGACGCTACGGCGGTTTTAATTCTGCCCGATTTATCACTGATAACTCCGGTGTATCAGTTGCCGGCACGGACTTCTGCCCGGGCCTCGTCGGCACTTCGCCCCTCGCGCAGGATGCTCTCGACGAACAGTTCGCCGGCGCGGTAGGACGACCGGACCATCGGTCCCGAGGCACAGTACAGGAAGTCGAACTCTTCCTCGGCCACCCGCTGCCAGGTGTCGAAGGTGTCCGGATGAACGTACTCCGAGACTTCCAGATGTGAGCGGGAGGGCTGGAGGTACTGGCCGAAGGTGACCACGTCGACGCCGGCCTGCCGGAGGTCCGACAGCGTCTGGTACACCTCATGCGCGTACTCGCCGACGCCCAGCATCAGGCTGGTCTTGCTGTAGCAGTCGCTCTCCCGGTCGATCTGCCGAAGCACCGAGAGGGACTGCTCGTATCCGGCCCGGCGGTCCCTGACTGGCCACTGGAGGCGGTCGACCGTCTCGATATTGTGTGCGATGACGTCCGGGTCGGCGTCGATAATCTTCTGTACGAGGTCCGTTTCTCCCTGAAAATCGGGGATGAGGCACTCGACGAGGATTGACGGGTCACGCTCTTTGATGGCCCGGATCGTCTCGGCGAAGTGGCCTGCGCCCTGGTCGGGCAGGTCGTCGCGGTCGACGCTGGTCAGCACCACGTAGTCAAGCCCGATCTCCGCGACGGCGTCGGCCACCTGCTGTGGCTCGTCGGGGTCCAGCGGTTCCATCCCGCCAGTCTCCACGTCACAGAAGTTACAGCCCCGGGAACAGCGATCGCCCATCAGCATGAACGTCGCCGTCCCCGGTCCGTCACGCCCGCTCCAGCACTCCCCGAGGTTGGGGCAGTTGGCCTCCTCACAGACCGTGTTGAGGTTCCGATCCCGGAGCGTCTGCTTGATATCGGTGAACCGCTCGCCCGACGGTGGCCGCATCTTCAGCCAGTCGGGCTTGCGCGAACGACTCATTATCGGGAGTTAGGTTCGGTTGGTCAAAAACGTACGGGGGTCGCGTGTGCTGTCACATCCCGTCTAGCAGGACAATCGAGCGGTCAGGCGGTCCAGCCGAACCAACCGCCACCTGCGTACTCAAGGGCATCAACGCTACTGCCCGCGTGCCCACCTCACGCACGACAGACAGCAAGCATATGTGCGGACATATCCACGACGGTTCGGTCTGTACGGAGTTCGTCCACAAGCGCTTGAACACCGGCCCGCTCGTGTGCTGACAGTTCGTCAGCGGTCTCCCGGAGCGGTGCGGCGGCGAGTACTGACGCCAGCCCCTCCAGTCCGACCAGCGTCTCGACGGTCATCCCGCCCGCCTCCAACAGGGCCTCGAACTCGTCGGCGCGGAAAAAATGGGTCTCGGTGAACGCCGCCTCGTGACCGAGCTGCGCCACGAACGAACGGTCGTAATCACCCGTTTCGGCGAGTTCGTCCGCGTGGACGAGGTGTTCCGACCTGCCGACCAGCGAGAGCACCAGCCAGTTGAGCCGCCCCATGACGGAGGCGAACACCGGCCCTCCGGTGTCTGTCACCCGGCGAAGCTCCCGCACGGCGGCCACCCGTTCGTCGGCGTCGAGTACATGTGACAGCGGCCCACCCAGACACAGCGTCGCGTCGAATACATCCCGGTCAAACCCGAGGTCGCGTACGTCCCCCGCCCCAACTGTCACCCGCTCCTCATGTCCGTGCTCGGCGATTTTTTCCTGTGCGATAGCTCGCTGACCCTCACTGGGGTCGACGAGTGTGACATCGTATCCCTGTTCGGCCAGCCAGACGGCGTACCGACCAGCACCGCCGCCTACGTCGAGGACGTGCCCCGTATCGGGGAGGTTCGCTTCGAGCTGTGCAACGGTCTCCGCCCACTCCAACTGCCCGTGTAGCGTGGCTGTCAGGCGGTCCCACTCGCTCTCGTCGTTCTCGTCGTAATAGTCCTCGGGGTCACTGATAGGCACACCTGCGCACTATCAGCCGGCTGAGTTAATTTTTTGCCAGGTCTGTTGGACACTCACACTGATGAACCGCACAGCGAAGCCAGAGAATGCATCCGCTTCTCACACACTGTCGCTCCCCCATAGAAACGCCTTTGCCGTCGCGGAACTGCGACTGTGACGTGTCATCCCGAACCGACAGCGAACCGACTGTGGCGGTCGCGGAGGTGCTCCCCGAATTCGCCGACGCCTTCCCCTTCGAGGAGTTCAACCGGATGCAGTCGGCGGCCCTGCCGGCCCTGCTGAACCGCGACGACAACGTCGTCGTCAGCGCGCCGACGGCCAGCGGGAAGACCGCGCTGGCCGAACTGGCCATCTGCAAGACGCTCGCCGAGGACGGGACCGCGCTCTTTCTCGCACCGTTGCGCGCGCTCACAAACGAAAAGGAAAGCGAGTGGGAGCGGTTCGAAGACCTGGGCTACTCCGTCTACGTCGTCACCGGTGAGCGGGACCTCAATCCCCGCCGGGCCGAGCGGGCCGATATCCTCGTGATGACGCCGGAGAAAGCCGACTCAGCCACCCGGAAACACGAAACCAGCCGCTATTCGTTCATCACCGACGTGGACTGCTGTGTCATCGACGAGGTCCACCTGCTGGACTCGGACCGTCGGGGGGCGGTGCTCGAAGTCACCGTCTCGCGGCTCCGCCGGCTCTGTGACCCGCGCGTCGTGGCGCTGTCGGCGACAATGCCGAACATCGACGACGTGGCCGACTGGCTCGACGCGCCGGATGAAACCACGTTCGCTTTCGGCGAAAAGTACCGTCCGGTGCCGCTCAACGCCGACGTGAAGACCTACTCCCACGGCGAGAACGCCTTCGCCGACAAGTACCGGCGGCTCTACCGGGCGCTCGACCTCACCGAGCCACACATCCGCGAGGAGGGCCAGGCGCTCGTGTTCGTCTCCTCCCGCCAGGACACGGTGCAGGCCGCAAAGAAGGCCCGCGACGAGATCACCGAGCGCGACATCCCCATGGGCGCACGCGGGGACTACGACTTCCACAACGACGCCGCCGACCTCTCGAACGACACGCTCCGCCAGTCCGTGCTGGACGGCGTGGGCTTTCACCACGCCGGCCTCGCACGGGAGGACAAGAACAAAGTCGAGCAGTGGTTCAAAGAGGGCAAGATTCAGCTCCTTTTCTCGACCTCGACGCTGGCCTGGGGCGTGAACCTCCCCGCCCGCTGTGTCGTCATTCGCGACACCAAACTCCACGACCCGCTCGAAGGCGAGGTCGACATGAGCCCGCTCGACGTGCTCCAGATGCTCGGCCGCGCGGGCCGGCCCGGCTATGACGACATGGGCTACGCCTGGGTCGTCTGTGACCGCTCGGACGCCGACAAGTACCGCCGCCTGCTCCGGGACGGGAAGGAGATAGAGTCACGGCTGGCGGCGGAACTCGACGCCCACCTGAACGCCGAAATCGCGCTCGGGACTATCGACGACGTGGACGACGTGATGGACTGGCTCGCGACGACGTTTTACTACGCCCGCTCGCAGTCGGCTCCCGACGAGTACGACGCCGGCAGCGACCTCCGAAACAGGGTCAGCGACACGCTCTCGGCGCTCGTCGACGAGGGCTTCGTCGAGCAGGACGGCCTCAACGTCGAGCCGACGCGGCTCGGCCAACTGGCCTCGAAATTCTACCTTCGGCTGTCGACCGCCCGCCGGTTCGCGGACGTCGCCGAACGGTGTCAGGACGCCGCGGACCCCGACTCGGCTGTCTCCGTTGATGCGGACGACCTGCTGACGGCGGTGGCCGGCGCAACCGAGTTCGACAGCGTCAGCGCCCGCTCCGACGAGGAGGATGCGGTTCACGCGGTCCTGGGAGACAGCGTCGACGACAGCCTCGACGCCGGCCAGCGGAAGGTACTGGCCATCCTCCGCTCGGGCATGACCGGGACGACGCCGACGGAACTGAAAAGCGACGCGTGGGTCATCCGCCAGAACGCCCTTCGCCTGCTAGCCGCGATGCGGGAGTTCGTCGACACGCTCGGGCCGGCACGCTACGCGAATCTGGCCTGCCGGGTCGAGGCCCGCGTCGAACACGGTATCAGCGCCGATGCGGTGGGGCTGACGGCTATCGATGGCGTCGGCAGCGGCCGCGCAGGGAAACTCGCTGCAGCGGGACTCACGTCGCCCGCCGATGTGGTCGAAGCCGGCGAGGACGGCCTCGTCCGTGCGGGGCTCTCCGAGGGCGTCGCGGAACAGGTGCTCGCGAACGCGCGGGACCTCCCCGTCGTCTCCATCGACTGGGGCGATTTCCCCGAGACAATCGCCCCCGGCGACAACGACATGCGGGAGGTAACGGTGGAAAACACCGGCGGGAGCGCCCGGGCGGGCCTGCGAGTCACGGTCAACGGGCGTGAGATGACCGCCAAGCCGTCGTATCTCGGCGAAGCCACGCTTCCGGTCGCTGTCTTCGGCGCGGACGCGGACGAACTCACTTTCACTGTCGAAGTCGCGTTCCCCGCGCTGCCGCTCCCGACGATTACCGAAACCCGGTCCGTTCTCGTTCGGTAACTGCCGCTTCGGCTGTTGCTCTGAAACACTCTCAAAATGCCCGATAAAATTTATAAATACTTCTCGAATCGTTATACCGCTCCGTGAAATATCGCTGAAAGGTGCTGAACTCCGGTTAATATTCCGAAAAGAGTTCGAATTCTCCCCAAGGGTCTGGCGTTTATATGGGGGTCTGGGTCCTTACGAAGAACTGAGGAAGCCCACCATGTCCAGTGCATCGCCCTTTCGTTCCCCGATGGAAGCCGCCCACAGTAGCGTCGCCCTCCGATCACTCACTCGTCCCCTACAGTTCATCGCGTTCTGGCTGGCTATCGTCACGCCACTGGCGTACCCGCCGCTGCTGCTGGGCGGACTGGACAGCCAGAGCTTCCTCGTCTTCGTGGGTGTCGTTGCCCTCAACGTCTTCGGCCTGCTGGCGGGCCGAGGATACGGTGATCCCGCCTGACCTGGCCGGGACTTCCTCCCCTCCATGCTGGCATTTCCGGCACGCAGTTTTCTGGTTTCGTGGCCCTTGCATCTCTGCTCACCGTACTAACACCCGTCCGGTATCGTCCTTCGGTCTCTGGTTCAGTTCCGTATCGGTTCGCTATTTCCCACCGCTTCTGACTTCTGGCATTTCTCAAACACCGCTTCAAAGACACTCTACTCGGCTGTTACACACCGCCTAACAGCACCTGTCGCAGCGACGCGGCGTCGTCCGCGATCTCGTGGACCATCGACAGGTCAGTCTCATCACCGTCGCCGCGGAACCCGATGGTCGTCATCCCGGCGGCGACGGCGGCGCGTGCGCCTGCGGTGGAGTCCTCGACGGCCCAACAGTCCTCGGGCGCGACGCCGAGTTCTGCCGCACCCCGCTCATAGATGTCCGGCTCCGGCTTGCCGGGGCCGTCGATGTCGCCGGCGCTGATGGCGACGTCGAACTTCGAGAGGAGATCGAAGCGCTTGTCGGCCACATCGATCCAAGCCCACGGCGCGGATGTCGTCAGCGCCAGCGCCACGCCAGCGTCCCGCAAATCGTCGAGCAGTTCGTGTGCCCCATCGAGGAAGGTCGCTTCTTCGCCGTAAATCCGTTCGCCGTGCTTCTCGAACAGTCCCTCGAATGCTTCTCGGCTGATTTCGAGGTCGTACTCGGCGTCGAGGTCCGGATACACTTCTCGGTAGTTTCGACCGGTAATCGCGGACAGAGGGATATCGTCGTTCGGTGCGGCTGTCGGGAGAATCTCCCCACGCTGGGCGCGGACCCAGTGATCTTCGGACTGGACGAGCACGCCGTCCATATCGAAACAGACCGCCGCCGGTGGTTGGCTCATTGCCTCCCTGTCGCTCGGCGATTGGTTTGGCTGTTGCGACTCCGGCAGCGATATGCCGATACCGTCGCTGTCAGCAACTGCCGATTGTGAATCCCGGACGTACGCGATGATTTCGTGTTCGCGTGTCAATCAATCGTCCACAGCCGCCGGACCGGTCTCGCCGATGTCCATTGAGTCCTGTTCGGTCGCGTCCGTGTCGTCGCTGACCTCGAATTCGTCGACCAGGTCCTCAAGGTCGTCCGCGAGGCCGGCGACCGACCGGACGTTCTCGGAGACGCTGGTGAGCGAACTCGACTGTTCCTCGGAGGCGGCCGAGACGTTACTCGCCTCAGCGGCCGTCTCCTCGCTGACGCTGCTGACCTCGTCGACCATCGCGACAACCTCCTCGGTGGTGGCGGCCTGCTCGTCCGTGGCGTCGCTGATCTCCGTGACGCCGCTCTCGGCCTCGTCGACGACCTCGGCGATTTCGTCGAACAGGTCGATGGCGTTCTCGGTCGTCTCGACGCCGCTCTCGACCTGGTCGCGCATCGCTTCGATGTCGTCGACCGTCTCGTCCGTCGAGTTCTGTATCTCGGTGATGAGCGACTCGACCTCCTCGGTCGCCTCGCCGGCTTCCACTGCGAGGGACTTGATCTCGTCGGCGACAACGGCGAAGCCTTCGCCGGCCTCACCGGCCCGGGCGGCCTCGATAGACGCGTTCAGTGCGAGCATGTTCGTCTGTTCGGCGATGTCGGTGATCATCGCGACGATTTCGCTGATCTCCTCCATCTCCGTCTGGAGGTCGGAGACCTGCTCGACCGCGTCGTCGGCGCCGTCCTCGATCTCCTGGATCTCCGTTGACGCCTCGGCGGCCTGTTCGCTTCCCATCTGCGCTCGCTTGGCCGCTTCCTGGGCTGTGTCGGCCACGTCGACCGACGAGGATGCTATCTCCTCGATGGTCGCCGACATGTCGTTCATCTCATTGGCGACCTCTTGGAGGTTGCCGGACTGGGTGTCGGCCCCGCTCGATATCTCTTGGACCGACTTGGCGACTTCCTGGCTCGCCTCCTCGATCTCGGTTGTACTCGCTGCGACTTCCTGGCTCGCCTCGTTCACGTCCTGTGCGATCGACTGGACCTTTGCGATACTTTCGTCGACTGCGTCGAGGCCTTCGTCGATGTTTGCGAGGACGTCGCCGTAGGCCCCGGGCAGGTCGGTGTCGAGGTTCTGGTCGAGGTGTCCCTCCCGGAGGTCCGCGCTCACGTCACGGAGCTGTTCGAAGCTCTCCGAAAGCTGCGTGAGGCCGGAGTTGAGTTCGTTCATGACCTCGCCGTAGTCACCGGGCAGGTCGGTGTCGAGGTCCTGGTTTAGCTCTCCGGCACGGATGTTCCGGCTCGCTCGGCTGATCTCGGTGAAGCTCGCTCCGAGCTGGATCATTCCGTCTTCGAGCCCCTCCATGATCTCACCGAACTTCCCGGGCATGTCGGTCTGGATCTCGTCGTCGAGATCCCCCTCTCTGAGTGAGTCACTGACGGATTCGATCTGGTCGACCTGCCGATTCAAGTTCGCCTGCATCTCCTCAAAGGCCGTCACCATCTCACCGATCTCGTCGTCGCCGGTCGAGATATCGTCAGTCTGGTCGAACTGGCCCTTCGACAGCGCCATCGCCCGGTCGCGGATCTGTTCGATCGGCCTCGAAATATACCTGGCCGCGGCGTATCCGGTCACCGAGACCACGACCGCTGCGAGGCCGAACAGCCCGATGACGAGCGTCTGTGCGGAGTCCGTCGTACGCTGTAGCGCTGCGCCCAGCGCCGCTATCGGTTCGTTGATGTCCTGTTCGGGGACGGTGGCGACGAGGGTGAACTGCTTATCGCCGAGTTCGAGCGGCGCGAAGCCGACGTAGCTCGTTGCGTTTTCCCCGTCCTCGCCCTGTTTCGTATGGGTTGTCATCCCCGACTCACCGGCGAGCATCTGATTCTGTGCGATTGTCCCGAGCTCCGCACCGTACTCGCCCTCCGGAACGTTCGTTCGCTGTTCGATCATGGCCCTCTCCGGATGGCTGACTATCTCACCGCGGTCGTTGAGGATGTAGAGGTAGCCGCTCTCACCGACTGTCACACGGTTCGTCGTCTCCGTGATGAGCGAGTAGTTGAACTGTGCCGCGACGACGCCTCGGAACTCCCCGTTTCTGTAGACTGGCGTGGAGACATACTGCGTTTCATGGCCGTCCGAAGTCTGAACCTCACCGAAGTACGCCTCGCCCTGACTCCCGGACTTCGCGGCGGTGAACCAGTCCGCATCGGCGTATGACTGCGAGCTGTCCGAGCCGGTCGTCACGTTCCGGCCCGTCCGGTCAGCGTGGAGGATTTCGTCACCATTCGGCCCCGCGAACGTGATGTGTTCATACGCCAGGTGTTCCTCGTCACCGATGGTGACTGTCCGCGTCAAGAGGTACCGCTCGAACGAATCCGCCATCTCGCTTTCGGCGTCGTTGACCGCAGTCTCCTGAAGCTCATAGTAGTAGACGCTCGGGGCGATGACCCAGTCGAAGGGCTCGTAGTAGGTGTAGGCGATGAACTTCGTCATCTCGGGGTTCCCCTCCTGGGTCGTATCCTCCCACTCGTACTCGGCGATGCCCCACTCCTCGCCGTTGCGGATCGCCTGGTTGGACTCGACTTCGGTCTCGATATCCTCGAAGACGACCAGCGTCCCGCCGCTGTCCTCGACGAGGTTGTGGCCGTCGTCGAGGCTGTGGTGGACGACGACGTTGGAATCGCTGTCAGTGATGTACGCGTATCCCGTATTACCAAAGTAGCCGGGCTGGAACGAGTCGTACATGGTTCCTGCCGGACGCGTCTGGTCCCCGGCCGTCCCGCCGATCATCGCCTCGACTTCCTGTTTGACTTGCTCCTGTTCCGAGGAGGAGAGGTCCTCCCAGTCCCGGCCGTCGTACTGCTTTTCCAGCACCATCTGCATCGCGTTGTCGATGCTGGTGCGCATCTGGAGGGACGTGTACCCGAGCTGGCGCTGGCTCGACTCCTGGACGAGCTCCATCTCGCCGTCCTGTGCGGCCAGGTAGTTGTCCATCGTCGAGGAGTCCGACAGCGACCGGACGTCGACCTCGCGCTGGTTCACTTGGTTCTGGATGCCTTCCTGTCTCGCTTCGACGCTGTTGTTCAGCTGATCGGTCATCGCCCCCCGGAGGTAGTTCCCGCTCTGGGTCTGGGCGTCCTGATTCAGCTCTCCCATACTGTTGGCCGATAGCAATCCGACACCGGCTAGCGGTACCAGCGAAATTGTTAGAAGAAGAACTATTAGCTTGATCTTCAGATCCATACCAAGGGTCGTATAATTCGCACCTTAATCTTTCTCGCCGTGTTATCTACGTTGATAATTAACGGCCATAACGCTAATAAGCCTAGATTTTCCAGTTGCAATTCTGCAAACTGACAGACGTATTGGCGGCTGTACCGTCCCCATCTGTTACTGTCTCAGACCGTAGTTTAGATATCAAATACACAACTAAAACTGTCCACGTGGGAACGTTCAAATACCAGTACGTAACCAGACCGGTCCATGCATGACGGAATCCGTGTGATGGCCGGCGAGTGTACGACCGTTTTCGAGGGAACGCGCGAGCGGGAACAGCGCGGCGACGTGCTCGTGGTGATCAAGCCCGACAACACCGTCTTGGTCCACGATGCCGCGGGGTATCAGCCGATTGCATGGCTTACACGCGCTGAAAGTGTCACCATCGACGACGGGGCGGTGACCGCCCGCGACGGCGACGAACTCCTCCGGGTGGTCACCCACGAGGAACACGGCAGTGCCCGCTATCCGGCCTCGAACGCCGGTGTCCCGGTGCGTGACTGCCCCGACTGCGCCGGAACGCTGGTCCGGGCCCGGAGTGAAGTCACCTGTACCGGCTGTGACGCCGCCTATGGGATTCCGAGCGATGCCGCGGTCACTGGCGGCCGCTGTGACGACTGCGGACTCCCGACGCTTCGTGTCGAACGCGGCCGAGCCTTCGAACTGTGTCTCGACCGAGAGTGTGACTCGCTCGATGATGCCGTCACCGCGGCTTTTGACCGCGAGTGGGACTGTCCCCACTGTGACGGCGACCTGCTGATTCTCCGCCGTGGCGGCCTGCTCGCCGGCTGTGAACACTATCCCGACTGTGACACCGGCTTCTCGATACCGTCCGGCGTGGTCGTCGGCGACTGTGACTGCGGCCTACCGCTGTTCGAAACCGCTGGCGGGACGCGGTGTCTGGACCGTTCTTGTACAGAACGGGAGTGAGCACTGACTCTCCGCCCCCGTCCGACTTCGCTCCCGGTTCGGACCCGCAGGGGCTTTGTCGCCGCGGGGGCCACGTCAGAGCATGGAACTGACGCTCGACGGCGATGTCGTGCGGGCCGGCTACGAGGCGCGCGAGCGGTTTTACGACTCTCGCGGGTACGGGAAAGTCCGCAACGGCGATATCGACCTGGCACCGGTGGAGGCCGCACACCTCCTCTATCGCGGGGACATCGAGAGCATCGACGGCATGGACTTCCGGGCGTTCCTCGGGTCTGCGGCCGTTTCCGAGGTGGACTTCGCCGTCTACAAAGACCTTCGTGATCGCGGTTTCTACCTCACACCGGCCCGCGAGGGATGGGTCGACGACGCCGCAGGCGCGGACTTCGTGGTCTACCCGCGTGGGAAGGGGCCGTGGGACAACGAGGTAGCCTATCGCGTCAGGATAGTTGGTGAGCGTGACACAGTTGTGGCCACTGATCTGGGCGACTGTGTGCTGGCGGTCGTCGACGAGGAGAGCGAGGTCACCTACCTCGACATCGACCGGCGTGACGTCTCCGGGACCAGTGACGCTGCTGTCCCAGCGACGGCGGGTGAACTGCTCGGGGAGCGGGTGGTGTGTTGGGAACCGCCGGCGGAGCTGTACGATCAGGCGTTCTACGGGCAGCAACTCGGCGACGAGGGCGCGGTTCAACTCTCGCTCGTAGAGGCTGCGTATCTCACACAGGAAGGGCTGCTCACGGTGGATGGCGGGGCTGACGCTGTTGTCGAGCGGGGCCGCGAGGTCGAGGGCGACCGCTTCGACCGCCGACTGACCGTCTATGCGGCCCTGCGAGCAAGCGGCGTCGCGCCGAAGACCGGCTTCAAATTCGGCGCTGACTTCCGGACCTACGCCGACGTCGAAAGTGCCGAAAACCTCGGGCACTCGGAGCTACTGGTCCGGGTGTTGCCGCACGACCACCGGTTCGAACCGCGGGACCTCGCACTGGACGTGCGGCTCGCCCACGGTGTCCGGAAGACGATGGTGTTCGCGCTCACGACGGACGGCGGTGACGGCGACATCGAGTGGATCGCCGTCGAGCGACTGACCCCTTGAGTTGGCTGCGTGTCGCGGTCGGCCGGTTGGTGTCTGTTGGCCGGTCCGGTCGGCGCACCGAAACGAACCCTTTTTGCGCCGACCGGAACCAAAGCACCTGTAACGTGGCTCACCGCGAGCCGACCACATCCATGACAACGGACGACTCCCACCACGACGACGCATCGCCCGACGAGGACCGCCGCCAGTCGGGCGGAGCGTGGCGGGAGCCTGACGCCCGCTCCGGCGGCAACCCAGTGCTACCGGACGGCGGCACTGAGGCCGAGGGGGCCGACGAGGCAACGCTCGACCCGTGGGGCTCCTCGACTATCGCCGACTACCGCAAGCTGTTCGAGCAGTTCGGCATCGAAGAGTTCGACGAGGTGCTCTCCGAGGTCCCTAACCCCCACTACCTGATGCGGCGGGGCGTCATCTTCGGCCACCGGGACTACCGACCGGTCGCCGAGGCGATGCGCAACGACGACCCCTTCGCCGCGCTGTCGGGGTTCATGCCGACCGGCGACCCCCATATCGGCCACAAGCTCGTCTTCGACGAGATCATCTGGCACCAGCAGCAGGGCGGGGACGCCTACGCGCTCATCGCGGACCTCGAAGCCCACAGCGCCCGCGGGCTGTCGTGGGACGAGATCGACGAGCACGCGACGAACTACCTGCTGTCCCTGCTCGCGCTGGGCTTCGACCCCGACGAGGGGACGCTGTACCGCCAGTCCGACAACCGCGCGGTGCAGGACCTCGCCTTCGAACTCGGGGCCGAGGCGAACTTCTCGGAACTGCAGGCCATCTACGATTTCGACGGCGAGACCGACGTCTCGCACATGCAGTCGGTGGTCACCCAGATGGCCGACATCCTCTATCCGCAACTGGACGAGCCGAAGCCAACGGTCATCCCCGTCGGCCCGGACCAAGACCCGCACATGCGGCTGGCGCGGGACCTCGCCGCGCGGATGCGCTTTTTCGGCGTGACGGAGGCCTTCGCCAGCTTCGAAGCAGATTCGGTTGAGCGGACGCTGCTCCGGCAGGCTTACGACGCCCGTGAGGAGTACGCCGAGGATGCCGACCGGCCCCGCTGTGGCGAGGCCGCCGACTGGCTGCGCGACCATCAGCCAGCGCCCGCCGACGCCCGCCAGTCCGTCGTCGCGAAACTCGACGAGGCGGGGAAGGAACCGCTCCGGCCGCGGATCCGGTTCCTCGACCGCAACGCCACTGATGTGGCCTTCGAGGCACTCATCGAGGCTATCGACGGCGAGAAGCGAGTGTACGACGAACACATCGATACGTTCGACTTGGACCACGCCGAGGCCGAGGAACTGGCCCGGCAGGTCGAACTCGACAACGGCGGCTACGGCTTCCAGCCGCCGTCGTCGATCTACCACCGGTTCATGACCGGCCTCACCGGCGGCAAAATGTCCTCGTCGATTCCAGCTTCCCACATCTCGCTGCTGGACGACCCGGAGGACGGCTACGACAAAGTGAAATCGGCGACTACTGGCGGTCGCTCCACAGCCGAGGAACAGCGCGAGAAAGGTGGGAAGGCCGACGAGTGCCCGGTGTACGAGCTGTACGCCTACCTGCTCTCGGGCGACGACGACGAGTTCGCGAAAGAGGTCTATGACGAGTGTGTCGGCGGCGAGCGTCTCTGTGGCGGCTGCAAGGAACAGGCTGCCGAACTGATGGAACAGTTCCTCGAAGACCACCAGGAGAAACGCGCCGAGTGGGAAGACAAACTCGACGAACTCGACATCGACCTCGACTCCGACCGCGCGCCGACGAGTGCAGACTGAGAACTGGGCCGCCACCGCTCGTTTCGTGTCGAGACAAGCACACGCATAACGTTTATATCTGCCAGTCACAACCGCTCAGACATGGCATCCGAATCCCACCGTGCCGGCGTCGCTCGCCAGCTATCCGATAGTCCGGGGTTCGGCTTCTTTTTCACTGCCTGACCGCGTGTGGACTCTGACGGCGTCGAGAGGCGTGGTCGGATGAAACCGCGAGCAGGAAGTGAGAACCGTTAACTGAGCGACCCGCGGTTATCCCCACAAGACCGAGACACCCGTATGAAACGACCACAGGCACAGGTGGCCGTCCTGCAGGCCGCCGACGCACAGGAAGACAGGCGCATCGACGACGTGGCTGCGGAGGCTGACCTCAAGCCGGAAGCGGCCACCAGAGCGGCGTTCGAACTCGAAGCCGACGGACTGGTGTCCGTCGCCGAGGAGACGCTGGAACACTACGAACTCACCGAGGAGGGCGACCGGTACGTCCGCGAGAGCCTGCCCGAACAGGACCTCTACGAGGCGGCTATCGACGCCGGCGCTGCCGACGGCCCGGTCCAGATGGGACAGGTCATCGGTGCGTCCGGCCTCGAAGGCGGCGCGGTCGACATCGCGCTCTCGAACTACGCCCGCAAGGCCTACGGAGAGATTGACAGCGGCGAGATCACGGCCAACCAAGACGCCGACCCCGGGTCCGACCCCGAGATGCTGGCGCTGGAGGCGGTCGCCGACGGGCGCGTCGAGGACGCCGACACGGACGCGCTCGACCAGCTGGAACGGCGTGGCCTCCTCGATATGCGTGAGGAAACCGTCCGCTCGGTCCAGCTCACTGACGACGGCGTCACCGCGCTGATGGAGGGCATCGAAGCCGCCGAGACGGTCGACCAGCTTACCCCTGAGATGCTCACCAGCGGCGAGTGGGAGGACGTTGCTTTCACCGAGTACAACGTCGAGGCTGACGCCGAAGACGTGAGTCACGGCAAGGAGCACATCCTCCGCCAGACGGCCAACCGCGTGAAAGACACGCTCGTCGGCATGGGCTTCTCCGAGATGGAAGGCCCCCACGCTGACGCCCAGTTCTGGATCAACGACTGCCTGTTCATGCCCCAGGACCACCCGGCCCGGACCCACTGGGACCAGTTCGCGCTGGAAGAACCCGAAGAGATCGGCCACCTCCCACCGGACCTCGTCGAACGGGTCCGCTCGGCGCACAAGGAGGGCGTCGGCCCCGATGGCGAGGGGTATCACTCGCCCTGGACTGAGGACATCGCCCGCGGGATGGACCTGCGCGGTCACACCACGTCGCTGTCGATGCGCTACCTCTCGGGCCATCAGATCGGCGAACTCGACCCGCCCGAACGCTACTTCAGCGTCGAGAAGGTGTACCGCAACGACACGCTCGACCCGACCCACCTCCTTGAGTTCTTCCAGATCGAGGGCTGGGTGATGGCCGAGGACCTCTCCGTACGAGACCTGATGGGGACGTTCACGGAGTTCTACGAGCAGTTCGGCATCACCGATCTGGAGTTCAAACCCCACTACAACCCCTACACCGAGCCGAGCTTCGAACTGTTCGGCACCCACCCCGAGACCGGCGAGGTCGTCGAGGTCGGTAATTCCGGAATCTTCCGCGACGAGGTGCTCACGCCGCTTGGCGTCGACTGCGACGTGATGGCGTGGGGCCTCTCGCTCGAACGACTACTCATGCTCATGTACGGCTTCGAGGACATCCGCGACGTGCACGGGACGCTGTGTGATCTTGAACTGCTGCGGGAGACGGAGGTGATTCGCTAATGCCAGTCGTCGACGTCGACCCCGATGAACTTCGGTATCTGACCGGCCACGACGAGAAAGACGATGACGAACTCAAATCGGACCTGTTCAACCTCGGCCTCGAATTCGAGGGCTGGACCGAGGACGACGAGTTCCAGCTGGAGTTCGCGCCGGACCGACTGGACCGCCTCTCTGTCGAGGGTGTCGCGCGGTCGCTTCGCTACCACTACGCCGACGACCGCGGGGTGGAGATCCCCAACACGAACAGCGCCGACTGGAGCATCGAGGTCGAGGACCAGCCCGATGAGCGCCCGTACGTCACCGGCGCTATCGTCCGCGGCCTCGACATGGACGAGGCTGCACTGGAATCGCTCATCCAACTGCAGGAGAAACTTCACGCGACGATGGGTCGCAAGCGGGCGAAAGGCGCGATTGGGGTTCACGACCTCACAATGCTGAAAGGCGACTCGGTCACGGACGAGACGGGCAAGTCCATCACCTACACCAGCGCTGACCCCGGTGAGGCTACGTTCGTCCCGCTGGATGCCGACGCGGAGATGACCCCTCGCGAGGTCATGGAATCCCACGAAACCGGTCAGACGTACGGCGATCTCGTGGCCGATTTCGACCGCACTCCAGCTATCTACGACGCCATCGGGCTGTTTTCGTTCCCGCCAGTTATCAACGGCCGCCGGACAGAGGTCAGCGTCGACTCCCGGGATCTGTTCATCGAGATGACGGGGACCGACCAGTGGACCATCGACCACATGTGTAACATCGTCTGCTATGCGCTCGCCGCCCGTGGCGGACAGGTCGAGAAGGTCGACGTGTCCTACGCTGACGACGCGCCTGGGGAGTACGCCGGCAAGACGCTGGAACGGCCGGACTTCTCGGTCCGGACGAAGACGGTCACCCACGACCGTATCGAGTCCATCCTCGGCGTCTCGCTGGACAGCCGCGAGGTCATCGACTACGCCGAGCGCGCCGGCCTCGACGCCACCGAAACCGAATCTGATGACGGCATGGCCTACGAAGTCGAGGTTCCGCCGTACCGCGTCGATGTCATCCACCCACTGGATATCATTGACGACATCGGCCGGGCGCTCGGGTTCAACAGCCTCGAACCGACGTATCCCGACGTGTCGACGGTCGGCGGCCGCCACGAGCGGTCCCGGCTTGAAGACGCCGCCCGCGATGCGCTCGTTGGCCTGGGTTTCGAGGACCTGCTGAACTTCCACATGATAAACGAGGCCGAGAACTTCGAGCGGATGGAGCTGGATCCCGATAACACGGGTGGGGATGTCGTCGGCCAGGCCGACCCGGTCACCATTCAGGAGCCCTACAGCGAGGACTACACCATCCTCCGGACGTGGGCGCTCCCCTCCATCATGATGGTGCTGGAGAACAACACCCACCGGAGCTACCCGCAGGACCTCGCCGAGATCGGACTGGCCGCGGGTCTTGACGACTCCGAGAACACCGGTGTCGCCGAACACCGTACCGTCGCTGCCGCGCTCGCGCGCACGGATGCCTCCTACGAGGACGCGAAGGCCCGCCTGCAGGCCCTTGCAGACGCCTTTGACAAGGACCTCGAAACGCCCCCGACCACACATCCGTCGTTCATCGGTGGCCGCGCCGCCGAAGTGGTCCTCGACGGGGAGTCGGTCGGCGTCATCGGCGAGATTCACCCGAAAGTGCTCGTCGAGCACGACCTGGAACTGCCGGTCGCCGCGTTCGAGTTCCGTCTGGACGCACTGGAGTAAGATCGACTCCGAGCGTACCGAGCGCTCGGTTTTCTCCGTTCTGCCCGTACTGCTCTACTTATCGTCCGGATACACGTACTCCACATCAGTCGGTTTCCCATCCTCTTCGTCGGTCTCGATCACGATGGTCGAGGAGAGCTTGTTGAACAGCCTGATCCCTTCTTCGTCGTAGGCCAGCCAGCCCACAAGGATATCGAGGGGAAGCAGGAACGCCTTCCCGAAGCTCTCGATTGCCGCCGTCCCGTAGTCGATAGCCTCACCGCGTTCGTCCGTGACGGCGATGTTCATCACCATCTTGCCCGCAGACTGGCCCTGTCGGCCTTCCAAGACCGTCCAGTAGACGAACAGGCCGAGCCCGTTCAGACCGGTGAACGGGGTGGTAACTGAGAGGCTGCCGGTCAGGAGAGAGAACACGCCAGCGGCCTCGCCCAGTGCGGAGAGGACGACGCCGACGAGCAGGACGTCGAGGAGCCACGCGAGAAATCGGTCGTCCCAGGCGGCGATATGCAGGGTACGGGGACTGTCATCCATGCCGGCGGTTCGCCGCAACTGTACTTCAAGATTCGCCAGCTACAGGTCCGCGCCGACGGCGTCCTCGACGGAGTCGAAGCCGTCCTCCGCGAGCAGGTCGAGCAGTCCCGAATTGATCTCGCGGGCGATAGACGGGCCGCGGTAGACCAGGCCGGTGTACAGCTGGACGAGCGAGGCCCCGGCGCGGATCTTCCGGTATGCACCCTCCGCCGTCGAGACGCCGCCGACGCCGACGACGGGCACGTCGACGCGCTCAGCGACGAACCGCACCATCTCGGTCGCCTCGTTCTCGATTGGCTTCCCTGAGAGGCCCCCCGTCTCGACCGCGTTCGGCGAACGCAGGCTGGCGGGCCGATCCGTCGTCGTGTTCGTCGCGACGACGCCGTCGAGGCCGAGTTCGGTCACGATGTCCAGCGCGTCCTCGACCGCCGGTTCGGGAAGGTCCGGCGAGAGCTTCACGAGCAGCGGGGCCGCGCCCGCGTCCTGTAGCTCGCCGAGGATGGCCTCCATTGCGTCGCGGTTCTGGAGTTCCTCGAACCCCTCGGAGTTGGGGCAGGAGACGTTGATGACAAAGAAGTCCCCGCCTTCGGCGACGTGTTCGTACGTGGTCCGGTAGTCGTCTGGGGCCTCATCCGTTCCGACGTGTTCCGTCTTGGCGATGTTGACGCCGACCGGGAACGGGGCGTCGATGTTCTTCAGTCGCTCGCCGATGATGATGGCCCCGTCGTTGTTCAGCCCCATTCGGTTGATGATTGCATCGTCCGCTTTGAGCCGGAACATCCGCGGGCGAGCATTCCCTGTCTGTGGTTCGGCTGTGACACCGCCGACTTCGGCGAAGCCGAAGCCGAGTGACGCCAGCGCCCCGGGGATGGTGGCGTTCTTGTCGAACCCGGCTGCGACGCCGACCGGGTTATCGAACGCGTGGCCGAACGCCTCCACTGCGAGTCGGTCGTCGGCGACCGTGTAGCGGTCGGCCATCGCGTCGGCGACCCGGGTACCGTCAACTGCCTCTAACAGTCGATGGACGCTCCAGTTGGCGGTTTCTGCTGGCAGCGAAAACAGGAGTGGTTTCGCGATATCGTAGGGTCTCATTGTGTGGGTGTTCGGGTTGGCTCGAAGAACGGTGGTGTACGTCCGGTATCGGGCGTCGGCCCAACAGCCCCGCCCAGTGGCACTGTATCACCGTCGATGGTGCCTCAAAAGTCGTGTTCGACCTCTTCCGGGTCAGCTTTCTGGATGATAATTTTGTTATCGCGGACACGGACGAACACTTCGTCACCGATCTCCATCCCGGCGACGGCTAGCTCGTCTTCGTGAATGTTGATATGTACGTTGTGGTACTCGCCGTCCTCATCTTTGGCGCCACTCGGGCTGAGCTTCTTCTTTCGCACCATCGCGCTATCCTACTCCGCACTTCACCGCAGGATACACTTAAGTCTACCGTGCCGTCGGCCGCTGGCTGGTGGTTTTCTGGGCGCGCGTGACGATTTTGACTCGAATATACGGTTTGAACCAGCCGGTTTGCAGGTTTGAAATGGGACATAGCGGTTCCACTGTATAAAAGCATCCCCCGACGGAGGGCGGATTGGGGGGTATATTTATGTTCTGCCATGTGCTGAATTGGCATGGAGCGGTGAAATCCATGGCACCCGACAGTGACAAGCGCAACTTCGCACTGCGCGAAGACGGTGACGAATCGAGCGTCTTCTCGGGCGGAACACCTCGACAGGCTGCGCTGAAGGCAGCACGTCGACTCGAGCCGGCCGACGGTGAAGATCAGGCTGACCCTGAGGAGATACGACTACGGGAGAAGGGAACCCACAAAGTCCACATCTACGAAGCGTGGGCATGGGTTGAAGAAGCACCCGACGACAAACCCGACTGGATGCCCGGCGATATCACGAAAGGGAACGTCTCGAAGCAGGGCGTCGAACACCTAGACGAAATCTAGGTCGCATTCCCGACATTTTCGCTGGCCTTCAGAGTCTATCACTCTTGTTCGCGTTCACGTGCGCGCGAGCGAAGGGACAAATGTCCATCACAGCTATCTGTTCAGTATCCATACTCCCCGTTTGTACACGTGTGGAACACTCACACCCGTGTAATCGCGTCCCGAAGACAACTTCCTTCGACGGGGTTAAGTGTGGCTCGCCCATCGGAATGAAATGCGAACGCGGTCAGGGGCGATGGCCCCCGAACGAACGGACTCGTTCCGACGCCCTTAAGTGTAACAGGGTGTTCGGAATGAACGCGAAGGTCGCTCACGTCGTGCGGTTCGACGCGAGCCCGATCCGATGCCCTTAAGTGTAACAGGGCACTTGGAATGAACGCGAACGACGTTCGGTCGGGGACATCGAACCCCTGCCGACACGGACCAGGCGGGGTCGACTCGCCAACGAAACTCGAAGCCTTTATGGTGGCTTCGAGACAACAATCAGGTCCGAAGAAATGAGGATTCCACCCCTGCGGTCCGCCGTCAAGATGGGATCTGATGTTAGCCCTGATAGTTCGGTGACACTCGGTCGACGGGTGTCCTCGAACACCCTTCGATAGCGACCACACCCATTATATGGGTGTGATCCCGCCTAACCCCCCGGCCTTGTGCCGGGATACATTCCGGTTGATCCTGCCGGAGGCCATTGCTATCGGAGTCCGATTTAGCCATGCTAGTTGTACGAGTTTAGACTCGTAGCATATAGCTCAGTAACACGTGGCCAAACTACCCTACAGACCGCAATAACCTCGGGAAACTGAGGCCAATAGCGGATATAACTCTCATGCTGGAGTGCCGAGAGTTAGAAACGTTCCGGCGCTGTAGGATGTGGCTGNNGGAGACGGTATCTGAGACAAGATACCGGGCCCTACGGGGCGCAGCAGGCGCGAAACCTTTACACTGCACGACAGTGCGATAGGGGGACTCCGAGTGCGAGGGCATATAGCCCTCGCTTTTCTGTACCGTAAGGTGGTACAGGAACAAGGACTGGGCAAGACCGGTGCCAGCCGCCGCGGTAATACCGGCAGTCCAAGTGATGGCCGATATTATTGGGCCTAAAGCGTCCGTAGC
>NZ_AOLY01000001.1 GCF_000336635.1 Haloarcula japonica DSM 6131 | reverse complement strand
CCCGACTCTCAGTAGCGGTCGTCGCCATACTAACCCATTTAGAACGAGACGTTGTAAATGTATTGGAGGTGAGGCATGGGCAGATGAGGGGGTCCCCCCTAGGTGACACTGCCCTACAAATTTGTAAGGCTGAGCCCCTGTGTGCATGCATAATAGAATAGCTGCTTGATAGACTATGTGATTGGGAACCAGATAAGGAAAGTGATAGGACACCCTTCAGACCGTGTTTTAACACTGATTCTATCACTGTTTTGCGTACTACCCTCAGATGACCTATCAGGTTGAATGGCCTAGTAGCAGGCCGCTCGCTTGGCGTTTACCATATACATGCACACATCATTCATATTTTATCAGTATCTCGACCCGGATTAGAAGCCCGATGGGGGTATGATAAATTTCTGGTAGATGGTCCCCCACTTCTAGTATGGTATGCCACATTCACCCCTTTCGTGGGGTATTGTGGTGCAATTCTCCACTTCGGAACTTGCCAAGTCTGTGGTACATTGTTCAACAGTGATACGGATGTTATCTATAGTACGTGTCAAAGTCACCACTCAACACAATTAGCTACGGCGGGAGGTGCCGATCGTACACTTACGAGACTGTCCGGGGAGATTACCGAACGGTTCCGGCAATCGCGATCGTCGACATTGAACTCGTCGAATAACTCGAGGCTATCAGACGCCTGTCGACTGAGTTGGTGCGAGAAGTGACCGGCTGTAAATGGGTCGGTCGGAATAAGGTTCCAGAAGGAACACCGGCGGTCGGCGGTGGGTTGACACCGCCTTTCGATGGTTCACACCGTTTCGTCGACCCATTCGCAGAATGAGTAAAAG